>JAHCMI010000110.1 GCA_019192545.1 Rivularia sp. MS3 | reverse complement strand
GGGGTAAAACAATGAAAGAAGGTAGGTTGGGTGAAACGGAGTGTAACCCAACGTTGGTGTTGGGTTGCGCTTCGCTTCACCCAACCTACGGAGCGACTTTCTAACCCATCAAAATTAATGGGACAGACCATTAGTAGTCAACCACAAAAGTTTTGCGGGGTAAAACAATGAAAGAAGGTAGGTTGGGTTGAACGGAGTGTAAGCGAAGCTTTCTCGAAGAGTAACCCAACACTTAGTCCTCTTAAGAGGACTTTTGCTATGAGACAGGGGTTTTCAACCCCTGGCGGATTAGATGCACGCCCCTCAAAACTAACGGGACAAACCATTAGTACTCGTTTTCATTAAAATTGACGGGTTAGGGCAGGCAGGGGGGAAAAACTATTTTAAGTAAAAATAAACTTATCAGCTACGTAGGTTGGGTGAAGCGTTAGCGTTCACGCCTTCGGCGTGCGGCGAGCGCGTGTCCGATAGGACATAGCGCAACCCAACATCCGAGTTGGGTTACACTGCGTTTCACCCAACCTACCTTCTTTGTAAGCACAACTACGAACCCCGCTTTGATTAATGTGTTCAAGTGCTAGTCCATAAAAAAAACTGGTCGCGGATATTACCGTGACACAGTAGGTAGGAACTAGATATTAGGAGTGAGGAATTAAAATCTAGGATAATTGATTGTTTTTCTTATCTCCTTATTGAGTCATTTTTCAACTAAGGTGCAAGAGCATTACCGCGAATTAAGCTACCAATAGTTTTGGCAGTGATTTTCATTTGAGTAATAGGATTCGCGGGCACGACTGTTTTATATAAATAGCTGTCAAAAGTTAAACGCTGAACGTCGCGATCGCCACACATTTCCACAAATGCTTCGCGGGTTGCATCGGAACGGTAGAATACATTTTGTAATATGTCGAGTACTTTGTAGGTAAGACCGTATTTTTTATCCCAGCGCTTCAAGTAAATTTTTAAATCTGCTTCGGTGGGAATAGACTGTCCGCTGTTAGAAACTTCGACAATAGTTTGGGCGCACATCCGTCCGGATTTTGCAGCGAAGTAAATACCTTCCCCAGAAGACTTCGTAACATAACCAGCAGCATCGCCGACTAATGCAATTCTTCCGACTACGCGACGGGGGCGGGGATGCTCGGGGATGGGGTGAGCTTCTACTTTAATGATGCTACCGCCAGCGAGTTTCTTAGAAGCACGGGAGCGTATACCAGCTTGCAGCTGCTTGATACTGGCTTTGTTGATATGCATCGTACCCGTACCTACTGCTACGTGGTCGTATTTAGGAAAAACCCAGGCGTAGAAATCAGTAGAAACATCATCACCGACATACATTTCCGCTAAATCGTTATAGTATGCCATTTTGTCTTCTGGAAGACGGATGCGTTCTTGGAAAGCAATGGCATAGTTATAGTCGCCAGCATCCATTTCCTTGGCAATACGGGAATTTGCACCATCAGCACCGATGATTAAATCAACTTTGAGAGTTTTAGCAATCCCTTTTGCTCCACTCTCTGTATGGTCAACATAGTGGATTGTATAAGGGTCTTGATTATTTTTAGGAAAATCTAATTTATGAACCGTAGCATTAATTAAATGAGCGCCTAATTTAGCGGCTCTATTTCGCATGAAGCCATCTAAAACTTCACGGCGACACATTCCTATATATTCATCTTGTTTTTCTAAATTAATATCAACCTCACGATTTGAGGGTGAAATCATCTTCATTTTCCGTACTTGACGGTCGATGATATCAGCCGGGAGGTCAAATTCATCTACCATACACAGCGGTATTGCACCACCGCAAGGTTTAGCATTATCTAACTTACGCTCAAATAAATAGGTTTCAATCCCCGCTTTCGCTAAAGTTTCAGCAGCAGATGAACCCGCAGGACCTGAGCCTACAACAGCAACCCGAAGTGTCGGCATTGTTTCTCCCATACTTGACATTACCTCGAAGCATCCTACCACGGAGCTTTGATTGATTTTTCGCTTTACCCCTAGGATTTAATTGAAATGCAACATTCCTTAATTTTTCTACACTTTTATGATTTTTCGAGCGGATCGTAAAAGCAAAAGTATTCTTTTGTTCTTTACCTAAAATTTAGCCTGCATGTTGTCTGCTAACGAACTCAAGCATATTTATGTCATCTTTAGATATCTTCGTTGTAAGTAGGTTGGCGTTGAAAATTGTAATTGAGACAAGGCAGTCGGCAGTCGGCAGTCGGCAGTAGGAGTAAGGATTTGAAACTATTGTAAATTTTGTTACATAGTTCTGTTTATTTCTGCTGACTTACTTATCTTTTACATTTGTATTTGACATCTTGCACCATTCTCAAGAAGCCCGGTTTCTTGTGATGAAAGCAAGATTATCTTGATATTACTTGTTTTATTGTTAACAAATTGAGAAAAAAAAGTTTGGCATTATTTTGAGTGCCAAACAAAAAATTATTGCTTACAATACCTTAAATTACAGTTACTGTTGATGTTCCTATAGCCTGAGTAATTCCTCGTAATATCAAAGTACTTTTTCAGCATTGTCTATATTGTTAGGTTTACGAAACATCATTGACATTTCGGTGTGATAACTAAGCCAATATCCAAAAAGCACGTAGAAAATCATTTTATAAGAAGTAAGGGCTTTTCTTAATTCAATCGGCTCGTGAATAGTATCTAAAGAGCCATCACATAGCTTTTGATATTGATTCCAAGCACGAGTATTTACTCCCATCCAAGGTGTATCGTGATATGCGCGATCGCAAAACTCAACGGCTTGCCAATTCTGAGAGTTTCCTAAATACTTAAGAGCTTGTGGAGTATAAATATGAAAATGATATGGAACGTGAACGGGGTTATAAAAATCTGATATATTCGGTTTTGTTAAATCTATATTTGCTGCATTAGGTGTTCCGATCAGAATATAGCCGCCTGGTGCAAGCAAACCGTTCAATTTAGACAATAATTCTGTGGGTTCTTCAACATGCTCGATCACATCTTGCAGTAGTATGTAATCGAATGGTGCTGCATCGAGAATAGCGTCATCACCAAATCCGTCTTTATCAGCATAAGGATCGTATCCATAACACTTTGAGAACCCTTTTTGCTGCAAGTATTCTATAAATAAACCGTTAGCACAACCATAATCAAGAATAGAATTAGCCTTTGAAAATCCATGTTTAATCAATTGTCGAGATAGTTTTCCGTAGCAAAGGCGCATCTCCCATGTCAATACTCCATCTGCTATGGGATATTTTTCATAGTATGGTGCAATATCAACAATATCTAAACTGTGAATAGTTTTGCATTTAGGGCATCTCCAAACTTTAAATGTTTCTTTTTGAAAAGCTCGAACGTTACAGTTAAAATGACTAAAAATAGATTCATCATTTGCATCTATTTCATATTTGCATATTACGCAGTTAGTTCGTTTTTTTGGTATTACTTGAGGATAATGTTCGGTAGCAACAAAATTATCTTTATATCTTGAGTAAGAGGTCTTTTCAGCCATTAATAACATTTGGGGATTACTCTCCAAATATTATCAAATTAAAAAGGCTTTTTTCAAAAAATTGTCATGAATCACAAATATAATTATAGTAATACTTATGATACATTTTCAACCTGATAAATTTTAAAATGCAATGCTAATTTGATAAATCTTTTAATCAAATATTAACATGAGTAATTAAACTATATATAGATTATTGCCTAAACTATTTTAGGATTTAGGTATCTTACATAGCTATTTTTTGGTTACAAATTTAAGTAGCAGTTATCAACATGGATTTAACAGTTAAAATTGCAAAGCAGAGATATATATTAGTACAGAATACTTGTTTTACCTCAAACCATATTAATAATTTCAATATCTACACAAATATTTAGATTGTAGCTGGTGCATAAAAGCAACTATTTTATATGTTTTATTGGAAATTTAAGTATTTATAATTAATTGCATTTTAAACTAATTGCGATATATAAAAATTTTCACTTATTTTAATTAGATTGTTATAAAATTTACCTTTTATTAAGCTCGTATTGCTTACAATGCTTAACTATCCATACTAATGGGACTTAAACTACGAATAAATGCGGTAGCTGTGCTATGTTGATAAGAATTATATTTATAGGGGGTTAAGAGACATAAAATAGGAGAGTTTGTTTACTTGTTGTTGCGACTATATAAAATATTAAAAAGGCAGACCGTTGTACAATTTATACTATTATTGAAAAGTTATCCTGGCGAAGCCACATATACTGCGAAGAATAAAAATGCAATTTGCGATTGCCTTATAGAGAAAACTAAATTATTCCTATGCTGTTTGAAGTAATTCTCATAAGGGAAGCACTTCAATTATTATGATGCACGGAACCCTTTTAACGCCAGTGTTTCCGTGGAGTAGAATCATAAAACAACGTCGGCAGAACAAATTATATCGGTTCTGACCTGCAAAGGAGTAGTATAAAGGTTATCACTTGGGCAATAGGGCTAGTAAATTAACTATATTTGATGTCAAACCGATATTTTTGTAAGACACCTGTCTATTTTTTGTGAATAAGCAGGGTTAAAATACATGATAATTCTATGGAAAATGATTGTGCCTTTTTGAACTGACTAAAAAAATACGCTCAACGAATATTTGCGATTGGGCAGATTCATTCACTTAAATCTCAAGATTTTCGCGATTGTATAACTACATCGCAATATACCGAGTTCCGGATAACAATAAGTTTCATGAAGAATCTATTGATTGTTATAAAAGTTGAGTAGATTGTCACCTGTTTTAAGCAAATATATAATACGGAAAACTTTGTGGTGGGGATTTGGAAGCTGTGCGTGATGATTTAAAAGGCTTGGCTATTAATCAAAGAGAACTGCAAAAATTAACGAATTTGCCTATTAATGAAAAGTTAATTATTATTATAAATCCGCTCAAGTTATTGATCGGGCGATTTATTGATAGAGTTAGGGGTCCCGAAGGAGCAACCGCAATTTTTATTGGGTTAGCGGCGACACTTAGCAGCTATATTGTATTTGATTTAGTTCTGAAACTATTTGGCAACTTGTTTCAAGTTCCATCGTGGTTGCTATTCATTAAAGTTTGTTTTATCGGCGGTGCCATTACACAATTAATTTTATATTTTACCTGGAAAAATAGAGTTTCAGTTGTGAAAGATAATCTAACTCATTCTCTGAATACTCTTCTACATGAAGTTGATAGGTTTAATGCTGTGGTTAAGGCAATAGATATTAATGATAGAATTGAAGCAGCAGGGAACACAGAAGTCAAAATCAAAGAAAGAAAGCAAGTGATTGAAGCTCTTAAATATACGAGGGCTGATTTAGTTCGCGCTCTGAAAACTGAAAAAATCTTGAGAGAAAACAAGAGATTTATTGTAAATAACTCTGAATTACTTACAAATAATTTAGCAACATTAACTCAGATGCAAGTTTCCGAACAAGCTTCCGAACATAGCAGATTACTCAACGAGGCGTTAGAAATTGCAATGGACGTACAGCAAGAAATGAAAAGATTGCAGAGTCATTAATAATTATGACTTTACTTGTGCGGGAGATTGTAAATCTTCGCTTTGCCTCCGCTTTGTCTGTATAACCGCAGACTCTTGATTTTACCTAAAGCGTAAAGCTAATTGATAAATTTGGGAACAAAAAGCTTGAAACCCGGTTTAGTAGGGTAGCAAACAGTCTAACATGAGTAAATATAAAATAAAAAGCTCTTTGCGCGTAAAAGCATGAACTGGAAACAAATTGCTGGTAGCTGGGTAATGCTACCCCAACGCCCTATCGGTATCGTTCATTTTTTAGGTGGTGCATTTGTCGCTACCGCACCTAACGTTACTTACCGTTTATTGCTCGAATATCTTGCCCAAAAAGGTTTTGCGATAATTGCCACCCCATTTGTTAATACTTTAGACCATAGCGCGATCGCTCAACAGGTTTTGTTAAACTTTGAACGAGTAATAGTACGCTTAGAAGATAGAGAACCAGTTTTCAAAGGTTATCTTCCGACATACGGATTGGGGCACAGCATGGGATGCAAGCTACATTTGCTTATCGGCTGTTCTCCAGGAGTCGAGCGTGCGGGTAACATTCTTATGTCATTTAATAATTACGCGGCGCGAGACGCTATACCTTTAGTGGAGCAATTCAATACTGCGGTGAATGTGGAATTTACCCCTTCACCAGTAGAAACTTATAGCTTGGTGAAAGAAAACTACAATATCCGCCGCAATCTATTAATCAAATTTAACAACGATACTCTCGATCAATCAGCAGCTTTAAATAAACTGTTACAAAATCGCTTTGGGGATATGGTAACAACCCAGATGCTCAAAGGGAATCATCTGACACCTTTAGGTCAAGATGTAAAATGGCAGCCTTCTCAAGAATTTAATCCACTTGATGCTTTAGGACAGTGGTTTAAGCAAGAAGTATACAGGGATTTAAATCAGCTAAAACGTAGCTTGATATTATGGCTAAATCCTCTATCGCCACTATAATCGGAAGATGGTATGTATAGATTTTACTGGGAAAAGCTTGTTCGTAGCATTTTTCTAGTGGATCGGGGTCATAAATAATAGAAGTAATTCAATTTTCTATTTTATTTTTTAATTTTTATTATCAAGCGGCTACTTTTTATGTTTCAAATATTAGTAATTGATGATGACCCTGCCGTCCAAATTTTACTGAAAAGGATGCTGGAGAAGCAGGGTTATGAAGTAGTTGCAGTTAGCAACGGTGAAGAAGGTATAGCACAGGCTATAGTATCTCATCCAGCGCTGATTATTTGTGATTGGCTAATGCCGGGATTGAGTGGTCTTGATGTTTGTCGTTACATAAAAAAAGACCCTAATTTATCTACTACGTTTTTTATTCTGTTAACATCTTTGGATTCTGTTGCAGATCGGGTAAAAGGACTAGATGCGGGTGCCGATGATTTTATCACTAAACCCATAGAGCAAAATGAAATGCAAGCGCGAGTCAGGGCTGGTTTACGCTTGCATCAAATGAGTCGAGATTTAAAAGCTCAGAAGCAAATTTTAGAAGCAGAATTATCAGAGGCTGCGGATTACGTGCGCTCTCTTTTACCAATGCCAATGGTACATCCTTTTAATATTAATTATACTTTTATTCCTTCCCAGCAACTTGGTGGTGACTGTTTTGACTACTATTGGTTAGATCCGGATTATTTAGCAATCTATCTACTGGATACCGCAGGACATGGACTAAAAGCAACTTTACCTTCTATTTCGGTCTTAAATTTATTACGTTCTCGCGCTCTAAAAGATTTAAATTATTACCAGCCCAAAGAAGTACTAAATGCTTTGAACAGTACTTTTCAAATGAATTATCAAAATGATAAATACTTTACTATCTGGTATGGAGTTTACAACATAGTTAAGCGAGAGCTAATTTATTCTAGTGCGGGTCATCCACCTGCAATATTATTATCTGATAACAATGATATTCAATTATTAAAAACCCCTGGAATGCCGGTTGGGATGTTTCCAGAGGTTCAATACACGAATGGTTTTTGTAAAATCGAGAAAAACAGCACCTTGTACATTTTTAGTGACGGTGCTTACGAGATCAGTTTATCTGATGGTCAACTTATGGGACTAGAAAATTTTATCCAAAGAGTTACGCGGTTGTATCACTTTTCTAGTAGTCCTCTCGAAAATATTCTTAATTGTCTGGTTGATTTGAATTCCAAAAACACCTTTGACGATGATTTATCGATACTTCAAATCGGTTTTAATTAAGAAATTTGTGACAGTACGGATTGATTAAATTCATCTTGATTGGAAAAAATTTCAAAAACTTTGTCCATTCCAGTTAATTCAAATAAAATTTTGACTTGCTCGTTAATAGAACAAAGTACCAATTTTGTATCTGATGCTCTTAAGGTTTTAAATGCTAATACTAAAGCACCCAAACCCGAACTATCCATAAAAGTAATTTCTTTTAAATCTACTAGCACCATTTTCGGTTTGCTGTCTAATGTTTTAATAACTTCTTCTCTAAAATCTTGGGAAGTAGATGCATCTAAAACGCCGCTGGGTTTAACAACTTTAATATGCTCTGTCATAATTTCTCAGTATTTTTACTGCAAAAAAACGTCTATTATTTTAATCCATATTAATCATAATTCATTTGATGACAACTTGCCAGCGCATTGTTTCTTAATTAATAATTATAATTTCAAACATTAAATATATATATAACTAGATATATTGTGACTACTATTAGATTATTTAAGTGAGATAACAGAAATCAGGCTATTAACTGCATTAAAAAATATAATACCCGATTATTAAAACATACAAGAGGATTACTTAGAAAAACGCATCAGGTCAAGTAAAGTAAAGCTAGCAGGCTGATTGTATTTTACATAATTACCCTCGGTTGCTAGTAGCATATGCGACCTTATAGGGTTTGTTTTTGATGGGATAAAGCATTAGTACTTCACTACATTGATTATTGGTAAATAATGTAGTATTTCATACTAGCTTACAGTTAGAGACTGGGAAGATATAGCGGTTTTCATTTGGGTGTAATACAAATTTAACCTCTCCCTTTCCTTACTAAGGAGAGAAGTGCCCGGAGGGCGGGATGAGGTTAAAAATGTAGTGGACTCAACTAAAATTCGCTATATTACATAAGGCTCTGCCTTCAAAGTGGAGGCACAACCTCTAAAAATGTATTTTAAGCCAGAGCCACGAGCAATCACAAAGTTCGCAACACGCTCCGACTATAAATGAATCGCCTTACCGTTGATGAAGTGGAATTGAAATAATAAATTCACTGCCTTTTCCTGGTTGGGAAATACACTCTATCGAACCACCATGTCTTTCAGTAATAATCTGCTGACTAATAGTAAGCCCCATTCCCGTAGCTTTATCTGCGGACTTAGTTGTAAAAAAGGGTTCAAATAATTTTTCTTGAATCTCTTGTGCTATTCCCTTTCCGTTATCGGCTATGCTAATTATCACTTTCTCTAATTGCAAAACTTCTGTACGAATCTGAATTTGAGGATTGCCGTTTTTTATCTGTGTTGATTCTATTGACTCTTCTACAGCATCTAAAGCATTGCTCAAAATATTTATAAAAACTTGATTTATTTGACTGGGGTAGCACTCTACCGGTGGTAAGTCACCGTACTTCCGAATAATTTGAATAGTAGGATGTTGTAATTTTCCTTTAATGCGATTTTCTAACATCATTAAAGTACTATCTAACCTTTCATTAATATCAATTTTCTTAATTTGAGCTTCATCTAAACGAGAGTAGGTATGTAAATATGCGATTATTTCTCGAATGCGTTGGGCTTCAATTCTCATTGAATCGAGGAGGTTCGGTAAATTCTGAAGCAGCAATTTTAAGTCTACTTCTTTGAGCATTTTCTCTATTTCTGATGCAGGCTGAGGATAATAGTTTTGATAAAGCTGCACCAGATTCAAGAGATTGTAAGCATAATTATTTACATTACTAATATTGCCGTAGATAAAGTTTGCAGGATGATTAATTTTTTGGGCTACTCCTGCAAGTAAATTACCTAATGAAGACATTTTTTTGTTTTCTACTAACTGCATTTGAGCTTTTTGCAGTTCGTTAAGGGCTGCTTCTAATTCCTGCGTTTGCTGTTTTAATTGTGTTTCTGCTTGTTTGCGTTCGCTTATATCAAATGAGGTACCTATAATCCGATAAATTTTACCTTCTGCATTTCTTAAAGGATTAAGAGTAGTCAGCCAGCAAAGCTCTGGATTTTGAAAAACTAGATTTTCTTCATAACTTATAGCTATGCCTGCTTCCAAACATCTGATGTATTGTTGGCGTATTTTTGCACCTTGAACGTCTCCAAATACTTCTTCAGGGAATTTACTAATTGCGTTTTGTGCATTGATACCGGTAGCTTTCTCTGTGGCTGCGTTCCAATCAGCATAAACAAATTCGCGATTGTCTAAAACGTTAACAACGAAAATCAGTTGTTCAACTCCTTGATAAATATTGCGGAGAAACTGCTCTTGTTGTTGCAAAGTTGTTTGTGCTTGTTCTCGTTCGGTAATATCTAAAACCAGAGACGCAACACCAATTACTTCACTATTTACGGCAACCAAAGGATTGTTATACCATTCACAAATAATGGTTTTACCTTCTTTGGTAATATTTTCTGTAACGATTCGGGTTCCACCTTTCTGTGAAAATAATGCAGTTTTTAAATGATGGATTTGTTCTAAGGCTGATTGGGAAACTATAAACTCGAAATGACTACCCATCGCTTCTTCTTTCGTATATCCAAAAATCTTTTCTGCGGCTTTATTCCATTCTTGTACTTTAAAATCTATATCCCATTCAATTACAGCTAAAGGCGTTTGTTCAATTAATAACGCTAATCTTTGCCGAGAAGTTAAAAGCTCTGACTGTGCCGATTGGCGATCGCCAATTTCTTTTTGTAAGCTGCGATTGCTTTGCATTAACTGCTGAGTTCGTTCTTCGACTCGCTTTTCTAAATCTGCATAAGCTCTTTTCAAAGCTCTCTCGGCTTGCTTCAAAGGAGTTACATCCATCACTACGCCATCCCAAATAATCGAACCATCTTCCTGTTTTTGCGGGCGGGATGCGGTTTGTATCCATTTTGTTTTGCCAGAAGTGAGAATAATTTTTCCTTCCCATTGCCAAGGTTGCAAAGTTCGAGCAGAATTAGCGATAGATTTTTCAAAGTTCTCGCGCTCATCTCTATGAACGCAGGAAATAAATAAACTAGCATCAGCACTAATCTCTTCTGGGGCAAGTTCGTAGATATCAAAACAGCCGGAACTAATATAAGGAAAGCTAAATTGACTGTCAGCCCCGAGTTTAAATTGATATAACATGCCGGGGACATTAGCAGAAAGTTTCTGTAATTTTTCCTCACTGAGTCGAAACTGATTTTCTATTGCTTGGCGTTGTTTAATTTCTTTTTGTAAATGGGTAACTACTTTAGTAAGTTCGGAAGTTCGCTGATGTACTCTAATTTCTAACTCTTCATATAGCTTCTGCAAGGTAACTTCTACTTCTTTACGTTCGGTGATATCTTGCAAGGTTCCTAAAATACTTGTAACATTGCCATTCGCATCGCAAATCGGAATTGTGTTAACTTCTAACCAACACTGCCTACCATCTGCTTGCAGTTGTGGTTTTACAATGCTCTCAGGTATTTTTGATTCAATCGCTCGACTATCGTTAAAGCGAAACCAATTAGCTTCTTCTTCTTTCCAAGGTAAATCAAAATCAGTTTTACCTTTAATCAATTTTGGATCGCCAACTCCTGCTATATCGGCAAAAAAGCTGTTGCAACCTTTGTATACAGAATTCGAGTCTTTCCAAAAAAGCGCTTGCGGAATATGATTTAAAACCTGTTCTAATAAAGCTTTAGACTCGCGCAGTCTTGCTTCTACCTGAAAATGCTGATTGATTTGTTGCGTCAATTCTCGAATGGTGCTAACAAGAAACTGATTTCCTTGTTCATCTTTGAACACGCATTTTTTGATTGCCACAAAACGTTTTGTTCCATCTGCATCTGTAATGCATTCGTCAGATTCATTTTGATTAGACGTAGTAAAAATAAATTCATCTTTTTCCCAAGATGCATCTGCAACATCATTATCAAACAAGTCAAAATCCGATTTACCGATAATTTCTTCTCTACTGCGTCCAATAAAATTACAATACGCATCATTAGCCAGCACCCAAAAATGTTGACGATCTTTGACAAATATAGGGTCAGAAGTACCGTTAATAACCGTTAGCAAAAATCCAGCAGAAAAAGCAGCTTCTTGCTGTATTTGAGAATCCTCTTGGACTATTTCCTCCCGACTAAGGGACGATTCATTGTTTATGTTGTCTTTATTCATCCCTAAAATCCTGTTCCCGTAACGGTTTTAGCCTTGATTAGATGCTGACTCTATTTAATACGCGCAAATGCGCTTAATTCATAAAGCGTCTGTTTCCCCATATGCACTTAATTAGTATTCCCGGAATTTACTATCTTTCAACACCTAATACTAAGAATTTTGAATTTTATATTGACATAGGGCATTAGGAGTTAGGCATTGGTAAAGATCAACTTACTGCTCACTGTTTACTGTTCACTGTTTACTGCCTAAACCGGACTAACTTTTGCCCGATACAGCAATTTATCTCCTTGACGGTAGCCGGTATAGCGAACTTTGACTTTCTCCTGGGGCTGTGCGGTGCCTTCTATTAATTGATGGATTTCGGGTTCGTAAGGTAATTCTGTATCTACTTGGGCAATGGCTTCGATTCCCCATTCTTGCAAAAGCCTTGTAATCGGTTTTTCTATTAAAGGAATAATATTTGCTGCCGGTAACTGACGATTTTCTTTTGCTCTAGCTGCTGCTGTCGGAAATTGAATTAATAATGATTCAAGAATTTGTAAACTCGATTGCTGAAATTTAGCAAGTAATAATTCTTCTTGATTTTCTAATTTATTTTGCAAGCGTTCGTATTCTTTTTTTAAATCTGTTTCTGAAGATGATGCTTTTCTAATTAATTTTGTTTCAGAAAAATTATTTATTAGCTCGCTCAAATCTATTTCTAGCGCTTGAGATAATTTGACCAAAAACTCCAAACGCATTTCCCGAATTTCTCCTTTTCGCAAACGCTGTATTTGATATTCAGAAATTCCAGCTACTTTACTCAAAGCTTTAAAACTAGAAATATCTTGTTGCTGCATTAATTCCCGCAGCTTTTGAGTAAAATCTATTTTATTTTCGCTTGTTAATGACATGATGAATAAGGTTAAAGGTTAAAGGTTATAAATCAATTATTCATACCTAATTCTCAATTACCAATTTCTAATGCCCCGACGAATAAGGTTAAAAGGTAAAAAACATTCTGTAACATAGCGCGGGTTTATTTATGCCCACCTACTTAAATCAGTAGTTAGGGTTTAGTGGTTAGTGGTTAATTTTAAATCACTGTTCACTGCTCACTGTTCACTGTTCACTGTTCAACCTAAACTCCCCCACCAAAACCAAGCATTATTCCCTGTACTCGTTGAGTTATCTTGATTGGCAAAAATATCGGTAAAGCTCCAATTACCGTAGCAAGTCCAGTTATTAAACTAGCGATCGCACCAACTGCAAGGTTGTTCATAGTCAAGAAAGTCTACATCCGACTAAAAAATCATAGTCAGATGGGAGTTTGGATTGCAACATTTCTCTATACTTAGATTTGTATGGAATTATCAGCAGATCCAGAATCTAAGTATGGAGTTAAATACGGTCACAGTGGAGACGGCCCAGGTTATAATACTTTTGCTATGCATTTACCCGATTTCTGCGGACGTAAATTAAGTTTAGCTGTTTTTTGTAACACTTCAATGATGGAACATCCTTATGGGATGATTAGCGATTTATTAAGGGTTTTAAAAGATGGTTAATTCAATTTAGATTTATAGTGATATCAATTTCGGTTACACCGGAATGATAAAAAAACCGCAGAGGGCGCAGAGGGCGCAGAGAAAAGAAAAAGAAGAGACACTTTAAATTATTCCGATATAAACGGAAAAGATATGATTCGTAGGTTGGGTTAGACACGAACATCAATTTAAAATGTAGTTACAATTTATATTTTCGTGTCGTAACCCAACATTTGATTATAACCAAATATAAAAATGTTGATAAACATAAAATTGTATGTTTTTAAATAGGGTCTGCTGAATTAATTTAAAACACTTATATTGCAAGCTTTTGGGGCTATTTAGACTGGAAAAAGTGCAAGAAAATAGGGATATAAGCCTTAAAAACCTTGCATCTCGCATTTTTTGGACTCCAAAAATTAGAGGTAAAACTGTTCCCTGTTCCCTTTTCCCTATTCCCTACCCTGATTAAAAGACTTTTTCAACAAACCCTAAATAGTCTTGATGTTGGGTTACGACGCTTTCATTACTTTGAGTTTGAAATTATATTTTCTCGTGCATCTAACCCAACCTACAAAATACAAGTTAATAACTAACCCTTCCGATTAACCATTGTTGCACTTGCTTGGTCAACTGGTACTAACAAAATCTCGCTGAGGTTAACGTGTGCGGGGCGGGTTACGCAAAATAATACAACATCAGCAATATCATCTGGAGTCAAGGGAGTTAATCCTTGATATACTTTCTCTGCTCTTTGATTATCTCCGTGAAATCTAACTTGGCTAAATTCTGTTTCTACTAAACCGGGATCGACGGAACTGACGCGAATGGGTGTTCCTAATAAATCTTGTTTCAAACCTTCGGAAATTGCCTTAACTGCGGCTTTAGTCGCACAGTAAACATTACCACCGGGATAAGTTTGATGTCCGGCGATAGAACCGATGTTAACTACATGACCTTTATTACGCTCCACCATCCCTGGAACTACGCAGCGAGTCAGGTACAGTAAACCTTTGACATTGGTATCAATCATTTCTTCCCAGTCTTGGTAACTACCTTCGTGAAGCTTGTCTAAACCGCGACTAAGACCGGCATTGTTAATAAGAATATCAATATTAGACCATTGAGCAGGTAAATTTGAAATAGCAGATTCTACAGCATTGCGATCGCGTACATCAAGTTCTACTAAATGAAAATTTTCTGACGATAGTTTTAAGTTGTCTACAAGTTGCTGCAAACGTTCTAACCTTCTAGCAGCTAAAATTAATTTTGCTCCGGCTTGTGCAAAATATTTGACGCAAGATGCACCAATTCCACTACTTGCACCAGTTATTAAAGCAATTTGATTTTGAATTGAAGGCATAAATAAAAGTTAGTTGTTGGTTGATAGTTGTTAGTTGTTAGTGGTTGGTGGTTAGTTATTAGTAGCTTTTAATTTATAAGTAAATCACAAAGTTCTTTGAACACTACAAATTCTGTTATTCTCAACCATCAACCATCAACTAACAACTAACTAACTTAATTCTTATCTTCCCACTACTGGCACCCGTTGAGTAATCATAGTCATGCCATTTCCTCGTACCAATACCGCAGAAATCCATTGATTGCCAGGAGTTGTGGGCGCTCTGCCAACTTTAAATATTCCACCAGCAGAAAGTAATTCTAAATTTACAGGTGTGGGTTTGAGATATTTACCTGGTTTTACGGGTTCATCTAAAGCAGCACCTAGAAGAAAGCTATCACCTAAAGGCTCGTTGACGATAGCATCAAAATAATAGCGCTGTCCCGCTTTTAGTTTATCAGGTAAATTAATATCTACTTTAGGAGGGTTAACACCGGAAGTAAGCTGAGTTTTTTCTGATAAAATATCTTGACGAACGATTTTACCGTTAACAATACGCTGACGGGATTTAATAGTGGCATTCATGCCTAACTTGTCATTATTTGCTGAAGGTAAACCAACTATATTTGTTACTGTATCGGCAATAATACTGTTACCTTGAGTTCTCCAGGATTGCAGTTTGGTATTGTAAGTTAAACCTGGATAACGCTTCCACAAAGAAGTTAAAGCTTGTTCCATGCTCGAACGATTTAACCCGTCTCCATGAACGAAACGAGGGCTGTAAAAGTTCATAACACCTTTGATATTACGGCGATTTGCAGCTGCATCAATCTGCGTTAATAGAGTTCTGAGTTGTGGAGGTGCATTTTGCGATCTACTTTGCGTTAACAGAAGTCTTAGTTTCGCAGATGCATTTTGTGGTGCATTTGCCTCGGCAGGCATCCAACTACTAGATAAACCGAGTGTCAAAAGAAATAAAATTGCCCAACGGCTACTGGTAACTCTTGATTTTCTTACTGGTATTAAGGTATTAAAGTTAGGCATTGGTGATAATGTTGTAGGTAATTTAACTACAGTAGTTATTTGCTGTTTTGATGTATTCTTCATTCTATAACTTCACTTTATAAGTGACATTCCGGATGAGTCTACAAAAAACCAGGAAATTGTTTTATCTTATTCAAGAAGACGGCGCTAACAGGGTAAAGGGTTAATGCAAGACGCTCCTATACGATTACTTATAGCAGCCAGCGGAACTGGCGGACATCTTTTTCCGGCGATCGCTCTTGCGGAACAATTGCCAGATTATCAAATTGAATGGCTGGGTGTTCCTAACAGGTTAGAAACTCAGCTAGTTCCCACACAGTATAAATTGAATACTATCGGAGTTGAAGGGTTCCAAAAAGGTTTGGGCATTTCTTCATTACTCACCTTGGGTAAACTCTTAGGTTCGATTTTACAAGTAAGAAAAATATTAAAACAAGGCAAATTTGACGGAGTTTTCACAACAGGAGGCTATATTTCTGGTCCTGCTGTTATTGCGGCTCGTTCTTTGGGTTTACCCGTTATTCTTCACGAATCTAACGCTTTACCGGGTAAAGTAACTCGCTTTTTCGGTCTTTTATGTAATGCTGTAGCGGTAGGTTTTGAAGCTGCTGCACAATATTTACCTAAAAACAAAACTATATATACTAGTACTCCAGTAAGGTCTGCTTTTTTAGAACCAGGAATTGAAGCATCACTAGATTTATCAATTCCTGCTGATGCACCTGTAATTGTAGTTTTTGGTGGTTCTCAAGGAGCAGTTTCTGTAAATAAACTAGTGCGTGAAAGCGCTCCTGCATGGTTTGATGCTGGTGCTTATGTAGTACATTTAACTGGAAATCAAGACCCAGAAGCCGACAATCTTGTGCATCCCCAGTATATTTCGATGCCATTTTACAACAACATGGCAGCGCTATTAAGAAGAGCGGATTTAGCTATCAGTCGTTCGGGTGCTGGAAGCGTCACGGAATTGGCAGTATGCGGTACTCCAGCGATTTTGATTCCTTATCCTTACGCAGCAGAAGACCATCAAACTTATAACGCTCAAGTATATACGACGGCAGGAGCGGGGATATTATTTCAGCAGAAAGAATTAACCGCCGAGAAATTGCAAAATCAAGTATTGGAATTATTGAAGTCTCCTGAAGAACTGCAAAAAATGAGCGATAAAGCCAAAACAGTAGCAGTTCCTGAAAGTGCTGAGAAATTAGCGCAATTGGTAAGGGAAGTGGTGGAAAGGTAAATTATTAAGTTTTTAAATTGAGTTTTAAATTTAATAGTTATTGATTGTAGGGTGGGCTGGTAGCTTGCCCTATATTTTTATTTTTATAATCAAAATTTGTAGTAGGAGCTTTAGTTCTTAACAAAGATGAAACAGCTATCGTTACCTTTAGATTTTTCTAATCATTCACAAGAAATTACATGGTTTCAAGAAATACTAGAAGCGCTCGACATTAAAGATAAATCAGTAAATTACCGGGATACTGACTTTTTCTCCCGAACAAGAAGTAAATATTTTCTGGTATGTAGTTCAATCTATAGTTAGAGGAATAGGAGTTGCAAAGCAATTATCCGCTTCTGAATTAGCATCTTTATGGACGGTTGAACCAGAAAAAATATTGTCGTATCTTCAGTCATTACGTAGCATTGGTTATGAAGTAAGAAATCATAATACTAATTCTCAGATACCTCAAGGTCAATATTTAATCCCCTATGCTTTTCCGACATTAACACCTAGAAGCGTACAATTACGAAAAAGTTTAGGCAATATCAATGAGTGAATCGCATTTACGAGTATTTAACGTTTAATACTTTAAATTCAATTTTACAAAACTCTCAAACTAATTAAAATCACCCAAACCCATGACTCCCGAAAAACCAATCAGCGTATGGCAATATAAACCCTGGTGGTGTCAACCTTGGTCTATATTGCTTACGGGTACAACAATAATTTCTGGAAGCTGGTTATTATTTCACAAAATTTGGTTAACTATTTTAGTAGCTATCCCTTTATTAACTTGGATGGGATTTTTTCTATTGATATACCCCAAAGCTTATAGGTCAATGATAAGGGAACAGGGAACAGTCAACAGTGAGCAGTGAGCAGTGAGCAGTAAACAGTTATAACAACTAAATCCTCACTCCTAACTCCTCACCTTTGACTTTCGCCTTTAACCTTTAACCTTTGTTTACCGTTTATTTTCTACCGAGCGATAAGCAAAACGCATTGACTGCAACATTCTTTCTCGCTTTTTACGAGCGATCGCCTGCAAGTCGATGGTTTTATCGGTTTCGTCAACTATCTCACCGGTTATTACTTCGAGTACGTCTTCTAAAGTAATTACCCCTGAAACATTACCGTACTCATCTACAACTACAGCTAAATGCTCGCGAGCTTCTAGGAAGTTTCTCATTAATCTGTCAGCGCGAATTGTCTCGGGTACAAATCCAACTTTTCGCGTTAATGTACCAATTTTTTGAGTTTTCCTTCCTTCTACCATTGCTGTAAGCAAGTTCTGCTTCAGTGCAACACCAATTACTTCATCAATTGTCTCATTGATGACAATTATTCTTGTATGTTGCGAACTGATAATATCCGTTTTAGCTTCAGCAAGAGTTAAATTACCGCGCAAATATGTAAGTATCGTTCGGGGTGTCATTAAATCTGCTGCTGTCAGTTCATTTAATTGAAACACCCGTTGAATCATTTGTGCTTCGTCGCGTTCGATTATTCCTTCTTGATGAGCAATATCTGCCAACAACATAATTTCTGCTTTATTAGTTGTTGGTTGTTTTTTACCTCTAGTGAAAGGTGCTGTAATATTCTCTAAAACCCATACTAAAGGTGTAAAGATTAAAGTTATTGCAGCAAGCGGAATCGCTATAAGTAGGGAAATTGATTCTGCATAGCGCTCGCCTACAGTTTTTGGAATAATTTCTGCACAAATGATAATCAGAAATGTCAAAACTCCTGAAAATACACCCAGCCAGACATCTCCAAATACTTCTTCGGCAAGACTACCTGTAATAATACTACCGACAATATTGAAAATATTATTGAGAATTACAATCGTAGCAATCGGTCGATTCATGTTCTCGCGAATCGCCAATAGTGCTACTGCTGATGGATTCTTTGACTGCGCTAACTGTCTAATTTTCAGCGTCGAAACCGAAAACAAAGCCGCTTCTATTCCAGAACAGAGGGCTGAACCTGAAATAACAAAAATAACAACGAAAATAAGCTGTAACATCATATTTCCCAGCTATGGGAAGAATAGTTGAGGTTAATTGTGTTTTGAACGAAGTACTACAAGCGATGTTGTAGCTAATACAACCTCACCTATCTTAAACCCACGCAAGCATATATTGCTTGTCAGAAATCTACGAGCCAGTCTACAAGCTTTCAGAAGCATTTTAATTCACCACCTGAGCGCCGTGACTGCGTGGGTCTTCATTACTACTTGGCACTGCGTTTGTAGAAAATTGCGAAACTCTACCGTTAGCTTGAGCATAAGGTAAGGTTGAGCCTGCAATCAAGGCTTCTAGGTTACTTCCCATAATTGTGCGGGGTTGGTCGCCTATCGTTTCTGCTTGGGCTTGAGCATTTTTATCTAAAAACACAAAATGAGGAATCCCATCCACACGATATTGCAGCATTTCCGGCAGCCACTTACTGTTATCTACATTCAGCATCACGAAATTTACTTTATCGGCATATTCTGTTTCTAGTGTGGCAATATCGGGTGCCATCTTCTGGCAGACAGTACACCAATTAGCGTAAAATTCAATTAAAGATGGTTTGCCATTACTTAAAGCAACTTCCAATGGTATGGAATTTTCATCTAAATCGGCGAGCGTAGCCGAACTGGTCTCACTTCGGAGTCCTATAAATAAAGCGACACAAAGAACCGCAGCTACCGATACAATAAGAAAATTTCTCAGACGTATTGCAAAAGTTGCTTCTGGCTTTTCCTGGGAATCTAAGGACGAATCCTTACTCATGATAAAAATTTATAAAGTCTTAACAAGTCATTTCATACAAGTTTAACTCTCTACTTCCATTTATTAGAACTGTTACGAAAATAAAAACATCATATGGGAATTGGAAATTGGGCATGGGGCAAGGGGCATAGGTAATGGGGAAAAGAATTAAAAGAATTAATTCCAAGTCACTCTCATTACTTTTTTATTTATCACTCCTAACTCCTAACTCCTACTACTACCAATGCCCTTCGGCCCAATTCCCTATGCCCCCATATTTAATTTCCAATGAAAAAACGAGTTACCATCACATTTCCTAAACGTACAGTTCAAATGCCCGTTACCTATAGACTGGCTAAGGACTTTAATGTAGCTGCAAATATTATTCGCGCTCAAGTGGCTCCAAATCAGATTGGTAAACTGGTTGTGGAGTTATCTGGGGATATTGACCAGTTAGATGCAGCGATACAGTGGATGCGGGAGCAGAATATTGCGGTTTCGCTTAGTTTAGGAGAAATTGTCATCGATGAGGAATCTTGCGTTCATTGTGGATTATGTACTGGGGTATGCCCTACACAAGCACTTACTCTAAATCCTCAAAGTTTTAGATTGACGTTTACTCGTTCTCGCTGCATTGTTTGCGAGCAATGTATCCCTACTTGTCCGGTGAATGCCATTTCGACAAATTTATAATTAGTAGTTAGTAGTTAGTTGTTAGTTGTTAGTTATTATAGGAATCCGATTTGGATATTGTTAGCGCAGCGTGTCCGACAGGACATAAAAAATTAGGTCTTTGTAGGGGAGGCAAAAAGCGGTGTAGATTAACTTCGGGCTTTATTAAGGCAAAATGGAGTGTAGATGTTCTTCCTCCATTATTGCCGTGCCG
>JAHCMI010000109.1 GCA_019192545.1 Rivularia sp. MS3 | reverse complement strand
TCGTATTTAGATTTCTAGGGCGGACGGTTGAAGCAAGAATCCCCTTCAATTAATTTATGGGGAGTGTCAAAGATTTCCAAAGAGTTGCCTCACCAGGAACAGTTACCCGACTCTGACTTGATGCCGGTGTCAACCTCAAACCATAAATAATTGGAATCGCACCTAAAACAAACGAACTAAATATCACTAGACAAATCGTGCGAACATGACGCTGACGATGCCCGATTATTACGCCGTTATTTCCGATCTCGCCGTTTAAATGTTTGATATTCATTTCAAAAATCTTTCCTAAAATAGATAGCTCAGCAATTTAATTTTAAGGAAAAAAGCAAAAATGTAGTAAATGTAACCATTTATTTTTACAAAATGTAATCAGGGTTACAGTTTTTTATGAAAATCATGATTTATAGCGAGTATCAAATGAATGCATTTACAGGCAATAATAGAATTATTTCTCCAACATGTGCCCAGTTAAACATCACTGCTCAACAAGTTTTCGATTCAGCTACGTCATAATCTAATAATGAACGACTTTTTTAAATTCGAGGCTGATTTTGTTGATAGCTTGCGCTGCATCCCCATGCAAGTACGCTTCAAACTTGACAATTGCGGAGTCAAACTTAAATTATCTCACTGGCATCAATTTACCGAACAAGAGCGTCAAACCTTAGTTGAAATGCCATGTACGAGTAAAAAAGAATGCCAAAAGTATCGAGAATTCTTGCAAAACTTAATAGTTGAAAAAACCGGAACTCCTGCAAAAGAACTTTTGATAGAAGATAATCCGTCTTGGATGAAAGAGAAAGAAATTCCTGAAACAGTAGAAACAAAAGCAGTAGAATCGAACGTTAATATTACAGTTGAACAGTGGCAAAAATTAACACCATTACAGCGTTTTGCTTTAATTAAACTTAGTCGTGCCAGTCATGAAAACAATAATTTTTATCCAGCAATTCAAGAATTTGGGTTAGTGTAATTAGGTTAAAGGTTAAAGGTTAAAGCTTAAAGGTTAAAGGTGTAATAATCATTAACTTTTAACTCCTAACTCCTAACTCTTAACTATTCTTCCCCTTCTATCCCCTCTAAATATTTTCCTTGTCACATCTATCTATCTCATCCTTAATCCTCGCTGGTGGTAAAAGTTCTCGCATGGGAACAGATAAAGCATTTGTAAATTACCAGGGTAAACCAATGCTGCAACGGGTTTATCAAGTTGCTGCTAGGTGTACCGAAAAGGTTTATATTTTGACTCCTTGGAAAGAACGTTATGAAAATATTTTGCCGTCAAATTGTAATTATTTGATTGAAAATCAACCGGGAAAAGGACCAGTAAATGGTTTATCTGAAGGGTTGGAGCAAATTGATGCTGACTGGATATTATTACTTGCTTGCGATTTACCTTTATTAAATATAGAAATTATTCAAAGTTGGATAAATACACTTGTTCAAATTTCAAGTTCAACTTTGGCTTTAGTTCCTCAACGTTCGGATATTTGGGAACCGATGTGTGGGTTTTATCGGAAAGAGATTAAAACTGAATTAGATAATTTTTTGAAGTCGGGAAAGCGTTCGTTTCAAGAGTTGCTTTCGAGTATTGAGGTAGAAGTTTTAGATGTTGATGAAAAAGTTGATTTTATGTTGTTTAATTGTAATTATCCAGGGGATTTGGATTCGTCTTTAGAATAGCCCTCAGACTAGAAGTCTGGGGCTATAACAGCAAAGCCTACCTGCGTGGGTTAAAAATAGCAGGTTTATAAAACAGGACTTAGGCAATTGTGGTAATGTCAGGTTGGCGCGTGACACTGAATACCCTATTTCTACGTTATTTAGTGGAAGTTGACGAAAATATTTTAGCAATTGTGTAATACGTTAATAAATATTGACTTCCGCACCCACTTTTAATTTAAATTTGATTTAGAGAAAGTTTACTTAAAATTAATTCTTAATTTTTAAACAATGAACGATGCATCTTTTATACTTCCTGCAAACTGGCAAGACTGGGTTACAGTATTTGGTTACGTAGGTTTTACTATCTTTATTCTTGCTTGTATACTCGTCGCACAGAACAAATAGGTTATAGCTATGTAATATTAAATCAAGGTTTACCAATTACAGCATATTTCATCTTTGTAAGGTACATTCGGACGGGCAGGGATGCCCATCCTACAAAAATTTTATAATTAATGGTTGTACCTTATTAAACTGCAAAGTGCTGTAATTTTGGTTATTTTTTTATTGTTAAAAGATGGTGCGTGACATTAAGAACATTGTCACTAAATTTAGAATTGCTCAAATTTTCACAGCACCCTACGATTAAATGTGAATTTAAGAATAATCTCTTTTTAATTTCTTAGCTTTCTTACCTCAGCGTTCTCACCGCGCCACTTACTACAAGTCGGGAAACCCCTCCGGGTATCTTCCTCTGGTAGACTCACCGCCCAATGCAGTAGCTTGTCTCTGCGGTTTTTTAAATTCTACTACTCTAAAGAAACTAATTACTTCTTAAAATATTTACATATTAAATTACCCACACCATCTTCCCCAAATCTAACTAGTTTTCCATCATTTTGAATTTTGTATTTGCTACGACAGTTATAAATTTCTGTAGGTTGTTTTTTGCCATCAATACTGATAGTTGTATTGTAATTCCAATATCTCTTAGCGCTACGCTTGATATTAAGAATACAAATTTCATGTCCGTTGAAATCCTTACAGGTTATCGCAGCATTGGCGGGAAAAGTAAATGAAAATATAATACTTAGAGAAACCAGGACTAAAGCAATGAATTTCATAAATGCGGAACTTTATATTTTATATAGGTGGCTAAAAATTAGATAACTCTTTCTTAACCACACTACGATAAAAGCAAATCTATTACAAACGTTGCACAAATATCAAAACTATCCCGCACTCGCTAAAGTCGAACTGTTATAGTTTTCAACTAAATCGGCAGCATCATTGTAGATTGCAATAGCTTTAGAAAGCCGACAGTCATCAAAACCACCGCTACGTACCGCAATTACTTCTACTCCAGCTTTATTCGCTGCTTCAATATCGTAAGGAGTATCTCCTATCATCACAATTTCATTCGGCTGCATTGCAAACTTTTTCAAAGCAGCTTGTACAATATCTGGTGATGGTTTAGAATCTTCCGCATCATCGGAACTTGTAGCGTCATCTTTACTGAGAATATCCTCTACTTTGGCAATTTTGAGTAAAGCTGAGAGTTCTTTGTCGCTAGCTGAAGTTGCAATTATGATACGTTTACCTTCTTCTTTCAACTTCAAAACCATATCTCTTGCACCATTTGCAGGAGAAACATTGGGAATATATTTATCAAGAACTATTTGCTTGCGGTAACTACTTATTTCCTTTCCTTTTCCTTCTTCATCGGAAAGCCCCGGTGCAAATTTGGGAATTATATAGTCCCCACCCATTCCCATTAAAGGTCTTACTTCCTCGAATTTTACTTCATAACCAAATTTTGCAAACGCTTCTACCCAAGCTTGAGCGTGAGCGTCATTACTGAGAACTAAAGTTCCATCTACATCTAAAATTACGCCTTTAAATGCCATTGTTTGAGTATTAAGTTATAAACTGCAAATTATTTTTCATCAACAATTTAACAGTTATAAATTTCTCCTCAAATGCTCTGAAGACAGAGATAACAGCACAAATAAATCATCCCTAGTACATAGCTGCACCCAAATAAAAGCTATTAAATAAAGCTATTAACTATAAAATACCTAACCATCCTCGTAAACCTTCTGTGAGAATGCTGAGTTGATTGTAAGTTCTTGCCAAGTTTTCGGCATCAACATACACTTCTTTAGTTGGATAATTTTGAATTATTTCAATCAGTGAAACTTGATTATCTTCAGCACTAGATAATACGATTGCCGAACGTAAAGCTTTTTTATCTGCTCTACCCGATGAAGTGTGAATTGTCTGACTAATTCTGTCTAATAAAAATTCGCCAATCTTACTATTTAAGGTCTTATCTAAAGTAGTAGTACTAACCTTTACTTCTTCATTCAGTACGTCTCGAACTGTTTGAGGGTCTTGATTTGTCTTCTCTAAATAATAACTTAAGCTTGAAGAAACCTTTCCTGTCTCAGAAAAATCTGTTAATTCTTTGACTGATAAAGACTGACTAAATATTTTGTATCTGAAGACAACTTTTTCCGCCGCATTTACACTGTTAGTTTCTAATAAAAAAATACTACTTATCAGAATAAATATTCCCTGCACAAAATAATATGAATTTTTCATGACAATATATTTTAATCCTATTTAATATTGCGATAATTCCTGTAAAATCAACACAGTTTTTATCACCATTACTTACGCAATTATTCATAGTGTATTGTCAAAAAAAAGCCTCGGCTTCTAGCCAAGGCTGTATATAACTATATATAAATAGAGAGATAGAAAAGGCAAAAGAAATCTAACTCCTTATCCTTCACTCATAACACCTAAATTTTAAAATCCACCATTCGCCAACATCTGAATCAAACGCGGCGCACCTGGGTCAAATCCACCAATGTCCCAAGATAAAGGGTCTTTAGGGTCTACCAAGGTAATCCGATAAGGTGCCAGAGTTATGTAAACAGCTTTAGCATTAGGGTTTACTTTATCGCGATATCGTGCTAATGCTTGCGATGGATGACTTCTACCCGCCCAACTTTCTGAGTCCGTCCAAAAACAGATTACATCAGCTTTGAAATTGTTTTTAATCATCCATTCATAAGCAACTGAAGCATCCGTTCCGCCAAAATTTTGACTTCTAGCTTTGGCGATCGCCGAACTAAAACTATCTTTTGCAGTGATTTTTAAATCGCGAAAATCGGTAGCAAAGCCGCGAATCATGTAATTTTTCTCAGCTTTTGCAGTAACAAGCGCCATTGTGGTGGCAATTTCACAGCAGGTAAGTCCTACCGAACTTACGGTACTGCAAGACATAGAACCAGAAACATCAATCGCGTGCATGAACACTTTATTTGTAGGCTCCACCACATCAAAAGATATTTCTAACGCTTTTTCCAAAATATCTACAATACGGCTAACTGGATTCCAAGTCTTTTTACTGCGTCCTAATCTTCCTCCCGATTGATAAGTTTTGAGCGCTTTTAAAACATCAATAGGATGAATGCGTCCTTTACGTAAATGTTCTTTGCTATTGAGAACCGCTTCAACTCTATCGAGATTCGCAACTTCATCAGTTCGCAATACATCCAATTCCGTCAGCGAACCCAAATTACGCAACATTGCACCAATCGGCATTTCATTGAATAACAATTGCCAAGCTTGCTTATCCATCTTGCCAACAGGAGCAGCCATTTCATGAGTCAAACGTCCTTGAATAATCGCTTCATGGGTTTTATCTGGATTAAGTTTCAACCATTCATACCACCAAATTTGCGCTAAAGCTTCGCTGGGAATATCTGTTGGTAATTCTTCCCAACCTTTAACTATCCAATGAAACAATAATTCATGGTCTGGAGTTGCTGGTTTAACGTGAAACAACCTTAGAGCATCGCGGTTTGTAAAATCATGACGTTGCTGATACTTCAACAATTGATAAGCCAAACCTTTAGCATCGGGACGCGACAGCCAAGTTTTACCAGCTTCCCGCACAACTTTACCAAAACCTCGCAGCGACTTGGTATAGCTCAACCATTCATAAAAATGGCTTCCAGTACGGACTACTTTCGGAAAGATTTCTGTAAAAGCTGTTTTAGCTTCCGGTGTTGTACCCATAGAAAGCAATACTAAAGCGAAAATAGGAGCGCTGTTATTAATAGCACGTCCATCGCTTGCATAAAGAATTTCTTCAGCAACACGACCTGGATTTTCTGCAACAGCTTGTTGAACGGTATTAACAAAATCCTCTGTTAATTCGCGCTTTCCGGCATAATAGGTACTTTTTGCGGTACCAATCAGCAAACAGCGCCGCAACATCTGCCATATACCAGCATCAAACATATAACCGCCACTGCGTCCCTGAATCATCTCAGATTCTCTACCGGGGATAGGCTTGTTTTGTGGTGTTTTTTTATTTTGAGTATCTTTAGTAAAAAATTTATAGTTCATTATTTTAACTCCCAGCCCTTGCGGACAAAAAAGGAAGGTGGCGAAGCAGGATTTGAACTTGCGACCTCCAAATTTTCAGCGATAACCCTAATTCTTCGTCCCCGAAAGGTAAGTTTGTGAAAAAGGACATTCTATTTGGCACGCTACCTAGCTGCGCTACTCGCCACATGAGTATTTTGGATTTTAACAACGGATGCATTTGTTGTGTTGGTGTAGGGGGTAGGATTTGTTAGCGAAGCGTGTCCGCAAGGACATACCTACAAACAGATACCAACGAAAATTAATTTTCAGATAGCTATATTGACAAAAATTACGATAACCCCTGATAAATCGTCCCTTAAGCAGGCAAGTTGTTAATCAAGGAATAAAAGTTGCTGCCTTCAACCACTCGGCCACCCCTACCTCAAAATTTATAACTCATTAATTCAAAATAATTGGAGCAGGGAGCGGGATTTGCACCCGCGTCTCCGGCGTGGAAGGCGATAACCCTAATTCGTCGTCCCCGATGGGGCAAGTTGTGAATAAGGATATTTACGGCGTTCTAGGCTACTAAACTATCCCTGCTTGAATATTTGAAATTTTGAATTTTAGATTCTGAATTTAAAATTTTGAGTTTTTTGTGTAACGAGACAGGATTTGCACCTGCACAACCATTGGTTACTAAATCCCCGATAATCCTCAATTAGTCGTCCCTATAAAGGCAAGTTGTCAATCGAGGTTATACACATTTAGCGCGTCTACTATTCCGCCACTCGTTACATGATTTTGATTCACTCAAAGATGTTTTAGCTAAACGAGATTATAGAAGTTATTTACTGCGTTTCTCGCTGTGTATTACTAATGTAGTATATGTATTATGTAATGTCAAGGAACAGATTAATTATTTTTTGCAACGCTTCTGTTAATAAAGCCTTTTAGATATCGGACATTAAATATCAGAGAACGATAACATTTGCTTGTGTACTTGTATTGCTAGTCACAGCATTTGCTGATTTTGCCTGAATGTAAGGTTTGCAACCTTTTTTGCCTTTATCTCTTTGAAATCGGCGAAATATAGACATGTTTAAGGCTTTGATACGTAATCTTCAATAATCTACACCTGTAGATAAATTGATTTTTTCGGAAAAATTTTCCATTAAATCTATAAACAATACAAATAAATGACCAAATTTTTGCCAAGATAATAATATTTCCTAAAATAAATCACTTAGCAATAAAATTAGGCATGAGTGAAAAAACACTAGAAACCTCGGGCAAAGGTTTTTTGCTTCTACTTTTGCCACTTTCGTTTTTAATTATCTTCCTAGTTTCAGCTTGGCGAGTCTTGCTGGGAGTTTTTGCCGTGCTTATTGGGTTTAATTTGTGGCGAACCTATAGATGGCAACAATGGTGTAATAAGGTAAACCCGGTTTTCCAAAAGTTAATTGCAGAAAACCAAGGTCGAATTACCCCTATGGATTTAGCTTTACAAGGTAATTTCAATGGAGGGAAGGCAAAGCGCTATTTGGATGCTAAAGCTTCTGAATTTGGCGCGAGTATTGTTGACTCGGATGATGGAAATAAAGTCTATTACTTCATGACTGCCAATACTTTGGGCAATATTCTTGACAGTAGCGAACCAGAAATAGATTTTAGTAAGCAGCCAGTTACGACTTTAAACAAAGAACTTCTCGAACCTATTCCCGTAAAAGCTGAAGAAAAAGAACTAGTAGCTGAAAAAGTTGAGGAATCGGAATTACCCGAAGAAAGTTTAGAAACATCAAAACCCTCACAACATATAAATAAACCTCTGGAAAAACAACTGTTTTTGGGTTCTTTGATTCAATCCGAACTCGCTAAACGTTTGGGAGTTTATTCCAGCACGGTGTTCAAGCGTAGAGATGATCCAGCATTTCCAGAGTGGAGCCGAAACAAAGATCCAGATGGAATTGCTTGGACTTTTTCTGCGGATACTAAAGAGTTTTTCCCAGTGGAAGACGAAACCAAAGTCACAAGCTAGAAAAAGTTAATTTTGAATTATTTGGGTGCATTAGCGTAACAGTTCTTAATTGAGTGAGAGCAAATGCACCCTTTGCTTGGACAGCGAGCAGTTAACAGTTAACAGTGAGTAGTTAATAACTAACAAATAACCATTAACAACTAACTATCTCTAACTGTTAATCCTACTGCTTCGGAAATGGAATTTAATTGATTTTGTTCTAATTTTAAAAGCAAACCTTTAAGAATTTGCCGGATAATTCCTGGTCCTTGATAAACCCAGCCGGTATAAATCTGTACTAAACAAGCACCAGCGGTAATCTTATCCCATGCGTCTTCTGCTGTGAAAATTCCGCCAACGCCGATAATTGGGATTTGTCCCTGACTTTGCTGCCAAATATACTTAATTACTTCAGTGGAGCGCTGTCTTACTGGTTTTCCACTAATTCCACCCGCTTCTTCTGATAGCAGTTTACCAGTTTGAGCAAGCGTTTTAGTATTTAATCCTTCGCGTTTAATTGTTGTATTAGTAGCGATAATCCCTGCCAATTTATAACTTTGGGCTAAAGAGACAATTTCTGTAATTGCTTCCCATTCTAAATCTGGTGCAATTTTGACAAAGATAGGCTTTCTTAAATTATTTTCTGCATTTAAAGCATCCAAAATGGAGCTTAACATGGCTGCATCTTGGAGTTTTCGTAATCCTGGGGTATTCGGCGAAGATACATTTACTACAAAGTAATCACCGTAATTTTTCAGTAAATTAAAGCTGTGACGATAATCATTAGCAGCTTTTTCCAAAGGTGTAACTTTAGATTTACCTAAATTTATACCTATAGGAATTAAAGGATTTGGCTTTGAAGGGAGTTTTGCTAAACGTGCTGCCATTGCATCAGCGCCGCAGTTATTAAAGCCCATACGGTTGAGAGCGGCTTCGTCTTTTGGTAAACGAAACAAACGGGGACGAGGATTTCCCGGTTGTGCGAGTGATGTTACAGTTCCTATTTCTGCGAAACCGAAACCTAAACTAGACCACATAGGAGTTGCAACACCATCTTTATCAAATCCGGCTGCTAAACCAACGGGATTAGGAAATTGCAACCCAAATAAAGATTGTGACAAACGCGAATCTTGCAGGCAAAACGACTGCTGCAAGCGACTTTTAATAGAACTACTGGGTTGGCGACCGCTACGATTTCCCAACCATTCTAAAGTACTAATCGTTTTTGAATGCAGCTTCTCGGGATCTGCTTTGATTAGATTGAATAAGAGCGGACGTAGCGCAACTTGATAAATATCCAATTTAGTTTAAAAAAGAAAATAGAATTACGGTTTATTAAGGTCAAAGGTCAAAGGTTGAAGGTTAAAAGTTAAAATTTCCCTCGCCAATACTCCTTATTTCCTTATCTGAAAATAATTGAAAGCTAAACTTAAGCCAAGTTTTTGGGCATCTTATATGGTAACAGGCTATGTTTACCAATAATCAGATGAGGCAGCATCAAAAATTTACAGCCGCAGAGCAGCAAATCTTTTCTTTGGGGCGCATCCTTCAGATTTTGAGGGAAGAGGATAATGCTGAGGTTCTGATTGAAAAGACTATTTCATATATTAAGGAACAGTTTGATTATTCTTTAATCTGGATTGCTCTTTACGACCGTCTCAATCATATATTGTTCGGCAAAGGTGGAGCGACACCGGATATAAATTATGACAATAGTTATTTTCAACAACGGGTGGTTTTAAGTCCGGGAGATTTGTTAGAACAAGTCGTTATCCAGCAACGTCCAATGGGTGTAGCCGATCTAAGAATGGAAACACGAGCAGAAGGATGGCAAGAAATAGCTGCTAAGTTCGATATCCAGGGAACAATTATGTTACCCATTCGCCATAAAGATCGTTGTTTAGGTGTGCTATTGCTTGGCTCTAAACGTTGGGGTTACTTAATCAGTAGCGAAGCTAAGGCTCAGTTGATGATTGTAGTCGGAGAACTTGCAGCAGCACTTTTCCAGCTGGAAATAGATTTGCAAAACAAGCAAACTAAGAAACCGGATGAGGTATTACTAAGACTTTTAGAAAAACTAAGAACTTTGTCTACTTTGGAACAAAGGTTAGAGTCTGTAGTATCTGAGACTCACAAATTTATTGCTCCTACTCGAACAAACGTTTACTGGTTTAATCCCCAAGAACGTTATTTTTGGCGTAGAATTAGTACTCAGTTTTTTAATTTAGGTAAAGTTTCAAATCAACAGAAAGCAAAAACCGCTTTAACAGTAGAAGATTTAAGCGATTTTTATTATGCAATGTCAGCAAATCAACTTGTCTGGATTGGAGAAGGACGCAGTTCGCTGAAAAGTTACAGTACAAAAAATCTGCTAAAACGTCTTGATGCACGCAGTCTTTTAATTGCTCCAATACTTTGGCAAAAGGATTTGTTAGGTTTTTTGGCTGTAGAAGGAAAAGAACCTCGAATTTGGACGGAAGTGGATAAAAGTTTTGTTAAAGGTGCTGCTGGATTAATTTCTTTAGTTTCCTTGACTGAAAATATGGAAACCACAATCGAGCAACTCGAAGAAGATGCTTACCTCAAAAACCAAATTGTAGAAGGTATTTATAACGATGAAGATATTGAGTCAGTTTTACATAATTGTGCGGTCAAAGTTCTAAATAGATTAGCTGCAAATCGTTTTTTATTATTGTTTTTTGATAGAGAATTATCCGAATACAACTTTTTTTTCCAAAACCAACTATCAAGTCGCCGACATTTGACATTCAGTTTGGAGGAATTAAAAGAAGTAGATGCCAAACTTTTAGAACGTTCTACACAAGCTGTCAGTGTGGAGAACTTGGAAGAAGATTTACGATTCTTTAATTGGCGTTCTTCTTTGCTTGAAGCAGGATTGCGTTCAATTTTAGTTAGTAACTGCAATCCTCAAGAAAACAATGATGTAATTCTAATTATTGGCAGCGAAAACAATCGTTCTTGGACAACTGTAGAAAAAGAGTTAGTGAAAGCTGTTGCTCAACAAGTAGGAGTAATTTTTCGTCAATGGCGACTTTATCAGCAAACTCAAAATCAGCAAAAAATTTTGCATACCTTTGGGCAAAGCCTGCACCTCCTCGAACCCCTACAGAATGACAAATCTATTGAAGTAGAACCTCTTGCTGAGACTTTAATATTAGAACAAATAGCCACGCTACTTAATTGTCCTTTAACTCTACTTTTATCTTGGAATATCGGTAATGAATTTGCCCAAATTATACCCGGTTTTATTGCCAACAATGATTTCACAGTTATTGTAGAGACACCCGTACCGCTCCAAACTGATATACTGATTCGCTCGGCAATTACAAATGAAGGTTTAGTCTACATTAATGCTTCCGACTTACCCGAATCAACTAAACAATGGCTTTGCGGTACTGGAATTGGAGAAATTTTACTTATTGCCCTACGCACGCACCAAGAATATGAACCTACTGGCGTAATATTAATTGCCGATTATCCCCATCGACAATGGTCTCCAGAACTTTTGGATGCTGTAGAAACCCTTGTTAATCAACTAGCCTGGTTCAGTCGGCAAAAACAATTTACAGAATTTGCTAGTGCGAAAAATGAACAATTGCAGCAACTCAATTGGTATAAACATCGAAAATTTGAAAATATCAGGCAAAATACTGTCACCTTACTCAGTCAAATGCACGATCTAGGTATTCCAGATGACAAAATCGCTTTAACACGCTATCAGCAATTATTGCGACAATTAGATAATACCGTTGCTTCATCAACTGCATTATTAAAACTCGAAGAGTGGCAGCTAGTTTTTCATAAACAAACTTTACCAATCGCAAGTTTATTGAAAGATTGTTTAAAAGGAATTAATAAACTGCTCAAACAGCATAAGCTTTGGGTAGGAGTGCATGGTTTAGGACAAAAACTCGAAGGTGAAGATGCCTATATTGATGATTCTTTCATTTATAATTCACAAGTAAAAATTAGCGGCGACATCCCAAAAATTGAGTTAATTGTCAGCGAATTATTAATTGCTGCTTGTCATCGTTCTCAAGATGGAGGAAGAATAGATATCTGGTGCCGTCGTTTAGAAGCGCAAATGCTAGAAGTTTCCATTACAGATAACGGTACTATTCATCCCCAGCTATTAGAAGAATTACAGCAAGATGTTTTCCCCGAATTACTGACTCAATCTAAGCAAGAACATTCACCCATAAAGCACTTATTAATATGTAAAAAACTCATACAGCAGCTTGAAGGACAATTGGATTTCTATCAATTACCAGATAGTAGAGTAGTTAGTCGTTTGCTTTTACCGATTGGGGAATAGGGGATGAGGCATTGGGAATAGTTTAGAATTTTCTTCCCCTTGTCTCCTCATCTCCCAATCTCTCTAGTTATAATGAATTTTTTATAAATCGGGTTAAACTCATGGGACGCAACCGTTCTAAATCGGATTTACCATCGAAAATATGTCCGGTGTGTCAGCGTCCTTTTACCTGGCGCAAAAAATGGGCAGATTGTTGGGATGAAGTAAAATATTGTTCTGAACGTTGCCGTCGTAGGCGTTCGGAAGCTGGTAAAAATCATGAAAACTAAGTGCTAGAAAATGAGATTATGAATATTACTTCTGGACTGTTCTAGATGTTTCCAAAAGTAATTGCCGTCTAAACTTTCTCTATAACAAATTACACAGTAAATAATAAAAAATGAATTCCAAGGTGCAACCTAAATTGATTATTCATGGAGGGGCTGGTAGCTCTCTTCAAGGTAAAGGAGGAGTGGAAAAGGTACGCCGCTCTCTTTATAAGGTAGTAGAAGAAGTTTATTCTGTGCTAATGTCCGGAGGTACTGCAAGTGAAGCGGTTGTTAAGGGTTGTCAAATGTTAGAAGACGATCCTTGTTTTAATGCCGGTACTGGCTCGGTACTGCAATCTGATGGGCAGGTTCGTATGAGCGCTGCTTTGATGGATGGCATAACGCAAAGCTTTAGTGGTGTGATTAATATTACGCGAATCCAAAACCCGATTGATTTAGCTAAAGCTTTACAAAGTTCTTCTGATAGAGTTCTTTCGGATTATGGTGCTGCGGAGTTAGCGCGGGAATTACAGATACCTAGTTATAATCCTTTAACCGATTTACGTTTAGAAGAGTGGTTGCAGGAGCGTCAAGATAATTTTAAAAAGACGATGGCTGGAGTAGTAGCCGAAAAAGAACTTGTATCAAATGGCAATGCCGGAAGAGGTACTATTGGCGTAGTCGCTTTAGATAGTCAAGGAAATTTATCTGCTGGAACTTCTACCGGAGGTAAGGGTTTTGAGCGTATCGGAAGAGTCAGTGATTCTGCCATGCCAGCAGGTAACTATGCTACTAAAGATGCAGCAGTAAGCTGTACGGGTATTGGTGAAGATATTATTGATGAATGTTTAGCACCACGAGTTGTGGTGCGCGTAGGTGACGGAATGACTCTTCAAGATGCCATGCAGCGTTCATTTAATGAATCGCATCAAAATAAACGAGATTTAGGAGCGATCGCCCTTGACGCTAAAGGAACTATTGCTTGGGGTAAAACCAGCGAAGTCTTACTTGCTGCCTACCATAACGGCGAAAAAATTGGTGATACTTTGGACGAATCTGAAGAAATGCAGGTTGGATGTTGTTAACTAAGGTTAGAGGTTAAAGGTCAGAGTTTTTAGGAGTTAGGAGTTAAAAGTGAAGACTTAGCAGTTAAAAGTTAAAAGTTTTAATTTTTAACCTTAAATCTTCAAATTTTAACCCTTAATCTTTAACCTTTAACCTTTAACCTCTAACCATTAACCTTTTCTACCTACTATGTTTAATTTCTAATACTTATCTTTTACTTACCCTTTATCTTCCATCCTTCTTTGACGGTTTGACGTTGACGTGCAATAACTAAGCTGTTGTCGGGAACATCATCTGTTACTGTTGAACCGGCAGCTACGTATACATCATTTCCCAATGTTATTGGTGCAACTAAAACACTATTGGAACCAGTTCCGGTATTGTTGCCAATCGTGGTTTTATGCTTGTTTACACCGTCATAATTAGCTGTAATTGTACCCGCACCAATATTTACTTTGGTACCGGTGGTTGTGTCTCCAAGATAAGATAAGTGAGCGGTTTTGGTTCCGTCGCCTAATTTGCTATTTTTTAATTCTACGAAATTACCCACACGGCATTTTTCGCCAACTTCTACATGACCTCGTAAGTGGGCGTAAGGTCCAATTTGGGTTGCATTTTTGACTGTGCTATCAGAAATGACTGAGTATTTAGCGGTGACGTTTTCGCCAATTAAACTGTTTTCAACTAAGCTTCCTGGTCCAATACAACTTCCCGCTTTAATAACTGTATTGCCCCGTAAGTGAGTCTGGGGCTCAATAATTACGTCAGGTTCTAATTCTACTGTTTCATCAATAGTAATACTGGCAGAATCTATCAAAGTTACGCCAGCTTTCATCCATTTTTCTTTGATTCTTGCTTGCAGTATATCGTAAGCACCTGACAATTGTAAGCGGTCGTTGATGCCTCCAATTTCTTGGTAATCTTCTACATCTACGGCCATCACTGGGGTAACTTGAGTAACGGCATCAGTCAGATAATATTCTTTTTGAGCGTTGTTTGCCTGTAGGTGAGGTAATATCTTTTCTAAATCTTTCCAACGAAAACAGTAAACCCCAGCATTGATACGCTGGTTTTGCTTTTGAGCAGCAGTACAGTCTTTATCTTCAATAATTTGCTGTAATACATTCCGATCATCACAAAAAACTCGCCCATATCCTTTAGGATTGGGTAGCTTTGCTGTAAGAACAGTAGCCGCATTTTGATTTTCTTGATGGATTTGTAAGAAATTTTTTAAAGTTTCGCCGCGTAAAAGCGGTACATCACCATTAAGAACAAGCAAGTCCCCATCATACCCTTTTAAATGAGGTAGTAATTGCTGGATGGCATGACCAGTTCCTAACTGCTCTGTTTGTTCGACAAACTCTACATCAGGAATGGGTTGCAAGGCTGTTTTTACCTCTTCGGCTCGATAACCGACAATCGCTATCCGACGTTCTGGTTGGAGCGGTTCAACACTTTGAATCACTCTTTCAACAAGAGATTTTCCGCCTAAAGAATGCAAAACCTTTGGTAGGTTTGATTTCATTCTTGTACCGCGACCAGCCGCTAAAATTGCTACTACTACCATAATCAGCCAACAGCTATAGATAAATACGATTACATATTTTATTTTCGGCTTAAAATATACCCGATTACATAGCAAACCGAAATGTTAATCGCTTACAATTAGCTGTGATTTATAGTGCCGATAAATTCAGTAAACTGCTGCATTAGTTTTTTGTCACGCCAGCCCTTATCTGTTTCTTCCATCATGATTGATAATGCTTCAGTGGGTGTAAAAGCCTTTTTATAAGGTCTTTCGCTTGTTAAAGCATCGTAAATATCAATCATTTGAAACACCTGAGCCAAGAAGGGAATTTCATTTTCTTTCAGTCCGTCGGGATAGCCACTACCGTCCCAACGTTCGTGATGGCTGCGGATGATAGGAATTACTCCGCGCATACTGCGTAACGGCTGACAAATTTGTTCCCCAATTAAAACGTGCTGTCTCATTTCTTCCCATTCAGCAGGTGTTAATTTTCCTTTCTTGAGCAATACCGAATCGGAAATTCCCACTTTACCAATGTCATGAAGATAGCCTCCCCACATCAAATCCCTAACTTGATTGCGTGAAAGACCAAGGTATTCGCCAAAAGCTTTTCCTAAGTTTACCAACCGTTCGCAATGATCGCCGGTATTGGGATCGCGGCTTTCAATAGCTCTTGCAATGGAAAACAGTGCTTTTTCTGCATGATCTAAATCTTCATTCAGGCGCTTCTGACGTACTAAAGACTTAACCCTTGCAGCCAACTCTACTCTGTCAAAGGGTTTGCTTAAAAAATCATCCGCCCCAACTTCAATTCCCCGAATTCGCGATCGCCTATCGTTGAGAGCTGTAATGAAAATTACGGGAATTAACCTTGTTTGCTCGTCTTGCTTGAGCAGTTGACAAACTTCAAAGCCATCCATTTCAGGCATCATGACATCAAGCAGAATCAGATCCGGTTGTTTTTCACTTACCAGATGCACGGCAGCAGAACCACTTTCTGCTTCAATCACTTCGTAACCTTCCATTCCCAGAAGTGCTACTGCTGTCATCCTACTAGCGGCATGGTCGTCAACTACTAAGACCTTGGGAATATCATTGTCAAAGCAATCTAAATTGTATTCTTTGTCCTGTAAGGTTGTTGTCAAAAATAATTTGCTATTAGTATTTTCCTGACCATAATTACTAACATCCTCACTGTCAATTTGTTTTACTTTTAAATCATGGGTAGATAATTCCGAACTATTACGCTCAGAGTTCGTTGACAAGGCATGATTTTCACCGACTCTGTTATGTATGTTTGTGGGGTTTGACCCAGCAACTTTTAGTTCGGTAGAACCTGTATAATTGGATTTCCATTGAATCACAAAGGCACTCCATTTGTTTAGCAACAATGCAATGTTTCAAAAACTAGTTTAGTACTTGAATGTATTTTAAAAAGCATTTTCACAAGCTTTTAATCATTGATACCTAGGTACTTTGATATAAAATACAATACTAATTTGTTTAATGTTTTTTTAAAGAATGCGGAGAAATTTGATAGCATTTTTCCCCAGTTCTATAATTATAGTATGTTCAACTAAAGCCGATATTCAATCAGGTTTTACACGGATATTTATCGAGATAACCGCGTTCATATAATCTTTTAATTACGGTATATATATCAGGAAATGCAGGTCTTTGAAATTTACAAAGTTTATTTTATAAAGTATTTATAGTATTTTTGCCGAATCAAATTTATATTTATTAACTTGCACTCTATGCTCAACAGACTATAAGCCTAAAGCTAAACCATTGTATAAGCAATAGATATTGCTTGTAATGGGTAAAATTAACATTATTTATATAGTCTGGAATAACTGTAATTGTCATTTCGGTTCTGTGATGCCTCACACTTAAAAGGGGTATCTGTTTTTGGCAGAGGCAGCGCTAACAGCAACCGCACTCGGAGAGAAAGCTTTCGGCTCTCAGATGGAGTATTAAGTAATGAGGAGAAATGCAAATGTAAGCAGACAAGTTTAATACCAGTAGTTTACCGATCAAGTGTAACCTATCTTACGAGCAGCCAGCGTTTACGCCAATGCGATGTAGCTTCTAAATCGGAATCTTCTTGTTCGAGTTTGCGCCGTTTCAAGATTACCTCTGGCGAATCGATTAGTTTTGGATCTCGGTAGGGAACAGCTGCACGAGTTTGTAAATGTTCTTTTTCTGACTGTGAGAGAGCAGCAACTTGATGTGGATAATAATTTAAGTCTTTTGTTTGCTTATCTATAGGACATAGGGAATTTAATTTTGCAACAGTTCCAGGTGCTTTTCTACCTACTGGAGAAGTAGAAGCAATATTTAATCGGGCATGTAAAAGGGCAGTGCGTACAGCAGCAGCGCAAGAATAAGTAGCTAACAACCCATCTAACTGTAGACACCGAGAAACTAACTGCAAAAATTCAATTGTCCATAGCTGAGGACATTGAGGCGGCGAAAAAGGATCGAGAAAAATTGCGTCAGCCTTGAAACCAAATTGATGCACTTGCTTGATTTTATCTCTAGCATCACCAATTAGTAATTCAGCTTTGAAAGAAGGTGTATGTACCTGAAACTGAAAGGCTAGCTTAGTCAAAATGTCTATTAATTTACTATTATAATTTTCAAATAATTGGTGTTTAATCGCTGCTTGGGGTACTGCCGGATTTACTTCTAAAGCAATTACTTGTATAAAACATTTAGGATTAACTTCCCAAATTTTTTCAATTGCTGTTGCCGTGTTGTATCCTAGTCCATAACAAACATCTAACAATCTTACAGTTCCTTGCTGTGCTTTTTCTAATAAAAAAGTAGGAACGACATATTTGAAATAACTTTCTTGCTTGGCTCCAAAATGACTGTGAAATGATTCGTTAAATTCTTCAGAAAAGAAAGTATATGAGCCATCTGCTGTGAGTTGAGGTGTAAAATCTTGATTAGTCATTAAATTATAGATTTGATATTTTAGATTTTGCTAATACTTGAAACGGAGGTGTTCCTTTCCTCAAAGTTTCTAGTATAGATTTTAAAATTTAAAAACTAGAATTTTTAGAGTTTTTTGACCTCATTACAGTTTTAAGCCGATAATGAATTATTATGAAACACACTTCTCCAATTGTTTCTAATCAATGGCTGTTTGAAAATCTCAATCACCCCAATGTTGCTACATTTGATTGTCGTTTTTCCCTAGCTAATCCCCAAGAAGGACGACAGCAGTATGAAACCAGCCATATTCCAGGAGCGTATTATTTAGATTTAAATTTAGATCTTTCATCAGAAGTACAAAAGCATGGAGGCAGACATCCTTTACCTGATATTGAAAAATTTGCCGATAAATTATCAGCAATGGGGGTGAATTCTAGAGAAACTTTTGTAATAGCTTATGATAATTCACGTTTTGCTTTTGCATCTCGGCTATGGTGGCTATTACGCTATTTAGGACACAAACAAGTTGCAGTTTTAGATGGGGGTTTTAATGGATGGCTAGCATCTGAATATCCCGTTACAGATGTTGTTTCCACTTTTGCCAAGGGAAAATTCGTACCTCACCCGCAAACTGAGATGATAGTAGATAGAGAAACTGTAAAAAACAGTAAAGATTTATCTCATGTAGCTTTAGTAGATTCAAGAGATAACGAGCGTTACCAAGGTATTAGAGAACCAATAGATAAAATAGCCGGTCATATACCGGGCGCGATGAATTATCCTTGGAAAGAAGTAACCGATTCTAATGGTTATTTACTTTCCCCACTACAGCAAAAACAACGCTGGGCGCAATTAGAAAATAGTCGAGAAATTTTAGTATATTGCGGCTCTGGTGTTACAGCTTGCGTTAATTTACTTTCTTTAGAATTATCAAGTATTCATACGGGTAAACTTTATCCCGGTAGTTGGAGCGATTGGATTAGTTATGACGAGTAAGATATCAGGAATTAAAAAAATAGCACGATGTGGTATAAGAGGAGCGAGTCGCAATTGACGAGTCGCGAATAAGCAGTTAAATATTTCTTTAGCAATAATTCGGAAAATATTAATCTATTGCTACAAGAAACTCTTAAATGGTAACTCGTAACACTCATCAAAACTTTCCTATATCCCAACTGTAATTAATCCCAAAAAACCAGCCATCGAAATCAATATTACTATCTGTGGAACCACCTAGAGTAAAGCCGCTTTGCAGGTTGACGCTGCTGAGTTCTGATATACCGTATTTTAAATTCGCCGATATTCGATGATACTGGTCTTCTCTACTTCTTTCTAAAAAGTTGGATAAGTTAAATTGATAGTCAATACCCACTCGCAATGACTGTTGTAAGTTATAGTTTAAAGATAACCAGATATAGTTGATAAATCGGTTGCGTTTTTCAGGTGGGTTAGTAAGGCTCAGGCGAAGTTCGTAGAAACTATCCAAATTTAACTTGGGCGCTAAAACGTCTCTTCTTCCTACGGATAAACGAAAAGAGTTTTCATTTAAAAATTTATCACCCGAGGAAAAATTAAAGCGATCGCTATTTTTTGAATAAAATAACTGCTGGTTATTCCATGCGATTTCTCCATACATTTTACTAGTCAGTTGCTGGTAAACACCTAAGTTAAATCTAATCTGGTTATAGTTAAACTCAGATTGTTCGCTGTATCGAATTATATTGCCGTCAATTGAACCATTCAGGTAAGTTTTAGGTGCAATTTTGAAGGGTGCTGCTGCAAGTGTAACTCCAGAAAATATTAAACCATCATCGATTGGATTATTTCTAGAAGAAAAGATATTACTTGTGTGGAAGTAACCTACACGACCTAACAAATATCCCACCGGTTTAAAATCTTGTACGGTGTTTTTTATTGGTTGCGGTTGTTTTTGTTCTGGAGGTAGGGGCGCTTCGATAGGAATTTTCTCTGCCCTAATAGTACCTAATTCATTATTAAAAGTTTCTCTAAATTTTTCATTATATTCGAGTCGCTCCAATAATCTTTGTAATCTTTTGGAACGTTCATCTTCAAGGGTATCTAACTTTTGTTCGACTTCTTCCCCAGAAGTATTAGGAAAATCTGTAGGCTGGCTTTCTAAAGGTGGTGGATTTTTCTCAACGTTTTCTGGAGTCGGTGCTGGTTGTGAGTCCGGATTTTGCACTACTCGTATTGATTGACAATTTCTACAAGCAAATGAGCCAGGGGCACCCCAAGAAATTTTTTCTTCTAAAACATTTCCTGGAATGTCCGTGGCGGATTTTTGAACAAGCCCTTGAGTTACATTTTTTAAGGTTCTATCTTGTAACTTATGATGTAATTGGTTATTTGGATTTGGGATATCCGAAACAATTGTAGGTATAATTACTTCTTTTTGATGTAAAACAATTTCATCCTTTTCCGGCTCTGAAATCTGAAACAAGTTTCTATCTTTTGAAAAACTGGAGATGCTTGTATCCTTCTTGTCATCTATTCTGATGCGATGGAGATTTAAAGAAGATTGATTTAGTACCCCGGAAGTTGATTCCGATAAAATTTGCTCTTTATTAGTTTGGATGCTTCGATTAGCAGCTTCTACCACTTCTACGTTAGTACAACACCACGCTGTACTAGTCGTCGCTAACATTGCATACGAACACATTTTTTTCCAATCTTTTGATTTCATCTTAAAACTTGTTTAGTTTGATTAGACTCAACTGAGAGATTTATAAATGTCCTGCTTACAATCTGAAATTCTGCCCAAATAATTTATTACTTATAATTGATTAAAATCATAACGAAATTGAAGATAATCAATCATAATCATTAAAATATTTTCAATAAGATTTTCTTGGGGGTAGGAAAATAAATTGAAAGTTAATACTATATAGTAGATTTGCCTATGTTATACATTTAATTTGGAATACTATTTAAGCAAATTTACGTAAAAAAACTGCTATAACAGTTTACAGGCTCCAATTTTTACTTCACTATCCATTTTGGCTGGTGTGGTAGTTGTAAAATTATGCAAGGCGCACTATTTTTATGTTTCGCAAGTTAGTTCCTTTAGCAATTGTTACATTATGGGGAGTTGTAGCGATGCCACAGCCACAAAAGGCAAGTGCATCAACTCCTTTGACTAGGGCTGTAGTAAAGAAGTTGCATAACTGGGTACAACTTATGCCTCGGAATCGACCAAAGCGTCGAGCCAGAAGGAGGGATACTATGAATCCTGGAGATGGACTAGCTACAGGTAGAGCTTCTTTGGCTGACTTGCGTTTCAATGATGGTTCTTTAGCGCGGATTGGCGAGCGAGCAGTATTTAGATTTTTGCCTAGAACTCGAACATTCAAACTATCGAATGGAACTGTGCTACTGCTTATACCACCGGGGCAAGGACGAACCAGAGTAAGAACCCGTAGTGCGGCTGCAACTATTCGTGGTTCGGCATTGTTTGTACGGTATGATGAGCAAACAGATACTACAGTAGTAGGTTCGCTGACTGATAGCGGTATAGAAGTTTTTAATAAAGATGAATCTCGCTCTCAAGTACTTAAAGCGGGACAATTAATAGTCGTAGTTAAAGGAAGAATTCAGGGATTATACAATTTTGACCTCAGAACCTTTTATGATACAAGCGATTTAGTACGGGGACTTGATTTAACAAGCTCAAGAGATACAACGCCTTCAGATGCTGCCATAGCTAGCGTTCAAGCAGAAACATCTGAAGCCGTAGCAAAACAGGAGCCGATTGTTGGCGATAAAATAGTCGAAAATCCATCTTTTCTAGAATTAAGTCCTGTTGCTTCAGATCAACCTAGCGAACAGGTTGCTGATAATCTACCTGTAAAGACTTTGGTTGAAACGGGACAAGTTATTACAGATACTTCTAAGAAAGACGATGATGAATCAACATCTAATAACAATAATACTTTAACCCCGCCTAGCAATAGCGCAAGTCCAACTCCTGCAACTCCCACAAACCAGCCAACAACAGGTAGCCAAAGCCCAACCCCTGCAACTCCTTCACCAACAACACCGACAAAGGGTGGTGAAAGTCCAACCCCAGTAACTCCTTCACCCGAACCTTCACCAACAATACCGACAACACCGACAAACGGTGGT
>JAHCMI010000108.1 GCA_019192545.1 Rivularia sp. MS3 | reverse complement strand
TCAATTCACTTATCTAATTGTATTTTTAGCATACTAAGTACTGAAGAGCCATATTATTATTATCAAGTTTAAAAACTTTATCATTTTTTTGTAAGAAGCTTTTTGATATAGAAAAGCGAGACTAGTTAAAAAAATCAAATTAAATAGAAAGTAGAAGACAGAATCACCAACCAATGGTAAACTAGGCTTTAATCCGATAATAATATCCCAAGAAAATTTTGGAATTTGTTTTGTAACTGTAAAGAAAAATATATAATGAAATATAGACCAAAACAAAAATGTCTTTAAAACTTTAATTATCCGAGATTTAAAATATTTAATATCTGGATTTTTTATTAGAAATAAATAGAGGGAGACGATATAAAATAAAGGGACTGCTGTTAAGAATAATTGTAATTCCAAATTTATGAAAATTTTAGCAATAAGATATATATAGGTGTGAGTATCTTTATCTAAAATAAAGTTAAATGGGCGCAAATGCCATATTAAAACAAAGATAATACTAATTGCTTTTAAAGTATCGAGCCTATTATCTCTTGCTATTTTCATAAATTGCTATCTCTTGCTAATAACCAATTGGTTTAAGGTACAGTTATATATTTCCCTAAAACTTCTTTAAAGTAACATTTAGTTATTATTTATTGTTCCCAGGTTCCACCTCGGAATACAGTTCACAAGGTTCTACCTTGTAATAGCTTGTAGGTTGGGTTAGACAATTTGGTGTTGAAAGATGTGACACAAACCCAAGCAATTCCTGATTAATGACAATTTTTGTTTTCGTAAGTCCTAATCTCTATCTTTTGAGCTTATTCCACATTGCGATCGTAATTCCAAAGCACCCACCAAACGAACAATCCCCAATACCCCAAAAATAAAAAAAGTTTGTAAATTAGGTTAGACACATTTACCAAATTAAATTTATAACGATAATCTTTATAAATCGTGTCGTAACCCAATATTATTGCTAAGTTGTTTGATTAATAATGCTTTTCAAAAATTATCAAAATCTTGATAGTTTAATAAGGGACTAAAGAATAATTGGATTATCATACACCACCAAGGAATAACTAGAGAGAGTCTAGCTACATCAAAATTTAAACACTTAGGTAAAGAAGCTAAATCTATATAGAAAAACCAATTAATTATATCAAGTATAGTCAAAGTTATTATTATCAAAAACCCAGGCAAACAGAATGAAGCCATAACTAACTGAGAGAAAGGATTACTTGCATATTGAATCCGTTTTCCGTTTTCATAGTCAGCATAAATCCAATCTCCTTCGTTAGTGTAAAATTGTTCGCTTTTTATTGTTCTATCGCTATTGAATTTAACAAGTACTAAAGAATTTTTTGAGAACTTAGAGTTATCAAAATCAGGACGTAAATTATAATTACTACAATCAAATAACTGATAATCAGATGTAGGACTATTATATTTAAGTCTAATAATTACTCTTGTAATCCACCCAAAAACTAAAACAGCTAAAGATTGTGCAGTGAGTATCATTAGCATTAGTTTCCAATGGTGTATCGGATTTATAAACATAAATTAAGATGCTCCTATACTGTTTATAAGATAAAAAAGCAAACTAGTTCATTGAGTTAGAAAGCAAGACTACTATACTGATGCTGTTATAAGGAATCACCGTCAGACTTTTCTTTACATAAATATGATGTTGTGGCACTCCTGATGCAAGCAGTAAATTAGTAATAGCTAAAAGAAATCCGTCCATCTGCTTACCACCAGTCACTGAGCTAGGATTTCCTCGATCAATTTTTCACGCTAACGTTTGCGCTTGAGCTTGGGCTACTCGTGTATTCCAGAAACCATTTACTGCTTCTTGAAAAATATTTTGGGGTATATCAGGTATCTGTACTGTCATGTCGCAACCTCTGCTACTTCATCATGCACCAATCGCAAACCGTAGGTTTTACTAATTTTTTCAAGGGCTAATTGATGATAAGTTGGTTCAATTTCCACCCCAATACTATTACGTCCCCAGTTTGCTGCTGCAATACAAGTTGTCCCCGTTCCCATAAATGGATCTAGTATGGTATCGCCAACAAACGAAAACATTCGCACTAGTCGCTGTGCTAATTCCAACGGAAACGGCGCGGGATGTTGTCGTGTGGAAGCACCTTTAACGTCTTGCCAAATTTGCTGAAACCATTGTCGATGGAGTGCTTGCGGGATAACAGACAGCAATCGAGCATTCATGGAAGGGCTACGATAACCACCTGGTTTACGCTGCATTAAAATAAATTCGATATCGTTTTTGATAACGCCACCTGGTTCATATGGTTTACCAAGAAAACTGGTACCATTTCCCGCTGCTTCCAAAGATGCATTCGCAATTTTGTACCAGATAATTGGAGCTAAATTATCAAAACCCAGATTGCGGCAATGTTCTTGAATGCTCGCGTGTAACGGAAATACTACGTGCCTACCAAATCGCCGACGAGAAAGACAAACATCCCCTACCACAATTATCAAACGTCCACCCGGCACTAAAACGCGCCACATATGCTGCCAAACACAATCAAGTTCTTGTAAAAACTGTTCGTAATCATCAATTTCTCCAAGCTGATTCGGATTTTCTACGTACTTTTTTAAATTCCAATAGGGTGGGGAAGTTACTACCAGATGTACGCTTTCGTTAGGAATATCAGCTAATTTTCTGCTATCTTGTAGTAAAAGCTGATGTGATGAAGGCAGTTGTTGAACTCGTTGCTGAATTTCTTCCATTAATGAAGCATTTTTACTAATTAAGGGAATAGCTTTTTGTTCATCTTTCGCCAGTAATACCTCTGCTTCTTCTGGAATCAGACTTTTATCTTGTAGTGCAATTTTTAATAAGTTTGATTTTTCTTTAGATATAAAGCGTGTAGAAATATAAATCTTACTTAGACTGGCAGAATTCATAATTTAATAATTTTTATGCCTATATTAAGTTAAGCCTTATTTTGCAGATGATAAGTACAATGCTAAATAAAACTTCTTAAACATTTTCTAAAAATGACCTTGATTTAAAACTTTATTTATAGATGGGCTTGTATCATCAATCAAAGTTTGGATTTTGCTTATCATCCTTTGAAATACATCAGTGTAGTATTTAGAAGCATCTAAAAATTCAACATATTCTTGTCTACGCTTCCGTCTTGCTTCTGGGGTGCGATATTCTTGCCTAATGTTAGAAGGCATACGTTTCATTTTTCGCACTATCAGAACATCATCAATCTGAGTTGAAATTATGGAAACTGGTGTCATGTCTAAAAATTCACAGATTAAGAAGTATAAAGAACCGGGAACGGCTATTTTTAAATCTCTACTTGTTGCAACCGCTTCCTGAAACATTGTTTTATCTAAATTTGTTTTACATTCCGCACATACATAGCCAAGATGAGATTCTATTAATTTGTAATTTTGAAAATCTGAATCGAAGGATGTTTTTAGATATAATTTCTTACCTAAAATAAAATCTTGGTTTTTTGTTCTAATATTTGGTTCTCCGCCTTCACCAGGATTACCAACAGATGACAAAAAACTAAGCCCTGCAAATGTATTTCTAGGCCCGAGTTCAAAAGATTCATCTATTCCTCTCAAACTACGAAAAACAAGTTGGGGTAAAAATTCTTCTAAAATAGTATTATCTAACTTAAGTTGACCTTTTTGCCTATACAAAAAATTATCTGTACTATCAAATATTAAATCAAGTTCAATGAAACGTTTATATTTATTTGTGATTTCTACTAACTTTTCAACTGTATCAACTTTACCGCTTTCCACCGATTCAAGCTCATCAATCCATTCATGATATTTTCTAATAGCTTCTTCTAAACGTTCTTTGTCAGCATTAGGAAGTCGCGGGTTCTCAAGACAAGCTATTAATTTTCCGTAATGCGGACGAGAAAGTTCGGGCATATTTTTTATTATTTAGATTAAATAGCTTTCTGTAATTGGTGAATATATTCTATTCTATCTAGTTTGGGTGTGTTGTTTATAACCGCAATCTTTTTAATGGCATTGTCTAAAAGTTCTAAATTTTTTTGGTTTACTAGATTAATACCAGCTTTTAAAGCGTTATCAGCTACCTCTCTGGCAATATCGTCAATATATTCTTTTGTACATTCAGTTTTCAAATTGTATAAATTAATTAAATCCTCCCCGATCATTTTGCCAAATTTGTTTTTGAACTTTCTTTTCTGCCTTAAAGCTTTAGCATACATTCCAGATTTTACTGCAATTCTCTCAATAATATCCGCGTTATAAAAAGGTACTCCAAGAACTTTAGATTCAAAACCTACCACAAATACAATACGTGCATCTTTTTTACTTACTCTTGATATTTCCTTTAGAGCCTCTGCAATATCTAAACAATATTGTATAACTGTATAAAAACGATTGACTCGATTTGCTCTATTAGCTCCAATTTCAGATTTAGCTATTTTAAGTAAATTCCATCCTAAAATTTCAGCAGATTTTCTATAATTTTGATGATAGTTAAATACATTAATGTAAGGTGGGGAGGTTATAACAAAATCAATTTTATTATCCGGTAAAGGAATACATCTACAGTCTGATAGTAATGATTTTATCTTACTGTTGGATGATGGAAAATTGTTTATAGTTTCAACCAATTCAAAAAACTTACCTTGCACACAATTGTTAGTAATTTTATTGTTAGCAACATCGAGTAAAATTACTAAGGCATTAAACAATATTTGTGCATCTTCACTTAAAATATTTTTGATTCGATTAACTTTCTCTTCAAAATCATCAACTACATTATCTATATTTGTCAATATTTGGAAAGGAAATTCATGGTTAAGATGTTGTTGAACTTGATTTGTGATATTTCTTCTATCAGCTATATTGATAAATTCATAAGTTTTACTAAGCATCCAAGCTGCTGGATTTATCTCAACACCATAAGCTTCAACTGCAAAGTCTACTGCTTCTAATAAAACAGTTCCACTACCTAAAAAGGGGTCGAGAACTACTGAATCAGGTAAACAGTATGCTTCAAAAATTGCTTCTACTAATTGTGGAGAAAATTGGCCTCGCCAAGAAAATAAATTAGAACGTTTTTTTTCAGTAATGTTTAAAAGTTCTTGCGGAATCGGTTTATCGAATTGTTTCAATTGCGAATTTTCCCTTTATTAAACATATATGCTGCGACTCAGTTTAGTTTAACATTGCTTGTAATCGTAGAATCACGTTCGTTATTTTCAATCCCTAACTACGCCAAAAACTATACAAAATCACCGCAGCAGTAGCATACCAAGGTATTGTAGCCCCCGAGTTACCTCGAATTCGCCAGTAATCAAAGAAGACTGAGTCACCTTTCCCGAAAAGCAATGTAAACCAGCAAAAAAAGTAGTGAATAAATCCATAAGCAAATAATCCTAAAATTATAAATTCTACCCACCTAGACTTAAAAATAATTTTCCAAGAATCTTGCTCGCTGCTATTTTCTTCTAACTTGCGTGAAGCAAAAACCGCTGGAATCCAAACTATAAAAAGTCCCCAAGATAACCACCAATTTTTACTCACAGCCTGGGCTGGATACAATATAGTATTCAAATGCAACAAACTACTTTGATAAAAACCAACCACCGCTACCACCATGAACACAAAACTTAAATATTTCAGCACCCGCATATAATATTGCTAAATCCTAACTGTAAATTCAGAAACCCGGTTTTTTCAAAAAACCGAGTTTCTACCGTAATAAACCCAAAATTAAATCAAACAAATCCCAAATCCACCCCCACCCGATGAGCGCAAGCAAACCCGGAAAACGCAACCGCATTCAATCCTTGCCCAGGGAAAGTACTATCTCCCACTACATACAATCCTTCAATCGCCGTGCGGTTAAATGGCATTCCTAACAATCCCCACAATTTCTTTCTCGGAATTGGGCCATATGTACCATCGACTCTAGCCAAAAATCTCCGATGTGTTTTTGGTGTTCCCGCTTCTAAATAATCTAAATTCGCTTCTATGCCCGGAAATATTTGTTCTAATTTATCTAAAATACGATTAGCTGTAGCTTCTTTCTTGGCTTCATACTCTTTCTCGGATAAACTTTGCCATTCATCAATCCAGTTTGTAACGAACGCATGAATGATATGATATCCCTGGGGAGCTAATTCTGGATCGAGTAGCGTCGGAATCGAAACGAAAATTGTCCCTTCCGAATCCATCATGTTTTCCCACTCCGAAACTAAAATATGATGACACTCAGTTTCCGGTGATAATAATTCTGCTTTTACACCCATATGCAAGCTAAAAAAACTCGGCGACTTTTTGTATCGCAGTTGCCATCTTTTCTCATTAGCAGGTATTTCTACCCTTGGAAGCAGCTTCTCAAATGTATTCCAACGAGTTGCATTAGAAACAATACGTTTAGCACGATATTCACAACCGTTAGCTAGTTTTACACCTACAGCTTTTCCTTTATCTTTAATAATTTTTGTAACCCTAGCTTGATATTTAATTTCTCCACCTTTTTTAATTAAACCTTCTACCAATTTTTGAGCAATTTGTCCTACTCCACCTTTAGGATAATTAACTCCACCATAATGTCTGTCGGAAAATACCATTCCCGCGTTAATCATTGGTGTCATATCGGCAGGTACAACCGACCAGCAATAACATTCTATATCGATAAATCTTAGTAATTCTGGGTCTTTAATATATTTTCGCGCAATGTCCCCTGCATTTTGCGGCAAATATTTAGCTAAACCCAAACAAGCTAATGGATGCCCAAAAAACGCCCGCATTAAATATCGGGGTTCTTCTAAAGACAATAATTCCATTCGATTTAAGCAGTTAAAAACCTTCCAACACTCATCATAAAAACGACGAATCCCCTTACTTTCGTAAGGAAAATATGCAATTAAATTTTGTAAAAAATCTTCATAATTTCGTTCGACTTTTAAATCTAACGAATTAGGTAAATGATAATGAATCTGTACGTTATCGGGAATAGTTTCCAAGCTAACATCTACAGCTTGTAGGGCACGGGTAAGTAAATTAGTCGTTCCTTTATCCCCGAAACCAAAAATCATCGAAGCGCCAACATCAAAACGATAGCCCTGCCTTTCAAAATAACCAGAACTACCACCCGGAATAGTGTATCCCTCTAAAACTAGTACCTTCGCACCCTTAGCTACTAATTGAGTCGCAGTAACTAAGCCACCAATACCAGACCCAATTACAATCACGTCATGCATAATTTGTAATAAATTCTAGATGTTTATATCTAGGTTAAAGGTCAAAGGTCAAAGGTTAAAGCTTAAATAACTATAATTCTTAACTCCCAATTCTTAACTCCCAACTATTCTTTAACAATGCCCAATGCCCAATCCAAAATAAAAAAAGAGGGACAAGTCCGCAACTGCTGACCAATCCCGTCTGCCGTTCCTTAAAGAGAGGAGAACACTGGAGATTAATATACCGCTGATTGAGAATAAATGTCAACTACTAATAAAAAATATTCTCAATAGTTTTTGGATTAGGTTTTGTACAATTGCAGATGGCCCGTAAGTATTAACTTTGGTCGTTAGTCACCAGAGAAGAAAGAGTATTATGATATTTCAGTTGTTATACCTTATATATTGAAGCGAAGCGATAGTATATATATTATGACGTTACAACTGCGCGTTTATGTTCCACCTCATCCTTTAATTAAGCACTGGCTAGCCGTTGCTCGCGATGCTGGTACTCCTTCTGTATTGTTTCGTTCGGCAATGACAGAACTCGGGCGTTGGTTAACTTATGAAGCTGCTAGGGAATGGTTGCCAACTTTAGAGACAACAGTTCAAACACCATTAGAAGCTTGTGCTGCAACATTAATTAATCCAGAAGTTCCTGTTGCAGTGGTGCCAATTTTACGAGCGGGTTTAGGATTGTTAGAAGGAGCGCAAACTTTGCTTCCTTTGGCATCTATTTATCATTTAGGTTTAGTTAGAAACGAAGAAACTTTAAAGCCAGAATGCTATCTTAATAAGCTGCCAGAAAAAATTGCTCCCGAAACCCGAGTGTTAATAACCGATCCTATGCTGGCTACAGGAGGTTCTATAATGGCTGCTATGTCAGAATTAACTCAGCGAGGTGCCGATCCCGCATTAACGCGCATTGTGTGCGTAGTAGCATCACCTCCTGCCCTGCAACAATTGAGTGCAGCTTATCCTAGTTTAAATATCTATACTGCAACAATTGACGAAAAACTTAACGAGCAAGGATTTATAGTGCCGGGATTGGGAGATGCAGGCGATCGCATTTTCGGCACTTAAGTAAAGGTAATAGAAAAATATAAGCAGTTAGGAAACAGGGATTTGCTGTGATGATTAAAGTAGGAAGTAGCGAGAATTAAAGGTAGTAAAAATATGAGTCAACGGGATGGTTTTGCAAGCGGGTTTTTTGCTGGAGCAATTTTCGGCAGCGTTGTTGGTGGCGTTATCGGTACGCTTGTAGCTCAGAGACGGGATGACGAGGCATTTGCAGAAGATGCAAAAGAAGACTCTGCATCGGGCAAAGGTAATTCAAATTTGAATAAATCTAAACGACGACAGATGCAGGGTTCGGCATCTTCTGGGGTAGAAATGGAAATAGCCCGACGTTCTTTGGAAGACAAAATTGCTCAGTTAAACGCCACAATAGATGAAGTACGCGACCAATTAGGTAATGTAAACCAGAATTCTAACTCAATCAACGAGTTTTCCTCTCGTAGCGAGGAATTACAATCTTAATGAAACATTGATAATTTGAGCGGAAGTAAAACGATAAATTGTTTTATAGCCGCTCAAAAAAACTTAATGTTAATTGACGCACAAAATAAAAAAAGATGAATACCGAAACTATTATCTCGGCATCTTGCTACCAGCTAAATTAAAATCGATAATAAGACGGCTTTTCACCCAAACTCACAAAACACCAAATATCTATGAATTTGCTGATTCAAACACTACTCACATTTACCCAGATTTACAGCTTTTTGCTAATTGGTAGGGTTTTGCTAACTTGGTTCCCACAAATCGACTGGTACAATCAGCCATTCGCAGCTCTTAGCCAAGTAACTGACCCTTATCTTAATCTTTTCCGTAACATAATTCCCCCCTTAGGAGGAATTGATTTATCTCCAATTTTGGCTTTTCTCGCGCTTAATATAGTCAGCGGGCTGTTAGCAAGTTTAGCTAGTCCTATGGCTTCAAGTTTCTAATTTTCTTTTATGTAGTTTAGTTAGTCATCAGTTATCTAAAATACAAATATTTGTGAACCACGATAACTGATGAGTTATTATTTTCAAGCTTTAGTAGCGAACCTTAGAAGTAAATCCCGATGCTTTGAACTGCTTCAACTTTAAAGGTGTAGGTTGATTTGCTGGAACAGTAATTCTCATTTCAAAATTAGTCTCTCCTGGTGGCACTTCGCTAATAGAACCAAGACGAGTGCGATTTTGCATTACAGAATTATTGTTAGCATCGTAAATACGTCCAAAAATATCCGCATCATATACCGTTTTGCTAGTCATGTTTTTAGCAACACCGGTAACTATAAAACAATTTGCAGCCCTACTAGCACCGCCGCTTGTCACATTACCTTCAGCGAGTTCGGGCGGACATTCTTGATAAGATATATCTGATAAAGGAATCGGCGTTGTTGCTAAAGCAGTGGGAGAATAAACCCAAGAAAATATTCCAATAAGGCAAGAAATAAGGATAGTCGTCAGCGAACGTAACAGCATAATATACACCGTAAAAATATTAATTATAGTTGGTTGTTAGCTGTTATTTGAAGCTTTATAACGCAATCAGTGAGATTGGTAAAATCCATACAATCGGCATTAAAAAAATAAGATGAGCATTTATAGCCCATCTTATAATTGAAATTTACAAATCTTTACCAGAACTAATTAAAATCAAGATTTACTTAACGCTACCTTCCATTGCAGCAGCATCAATCGGTTTGATAAAGTACAGCTTAACAGCTTGCCAACCATTAGAAACATAGTAAGGCAGCTTTTGGAAAATTTGTACAAATTTTGGCTTTGTGGAATTTACGATTTCTCTAAGCTTGTCGTTGTTTTTAACGCAAATTTCCAAGCGCTCGTAAAATTCTGGGTTTTTAACGTCTAACATGACTGGAAATACTCTTCCGGCGGTATCGTTGGTTTTTTCAATTACTTCTTTATCGTATTCCCTTGCATCTAAACCAATTGCACCATAGAAACCGTGACGCTGGATATCGTTTAAATACATTGTCGCAAATACTGATAGTAAGAAGAAGCGACACCATAAACGCGCTTTCCAATCGTTTAAAGTTTGAGGTTGCGCTCTCATCACGGCATCAAAAAAGTCACCATGACGGTTTTCATCCTGACACCAGTTTTCAAAGAATCGGAAAATCGGATAAATTCTATCTTCGGGATGCTTTTCTAAATGACGGTAAATAGTGATATAGCGCCAATAACCAATCTTTTCAGAAAGATACGTTGCGTAAAAGATGAATTTCGGTTTAAAGAAAGTGTAGCTACGACTCTTGGTTAAAAATCCTAAATCCAGCGACAGATTGAAATCTGACATTGCCTTATTTAAGAAACCAGCGTGACGTGCTTCATCTCGCGACATCAAGTTAAAGCCTTCAGCTAAAACTGGGTTTTTACCTTTGAGACGACGACTTAATTCTTTATACAGTAAAAAGCCAGAGAATTCTGCCGTACAGGAACGTTCTAAAAACTCAATAAACAACTGGCGAGTTTCCCCATCAATATGTTCCCAGGATTGCTCGAATTCCTCATCTCGAACAAAATGATGGCGGTTGTAATCAGCACGAAACTCTTCGATGATGGCTCTTAACTCGTCTTCATTAACCGAGATGTCCATCTTAGCCATCTCATCAAAGTCAGTGGTGTAAAACCGGGGTGTCAGCAGAGTTTCCTTCGCTGGGACTTTAACACCCGGACGTATTTCTTCAAAGCCTGGTTTTTGTAGGGAATCTACCATGTCCTGATTCTTGTAAATGTCGGGTTTTTGACATTCCCCATGTTAAAAGGGATTCTTAGTTCACCGGGTAGAAAACGAATTTACCCTCACTAAGCATCTTGACCGTATGCCCTACGGCTGCAAGTCCTCTAATTAGAACTGAGTAGACATTGTTTTGATGTCTAAACGGGACGCGTTGCCACGTTAAAATTGGGATACAAAAGTATTGCGTTAAGTATGAATATCAGTTTACCAAGGAGTCTGGTAGTAATTACTAGTTGAAACGTTAAGAGTTGCAACAATCAGGAAAACAGAACTGGGGAGATAAGAAAAATATTTTCCTAATTTATAGCTGTATTGATAGCTGTTCGTTACTCACTATTAATTGCCTGCTGTTAACCGTTCGCTGTTCGCTGTTTGCTGTTAACTGCTCGCTGTTCGCTTAAAATTAGCCGGATTTGCAATCTTGACCGTTGTAAAAACATTAGGTAGATAATTCAAAACTTATTTTTATTTACGAGCGCTATTTATCTATGAGGAAAGATGGTAATACACATTTGTTCGCATAGTAATCGTCACTATAGTAACTAACAAATCAATAATAAATATATTTGCGGCATTTAAATGACTTTAATTTATTATTTTTTGTCATAGATAAATACTTCATTATAACCGCATTATTAATTAAATCAAAACCTAGCAAGATATAAAAAGTTGATATTAAAATTGAATTGTTAATATAGACAATTATCAATTCACAAAAATTTCAGTTGCCTAAAGGGTTCGGTGGAGTTGAAATCATATGAAGGTTGAAGTAAAAGACAAGCATTACGATAAAGAAAAAGAGCGTATGAAAATATCCTATATGCTCAACGTGTTGGGTTTTTTAGGATTTACTGGCGGACTGCATCGTTTATATAACGGTAAAGTCGCTACGGGTTTGCTGTGGATGTTTACCCTCGGCTTGTTCGGTTTGGGGCAATTTGTGGATTTATTTCTCATTCCTAATATGGTAGAAGAAAGAGAAATAAAACTAAGACTCAAAGCTGGTTTATCACCTTTTGGTGTCGCACCTTCTCCTCAAGCTATAGCATCGGAAATATATCAATCGCCTCAAGAAACTTTGATGGTAGAGTTGCTCAAAGCTGCCGAAAATCGTGGTGGAAAACTCAGCGTAACTCAGGGAGTTCTTGATACGGGCGCAAAATTTTCACAAGTAGAAGCTACTTTACAAGAGATGCATAAATCTGGTTATGTTGGTATAGGTAACAACCCCGAGAATGGAGCCGTTACCTATATTTTTCACGAACTTACTTAGTTTCTTCCCAACCACTTTTGACCGTTCAAACGCATTATTACTCCAAATACCATTAAATCTAGAGTAATTCTACGTTCGTCAATTAAAAATGATTCTAGAGTGCTGGGGCTTTTGCCTTCATTGCAAGAAAATGCTTTTTTACCTTTAATATCTTCATCTGGAAAATATACGTTAAATTGGCGCGTGCCATTCCCGAAGCTACCCAAAACTTGCCAGCACTCCTCGGCTGTTTCATATCCAGGAATCGGAAGTTTTTGCTTGGTGAAATCCAAATGTAAATCTTCCACCCCTTCATCAGCGATCGCCTTTTCTAGGGCAGGTACATAATGCTGTCGCATAAACTCCTCAAACGGCTTGTCTTCAAGCGCTGGGGGTTTTTCTTTTTTCTTGGCTGCGGGCTTCTTATCACCTGCTGCTTTCGCTGCTGGTTTAGCAGCAGCTTTGGGCTTATCTTCGGATGCTGCTTCGTTTTTATTGGTTTCTTCTGCCATTGCTCGGGTTAATCCTTCTGCTTTGAATCATCTTCATTTTACATATGATGCGGAATCGGAAATTGGAGATTGGTAATTAGAGATGGGGAAAATAAAAAATTTTTAACTCCTCACTGATAACTGCTCGCTGAAAAAAGATGAATATCAATATATTAGAACAAAGCTTACAGATTGAATTTACGGTTAAAGAACAGTTTTTAGCTGTACGATTTCACAAATTATGGAATATACCTCTATCTCATATTAAGCAAACAACAACAACTGCCCCTCTAACAACTTGGAAAGAATTACGCTCTCCCGGTACTTGTATTCCAGGATTAGTCAAAGCTGGAACTTACTATACTCCACGAGGTAAAGAATTTTGGTTGGCTAATTATCAAAAAGGCAATTATTTAACTATTGAACTTGAAGATGAAAACTATAAAAGAATTATTATGACAGTCGATGATAACGAATTTTGGCAACAGAGATTAAATCCGGAATAGGGAATAGAAATTAGCAAGAAACAAGTTTGTTTATTAACAACTGTGACAAAAAGCATCACAACGCACTTTACTTACTAATTGCTACTTTTTACTTGCGCTCTTTCTAACTCCTAACTCCTCATTTGTAACTTTAATAAGTTACAAATTAATTTCTCTCTCTCTCACTCTTTTAGGAATGGCTGCAACCGGCACATTTTTCTGTAGGGTACTGTGACACTTTAACCAATCAATGTTGAACGTAGTAAAAATGTTTTCAGTGTCACGCACCAACCAGGTATTGTGACAATTACGGCCATTCCTGTCTTTAAAAGGAATTGGTAATTGATAATTGTCAAAAAAGGTAGACCACTAAAGCCTACCTTACAAAAAACTAATTATAATTAACTACCAAAAATTGGTAATTGATAAATGTTAATTGTTAATTGATTAACCTCCAGCAACAGCAGGCACAATACTAACTTCATCACCATCTTTTAAAGGAGTTGCAGCACCATCCAAGAAACGAATATCTTCGCTGTTAACGTATAAATTTAAAAAACGACGCGGTTTTCCAGATTCATCGCACAAACGCGATTTTATACCGGGACAAGCTTTTTCTAATGAATCGAACAATTCGGTAATAGTGCTACCGTTACACTCTAAAGTTGCTTGATTATTAGTAAATTTTTGAAGTGCAGTGGGAACGAGAACTTTAACTGACATATGTTTGAAAATTGGAAATGAGAATTGGGGATTGGGCATCGCGCATGGGGCATTGGGCATGGGGGACTGGACTCAAGGGAATCAGGATTGAAATCAAGATACTTCATAACTCTTAACTCCTAACTCCTAACTCTTAACCATGCCCTATGCCCTATGCCCCATGCCCATTTTCTTAAACTAATACTTGCTGCCACTCTAAGCGTTCCAAAGTGCGAGAACGTTCGAGGGCTGATTCAAAACTATCGAGTTTTGCGTCAATTGTCAAAGGTTCGCCGATGCAGCCCTGTACTGCTTCTTGGGTTTTTAAACCGTTGCCGGTAATGTAAACAACTGTGGTTTCGTCGGGGTCAATTTTTCCTGCTTCCACCAGTTTCTTTAATACTGCGATTGTTGTACCACCAGCAGTTTCTGTAAATATACCTTCGGTTTCTGCAAGCAGTTTCATACCTTCGATAATTTCTGTATCGTTGACTGATTCTATATTACCGTTGGTTTTGTTAGCAATTTCTACTGCATAAACTCCATCTGCTGGGTTTCCGATTGCAATGGATTTTGCTACGGTATTGGGCTTTTCTGGCTGAATAAAATCTCGTCCTTCCTTAAATGCCTTGGCTATGGGAGAACATCCTTCGGCTTGTGCGCCGCTGAATCTCACCTTTTTATCTTTTACTAAACCAACTTCTTTAAACTCGTTAAATCCCTTATAAATTTTGCCGAACAACGAACCGCTTGCCAAAGGAGCCACAATGTGGTCTGGTAATTCCCAACCTAATTGTTCTGCAACTTCAAAACCTAATGTTTTGGAACCTTCGGAATAATAGGGACGCAAATTAATATTTACAAATCCCCATCCGTGAGTATTGGCGACTTCCGAACACAGACGGTTAACTTGGTCGTAGTTTCCCTTAACTGCCATTAAAGTCGGGCTATAAATGAGACTTCCTAAAATTTTACCGGCTTCTAAATCAGCAGGTATAAACACGCAGCAATCCAAACCTGCATGAGCGGCGATCGCAGCAGTAGAATTTGCCAAGTTTCCGGTGCTAGCGCAGGATACTGTAGTAAAACCTAATTCCTTAGCGCGAGTCATTGCAACAGAAACCACCCTATCTTTGAAGCTGAGGGTGGGCATATTAACCGCATCATTTTTTATATATAGCTTCTTTAAACCCAAACGACGTGCCAACCGGTGCGAGCGTACCAAAGGAGTCATACCCGTACCAACATCAATGGGGTTTTCGCTAGTTACAGGCAAAAATTGACGATAGCGCCATATAGAATTCGGACCCGCTTCAATAGTTTGGCGAGTTACTGTTTGACGCAATTTGCCGTAATCATAGCTTACCTCCAAAGGACCAAAGCAGAACTCACAAACATTTTTTGCTTCAAGTTCGTACTCCGCACCGCATTCCTTACATTTCAAAGCATGAAAAGCATGGGTAAGAGTTTGGTTTTGAATGTTGGTTGCTGCTTGCATTTGGTATTTCTCCCGGTCTAAACGCCTAAAACGATTAACTGTCAACTGTCGGCTGATAGTAACACGGCTCAAATACCGAGTCAAACAATCCCGATAATTTTTGTCGGGATTAAGATTAATGATGTGATGTAATTGTGTTTGCAGAAAATTTAAGTCTGCATAGCCTTGAAATATAGACTTATTCGTGTGTATTTCGTGAGGACTTACCCTAGCTGAATGCGTGGAATCGCAACCTCATATATTGAGTCAGCCTAGTGGTTTGTCCTATTAATAATCACGGGTAAGGGCAGGGAGTGGGAGAGGGGGAGAGTGGGGGAGTGGGGGAAGAAAATGTTTTTTATATTTACTATATGCCTATCAAAACTAACGGGAAAAACCAGTAGGTTGGGTGAAACGCAGTGCAGCCCAACTCGGGTGTTAAATTGCGCTATGTCCTTGCGGACATGCTTCACCCAACCTACGTAGCAACTTCCTAGCCCCGCTTTTATTAATGTGGTGGCGAAGTACTAGTTTTCCGAATTGAGCAATATGTATTTGTGCGTAATCCGAACATAATATCTAATCACATCTATGATTCGGGTCAATCGTATTATTATTGTGTGATTTACGATCTGATTTGTTTAGCACATGCCCACTAATAAAGCTGTGACAAAATCTGTGGTAAAAATGTGACAAAAACACGTAATAATTCTAAAATTTGATGTTTTTTTGAAAACATGAGTTATAAACCGGAAAAAAATGTTCTGATACCAGAATTTCCATAGATATACTGAAGATATAGTAAGGATTTAAAATTAAGATTTATCTGTTACTAAAAATACTTTTGATATTTCGGCAGCACATTAGCACCTTAAAAACTCAATTTCTAGAATCAAGAAATTAGTGTCCAGACATCAGGGATTAATTCCAACTACCAAGCAAGCGACGAAATATCAAAAACAATTGATTAGGGTTATGCTCTAGGCTGAATTCCGAAATTGAGAAGGTTGTAACCAATTCTGTAAAGAGTTGCAAAAAAAAACCTACGTACAAGCACGTAGGTAGAAAAGTCATAATTTGCTATTAAATCTAAAATGTCACAGAAAAAGAATTTTGTCAAAAAGGGACAAGTCTATCGTTCCTTGGTTGCCACTGCATTAGTTGCTAATGGTGTATTTCAATTTGTTGCTCCGGTATTGGCAGTAGGTGGAGCTGGCGGTCAAACTATTGATAACACCGCTACAGCGACTTATGAAGACCCCAACAATCCAGGGGAAACCATCAATACTACCTCTAACACCGTTCAAGTAACTATCGCGGAAGTAGCCGGTATTACCGTTACTCCTGCAAACACAGAGTTTGCTGAGGATGATAATGGTGATGGCAAAATTAATATTGGCGATAAAGTTTACTACAACTATACGGTTACTAACGTAGGTAACGACCCCACCAAGTTCCGGATTCCAGACCAACCCACTGTAACAGGACCTGCAAGCCTCACTACCGTGGATGCTCCAGACAATCCCGGTACTGCTGACGGCCCTGTTGAAATTAGTTACGACGGCGGTACTACTTGGGAAACCGTTGCCACTGGTGGTACTACCACTAATTCGATACAACCCGATGAATCAGTTTTGGTAAGGGTTGCTGTGGAAGTTCAACCTGGTGCCCAAAGCGGAGAAACAATCGCTGTTAAGTTAGGTCAAACTCCTGGTGACGAGCAAAACATTCCTAGAGACAGTGATGGTGGTGACGTATTTACTGTCGATAATGCTGATGGCAGTGAACCTGGTGAAGTAGATGGTGAACCTTCAAACGGAGTTCGTGAAGCTAGCGCAACTTTAGAAGCTACTGTAGATTCTGACCTCAAGACTTACACTTTGGCTAAAGTCTTGAAAGTTCGTAGCGATCATACACCTGCTGGTGCGCCTGGTCCTTCTGAAGATACAGTTACCTACGACTTAAGCTTGGAAGTTGAAAATTCTGACCCAACTGGTAACGGAATTAGCCCCGCACCTTTAGAAGGTACTCCTATTGATATTGGTGGTACAGTTAGCGACCAAATCTTGGTTTCTGATGCAATTCCACAAGGTACTACCTTATCTAGTGTTGTAGTTCCTCCGGGTTGGCAAGCGGTTACTACTACTAATGGTTTAACTACAAGAGCTCATGAAGCGACTTGGCAGATTTTAGCAGATCCTACCACTATTCCACCTAACGTAACTAGAATTGGTTTTGTCCGTACCAGTAGCATTGCTCCCGGACAAACAATAGGTGGATTTAAAGTTACCGTTCAGGTGAATACTACAACCGACGATTCAATTACAGTTGCTAACGTTGCTCAGTTATTTGGTGAAAGCCCCAACAATATCCCAGTTTATGATGAATCTGGTGACGATAACCCCAGTAACTACAATGATGATGGAACTCCTCTAGCTGGTACCGATACTACAGGTGGTCCTAATGACACCCCCGACGGTATTCCCGATGTTCAGCCTGATGGTGACAACGACGGTAATCCTGACTTCTTCGACGATAACTTGATTGACACCGGTTCTGTAAATCCCAACGATACAGATGGTGATGGAACTCCCGATGCTAATGAGGCACCTGGTGAAAACGAAATTGATACCCAGAACAATAACAGTGGTGATGGCGACAAAGGTGAGGCAAACGTCTTCACAATCACCGAGCAGGGAGATGTTTCTGTATTAAATGGTCCTAAAGATGCAGCAGATGCTGTTGCTGAAAACGACAACAATAAGGACTTCACCAACCAGTCTTCCTTGGTACCTGCGGGAACTGCACCTGGTACCGGAGTTGACCCAGATGGTGTGAGCTTCACTAATACAGTTCAAAATACCGGACAAGCTCCTGCTGATATTGTCTTAGAACCCATTGCACCTGAGACTGCAACCGACTTACCCAATGGTACAACTGTTACTGTAACCTACCAAAGTCAGCAAGCAACTTATACATACGATCCAACAGCAAACGGTGGTGCTGGTGGTTTCACTATCAATGCTGGTCAAACACCAGTTAAGATTCCTCAAGTTGCAGCTAATGGTACCGATAACTATGGTGTGGAAGTAAATCTACCACCAGGTACAGCACTTTCTACCGATACTGATGTAGAACGCGGTTATCCCGTACCGATGAGAGCTTTTGTTGATAACAATGGTGATGAGAGTCCGGATAATGACAGTAATGGAAATCCTGCACAAAACGTCACCATCGACCGGGTATACGTTGGCTACTTACAAATGGTCAAAGAAACCCGCGTACTCAAGGATGAAGGCCCAGATGTACTAGGTAACGATGGCACATTCAGTACAGATCCTAAGAAGCCTGCACCAGGAAACGTCTTGGAATATCGCATCACTTATGAGAATATCTCCGAGCCTCAATCCGGTACTGGCAACATTATCTTGAATGCTAGTGACATCAGAATTACTGAAGATGGTACTGACACTACTCTCGGTAACAATTGGGCAGTAGATAACGATAGCAACGGTGAAATCGACACCAGTAACGTTGTTGGTTCAGCAAGCGATTCCGGTGGTGCAAACGTTATATTTACTCCTAACGGCGACCAGTCCGGTACAACACAGGCTGCTGACGTTACCAGATATGTGGTTGAAGTTGGCGATGATGTTGCACCTCAAGAAGTTAGAACCTTTACCTTCCAACGTAAGATCAACGCTACCGGACAAACTGGAAATAATCCAACTAATGGAACTGGTAACCCAGGTAACCCAGGTACTCCGTAAATTAAATTGCTGTAAAGACGCGAATCTGACAGCGTCTTTACTTCAAGTTAAAGGAAACCGAACGAGCTAAAAAACCCGGTTTCTTCAAGAAACCGGGTTTATCAAAATCCAACTCTCAACATTCAATTTCAGCAATAATTTATTGAGGTAATTATTATGAAGCGTGTTAGCATCGCAAGTTTAAGCGCAGTTGCATTAATTGCAAGTATAACTTTTAGCAATCAAATTCCTGTAGTTGCAAACATATTCCAAGGTGGAGCTGCTGTTGCTCAAAATGCTAAAAAAGGACAAGTGCAGTTACGCTTAAAAGCGGAAAAGAAAATTGTTATTCAGGATGCTCAAGGTAAAAGACAAGTAACTTGGAAAGAGCTATCAAATGGCGCTCAAGTTAAGCAAGGAGAAGTACTTCGCTATTCTGTATCCGGTGCAAACAATGGTGAAAAAGCCGTAAATAATCTCACCATTAATCAGCCGATTCCTAGAGGAATGGCTTACGTGCTTAATTCTGCAACCGTCAATCAAAAAGATGGGGCACAGATTACTTACAGCATTAACGGTGGTAAGACTTATGTTAAAAATCCTACCATTGAAGTTAAATTAGCTGACGGTACTGTAGAAACTCGTCCCGCTCCCGATACTGCTTATACTCACGTGCGTTGGAATTTCGGTAAATCTCTCCCTGGAAAAGGTAGTGTTAACGGAACATATCAGGTAAGAGTACGATAAAACAATTTAGGATTTTAGATTCTAGAAACGTAGCGATACATTAATAACTATGGGATTGCTACGTTTCTTTTTAAGAATTTAACCATTGAGAAATTCAAAAACTCAAACTATCTAAATATTTATATTAGGAGAAATTCGTGCGCCGCAAAAATAAGCGATACCAAATTTATGGTAGTAGCTGGTTTAAACGGATAGCGGCTACTGTTTTAGCGGGAAGTATCATTCAAAGCCCTGTATCTACCTTGGCTCAAGGGGTTCCGCGTCCAACAATTAGCAACCAGGCTACATTTACATACAGCAATAAAAATAATAATCAAACTTTTAGAGGCAGAACTAGCAATCAAGTAACAGTTACACCACTTAGTGAATCTGAAGTAACCGACCAAGGATTAGTTGACCCGTTTGGACAAATTCTCGGTTGTAATGGTGAAGAATTGGAAGATTATACTGGTTTTACAGTTACTTTATTTAATCCCGACCCCAACGATCCAACAGGAACCGAACCGGGAACTGAAGTTGATTTAACTGCAACTGATGACGATCCTAATACTGCTACTCCTCAAGGTATACAACCGAATATAACAAATACTAATAATTACGCTGTCACAAATGAGACTGTTACTGCTGTTAATGGCGAGACCAAACGAGGAGTTTACAATTTCTTATTCGACCAAAGTAAGAATCAAACTGATGTAGGTCGTGCTTATATTTTAGTTATTAATCCTCCGGAGAATTTATCTTTACCAGAGCGAAGAATCAGATTAGAAATTCAAAGTTTGAATGATAGCGTTCTTACTTATACTGCTACAGCTTTAGACGGGCAGCCAATTAGTGCTACGGGTGATAGTGCGGTTCAAATTTCTGACACTCAAATTTCTCAAGAATCTGTCATTATTGATGATGCGGAAAGAATTGGTTTAGCTTTAGCCCTGCAATTTGACTTAAATTTATGCTCTTCCGACCAAATTCGCATCACTAAAACTGGGGACAGAGCAACTGCCGAACCTGGTGATACTACGGTTTATCGTCTGTCTTTAAGAAACACTGGTGATGTTGGCTTAAATGATATAGTTGTTACCGACCAATTCCCTTTAGGATTTGAGTTTTTGCCGGAATCAGTTCGCGGTGAAATTGGGGGTGAAACAGTTACCTTAACTACAGAAACCAATGGTTCTACTGTTACCTTCCGAACTGATACAACTATCCCAGTGAATGGGGTTCTAAATATTGCCTACGCTGCAAAACTAACTCCGGACGCGGTAAGAGGTTCCGGTCGTAACACCGCTACTGTGAATGCGGAACGAGTTGATAACGATTTTGCGGTTAAAGACGGGCCTGCAACCCACAGATTAGAAATTAGACCTGGTATTACTTCGGATTGCGGTACTATCATCGGTCGCGTGTTTGTTGATAAAAACTTTGACGGAGAACAGCAAGCAGGGGAGCCTGGAGTTCCAAACGCTGTAATTTTCTTAGAAAATGGTAACCGTATAACTACTGATGCAGACGGTTTATATTCAGTCAAAAATGCATTACCTGGTAAACATACAGGTGTTCTGGATTTAGAGAGCATTCCTGACTATACTTTGGCTCCCAACATCAAATTTAAAGAACGCAATAGCCAATCACGACTAGTAAATTTAGAACCTGGTGGAATGGTGAGAATGAACTTCGGAGTCACTCCAAACTTTGGGGAGGACATAAAGAAATGAAACGACAACTAAGCCATGCAAATATTTTCAATTTTAAATTAATAGGAGCAATGGCAAGCGCTGCGAGTGTGGTATTATACCCATTTGTAGCCGGTGCTGAATCTACTAATACATCAGAATCCGAGCCAAACAAGCAGAATAAAACAAGTAAAGCTTCTACTGAAAATAAAGCCAGCAAAAACAGTATAAAATATAATAGTTCAAAAAAACTTGTAGAAGCCCTTGCAGCAGTTAATCAGAATAAAAATCAAAAAAATAATCTCATAGCTTTAAATAAAGCTGAAGAGAACAATACAAATTTGCCTGCAAATCTACAACAATTAGTAGATGAGCGGAATTATGCAGCAGAATATATATTAACTGCTTTAAAAACGCCTGAGAATGTTAACAATAATCTACCGGCTAGCTTGCAGAAGTTGGTAGATGAACGAAATCATACAGCACAAAGCACGCTTATTGCTTTAAAGCCTGCGAAAAAGCATGAGACTAAATTATCTTTAGTACAAAAGCTGAAAGTACCGCGCAAGCAAATATCCAAATCTCAACAACAGTTAGTTGCCCTAGAACCTTTTCAATCTGAAAATATTGTCTCAGAAGCAGATAATAAGAATACAAGTTTGCCAAAAATTGCATCTAATATTCAATCTAAAATAGTAAATATTGAAGATGCAAAATATACAGCATTTGTACAAAATAGTATATTGCCAGTAGAAAGAGATAAAGAATTATCCAATTTTTCGCAAGATAGCAGCTTAAATATTTCAAGTACTAACTATTTAGTTGCTTTAGAACCTTTCTTAAACGAGCAGAAGCCCCAGGAATTTCCGATTAATTCTAATGGTAATTATGTTCTGGCTTTAGAACCTTTCTTAAACGAGCAGAAGCCCGAGGAATTTCCGATTAATTCTAACGGTAATTATGTTCTGGCTTTAGAACCTTTCTTAAACGAGCAGAAGCCCGAGGAATTTCC
>JAHCMI010000107.1 GCA_019192545.1 Rivularia sp. MS3 | reverse complement strand
GTTCACTGATGATCCACACCCTCCGGGTGAACAACCGTTCACTGTTCACTGTTCATTGTTAACTGCTCACTGTTCACTGTTAACTGATAACCGTTTCTCGTAATATTCGATAGGATTGCTAGGTAGATTATTCGTTGCTTTAATTGCGATACATTTTATGACTCTTAATTTATATTTTCTGCGACATGGAGAAACGACTTACAGCCGAAGTGGTGATTTTTGTGGTGAAACTAATGCACAATTGACTCCGGAAGGGGTGAAAATGGCTGAAGCTTTTGCTGATATGTATCAGAAATTTAAGTGGGAAGCGGTTTATGCTAGTCCGATGAAGCGTACTGTGGCGACTGCAAAACCGTTTTGCGATGCGACGGGAATTGATATGCAGTTACGGGATGGGCTACGGGAAGGTAGTTATGGTGAATGGGAAGGTAAAAGTAAAGATTTTGCTCAAGAACATTATACGGACAATTATATTAATTGGTTAACTGAACCTGCTTGGAATGCTCCGAAGGGTGGAGAAACAGCGGTAGACATTGCCAACCGCTCTATGCCTGTAATTGCTGAAATTCAGGAGAAACATCCTGAAGGTAATGTTTTGGTGGTTTCTCACAAAGCTACGATTCGGATTATGCTTTGTAGTTTGCTGGGTATTGATTTGGGGCGTTACCGCTATCGGATTAATATTTTGGTTGCGTCGGTGAGTATGGTCAAATTTGATGTTCACGGCCCTTTGTTGGAGTTTCTAGGACATAGAAATCATATCCCGGAAGATATTCGCAAGCGAAAGGGAACTTAGGTAATGGGTAATAGGTAATAATTAGTAGGGTGCGTTATGGCTTCAGCCTAACGCACCGAAAAACTGCGGTTAAAGGTTTATGAGTTATAAGTTTTAAGATTTATTAATGTCCTAACCGTTATTAGGTAGTGCTACAACTCAAAAATTACTCGACAACTTTTTTTCTGGCAACATCGAAAATTTGTTGATTGCCGCGACTCCAAAGTACGTTAAATTTCCAATGTTTGATTTTCCAAGTTGAATCGGTACGAATCAAGCCAGCGGTGTAATAACCGCCCATTTCTAAAATATCTTTTCCCTCTTCTCCTGGTAAATAATGAAAAGCTCGAACGTGGGCTTGACAGGTGGCATGATTACTATTTGAAAATTTGACGTGATGGTTGGTAATCATGTGTTGAGTTGCTTGAAAACCTCCCAAATCATTACGAGCATTATTAACGATATCTTTTGGTTCTAAACTACCTGCAACCTCACCTATAGATGAGTAATCGAATTCGACGGAGTCGGCAAATAAATTACTAAAATTTTCCCACTCACGTAAATCAATTAACATCCCGAATTGATTGATTAATTCTATTATTTCAATTTTGTCCGCTGCTGAAGAGATGGAGTCTTTCATTGGTTAAAATTTATTTTTGATTTGATTAATGGTCTGTTTGATAAAATCTATAAAAACCGTAGAGAAAGAGGGTTCAGAGGATTATTCTCGTTAAAGATAAAATTGCTTTTACCCCTCATAACTTTTGTGGTCGAATACTAATAGTGGTCTGTCCCATAAAATATGATAGGTAAAAATCGCTTCTTAACTCTCCTCTTTTTCTTTCCTCTGCGCCCTCTGCGCCCTCTGCGGTTTAAAAAAAAGAGTTTATAAACCCCGCACATTTAATCTGGTGAAGTACTAATAGTTTGTCCCATAAAATATGATAGGCATCAAAATGTATTACTTCTATTTTTCAATTTAATACTTTTAACCTTTAACCTCTAACCTTTAACTCTTCAAGCGTTGGATAATCGGTATAACCCTTCTCATCTCCTCCATAAAATGTAGAGGAATCGGCTTCGTTTAAAGGAGCATTTAATACCAAACGTTTCGGTAAATCTGGATTGGCTAAAAACGTTCTACCAAATGATACTAAATCGGCATCACCACTTGCTAAAACTGCATCTGCTTTTTCTCGGTTATAATCACCGTTTACCATCAAGTTGCCTTTAAATATGGGACGGAAAAATTTCGCGTCTAAACCCGTTTGACTACCCCACTGATTGGGTTCCATTAAATGAAAGTAAGCTAAATCAAAAGAGTTGAGAGCATTGACAACATAGCTAAAAGTTGCAGCGCGATCGCTATCGCTCATGCTGTAGTTTTCACCGCTGGGAGAAAGTCTTACTCCTACTTTGTCTCTACCCCATACACTGGTTACTGCTTCAACTACTTCTAGTAAAAACCGGGTGCGGTTGGCAATAGAACCACCGTAATAATCGCTACGTTTATTGGAACCGTCTTCAATAAATTCATCGATTAAATAACCGTTGGCTCCGTGAATTTCCACACCGTCAAATCCTGCTGTTAAAGCATTTTTTGCTCCTTGAAGAAATTGCTCTACAATCCCCGGAATCTCCTTTGTTTCTAGCGCTCGGGGTGCAACCATATCCGGACGACCATCGGGGGTGTAAGCATGTCCTTCTGCTGCGATCGCGCTGGGAGCAACGGGTAAGTCTCCATTGGGCTGAAGTGCCGGATGTGACGTGCGTCCTGCGTGCCAAAGTTGCAGAAAGATTTTTCCTCCTGCTGCATGAACTGCATTTGTAACTAGTTTCCAGCCGTCAATTTGTTTTTGGGAATGAATACCGGGGCTGCGAGCATACCCCCGAGCCTGTAATGATACTTGTGTGGCTTCGGAAATAATTAGTCCGGCAGATGCTCTTTGAGCGTAATAATTGGCATTCATTTGAGTAGGAGCATTATCTTCATCTGCCCGCATTCGAGTCAAAGGTGCCATGATAACTCGACTCGGCAAGCTGTTAGTGCCAATTTGAACGGGTGAAAATAAATCTTTAGTCATAGGATTTTGGTTTTGATTGGTTTTCTATATAGCGGTTTTCATTTGAGCGGAGCCGGAGACGCTGCGCCTCCGGTGCAATACATTTCGATAAACCTCACCCCTTTCCCCTCTCCTTATCAAGAGAGAAGGGTGTATTCTATTCAACTGAACATAGCTATATATAGCGGTTTTTAGTTAAATAGAATACATGTTGCCTTTTAATCCTTTTCTGTTAACAAAGGCAGGATATAGTTTGCGGCAAGTATATTAAGCTCAATATAAAAGGCTATATTTTCAAAGCATTTGGCTGCCGCCATTAACCATTAAGTAACTACCGGTAATAAATCGTGCTGGCTCGGAGGCTAATAGCAGTACACCACCGGCAATATCTTCAGGTTGTGCGTTTCGCCGCAAGGGTGTTTGCTCGGCTATATTATCTAGCCATTCCTGGGGTTGAGAGGAAACTGGATCTGTGAGGGTAACACCAGGAGCGATGGCGTTAACGCGAATACCTTGCGGTCCTAATTCTGTCGCCAGACTCTTGACAAATCCGTCGATTGCAGATTTTGCGGTAGTATGAGCAGAAAAACTGGGATCTGCATGACGAGAAGTGATTGAACTGATAGCGATTATGCAACCGTTTTTCTGTTCGAGCATTGAAGGGATGACTGCTTGGCAGGGATAGAATGCTGATTTTATTTCTGCTGTTAGCTTTGCGTCAAAATCTTCCCAGGTTTGTTCCATAAATGGGGCAATTTTAAAGGATGCATTGGCATTTAGCACTAAGGTGTCAATAGCTCCAAATTTTTCTGCTACCTGTGCCACCATTGATACAACTTGCTGTTGATCTCGAACATCGGCTTGTACCTTCATGGCTTTACCACCAGCAGAATTAATTACTTCTACAACTTCTTTTGCAGCATCTTCACTGCTGTGATAATTGATTCCCACAGCAGCACCATGTTGAGCAAAAAGTTTAGCGATCGCTGCTCCGATTCCTCGACTGCCTCCGGTAATCAGTGCCACCCGATTTTGCAGTAATTTACCGGTGTGTGGGGAATTAAGGGTTTGTGTTGATGGCATTTTTTGGATTATGTAATCGTATATTTTGGTTTAAATATCAAATCTGTTAGCTTCGGAATTATATATTTTTCAACGCAGAGGAAAGCAGAGGTAAACGCAGAGGGGCGCAGAGTTATTAATTTAATTTTCCCTATTCCCTCAATCAGCTTGAGCGGCTTTCCAAGAGTTGTAATAAGTTTCAATTTCGTCAATTAGTCCGGTATGTTTGGGAAACCAACCCAGCCAGCGATTGATTTTTCCAGAAGTAATAAATTCATTTTGGTCAAACCAAGTACTGGTAATATCATCTTCGCTGGGAGCAGCTATTTCGATTTCTCCTTTGTAACCGGCGGCAGATTGACAAGCTCGCATTATTTCAATGCATTTATATCTTTGTTCGTCTGCAACACAAAAAACTTGATTATCTAAATTAGCGGCACTTTCGGCTACCATGACATAAGCGCGAGCTAAATCGTTGACGTGAACCCAACTCCAACCTTTTTCGGGGTTGCCATGATAAACAGCTTTACCTTTTTGTGCCATTTCAAACCATTTTGCGCTAATGCTGGAATGTCCGTCCATTCCATACATAAAACCAGGACGTAATACTACTTTGCTGACATTTGGCATGGCGGTATTAAATAGCTTTGATTCCATTTCCATGCGGAAAGCCAAAGCATGTTCGGGATTCGCTGGAGTGGTTTCGTCCATAACTCTTTCGGGACGTTTACCATAGATAGAACAGCCAGTAGTGTAGATAAATAATCTTTGTCGCTGAGTGCGGGAATTTTTCGCTACTTGCTGCAAAGTTGCAAATAATTTTTGGTCGGTTTCTTGAGGACTATCAAAATCTAAAACCGTATGTACGATTACGTCGCTATCTTCAAGATACTGACGATAACTTTCTGGATTACTTAAATCTCCTTCAGATAAATTTACTTCGTAAGATAATAGTTTTTTCGCACGATTTTTACTGGCATCGCGAACTAAACCGCTTACCTTATGTCCTGCTTGGCGAAAAGCGATCGCAGCGTAAAAACCTGCATACCCAGTCACGCCAGTTACCAGAATTCTCACCCTAAATATTCTCCTCTTCGTCGGATACCTATTGAGAATAAGAATTATGCTCAGTTTTTTCTATGACAATTCTTGCTAAAATTTTTCAAATCTTGCTCTTTGATATCAATATCCGACTTTCGATAGAGTTAAAGATACCGTCGGTAAGTCGATGGACTGACTCCGGTATGCTTCCGAAAGAAGTTGGCAAATTGTGCCTGTGATGAATACCCCATTTGAATACTAATTTGAGCAATTGATAATTTCGGTTGAGCAAGTAATTGTTTTGCTGTTTCTATTCGCAGTTTAATTACATATTGCCAAGGTGTTAAACCTGTTATCTGTTTGAATAATCTACAAAAATGGTACTTACTCATACCAAGCAGCGAAGCAATGACTTCTAACGATAAATCTCCATTTAAATGCTCGTGAATATATTCTATGGCTTGTCCGATTTGAGAATTATTTCCGACGTCAGCATCAATAATCGGCTTTCTATCTGTATAAAATTGCAACAAATGCGCGGCTAAAGCTGTTATCAAAGAATCTGCATAAAAACTACTTCCCAAAGGATTTGTTTGCAGTGCGGTTTTTAAAGAAATTCCAATTTGATAAATTAAAGCATCAGATTTAGCAAAATGCGGTAGAAGTTCAATATCGCAAGCAATAGATTCGTAAGCAATATGTTGGAGAAAAGAAGGCTCCAGACTAAGTAAAATCAATTCTTGCTCCCCAGTCGAATGAATCCAGTGGGAAGTATGAGCGGGAACAATACATACATCACCAACATTAATTTGCTCTTGTTTTAAACTTCCATCTAACCGTCGCTCTGCTTCGACTTTACCCAAAGTTTGAATCGCTAAAACATGTTGTTTTGGGTAATGCTCTGGTGTTTCATGAGGTGGATGCTGGTGATATTCAAAATAAATCCCCTGCCATTTTACCTGATGACTCGACAGTAAATTTGGACGTTTCAGAACCTTTGACGTTGCTGCTTCTTGGCTAAAGTCAACGGCAATTGGTTGGTTTAATGTCATAGTGCCGATTAATCGTGAAAAATTGCTAGTTAAACTATATTTATTTAGAATTTGATAATTTCGCTAAAGGCTCAGAAAATTTTTAGAATCTTACAGTTTTTAGTTGAATCCAACACTCTTGAAACCTCACCCCCTTCCCCTCTCCTTATTAAGTAGAGGGGTGTCTGTAGAACGATTATATTCAAATGAGAAGAGGTTTATTTATGTCAAATTTAAATGATATTCGGCTGACTCGTGCTTTTAATTCCCTGCAAGGTTTATCTGTAGGAGATGCTTTTGGGGAAAAGTTTTTTCTACATCCCAATGTCGCTAAAAATATTATTGCATCTCGCGCTATTCCGGCAACGCCTTGGTTTTACACCGACGATACCCAGATGTCACTTTCTATATATTGGGTTTTACGAGAATACGGTGAAATTAACCAAGACGAATTAGCAAAAAGTTTTGCTCGTAGGTATGACGAGGAAAGGGGTTATGGTGCTGGTATGCAAAGGTTGCTTTCAGGTATAGGCGATGGTGAGAAATGGCAGGATTTAAGTTCTAATTCTTTTGCTGGAAAAGGTTCTTACGGCAATGGTGGAGCAATGCGGGTTGCTCCTTTGGGGGCTTTTTTTGCTGACGATATGGAATTAGTGGTGGAACAAGCTGTTAAAAGTGCTGAAGTTACTCACGTTCACCCGGAAGGTATCGCTGGTACGGTTGCTGTTGCCGTGGCTGCGGCTTTTGCTTGTAAATTTAAGCAATCAAATAAACCAAATCAATATAATAAACCAAATAAAACAGAATTTTTGGATTTGATTTTACCTTATATTCCCGATAGCGAAGTTGCTTCTAAGGTTCGTCGAGCCAGAGATTTACAAGATGATGTACCTGTAAATCTTGCTGCTGCAATTTTAGGAAACGGAACCAAAGTTTCTGCACAAGATACCGTACCTTTTGCTTTATGGTGTGCTGCTCGAAATTTAGACAATTACGAAGAAGCGCTGTGGTTAACGGTTAGCGGTTTGGGAGATAGAGATACTACTTGTGCGATCGCTGGTGGAATCGTAGCTTTGTCTGCTGGTATGGAAAGTATTCCAGGTAGTTGGTTAAAAGCTAGGGAATGTTTACCGAATTGGATTTATTTAAATAAACAAGAGTTGCAAAGGGAAACTGTAACTTTATATCGTCCGGTAGGAGAAAAGGAATTAGATTTAATCAAGGAAAGTGATTATAGAAAATTTCCACCAAGATTAGCCGAGCAACCTATTTTTTATCCGGTATTAAATCAAGAATACGCTACAGAAATTGCTCGCGATTGGAATGTGGGTTGATAAGAATAAAGGTTATGTAACTAGGTTTGAGGTGAAAGCAGAATTTTTGAGTAATTATTCTATCAAAATCGTTGGCGCTTCCCGACATCAAGAATACTGGATTCCTGCAAAGGATTTGTCAAAATTGAATTCTCATATTGTTGGTTTGATTAAGGTGGTTGAGGAGTTTGGGTGATTAGTGATTAATAATTTTAAACGCTGAGGAGCGCGATTGAAAAATTGAGTAATCAAGGCAATAGACTTGTAGATAAAGCTTCCAAAGTCAATAAATCGGTTTTTACGAACAAGCAATTCTCTTTACTTAAATTATTAGATGTTTTCAATATTACCTAATACATCTATATAATCCCGCTCATAATGAGATAATTACTTATTTTTTCGTTAATACGGTATATATAATTGCTTCAAATTTTTCATATAAAAAATAACGCGAAATTCTTGATTTGTTGCCTTTTATGGTATTATTTCTTGTAGAGAGAGTTTTAAATAATGGGAAGGCTTGCTTGTCATAAAAATTTTGCTTACACCCCATTATAAAAAAATACTATTCATTTATCTTTATTATCCCACATCTTGGTCAATAAATTTTTTCAGTTCCTTTATGCCCTGATTTCGTCAAAATCGGGACAGTCTCGAAAAACAAGAGCAAAAATGAAGGAATATATGGACAATGGTGCTTCTCTAGAATGACTAATCAACCGCAAACAACAGCAAATTGAATATTGTCCTAACCAAGAAGTTAAAATTTTCCAATCTCCACAAACTCTATCAGCAGAAAATGTTTTACCAGGATTCGCTTTAGATTTAACCGAAATTTGGTAGTTAATAGATTCAGTTCCTTCCCCTTCACCAAACCTCAATCAAAGGCGATCGCCAACAAACTAAAATCATGCCTTTGTTAAAACCTCTGCATTTATCAAAACCTTTATTATCACACATTATATAAGTAAAAATAAAATCGACATATATCTAATATTAAGCAATATAAACAACAACCTGATTAAATTTTGTAAAACATCGAAAATAGTTGGAATAAATAGCTTGCGTACTACAAAAAAACAACGATTTATCTAGCTTTAAACAAGCGAAATTAAAATTGCGTATTACTTTCGCCAGCCTACAAATAGTATGTTACACACTGTAACTCCTATACTGCTGTTGGACTATTGATAATAGCATCAATAAGCGACGAAAACATTGCGAAGTATTTAGATGAGTTAAAGTTTATGAATACTGATATTTAATTAGAATTTCAATCTAGATTAATTTGAATTATAGATATAAGTTAATGCTCGATGCAGTTTCTCAGGGGGAGACATCTTTTAGTGTTAGTTTACCGATGGTAAGAGTTGAAATAAAAATCAAGCAGTTTCTGAGGTTTTTGTTGTAAAATTTCTGGTGGAATATGGATTGGATTTGCAGATAAATCTAGATGTTTGAGTTTGCTAAGTTGTTTTATTTCGATAGGTAAATTACTAATTTGATTTTCGCTCAGAAAGAGATATTGTAAATTCACAAGCTTTCCGATTTCTATTGGTAAAGTAATTAATTGATTTTTCTCAACGTCTAGAGTTAATAAATTAGTAAGTTGTCCTATTTCTAGTGGTAGATGACTTAAGTTATTCTCATTTACAATTAAATGTCGTAAATTAGTAATTTGTTTGATTTCTTTTGGTAAGCTGTTTAATTTGTTATCGCTGACATCGAGAAGTTCTAACCTAGACAGTTGTCCGATTTGGGGAGGTAAGCTAATCAGTTGATTTTGAATTATGTAAAGAGATTCTAAGTTAGTCAATTGAGATATTACTACGGGTAAATGAGTAAATTGATTAGAACATAGATACAAATTTTTTAACCTTGTCAATTGAACTTGCGATCGCGGTAAGTCACTTAATTTATTTATACATAGGTTTAGTTGTTCTAATTGAGTTAGTTGTCCAATTTCTGTTGGTAAGCTAATTAGTTGATTCTCTTCGATTTCTAATTCCTTTAAATTCGCAAGTTGTCCAATTTCTTTCGGTAAAGTTGTTAATTTATTGTTTCCCAAATAAACTTTTTGTAAATTTCTGAGTTTTCCAAATTCTGCTGGTAAGTAAATTAATTCATTTTCAATCAAATTCAGTTCTTTCAACTTGCTGAGTTGTCCAAATTCGCAAGGTAAGCTAGTTAGTTGATTATCTTCTAGATAAAGTTCTTGTAGATTAATCATTTTTCCTAACTCAGGAGGTAGTTGATTTAATTGATTGCTACTCAAATCTAAATATTCTAAATTAATTAAATTCCCGATTTGCCTCGGTAAATTAGTCAATTGGTTTTCATCCAGACTCAGCACTTGTAAATTTGTAAGTTTTACTATTTCTAAGGGAAATAATTTAATTGAGTTGTTAGATAAGTTGAGAAATTGTAATTTATTAAGTTGCTCAATTTCTTTTGGTAATTGGGTAAGTTGGTTATTTCCTAAATATAGACATTGTAAATCAACAAGCTTTCCAATTTCTTTTGGTAAAAATTTTAATTCTTTGTCACAAAGTTGTAATCTTGTTAATCCTTCTCTGGCCGCTCTTTCTATTATCTGTAATAGCTCTTCTTCAGTCATCTGCTGGGGTTTACATTTTAGGCTCTTCATTAGATAGTATGCTAAATCTTTAGTTAAAAATTATAAAAAACTTGTTATGTAAGGGGTTTGGAGTATTAATTCGCATAAAAAACGTTCTACAGTTATTTTTCCCTTCTGCCCTCTGCCCTCTGCCTTCTGCCTTTTTACGACTATTTAATTAGCATACCAAGTGCTAAAGAACCACATTTTATATAGTAGTAAGCTGGTTAGACGCAGAAATAATATAGTTTAAACCTGAAATTGAAATTGTGTGGTAACCCAATGTCTTGATTGTGGTTATTTTGCAATATTTCTATTTATCTTATCCAAAATATTGATGTTGGGTTACGACAGGATATAAAAGAATCTGGTTATTTTTTAATTAATTTACCTGTCTAACCCAACCTACAAGACTATTTATTGAATAACTTTTGGAAATATAAATTAATCATTGACTCTGGCTCTCTAGATTCATCTTCTAAAATTTCTGAATGAGGTAGCGGGTTTTTACTCAAATGTAAATATTGTAAGTTAGTAAGTTCTGAAATCTCAATTGGTAAACTTCTCAATTGATTTTCACTAAGATCGAGTAATTCTAAATTTATCAGTTTTTTAATCTCTGCTGGTAAATGACTCAATCGATTGTAGTAAAATTCTAACCTCCGTAGGTTGAAAAGTTCCAGTGTTGCTGTTGGAAAAAGATAAAATTGATTATAGTTTAAATCGAGCCATTCAAGATTGCGAAGTTGTGCGATTTCTTTTGGTAAATTATAAAGTTGATTTTCACTAATATCTAGAAATTCAAGATTAGTTAGTAATCCGATTTCTTTGGGTAATTCACTTAGTTGATTTGCTGATATTTCTAATTCTTCCAGATTCCTGAGTAAAAATATCTCTGGTGGTAAAATCTTTAGTGGATTACCGCTAATATCAAGTTTTTCTAAATTTTTAAGTAAAAGTATTTGCAATGGGAAATGGTCTAATTTATTTTCCCGTAGGTGAAGTTCTTTTAAGTTCGTCAGTTTGCATATATCCACTGTTAAACTACTCAACTGATTAATGTCTAAGTTGAGAAATTCTAATTTGCTTAGTTTAACTATTTCTGATGGTATATGAGTCAGCTTATTACCCATTAAGGTGAGACGTTTTAAATTTGTAAGCTGAAATATTTCTTCTGGAATATGACTGAATTGATTAAATCCAAGGTCGAGTTCTTCAAGTTTTGTAAGTTGAGTTATTTGTGTAGGTAAACTGCTTAATTGATGCTTTTCAAGGTCAAGATATTCTAGATGAGTAAGTTTTCCAATTTCTCCTGGTATAAAGCTCAACAACTGACCGCAAAAATTTAATCTTATCGCTCTGTGTTTTGCTGCTTGTTCAATTTGCTCTAATAATTCTTTTTCATTCATATGATGGGTTTATTTCTAAAAAACCTCAAGCGATCGCCGAGCGTCTTCGTCAGGAGATAGCCAAAGAGCAACACTGCAAGTTACTTTTTATCGGGGGTTTAGCTTCCTTTCCCGCAGTTGTGCTTTAAACATTTATTCTCCTGACGTAAAGTTTAATCTTCACTAAGTTTTTATACAATACCAGTCTTATTTCAGTAAAAATACATAAAATAAACCTATGTCTAACTGTAAATTACTTAAGTAACAATACTCACCTTCATATTTTCTAGCTGTAAAAATAATATTTAAAATTTTGTCACCGCAGCCTGTCTGTTCGCTACTTGCGGTATAGCTCAGCTTTGAAAGTATATTTTTCCCTTAATTTATCTGCTGCCGTTAACAAGCTATAAAACCGGTATTGATTTCAACAATCGAATTACAGTTCTATATGAGATACGAGCAAATGAAGTATTTACCAACAATTCTTACACAAATAACTGTCGGTATGGCAATTACCTTGAGCATATCGCAAGCTCCAGCCATAGCTGCGTCTTTAGTAAGAAAGAACGTTATTGACTTGACTCCACAAGAAAAAACAGATTTCGTGGATGCAATCAAAACATTAAAAAAAACACCAGGAACGAACAATAATCAAGTCAGCATCTATGATGAGTTTGTTTCGCTTCACACGGGTGCAATGACATTTTCAACAATGAAATTGGGTGGTCAAATTACACTTCCACAGGACACTCCACCCACAGGACCTGCGGCTGGAGTTGGTGCTGCTCATGATAATGGGGCATTTCTACCTTGGCATCGTGAATATTTGAGCAGATTTGAAAAAGCCTTACAGTCAGTTAATGCTAACGTCACTCTTCCCTACTGGGATTGGACAGATCCCCAATCTGTTGATGTGATTTTCCAACCAGACTTTTTAGGTACAAATGGCTCAGGACAACCAGTTGAGATTCCAGGTACGGGCATAATCTTAGAAGGAGGTCCGGTGCAGTCTGGGAATTTTTCTAATGCTGATGGCTGGGATGTGATTCCGGAGTTACATAGTTACATAGCAACAGCAGAAACTTTGGGTTCTTCAGTGGTTCGCTATCTAGCACCAGACTCTAATCCCCCTGGTTTAAGATTTCCTCTAGATAAAGCAGAAGCAGATAGAATTCTAGAGTCAGAAAATTATCATAGCTTCCGTGCTTTTGTAGAAGGAGAAATTACCATAGATGAAAACGGCGATGAGCAAATCTGTATAGATTTTCCCTGTACCCATAACCTTGTTCATGGATTGGTTGGTGGAACTATATTAAATCCATCCGATCCAAATATACCTATACGGACACTGGGCACTATGAGCAATACTCCGGGTTCTCCTAATGACCCACTTTTCTTCTTACTGCATAGTAATGTAGATCGTCTTTGGGCGGAATGGCAGAACGACAATCGCCAAGGGAAGGAATTTTATTCTGAACCGGGAACAGAACCTTACGGACACAATATTAACGACCGGATGTGGCCTTGGGATGGTGGTGATTCCATACCAGGTTCAGTGGGCAGCATAGATATAAAACCTTATTTACCACTTATTAAACCCAAAGATATTGTGACACCTGTTGATACTTTGAATATTAGCAACTATGGCTACACTTATGACACCATAGCAAACACAGGTCAGGTAACAACCATTCCGGAAACTAGTTCGACATTCGGTTTCTTAAGTTTGGGTATTTTGGGTGCTATTTGTTTGAAACAGCGTAAACATTTTTCTCGTAGTTAGCAATCGGTACTGTTTTATTTGTCAGCAAACATCAAATGATTGTAGGGTGCTGTGACGGCTACGATAAATTATCGGAAATAATTCAATGTATGGAATTACCGTCACGCACCAATTATGTTTATTTACAAATTGTACAGTAAATGTTGGGTTACGACACGATATTCCAGATTCTCGTTCTTTTTCAAATTTCCTCTCGTGTTTAAGTCAACCTACAAATTCTATTTACGAAAATGGTGCGCTACAGGATTATCAAAATAGCTAGTAGGTTGGGTTAGACGCACAAACAATAACGGTTTTTACGATACATTAAAATTGCGTCGTAACCCAACATCATCACAATACAATCGTAGTCGTAGGTTGGGTTAGACGTACAAACAATAACGGTTTCTACGATACATTAAAATTGCGTCGTAACCCAACATCGTTATTTTAAGTATTTCATAGTATTTCGATTTATCCACAAAGTAAATGTTGGGTTACGACACGATATGAAGTATTCTCGTTGTTTCGCAAATTTGTTTTCGTGTCTAACCCAACCTACAAGATTAGTACCGGTTACTACAAATTGAATTTAGTCTTGGTTTAGGAAATTTTATTGATAAAGTTGTTGGTATACCGCTCCTTGAATCTACTTTCAATCAACGACACATTAATATGAAAACGCTTTTAGAATTCAAATAAGATTCGTATTCATTAATTTAGATTTATCATACAAGTTCGGATGAATACTTATAATATAGGGTTCGTAAGCAACGCCAGCGAATTTAATATCAAATCCTACGATTGGTTACTCAAACCTGAAGGCGATCGCCAAGCTTTAGATTTTGAATTTCTTAAATATTTTAATTAACCAAAACTTCCGATGTTGGGTTACGACACAGTATTAAATATTTTGGTTGTTTTTCAAATTTATCTATGTCCTCCGGACACGCTAACGCTAACGTGTCTAACCCAACCTATGATACTTTTTATACAGCTAACTATAACGCTTATGCCTGAATATTTAAATATGCCCGGAGGAAGAAAGAAAGTAGTAGATGGATTTAATTTTCTGGGTTTGGGCAATTTTACATCTTTAATTAATGTTGGGTTACGACACGATATCAAATATTCTAGCTATTTTCATAATTTATAGTTGTGTCTAACCCAACCTACAATACCTCTTTATTTCTTACCTCTGCGTACTCTGCGCTCTAGAAGGGTTTTATACTCCGGAAACTACAATAAAAAACCCGGCTTTCTTAAAAACCGGATTTTTAAATGCTTACAAACTTACTAACCTATAATTCCAAAACCCACTTACGAAAATCATCACCGCGTACTTCAAAGTTGGCGTACTGGTCAAAACTCGCACAAGCGGGAGATAATAATACTACCTTCGCATCATGTTTCTTAGCTAATTCCAATCCACGAGCAACAGCTTTTTCCATTGTTGCCATGTCTTCGTAATTGGAATATCCTGCTTCTTCAAAGCGCTTTGCAAATACCGGTGCTGCATCACCAATTAATAATACAAATGCTGCTTTTTGTTTTATTTTATCTATCCAGGGTTTATCGTTACCAGCTTTTGCTGCACCCCCAGCAATCAATATTGCCGGACTTTTTACCGATGCTAAACCAACTTCGGCAGCATCGTAGTTTGTTGCTTTACTATCATTAATAAAGTCAATTCCTTGCAAACTACGAATATGTTCCAAACGATGGGGAACCCCAGCAAATTCTTGAATGGCTTGATGAATTGCTGATTTTTCAATTCCTGCTAATCGTGCTGCTGCAACTGATAATAATAGATTTTGTAAATTATGCTCTCCCACCATTTTTAAAGCGGAAACTGGCATAATTTTTTGGTCTTCGGATGTGGATGCAATTTGCGTCTCTACAACCCAACCATCTTCTATATAAAAGCCTTTATCGGTAAGTAAATTATCTTTACCTTTAACGCTCGTCCAATAAGCATTTTGCCAATCGGTTTCACCCATTTTTCTTAAATATGGGTCATCACCGTTGAAAACCTGCATTTGAGAACGTTTTAATAAGCGCGCTTTGATACTGTAGTAGTTTTCTACAGTTTTATGACGCGCTAAATGATCTGGGGTTAATGTCGTCCAGATGCCGATTTTCGGAGACAGCGAGTCGGAGGATTCGATTTGGTAACTGCTGAGTTCGGCAATTATCCACTCAAGAGGAGGAGGGGGGGAGGGGGAGAGGGGGGGAGGGGGAGAATTATTTTCTATCTCTTCTCCTTGTCTCCTTGTCTCCCTCCGGGTTGCGTCACTTGCTACAACGGAGGGAACCTCCGCAACGCAGTGACTTACCTTTTCTCCTTGTCCTTGATTAAAAGCAATTTCAGTGGCAGCAAGACCAATATTTCCGCAGGTTGGTGCGTTTAAACCCGCTGTTTGAAATATTGCACCAATTAATGATGTCACAGTAGTTTTACCGTTGGTGCCGGTAACTCCTACCCAGGGAATGGAACGTAAACTGCGCCATGCAAGTTCCATTTCCCCAATTGTTTCAATTCCTTTTTCTCTAGCTGCTATTAATGCAGGGATATCCCAGGGTACACCGGGACTAACAACAATTAATTTCGGTAGTTCGGTATCGTCGAGTTTTAAAGAATACTCTAATTTAACAGTGATTCCCTCGACAGCAAGTTCTTGTTGTTGTTTGAGGAGGTTAGGGGAGGTTTTTGTATCACCAATTTCCACCTCCCAACCTTCTCGTTTCAACAATCTTGCCGCAGCAACACCGGACTTTCCCAATCCAATTACATGAGCTTTAGGCATAGACTGTAAGCAGACCCTGGTTAAGCATGACTATAGTAACGTTTATTGGCATAATTTACACCATGTTTTGTTGATTTTCACTACAGATTTTTTACAATTGCGCCAAAATCAGCTAAAACGCGAGCGTGGTTACGTAATAACCCTAGTAAATACAGACGATTTCGCTTAATATCCGGATTGTCATCCATTACTAACACGCTTTCCGGGCCATCGAAGAATGTACTAACTGTTGGTGCTATTTCTGCTAATCCTGCTATCAGTTGCTCGTAATTCCGCTGTTGCTGTGCTGCTTGGGTTTGCGGTACTAATCCCAAGACGGCGTTATAAAATGATTCTTCGGATGTTTTTTGGAATAAGTCCTTTTGTACTACTTGGCTGGGGTCTAATTTTTGAGTATCTAAGTCACCTTGGGCTGCTAATCTGGTGGAGCGGTTGACTGTTTCGTAGATTTTATCTAAGGTACCGTTGCTGCGAATTTGTTGCAGGAATAATGCGCGATCGCGAACGTCTAGTAAATCCTGTAATGCCCGTTCTGTATATTCTTTGTCGTTTTCTCCTAAAACGGCGTTAACTAAGTCGTAGTCGATATGTTTCTCATCTTGTAATAAGGTACGAATTCGCTGTAGGAAAAAGTCTTCTAAGTCAGCGACTAATTTAGTTTTATCCTTACTATATTGATTGGCGAAATCTTCCGCTGTTGATTCAATTAACTGCTGTAAGTTAATCGCTAAATCGCCATCCCAAGTAATATTAACAATCGCAGTTGCGGCTCTACGTAACGCAAAAGGATCGGAGGAGCCAGTGGGAATCATTCCCAAACCGAAAATACTTACTAAAGTATCAAGTCTATCGGCAATAGCAACAACTCTACCGGTAACGGTTTGCGGTAGGATATCATCCGCACCTCTAGGTAAATAATGTTCAAAAATCGCATCGGCAACAGCTTCGGCTTCGTTTGACTTAAAAGCGTATTTTTGACCCATAATTCCCTGCAATTCCGGGAATTCATACACCATCGAACTAACCAAATCGGCTTTACATAATAAAGCTGCTCTTTGAATGTATTCCTGTTGTTGGGAATCTAGATTTAGTTGTTTTGCAACTTTATCGGCAACAGTACAGATTCTATCAACCTTTTTTCGTAGAGAACCCAAATCTTCTTGAAAAGTTACCGCTTCCAACTCAGGTAAAAAGCTTTCCAAAGATTGCTTAACATCATTATCGTAGAAATATCTGCCATCAGCTAAACGAGCGCGAATTACCCTTTCATTACCTTTAGCAATAATATCCGATTTTTCCGGGTCACCATTAGAAACTGTAATAAAATAAGGAAGTAATTCCTTACTATCCTCAGCTTTAAACACGGGAAAATATTTTTGGTGAGAAACCATCACCGTAGTAATAACTTCCGGCGGTAACTCCAAAAATTCCGGTTCAAAATTACCGACAACAGCAGTGGGATATTCAACTAAATTAACAACTTCTTCCAATAAATCGGGATAAACTTGAGCGTAACCGTTATACTTCTTCGCTGCTGACTGTACCTGTTGAGTAATGGTATTAACTCTAGTTTGAGTATCGGCAACCACCGAAGCAGAATTCAAAGTATTTAGATAATCAGTAGCTTGAGAAATAGTCACATCATCCGGATGTAAAACCCGATGTCCACGAGAAGAATTACCGCTTTTAACAACTTCCGAATTATTTTCAATCTCAATCGGTAAAACTTTGTCATCTAGCAAAGCAATCAACCAGCGAATCGGACGAGAAAACTTTAAATCCCCATCACTCCACCTCATTAACCGCTTACCTTCCAACTTAAAAATCCAATTAGGAATTAATTCGGTAAGAATATCGGCTGTAGAGCGTCCTTGAATACTTTTCTTAACAAAAACAAAATCACCTTTATCAGTAGGGCGAATTTCTAATTGACTGATATCAACACCTTGTTTCTTCGCAAAACCTTCCGCCGCCTTCGTCGGATTACCATCCTTAAAAGCAGCTTTAGCGGGAGGTCCCTTTACTTCCTCCTCCCTATCAGCTTGTTGTTGCGGTAAACCCTTGATTAATACAGCCAATCTCCGAGGAGTACCGTAAATTTCCACCCCTTGATTATCGAGAAAATTTTCTTGAAGAGATTCAGGAATCATTTGCTTCCACTGACTCAAAGCACCGCTGAGAAAACTTGCAGGTAGCTCTTCCGTTCCCACTTCCAATAAAAAATTAGCCATAACACACACGAATAACCATTACAATTTCAACAGTTTACCGTGGGTTTTGGTTTGGTTGGTGGGAATCTTGGGTTTAATTTTTAGAATCTGATATTTGGATAATTGTAGGGTGCTGTGACGCTATGATGATTTTTCTACGTAGTGATAATTTTATAACGAGCGTCACGCACCATTTAGATTTTCTTAATCATACAATCAACTTTTACAACTGAATTAATTAAAGAATGCAGCAAATCTCCAAAGGTAAATTATATTAAATACCTTAGCGTTTGAAATAATTATAAAACCGCAGAGAGCGCAGAGTACGCGGAGGAAGAGAAGAAGAGAGAATTTTTTTTACTAACAGATTTAATATAAAGTATCAGTCCTATTTATAGGACTTTTGCTATTAGCTGGAGAGCAGTGCGTTGCGGAGGTTCCCTCCGTTGTAGCGACTGCGGAGGGTTCCAAACCCCCAGCTAATATAGATATAAACAAACAAACTCAAAATGACTCACCAAATCCCTTCATTCCTCCCCAAAATCATCAACCGCTTAAAATCAATTCCCGGAGTTGCGGCGATCGCTCTCGGAGGTTCGAGAGCTAGGGGAAATCATAATTCAAAGTCAGATGTGGATTTAGGGATTTATTACAACCGGGAAAATCCGATTGATGTAAATGTTTTAAATCAACTTGCTTCGGAAGTTGACGATAATCATCGGACTAATTTAGTTACACAAATTGGTGATTGGGGAAAGTGGATTAATGGAGGTGGTTGGTTACAAGTTGAAGGTGTAGCTGTTGATTTTCTCTATCGGGATTTGGTTAAGGTGAATAAAGTAATTGATGATTGCTGTAGTGGGAAAATAACTATTGATTATCAACCGGGACATCCCCACGGTTTTGTGTCTTCTATATATATGGGGGAAGTTGCGATTGGTTTACCGTTTTATGATGGGGATGGTATTTTTAAAGGTTTGAAATTAAGAACAAATCTTTATCCAAATCAACTTAAGCAAGCAACTATCGATACCTTTGCTTGGGAAATTAATTTTTCGCTGTTAACCGCACAAAAGACAATTTCTCGTAATGACGTTACTTATGCTGCTGGTTCGTGTTTTCGTAGTGTAGCTTGTATGAATCAGGTGTTATTTGCAATCAATGAAGAATATTTATTAAATGAGAAAGGTGCGGTAGCTTTAACTAAAAACTTTGAGAATTGTTCCCAGGATTATCAACAACGGGTTGAATCAGCATTTACTTTATTATCGGAATCAAAAGAATCAATGCCGGATGCTATTGTAATCCTGGAGAAAATTGAGCGGGAATTGCAAGAGTTTTGTCATTAAAGAGTTAATTAGAATAATCTTACTCGTCCAAAGCTTTCATGGAAGTTATTACCTGTGCTTAAAGAGTCATCGTAATTGACATGGTTTCTATGAATGCGTCTACCACGGTTTATAAAAATGGGATTGTAGTTGCGTCGAAAATTACTTCTAAAACCACGTCTGCGGCTATGTCTGAATCTGCGTCTGCGGCTATGTCTAATCCGTCTGCGACGACGAGATTTACCTTTAATGACTTTCTTAGCTAGAACTAAATTATTGGATGTAACTACAGAATTGTCGGAGACTTCTAAAGCTTTAACCGGTGCTATTTCACCAATGCTTCCGAATAATATTAAAGATGCAATTCCTAAACCAGCTAATTTATTGAGTTTCATTTTTGTTACCTCTTGTTGGGATTTAAGGAAGTTTGTTTTCCTTTCGTTACTTATTACTATGAGGGATGAAGCTGAGATAGTAATTATTGCTAACTGAGGTAATACTAAGAGTTATCTGAGAAATATGAGGATTGTAGATTTTAATTGAATATAATACACTTTAAACCTCACCCCGCGCTGACGCGCACCCCTCTCCTTGTTAAGGAGAGGGGAAAGTTTAATTCAAAACAAAAATCAGCAGCACCCAGTAAGGATTCTGCCGATAAATAGTGTGAAGTGTTGTCTTTGAGCAATAAGAAAACTGATAATATAGGGTTCGTAGTTGCGCTTTAGCGCTCCACGTTGTTAACGCTAAAGCGCAACTACGAACATATTGTTATTCATAAGTATTAAGCACCTCTCAAACTAGCAAAACCAAAGGTAGCGTTAAATTCTTCGCACCAAATTCCGACTGATTTGTAATTAGCAAGGTTTATATTATTAGGTATTGCATAGCGCTGTTTACCGTTAAAGCTTTTGATTCTACTTAATGTTATGTAATTTCCTTCTTTGATATTGAGGGGAATGCTGCTGTTTTTATGTAAAATAATTTTGACATCGGGGCCGTTTCCGGTACTAAATCTGCGATCGAATTCTAGATAACGTCTGCCGTTAATATTGACAATTTTAGCTTTACCGGTTGTTCTTTTTTCTTGATTAACAAAGTTACCGGATGCAATTAATGAAGTCGATTTTGCTGCGACTCTAACTCTTTGTGCTTGTGCTGGAGATGCGCTAATTGCTAGTTGTCCAACGCTGCCGAATAATACGATAGATGCAATTCCTAAACCAGCTAATTTATTGAATTTCATTTGTCGTTACCTCTTGTTGTGAATTAAGTTCGTTGTTTCCCTTCGTTACTTACTAATATGAAGGATGAAGCTGAGGAGGTAATGATTCACAACTGAGGTAATGATAAGAGTTATCTGAGAAAACTGAGAAAGTTTTTTCTTCCCCGTAGGGAAGATGAGGTATATTTACAAATCGCTTTTAGCAACGGGACGCTGACCATCTATATTTAAAGTATGGTCTATCTTTAAATCGCTAGGATCGATGGGACGCTCTCCGTCTACATTTATGGTTTCGTTTTCTTCAAAATTACTTTTGGCAATCGGGCGATCGCCATCTACATTGAATGTTTCTTCGACTTGCAGATTACTTTTAGCAACGGGGCGTTGACCATCTATATTTAAAGTATGGTCTATTTTTAAATCGCTAGAATCTATGGGGCGCTCTCCATCTACATGAAGAAATTCATCAGTACTATCGTGGCTTTGATTAATTAAAGCTTTATTTTCAACATTGAATGTTTCTTCAATTTCAAGATTGCTTTTTTCAACTGGACGTTTGCCATCTATATTTAAAGTATGGTCTACTTCTAAATCGCTGGGTTCGATAGGGCGCTCTCCATCAACATGAAGAAATTCACCGTTGCTACTATCGCTTTTAACAACTCGATGATGTTCGACATTAAAGGTTTCTTCAATCTGAAGATTGCTTTTTGCAACGGGACGTTCGCCGTCTTCATAAAAGGTATGGTCTATTTTTAAATCTTTTGAGTCAACCCGACGCTTCTCGTCTGCTTTTGATTTCTTATTTTTTTTATTCATGACAAAGTCTAAATACTACGGAAAATAAATTTTGTAGTGTAATTATTTATTAATAATATGATGTCGGATGAGCCAAACAGTTATATCTTTAGGACTAAAAAAATTATTCTTAGGTGGTAAGCCTATCGATATAGCTTGTATTCAAATCATATTTGTAACGAAAAATTACAATTTTTGATAATCGCGAATCATAATTAAAAAATTGATCGCGGCTACACCAGAAAATCCCGATTTTAATAGATATGAAATTTATTACTACTTGCGATAGTTGTAAATAAGTACCATTTAAAAATTCATACAGTTGGCGATTTCGACTAATTTTAAGATAAATTACAAATAATGACATTACCAAGAATAAGGTGTAAAAAAAATATTTTTCCTGAAAATAAATAGCCAAAATCTGAGAAAATAAGAGTTTACAGCCGTTTTTTATTGCTGCAACGTTCTCTTTGTCAATACCTTGTTACTTATGTCTGATACCCAATTTCGACCAATAAACAATATTGAAGGTAAGACAGTAATATTAACAGGTGCTTCGCGGGGTATAGGAGCTTTTATTGCTCGCGAACTTGCCAAAAAACAAGCAACTGTAATCTGTATTTCTCGCTCTCAGGAAGGCTTAGATAAAATATGTGATGAAATTAACGATTTAGGGGGAAAAGGGATAGGTATTAATTTTAATATTAGTAAAGTTGAAAGAATTCCAGAGCTAGTTTACGAAATTAAGCAGCTTACTGGCTCATTCGATGTGGATATTTTAATTAATAATGCCGGTATCGAAATATATCGTGCTTTTCATCATTATTCTCTCAAAGATATTCAATTGGTGCTGTCGGTTAATTTACTTGCAGCAATTGAATTATCCCGTTTAGTATTGCCGCAAATGTTAGATAAAGCTGACGGACACATCATTAATATTGCTTCTTTAGCTGGTAAAAAGGGTTCTCTCTACGATAGTATTTATTCTGCCAGTAAAGCCGGTTTAATAACATGGGCTGATACCCTTAAAAAAGAGTTAGCCAATACTAATGTCAAAGTGTCTCATATTTGCCCGGAATCTATTTCCGAGCAAGCATTATTTGCCGATACTGAAGCATCCACAACTTTGAGGGCAGCTATTTCTATACCGGAAAAAGTCGCGATCGCAGTTTGTCATAGCATCGAGAATAACGGGGTTGAGATTGTCGAAAATGGTAATTTTTTAACTAGAAATATTACGAAGCTGAAATTTGCATTTGAAGAATATTTACCTAAATTCGGCGATGCAGCTAATGTCAGCATGAATACGAACCAGTTAAGTCGCTTCAGTACAAAAAGCAAGAACAAAGACCAAAATAATCAAGATAAGTTAGTTACAAATGAAACTGACTAAAGATTTTGTCTAGTAAAGCTGATTCTAATATCTATACCGAGGAATACTTCTATCGTTAGTTGTAGAAGGGGGTAAAACGAAAAGACTGAAAAAAAATTCTCTCCCACGGTTAGGGCGAGCAGCGGGAGAAAAAGGCTTTGTGTTTTTTACAACTACCCTTCAATTTTAATGTGGTCTAATAGTAGTGGTCTGTTTCATTAATTTTGATGGGCATATCGTAAATATAAAAAACATTTTCTTCCCCCACTCCCCCACTCCCCCACTCTCCCCCTCCCTGCCCTTACCCGTCAATTTTAATAGGACAAACCAC
>JAHCMI010000106.1 GCA_019192545.1 Rivularia sp. MS3 | reverse complement strand
ATATATTTAAATTTTTCAACATGGGGTTCTATAGCTATCATAGTGCGACTTTTGACATTTGGATTTCTTTATGAGCGCGAATGGTTTACCTACACTGCTTTTCCATAAAGCTTAGTGGTGAATTGTATTATCTGATTTCAGCAACAGCATATAGGTAACGATACATCTTAATCAACAAAAAGCTAAAAAGCTAAAATTAGCTTTTTATAATATAAAATCTTTGTATTCATCTCATTGTTTCATGAATTACCTAGCATGGTTATCAGTCGTTTAAGTTGACCAACTCGTTTGCGTTGGTCATATCTGCGCTTGGCTTCTGTAGTTATTTCTTCCACAAGCGCATCATCTGAATTAACAATTGTCCATGCAGCTTCTAGAAATGTTTCTACGGTGATGCCCCTTTCTCTGCAAAACTGGGTTAGCTTTTGCGAGATGTCTTTTTCTAAAACGATGGCTGAATGTCTTTTGGTTTGAGGATATTTTTCTAATTCAGCTTTGAGTTCTGTAATGCTATTACATGCAGATGTTGCAGTTGTATTGTTGTCCCCTTGTTCCTGTTCCGAAGTCGTTTGTTGTGGTGTTTCTGGTTCAATCGGATGTTGAATAGGAGAAGATGCTTCTGTCTCATTCGTATTCTTCTGTTTGGAGCGGGAATTAGATTTGGATGTTTCTGATGATGCTGCTTGCGCTTCTTCTGCTGGTTTAGGAACGAGCGCATCTTGTCTGGGAGGAACGCTTTTACGTTTGCGTTTGTTGCGTAGTTGGTTGAGTACGTTATTTTTTCCTGTCTCAGACATTTTTAGTTACTCCCAATTAACTTACTAATTTTCTCGGTTAGGATTTCAAAGGGATATTCTAGTTCTATATATCCCAATTCACTCAAGGTTGTACGTTTGTTGATGGCTTGTTTGTAGCGTTCCGATTCCCGGATGGAAGGTAAAACTAATTCTTCTGTTACTTCGTCGCGCATCCCTTCTACAGCTGCTCGACTTTCCTGGGCTTGAGTTTTACCAAACCAACGGTCCCGAAATGGTAATACCCCCAAAACTTCTGCATTCGTTGCGCCAACATCTTTCAATCCGTTGAGTAAGTCCAATGTCCGCACCAAGGAACCGTAACCTTTTACCGATGCTTCTGCGGGGATGAGCAGTACATCTGCCGCGCCAATAACAGCCAAACAAATTTGGGAACGTTGGGGTGGTGCGTCAATAATGCAGACTTTGAATACTTCTTCAATTGGTTCCAATCTACGTTTGAGCAGGGTTGCACCAACTCCACTATTTGATAAATAGTCCTGGACGGTATCTAATTGGTCGTCGGAGGGAATTAAGAATAAGTTGTCATTATAAGTGGTTGGGTAGATGCAATCTTCTGTTTCTACTGTCTTTTTTATGAACTCCAGCAATGTGGGTTCTTTGGGTTCTAATTCAAATCCCAGATAGGTTGTGAGGTTGTGTTGGGGGTCAGCATCAACCATCAATGTAGGATATCCCTGACGTGATAGTAACCGACCTAGAAACAAGGAGCTTGTTGTTTTCCCCTGTCCGCCACTGAGACTAGTGATGGTAATTGTTAGCATATATACATTTATCAAAGCCCGTTTTTAACTTAAGGTTATTTAATTATTATGTCAATTGCTAAAAAGCTAAATTTAGCTTTTTTGTCTGAAGTATGATAGTGAAAAGCATCAGTATTGTTTTGTATAAAAAAAAATATTAAATAAGCTTTCAGTAAATAAGCCTTTTAGCTAAAGTTAATTTTTAATTAGTGTTACGCTTTGTTCGTTTAAAATTTTCACTATATCGTTAAGTTGATTCGACTATTGTTTGTCTTAGTCGCAATGGTAAGACTGGGTGCCAATATGGCTACAATCATTGATATACATGAGCAAGGAAGTTTTGATTACTGAGATATTAATACTAAAAGCCAAAAAGCTAAATTTAGCCTTTTATAAAATTAGTTGCTTGCAAAGAAGCTAGTTTTTAAGTTCATGCTCTTATATTTTAACTGTATGATGGGTTTAAGTATACTGATGTTAATAAAGTAATTAATATTGCTATTAATGATACGTCTCTAACTTGCTTGATTGCGAAAAAGCTTTTAGTTAAATTGACTTTTTTTAAGAAAAAAGCAGTACGCGAGGACTATCAATTTCTTCTACTGGTTGAAAAGAGCTTGACTTAATGACAGAAAGTCACGATGGAACAATATTTTATTTAACCGGGTGGTACAACCCATCTTTTTCGTTAAATCGCCAAATATATTTAGCGCGATCGCGATTCTTACTCCACTCCTCAAACTCACTTACTGAAAGGGTTGTGCGTTTTTCTTGAAGTGTGGGAATGTTGACGTTAAGTCTTAGCGCTAATTTTTGTTCGTCGAGAGCTTCTATTTGAGGTGGCTTCCCGCTTTGGTTGTAGGGATTGCCAGAATTTTTGTATCGTCTGTAATTGTTTGATGCGCCCCCATTACGCTGAATGGCGATTAACGCTCCTTCTAACTGTGCTACCCGGTTGTTGATGGTTTCTAGTTTTTCTTCAATTTTGGTTACTCTTGATTCTGTGACGGAACTGGAAGGAGCGCTGTCAGTTTGAGGTGTTTTACTATGCCCGTTGATGCTGTGAGCTAGGTAATATAAATCTTCTTCTACTTGCTGCAACCGGATTTCTGTACTCACTTCTACACCCGGTACGCTACCTAATATGTGGTGCAGTCCTCGGATTACCAAATCGGTTGCGGTGGTGTTGCGTTCCTTTGCTGCTTCCCGAAGCGCATCAGCTAAGGTTTTGGGGAGTTTGAAGTTAATGGATTCGCGTTCTACTCGCGTCATTTCTACACCCGGATATATATTGTCTTATGTAGATAGTTTATAACGGAGCGGGGTACGAGGGAGCAATTAGCCGTAACCATTTGAGTGAAGTGGGTAAGAACGAAACGGATATTATAATTTTACAGAAAATTAAATATAAAGCTTCAACTGTTGTGTAAATCGTTCAACCTGCAATGGGAATTCTAGGTTAAGTAGGGTGTACTTATCGTCTTGATTGTTATGGAATAGAAAAAATACTTAAGTGCATTGTACCAATTACTTCTTAAAAATACACTTTTAAGTTTCAGTAATAAATATTAATTATTTGCTACGTAAAATTACTTTTTTTATAAATAAATGGTATAGAAGATGTTTGGATAATGCCATTAATATGATGCTCGTGATATGATTGCAATCAAGGTGGGTAAGGTCTTTGAACCTGCCATGAGATGCTTATAGCATCTTATCCCAAGAGGGCAACCGTTCCTATGGATGATACAATCCTTTGGAAGAATAAGAAATAAAGACCCACCTTTACAGGAGTTTCTTTATACCTATTAGAAATAATAGGTCATGGTTATACTCTACTTGAAATAGTAGGGGAGACAGGTTGAAGAAGTGTCTTACGTTCCCTGTCCGTCTTTGTAATAGATACTTCTAAATTATTTTAAATAAATTTTTATAAAAAAATTGCAATATATTATGTCCAAATCATTGGACGAAAGACTCACTGAATACTTTCAGCCTGAGAAGATAAAAGATGCTTTTTTAACTTACGAAGAACAAAAGAAAGATTTCTTTCAAGAGCAGAATGAGCCAAAAATCCAGATGGGGGCTGATGGTATCTCCTATAAAACTTTTAAAAATGAACTTGATTTACGTTGCAAGTTTATTTCAAAAAGATTAATAAAAGGTACATACCAGTTTTATCCGTTTAGAGAAGTAGATATTCCAAAGCCTTCTGATGGTAAGAGTAAGAGAACTTTGTCAATTTCTACTATACGTGATGCACTTGTTCAAAAGTTATTGTATGACGCTATTTATGATGAAGTAGAGAAAGATTTTAAAGCAACTCGTACACTTGATAAAGTTTCTTGTGCTTATAGAAAAGGGAAATCTGCACCTTATGCAGCAACTCAAATTCATCATTATATTAAACAGGGTTTTAAGTTTGCATTAGACGCTGACATAGTTAAGTTTTTTGATACCATACCCCACAAGCGTCTAATTTCACTTGTAGAGAATAAGTTTGGTAAAGATACTTTAGCAACAAAACTCTTAAGGTGTTTTATAAAAACTGGTGGTGTTCCCTACACAGATAAACGTAGAAAGTATCGTGACCAATCAATATTTTATTATTACAAGCCTAATAGACAAAATATTTATCGCAATCAAGGTATACCTCAAGGTGGTGTGCTTTCTGGAATGTTAGCCAATTTATATCTACACGAATTTGATTGTTGGATTTTAAAAGATTTATCAAAGAAATACTCTCTAAGATATGTTCGTTATGCGGACGATTTTGTCATACTTTTAAAACAAAAAAAGTTAATTGATTTGGTTCGTATAGAAGTAGCTGAAAAACTTAAAGAAATAGAATTGGAACTACATACTTCTGAAAATAAAACTAAGTGTGTAGATATAGACAAAGATTCTTTAGAGTTTGTTGGTTTTCAATTTACGCTTGCTCATATCAGAGTTAAGGAAGCAAATATTAATAGATTTGAAACAAGAATTAAAGAGAAAATAAAAAAAGAATTAAATTACAAGACTGGAGAAAAGCCAGAACGCAGATTCAATTTTTTCATCAAAAATGTAATTAATAGAAAAGTTATTGGTCGTGGGGAGACAACTTGCTCGGAATGCGGTGGTGTTATTGGAGAACGGGTTAAAAGTTGGATGGGCTTTTTTCTGATTGTTACAGACATTCAACAACTACGTGAATTGGATAAATGCATTCGTAGGGAAATTAGCAAACACTTTTATAAAAATTATCAATTACGTCTTAAAAAATCAAGTTTTAAGCAAGCAGAATTAATTACTCTTGAAAAGGAATACTATAGGCTTCATAAGCGGAAATTCTGTAGGTGTAACGAACCAAGTTGTTCTTTAACGTTAACAAGTGACGACGAAGTTACGGGGCAAAGTCAGAACCATAGCGTTTTTCTTAAACAATTGGTTTCTTCTATGAAGATAAACCTCTGGTACTATTTGTTTACAGTATTGTTTTTATTACTATTAAAGATTATTTATAGGAATATTCACTTATTAGTTTTGATTGTTAATACTCAATAATAGTTTTATTTAATAGTTAAGGAATTAATGTTTTTAGAAAAAGTACCATATACATGATTTTTAAAAATAATTATACTAAGCTTTTAAAAAAAAATATAAATTATGAAAAATAAATGGTTTAATAATTGGTTTGTAATCATTATCTTCACAATAGCATTTCCTATTGTCACATCTATAAATGCTGCAAATTATTGTTCAAATCAATTTTTTTATTGATTATGAAGCTTTAGAGGATGATAATGCTATTTTAAAAAAAATATTTATAGAGTTAAAGAAAGAATACGTTCTCAAGATAGACCCGGACAGCAGGTTTTTACAAGTATGTTCTCGGCTCAACATTAATGATGGCTGGCTATTGCGGCTTGTGATGGTAGTTCGGCTCCGCTGTAGGTAATCGCTTTTGATTATATTTATTTTACTTGTATAAAAAATACCTTTACTTTACTCGTCAAAGTAACCACGATTAGGTATAAACTTTCCAGTAGCAGAACGGTGATAGATTGGTGAATCGGTTTTTTTAACAGTCAATCTTCGGCGTTGCTAGCGGTATGTAGAGTAAGCGAAAATCATGCAAATTGACCAACTCAAGCCGAATGTAATTGTTACAGGTTCCATTTTTAGCGAACCCGTACAGGTATTGATTGTCACTCCGATGGGCGAATCAATTAAGCTTATCGGTCAAGGACTAAAAACCAATCAAGTTCACCAACGAATTCTTGACGCTGCTCAGATACAACAACTGCAAGCAACTTTAGATAAAGAACCGATGAACGGTGACTCGCTACATTTTCGCTTGGGTGTGGAAGCTTTGCGGTTGGGTTTAGCTTACGAGTACGACCCCTTCTTTGCTCTTGCAATTGCTCGTATTGACCCCCTCCCTCACCAACTGGAAGCGGTTTACAACTATTTTCTGAAACAGCCGCGAGTTCGGTTTTTACTTGCTGATGACCCCGGTGCTGGTAAAACTATTATGGCTGGGTTGTTGCTCAAAGAATTAAAGGTCAGGGGTTTGGTTAGAAGGACGTTGATTATTACTCCTGCTAATTTAACGTTTCAATGGCAGCGAGAACTCAAAGACAAATTTCGGGAAGATTTTGAGGTAATTCGAGGCGATATTTTGCGGGCTAATTATGGTTCTAATCCTTGGAAGGAGAAGAAGCAGGTTGTCACTTCTGTGTCTTGGGTTTCTCGAATTGAAGATGCTAAAGAAAGTTTATTAAGAAGTGATTGGGATTTAATTATTGTGGATGAAGCTCACAAAATGAGCGCCCACAGTTCCGATAAAAAAACTTTGGCTTATAGGTTGGGTGAAGAACTTTCTAAACTTACCGACCACTATTTATTAATGACAGCAACACCCCATAAAGGGGACCCTAAAAATTTCTGTTTGTTTTTAGAACTTTTAGACCGAGATGTTTATGGAGATGTCAAAAGTTTAGAGGAAGCAATGCAGCGCAATAGCGCTCCTTTTTATTTACGTCGTACTAAAGAAGCACTTGTTACTTTTCCGGAACCAGAAACGGGTATTGTTAAAAAGCTGTTCACTAATCGTAAAGTTGAAACTATTGATTTCCAGATTGATGCGGATGAGTTTGACTTTTACGACGATTTAACGAATTATGTTGATGACCAGTCAATTAAGGCTTCTAGTGACGATTCAGCTAGGGGTCGAGCATTGGGTTTTACAATGGCAATGTTACAACGTCGTTTCGCTTCTAGTATGTATGCTGTACGACGCAGTTTAGAAAGAATGCGGGATAAACGTGAAAAGATATTAGAAGACCCAGAGGGTTATCGTCAAGAACAAATTGCTAAAAAAATTCCCGAACATTTTGATGAACTAACTGAAGTTGAACAACAAAAAATTTTGGGAGATTTAGAAGGAGTTGTTGCTTCAATTGACCCAAATGCACTCAAGGAAGAAATATCAAAATTAAACAAACTTATTGTTCAAGCTTGTTCTTTAGAAAAGCGAGAAATTGAGTCAAAGTTGGTCAAACTTAAAGAAGTTATTACCCGTCATGGGATATTCCAAGACCCAAAAATGAAACTGCTTATCTTCACCGAGCATAAAGATACTTTGGATTATCTGGTGAGTAAGTTACGGGGTTGGGGATTATCTGTAACGCAAATTCATGGAGGAATGAAAGTTGGTGACAGGGATACTCCTAATACCCGAATTTATTCCGAGCGGGAGTTCCGAGAGGATTGTCAGGTATTAGTTGCTACGGAAGCGGCAGGGGAAGGGATAAATCTCCAGTTCTGCTGGTTTATGATTAATTATGACATTCCCTGGAATCCCGTGCGTTTGGAGCAGAGGATGGGACGTATTCATCGTTACGGGCAGGATAAAGATTGTTTGATTTTTAATTTTGTATCTACTAATACTCGTGAAGGGCGGGTATTAGGTAAGTTATTTGAGCGTATCCGGGCAATTGAGTTAGACCTTGACCCGGAAAGAACGGGTAAGGTTTTTAACGTGTTGGGTGATGTTTTTCCTGCTAACCAATTGGAGCGGATGATTCGGGATATGTACGCTCATAATTTGACGGAAGCTGTAATTAAAGACCGTATCGTCGAGCAGGTGGATACCGAGCGGTTTAAACGGATTAGCGATTCTGCTTTGGAAGGTTTAGCAAAGCGGGAATTAAATTTAGCACCAATTGTGGGTAAAGCTGCTGAAGCGAAAGAACGGCGTTTGGTGCCAGAGGTTATTGAGGACTTTTTTATTCAAGCGGCTCCCATTGCAGGAATTTACCCCAAGGAAAATGCTAAAGGTCAAAAAGTTTACCGGATTGGACGAGTTCCTCGGACGTTGTGGGGAATAGGCGATCGCCTAGAATCTCGTTTTGGTAAGTTGGGACATGAGTACAAAAAGATTACGTTTGATAAAAATATATTGACAAAAGACCCTAGATTGGAGTGGGTAACGCCGGGACATCCGCTGTTTGAGTGCGTGCGGGATGATGTCTTGGAGCGGGTACGGGATGATTTGCGGCGAGGGGCTGTATTTTACGATTTGTACCGTCACCAGCCTGCAAGATTGGATGTGTTTAGTGCGGGAATTTCTGATGGACGCGGTAACAAGCTGCACGAGCGTTTGTATGTGGTGCAGACGGAGTTGGATGGGACGATGACGGTGCGTCAGCCAACGCTGTTTTTGGATTTGGTGACTGTAAAAGCTGCGGAGTCTGGGGTGGAAAGTGCAGAGTTAGTAGCTTCTTTACCAGATGATAGTGCTTTACCCAGTCGCGATCGAGTGGAGCAAGTATTGATTGAACAAGAATTAAATGGTTTTTTGGCAGAAATTCGCACTCAGCGACAGAAGGAAGTAAAGACGATTTCCGAACATATGGAAATTAGTTTAACCACAATTATTGATAAGGTGCAGTGTCAGTTTGCTGAGTTGATAGAATACAAAGAATCTGGTTCTAAAGAACCGGGGTTGGATGGACGTATTAAGCAGTCAGAAGACCGTTTGTTTGAGTTAAATGCACGTTTGGAACAGCGACGGGAGGAATTAGAGCAGGAGGAAAGCTGTACGATAACGGATATTCGCCATCACGGATGTGCTTGGGTTTTACCGCATCCGGAACGCACTTCACCGGAAATTGCGCGGATGGTTAGCAATGAGGAGATTGAGCGGATTGCAGTTGCAGAAGTAATTAAACATGAAGAAGCGCGAGGTTGGAAGGTAGTAAGTGTAGAAAAGGAAAATAGAGGTTTTGACCTAATTTCCCGCCAACCCCATCCAGAAGACCCAGAAACGGCGATTGCTGTCAGATTTATTGAGGTGAAGGGGAGGTCTACAGTGGGTGAGGTAGCGCTGACGACGAATGAATATAAAACAGCAGAAAGGTTAAAGCAGGATTATTGGCTATATGTAGTGTTTAATTGTGGGTCTAAGCCAGAGATTCATGTTATTCAAAACCCGGTAAGATTGGGATGGGAACCAATAGTGAAGATTGAACATTATCATATTGGAGCAGCAAAAATTCTGTCAGGTAAAATGTAAATGTACTCATATTTATGGCAGCCTATTGAAGACCTGCCAAAAAACTGGGATGACTTGCGTTCCGAGCAATTACAAGTATTAATTAATGCTTGGGAAAAACGAGTACGGCAGCTTCAAGGAACAAGTGTTTTAGAGAATTTTAAAAACAGTCTTCGTCAGGAGTGGTTATCTGAAGTTGATATGCTTGAATATCTTTATTCTAATGATAGAGGGACAACTCAAATTATTCTAGAAGAAGGTATTGAATTGAGTATTCCAACTGCAAGTTCTGAAGCAAGATTAGCAGAATTAAGCGTACCTGACAATATTCAAGGATTGTTCAGTTTTGTTACTCAAGAAAGAAATCTTTCTGCTTTTTATATTAGAGAATTACATCAAGTTTTAACCAGAAATCAAAAAAGTACATTTGCACAGAATTCATTGTCAGAAATGATAGAAGTACCTTTGGAACATGGTAAATGGAAAACTTTTGTAAATAATCCTAAACGTCCTGATGGCACAATTCATGAATACTGTCCTCCAGAACAAGTAGAATCAGAAATTGAGCGTTTGATAGAAATGCACAATCAACATTTAGAAATAGGTGTATCGCCAGAAATTGAAGCAGCTTGGTTGCATCATCGCTTCACGCAAATTCATCCATTTCAAGATGGAAATGGTCGAGTTGCTCGGACTTTGGCATCATTAATATTCATACGTCAAGGATTATTTCCGGTGGTGATTACGCGCAACGAACGTCAAGAGTATATTAATGCTTCCGAAGTAGCAGATACGGGTAATTTAACAAGTTTAGTCAATCTTTTATCGCGTCTACAAGAGAAAATTTTAATTAAAGGATTAAGTTTACGAGCATAGTTAGAAGATTGAAAAGTAAGGATTATTTTTATGAGTATCTCTTTTATTAAAAGGATTAAGAAGACGGAGTATAGTTTTTATGTAAACTATTAAGTTTATGATGATAGTTATTTATTGAAAGGTAATGATTATATTGATGAATTTAATTTATATAAAAAACATGAAGTTTATAAGTATATTTTTCATCATAAAGTAAGGATTATGTTTATGAGTATAGCTATTTAATTAAATTACAAAACAAGAAAGAATAAGGAAGAAAAATCCACATTCTAAAACATGGAGTTAGAACAATAATTTTATATTTTTTACGCTTTGCGTTTAAAAGTAACTGATTTTTTTTGAGTAAGGTTTATAGCCACAAATGTTAGCGTAACGGCATAGTTATTAATAAAAATAATCAACTTATTTCCTCTTCCTTCTAACTTATTCCTTTATTGTAAATATTAGATTTATGAGTATAGCTTTTATTAAAAAGTGAGGATTAAATTTACGAGCATAGTTTTATTAAAAAACGAGGAAGTATGGTACAAACTGTTTATGTCTGGAAACCAATTGAAGATTTACCTCCAAATTGGATGGAATTAGCTTCTACTGAATTAGAAAGTCTTGCTGGAATTTGGAAAAGTCAGGCTAAGAAACTTCTAGAATCAGATGCATTAAAAAACTTTAACGAACAACTTAGTCGTGAGTGGGCTATTGAAACAGGAATAATTGAAAATCTTTATTCTATTGATAGAGGTACAACACAACTTTTAATTGAAAAAGGTATTGAAACAACTTTAATTCCTTACGGTACAACTGATAAACCAGCAGAAAATATCGTTCCGGTTTTAATTGCTCAACAAGATGCTTTAGAAGCATTATTTGATTTTGTAGCAAGCAAGCAAGAACTTTCCCTTTTTTATATTAGACAATTACATGAAATTTTTACACAGCACCAAGAAACAGTTGATGCTGTTGATGCTTTTGGGAATAAAGTAAGAGTTGCTTTACTACACGGGAAGTGGAAGCAAAATCCGAATAATCCAACTCGTAGAGACGGAACAATTCACGAGTATAGTCCCCCTTTACAAGTTCAATCAGAAATGGAACGTTTAGTTAGTATGCATTTAGAGCATATTAAACAAAAAGTTCCGCCAGAAATTGAAGCAGCTTGGTTACATCATAGATTTACTCAAATTCATCCATTTCAAGATGGTAATGGAAGAGTTGCAAGAGCATTGGCTTCGCTAATTTTTATTAAAGCGGGTTGGTTTCCTTTAGTTATAAATCGTGATTTTAGAGATGAATATATTAATGCTTTAGAAGCAGCAGACAATGGGAATTTATCAAATTTAATTACTTTATTTGCAAAACTACAAAAGAAAGCATTTGTCAAGGCTTTAAGTCTTTCTGAGAATGTTCTTAATGACAACGAGCCACTTAAAAAAGTAATTTCTGCCGGAATAGAACGCTTAAAATCTCGGAAAGAACAACAAGTTCAGCAAATGCAGCGTTCTTGTTTTGAACTTACTGCAAAACTGGAAGATATTGCTGAAGAGAAATTTGGCAGAATTGCTTGGGAATTAAATAATGAATTAAATGAATTAGAAGAACATTATTTTGCGGATGTAAAAAGAAGCGATGAAAGTAACGATTACTGGTTCCGACAACAAATTATTCAAACCGCTAAAGCATTAGAATATTATGCAGATACTAGAACTTACCGGAGTTGGGTGAGATTAAAAATTAAGGAAGATAGACAAACTGAGATTATTTTGTCTTTCCACGGATTGGGTTTTGAATTCTTTGGCATTATGGCAGCATCTGCCTTTATTGAATACCGAGATAAAACTGAAGAACAAGAAGTTATTTTTGATGCACCTCGCGTTTTGTGTAACGAAGTCTTCCAATTCTCCTATACTGAGCAAGAAGATTCTATTATACAAAGGTTCACCCCTTGGCTGGAGTATATTCTCCTAGTAGGGTTAGACCAGTGGAGGAAGCAGCTTTAACGAATGAATACAACACCATACCCAAAACGTCTTATCGAAGTTGACCTACCCATCAAACGAATTTCTGCTCATGCACGGCGCGAAAAATCCATCCGTCACGGGCATATTTCTACTTTACATATATGGTGGGCTAGGCGACCTTTGGCGGCTTGTCGGGCGGTTATTTGTGCTGCTTTGTGGTTTGACCCTGCGGATGATTTATGTCCAAAGGAATTTATAAACACGGCTAAAAAGCTGATGTTAAATTGGGCGAAGAAACATCAGCAAAAAGCTAGCGCTGATTCTTTTAGTCGTTTAACAACTATTAATAAAAATCCTGAATATTTAGATAATCCTTATGAGCTTCGCCGCACGCTTTTAGATTTTATTGCTGACTTTGCAAATTGGGATAATTCGACAGATGCGGATTATTTAGAAACCAGTAGGAAATTAACCCAAACTGCCCATGAAGCATTAGGAGGAATTCCGGGAACAAAACCCTTAGTTGTTGACCCTTTTGCAGGTGGTGGAGCGATACCTTTAGAAGCATTGCGAGTGGGTGCGGATGCGTTTGCTTCTGATTTGAATCCGGTAGCGGTTTTGTTGAATAAAGTGATGTTGGAATATATTCCTAAATATGGGCAGCAGTTGGCGGATGAAGTTAGGAAATGGGGACAGTGGGTTAAGGAAGAAGCGGAGAAAGAATTAGCAGAATTTTATCCTAAAGACCCGGATGGAAGTACGCCAATTGCTTATCTTTGGGCGAGGACTATTACTTGTGAAGGTCCCGGTTGTGGTGCGGAAGTTCCTTTAATTAGGTCGCTATGGTTGGCGAAGAAAAGTAATAAGTCTGTGGCGTTAAGGATGATTCCAAAGCCGGAAGATAAGCGGGTAGATTTTGAGATTATTGAGAAGCAAAATAGTAAGTGGGTAGTTGCTAATAAGCCAGAAGTTGAGGTTAAAAATCCTGGTTTTGATGGAACTGTTAAAAGAGGTTCTGCGACTTGTCCTTGTTGTGGTTTTACAACTCCTGTGACTTCTGTAAGAAAGCAATTAAAAGAGCGTCAAGGTGGTGCTGCTGATGCAAGATTGTTTGCAGTAGTGATAATTAAACCGGGAGAGAAAGGAAGATTTTTTCGGTTGCCGAATGAGCAAGATTTAGAAGCAGTAATAAAGGCTAAAAATGAGTTAAAGAAACGAAAAAAACAACATCATGAAGCATTAAGTTTAGTCCCAGAGGAACCTACTCCGCAAGGTGGGGGTAGTGGTGCAGGTAGAGCATTTTCTCAACGTAATTATGGCATGGATAAGTTTGAAAACTTGTTCACACCTCGGCAACTATTGGCATTAACTACATTGGTAAGGTTAGTGCAAGAACTAGGGAAAAAACTAGCTCATAAATATGATAATAAATTAGCCTATGCTGTACAAACTTGTTTTGCATTAGTAATAAACAGAGTTGCTGATAGATGCTCTTCTTTATGCTCTTATGACCCTAACCCTACAATGAGTGGAATCAATCACACTTTTGTCAGACAAGCTATTTCAATGATGTGGGATTTTGCTGAAGGTGATCCAACTAATGAGAGGTCTGGTGGTTGGGAAACATCTTTAAAATGGTTATTAAATGTAATTGAACGTGAAAAGCAGACATTTGGTTGGTTGGGTAACAGTGAAATTACTTCAGCTACCAATCATTTCTTACCTGATGATTCAGCGCAATTTTTATGTACAGACCCCCCATATTACGATGCTGTACCATATGCAGATTTATCAGATTTCTTTTATGTATGGCTAAAACGTAGTTTATCGTCATCTACTGATATCTCATTTTCTGATGAATTAACTCCTAAAAAAGATGAGTGCATTGTTGATGAAATCAAAGGCAAAAATCGCCAGTACTTTGAAACAACAATGGCACAAGCGATGGTAGAAGGTAGACGCATTTTATCATCAGAAGGTATTGGTCTAATTGTATTTGCCCATAAATCAACATCCGGTTGGGAAGCACAATTACAAGCAATGGTAGATGCAGGCTGGACAATTACAGGTTCATGGACAATCGATACTGAAATGGGTACAAGATTACGCGCTCGTAACTCAGCCGCTCTCGCTTCCTCAGTTCACCTCGTCTGCCGTCCCCGCAACGCAGATGAAATCGGCGACTGGCGCGATGTCCTCCAGGAACTCCCCCAACGCATACATAAATGGATACCCCACTTAGTCGCAGAAGGAGTAGTTGGTGCTGATGCCATCTTCGCCTGTCTCGGTCCCGCTTTAGAAATTTTCTCCCGCTACTCCAGCGTAGAAAAAGCCTCTGGCGAAGAAGTCACACTCAAAGAATACCTGGAATACGTCTGGGCAGCAGTTTCCAAAGAAGCCCTGAGTATGATATTCTCCGGTGCAGATGCCACGGGCTTTGAAGAAGATGCCCGTCTCACCGCTATGTGGCTGTGGACGCTTTCTACTGGTAACGTTGATAACACCAAAGATAGCAAAGAAACGGAAGCAGAAGACGAGGAAGAAACCTCTAGTAAATCCAGTAAATCCACTGGTTACATTCTAGAATTTGATGCAGCCCGGAAAATCGCTCAAGGACTGGGCGCACACTTAGAAAATCTGACACAACTTGTAGAAATAAAAGGTAGTAAAGCAAATCTTCTCCCAGTTTCAGAACGCACTCAGTACCTTTTTGGTAAAGAGGAAGCCAAAACACCTACCAAGCGTAAAAAGAATAATGCTAAACAACTAAATCTTTTTGACATCGCTGGTAGCATAGAAAACGAAGACAACGACTGGGGAGAAAAAAATGTTCCACAATTGGGGAATACTACATTAGACCGCATCCACCAAAGCATGATTTTGTTTGCAGCAGGACGTAGCGAAGCCTTAAAACGCTTCCTGGTAGAAGAAGGAGCAGGAGATGACCAACGCTTCTGGCGATTAGCTCAAGCACTTTCTGCATTGTACCCCAACGGTACGGATGAAAAACGCTGGGTGGATGGTGTGTTAGCAAGGAAGAAAGGACTGGGATTTTAATTGATTAAATTATGATAGATGAACCATTTAAGTACAATCAAGAACTGCTGAAATCTCTGGAAAAAGTTGTCGAAATTAATGAACCATTTAAGCACAATCAAGAACTGCTGAAATCTCTTGAAAAAGTTGTCGAAATTATTAAACCTTACCGTAATCTTCAGGAAGTGGTAAGAACTAATGCGCTAGAATTAAATAAAAATTTAGCTGCTACTAGATATTCGCAAATTAACAAGGAAATTGCTGCTATCAGCAAAATGCCAGAAGTAAATAAAGCTATTATTGATACTATAAATGCATTAAAAAGTGATAAACCCATTAACATTGAAAAAATATCATCGCATTCCTTAGCATTAGAAAATGCTTTAATTCCATCACTAAAATTTTCTGAAAATATTAAAAAATCAAATTTACAACTTTTAAAAAGTTTAGAATTTGAGCAATTAAAAATTATAAAAGGATTTAAGCAGCAAACTGATATTTGGAAAAGATTGATACAACCCAGCCAAGATGCTGCTAGATTACTTCAATCGACAATACCACAAATTCGAGAATCTTCGATGGTTTGGCATAGTAGCTTGACACAAACTATCAACAGATTTCAAGAACTAAAACTGTTGACTACAAATCCAAATTTAGCTGCACGATTATTAGAAAACTCTAGGATTTATACGGGATTTGTTGAAAGCACAATTCAACGTATTTCGTCAGCAGAAAATCAAAGAATAGCAAAGGCTTTAAATACATCTTTACGTTTAGCAGAAGTACAGTTACTGTCTACAACAGAGGCTTTATCATCAGTCATTGCTACACCAATAGATGATGAGGTATCTGATACAAGACAACTAGACTTACCAATTATTCAACAGAAAGAATTAATAACTGCTGTTGAATCACAAAATATAGAAGATGAAGACGCTTTAATTAAATCATCTTCGGCTGCAAAAGCCTCTGCTCTATCTAGAAACATTCTAGTTTTAGCAACACGATGTAACGAAGTTGTAAAAGTAGAAGAAAAATCAGAAATATTTAAGCCAACAAACAAACTTCTTGAAGTATATACTGATTTACCTTGGCTACTTCCGCAAACTAAGCAAACATTTGGGGATTTCGTAGATTGCCTTTACTTCTTATTTTATGAAGGTGCTGGTAAAGATAAACTGCGTTTTTTAAAAGAACATGGTGGTGTCCTTGAACCTACTGATTGTGATTTAATTTGGTGTATTAAACATTTGAGAAACAAGTGGCTGCGTCACGATGCAGACCACGGTAAAGAAACACAAATCAAAAAATCGTGGAAAGAATTGTCGGCACAATTTAACTGGCTTGGGTTACAACACGCTCCTATTAATTCAGAACATTTCCGCTATTTACATTCCCGTCTTCTCCAAGAAGCAGAAATTTTCTTACAAAATATTCTTAAAAAGTTAATAAAAAGCGAATAAAAGGACACTTATGGCAGCACTCAAACCTTGGTATAAAATTGACGGCTTAACTCCCCGCGAAGACCTACGGGAAGGTAAACCCCTTGATGCTTCCGAATTCGCCGTCCACCTTGACAAGGTACGAGACGAAACTGCTCCTGCTGATTATAAAGAACCAGAAAGATTTTTTGACCGTACCTATCTAACTAAATATTTAACTGATTTAGCTGCCCAAGTAGTACGTCGTCTCTCCGGAGAAAAAACAGAAACCTCGGCAGTCTTCAACCTCGCTACTCAGTTCGGTGGCGGTAAAACCCACGCGCTGACGCTACTTTACCATCTAGCCAAAAATGGTGCAGCAGCTAACCGTTGGACGGGAGTACAAAAAATACTGCAACGAGCAGAAATTTCCTCAATCCCAGAAGCAGCAGTTGCTGTCTTTGTTGGTACAGAATTTGACTCCATTCAAGGACGTGGTGGTGATGACGGTACACCGCTCCGCAAAACACCGTGGGGAGAAATCGCTTATCAATTGGGTGGTGCAGAAGCTTTAGCCGTACTTGCAGAACACGAAGCTCAATTTATTGAACCCAAAGGCGATGTTATTAGGAAATTTCTTCCCAAAGATAAACCCTGCCTGATATTAATGGATGAAATTATTAACTACATTAGTAGCTACCGTCGTAAGGGTTACAATAATTACCTATATAATTTCATTCAAGCATTATCGGAAACCGCTAGAAGCTTAGATAACGTTGTTTTAGTAGTTTCCATCCCCGCATCAGAAATGGAATATACCTCCGACGACGAAGCCGACGAGCAACGCTTCAAGAAAATGCTCGACCGCGTGGGTAAACCAGTGATTATGTCTGCGGAGTCGGAAACCTCCGAAATCATTCGTCGCCGCTTATTTGAATGGGAACCCGGTGCTGTCACCGCAGATGGCAGAATTCTTTTACCCAAAGATGCAATTAAGACCTGTAACGAATACGCCGATTGGGTACTGGAACACCGTCAGCAACTTCCCAGTTGGTTTCCTCTAGATAACGCCCGCGAAGCCTTCCAAGCCACCTATCCCTTTCATCCAACCGTGCTATCTGTATTCGAGCGCAAATGGCAGGCTTTACCGCGCTTCCAACGCACCAGGGGAGTGCTGCGACTCTTAGCATTGTGGGTATCTAACGCTTACCAAAAAGCATACCAGGGGGGACACCGCGACCATTTAGTTAGTTTGGGTACGGCACCCCTAGATGACCCCCAATTCAGGGCTGCGGCATTTGAACAACTCGGAGAAACCCGTCTAGAAGGAGCGGTAACTACTGATATCTGTGGTAAAAAAGATTCTCATGCAGTGCGGCTAGATGCGGAAGCTGTAGATATTATCAAAAAAACAAGGCTGCACCGCAAAGTCACAACAACAATATTCTTTGAATCCAATGGTGGCTGTACCCGCACCGAAGCCACTATCCCAGAAATCCGCCTTGCAGTAGCAGAACCATCTTTAGATATCGGCAACGTAGAAACCGTTCTAGATACACTTTCCACCGATTGTTATTATCTTTCAATAGAAAAAAACAAATATCGCTTTAGCCTATCCCCCAACTTAAATAAAATTCTTGCAGACCGCCGCGCCAACGTCCAATCACCCAGGATTAACGAACGAGTCAAAGCAGAAATTCAAAAAGTTTTCGCTGCAAGCCAAGAAATTCAACCGATTTACTTTCCAGAAAACTCCAGTGCAATTCCCAACCGCGCAGTGCTAACCCTAGCCATACTAGCACCCGAACATTCCATGCAAGACGGAGAAACTGTAAAATTCGTAGAGTCCATGACGCGGGAGTATGGCACTTCCGACCGTACCTTCAAGAGTGCCATAATTTGGGCAATTCCAGAAAGCAATACACAGCTACGAGAGGAAGCGAGAAAAGTTCTGGCATGGGAAGATATCCGCGATGAAGAATCAGAACGCTTAGACGAAAGCCAAAAACGCCAATTGCAGGAAAATCTCAAAAAAGCACAACGCGACTTAAAAGAAAGTGTATGGCGTTCTTACAAAAATATTGCACTTTTAGGTAAAGATAACAAAATTCGCACCGTAGACTTGGGGATGATAACATCCAGCATGGCAAGGACAATGGTTGAATTAATTTTTAACCGTCTGCGTCAAGATGGGGATGTTGAAGATACTATCAGCCCTCGTTTTATTGTACGCAACTGGTCCCCTGCATTTACAGAATGGAGTACCAAAGCTGTCCGCGATGCATTTTTTGCCTCACCACGGTTTCCTCGGTTGCTAAATGGGGATGCAGTTAAAGAAGCTATTGTTCGTGGCGTGAAAGATGGTACTCTCGCCTACGTTGGTAAAACTGGAGATGCTAAATATGAGCCGTTTCAACATCAATGCACCATCATTTCCACTGATATAGAAATCTCTGATGATGTATTTATCATCACCCAAGAAACTGCGGAAGCTTACAAAAAAGCTGAATCAGAAAGCGCTGCTGACACGCAAACTCCATCATCCGAATCAAATAATGAGGATAGCACTGACACCTCTACTACTACCGTCAGCACCACAACTTCTACCACCAATACAGTCAAAGATAAGACAAACCCATATATAACAGACACCAGCACTGAACCAACCGAAATTACTCCCCCACCAACATCAGCGAAATTACTCAAATGGGCTGGTACGATTACACCCCAAAAATGGATGAACTTTTACACAAGAGTTCTTTCCAAATTTGCTGCCAACAAAAACTTGAAACTGACTATAGAGGTGTCCGTTTCAGTAGAGGGAGATATTTCCGCTCAGAAGATTGAAGAAACTAAAGTTGCGCTGCAAGAATTGGGATTAGATGGTGATATTGAGACGGACATCGATTGAAATTCAAATCTTTACTTGAAAAATTGATACTCATCATTATACGTAGAATCGGAAGTATAAATCTCAAATGCCGGAAAAGCTATAACGAGGTAATTATGAACTTTATAGCGAACAAGGTAATGTGGCTCTGTGTTTTGTAATATCCGTATTTATTGGTTGTGAGTGGTGATGAGTTTGACAGCATAGACGAGGGTTTGTTTGTAGAATTGTGAGCATCTTCGCGCTTCCAGTGAAGCGCGATGTGGTACATCATGCGCTACATTGGGGTAAAAGTGGCAAAGCTGACACGAGCCGCCATGCGATGGCTGAAACCCTTGTCGCAAAGTAGTTTCAGGAAAATTTTTCAACTTTTATCTGAAAAATGGGATTTTGACCAACTCAATACATATATCAAGCTGTAACATTTCCATCATTTGAACTATCCCAAACTTTTGAGCCTGAAACCGGCAGTGACTACATCGTCGAATTCTGTACCAAACAGCTTAAAGTTTAATTGGTACTACAAAAATAAGGTTTTTCGGCGATTTTTAGGTTAAAGAGAAATTTTATTTTTGTAACCCTTACACAGTAGTGCTTTCAGGCAAAGCGTGGCGGCTCGTGACACGCTGGCTACTTTCCCCCCTATATAGAAGCTCTAAATTGATTTAGAAATAAATTTCCATAGATAATAAAGTGATATAGAGCATCATTGTCATCAGAAAATATATTTTTAAAAGTGTCTTGCAAAGACTCAAGTGTTATTTCACATACTGGAAAAACTTTAAAAAAGCAAAAATCAAGGATTTTAAATGATTCTATATCGTGGTCTTTATCTGCTAATAATTGAATATGACCAACATTTCTATGATGTTTTATATCACTACTTTTAGCAAAACCAATTGTATCAATATATTTATATTCTAATGAAACGGATTTATATTTTATTAACTGCATATTTTTTTTTGCTTTAATAATTCTATTTTTATATGTAAAAGCTGCAAAAGCTAATAAATCGTCAAAACTTGGTAGATAAGGATATAAATTATGATAATTAATTAGAATGTCGTGATTAATATATGATTCCAGTATCAATCTTTTGTTTGTTATATGGATTGTGTAATATTCAAGGTAGCGGTGGTAACAACCTAACTGTTTTCTTAAAGGATTAATTGTATATGAGTAATGATGTTCTTCTGCGAAATCTAATTTAGTATTTAAAAGATTAGTAGGTGCGTATTCAATCATGATATAGTTTAAAATCTTTAACTTATGAAAATATATTTTTTAACTTATTGGTTTATTCCATTTTAGTAATGACTTATAAAATATATTGATGACAATGTTAGAACTACTTAAATTATTTGGGAAATATATATAGAAGTACATATTTTCACTTCAAACTATCCCAATGAGGAGATAGCATTTGTAGGGATATGCAATATTGAAGCGTAATAATGTAGTATATGTATTTTTTTTAATCTAATTTGACTTCTGCATTTTTCGGCACCAGGTATCTAAATCGCTGCATAGCCTATAAATTCGTAACAATAAGCGTTAAAAAGTTGACTTGAAAGAAGATTTTTTCTAATTTTATTTTTAACGCATCATTCAAAAACTATGCTCCAACATGATTTATCAGCTTTAAAAGCCAGAAATGTATTAATAACTTTGTTTGTGGTGCTATGTATCCTGGATGCAACGCTGGTTGCAATAGCACGGGATAAATGGGCAATTGGACGCATTTTACTGACAATTGTAGTTATGTACTATGTTCTGCAAGGGCGTAAATGGGCAAAGTATGTCTTGATGGGTATCTGTAGTTTGATGATTGTTCTCCTGATTGCAATGGTTTTAGCACTCAGTTCAAAGCTCTCCACAATTCTCATAGTTGGGAGTTTGATTATGGTCGTTCTCTGCGCCATTATTCCAATTTATATGGCTACTGATAAAGATTTGAATCGTTACTTATCCTTTAAGAGACAAAGTTATTCGAGTGGAGATTCAAAGTAACACCTCTAAAATTTACCTTTGTACCAGCATTTATTTGCCCCAAACGCCTACCGAAACTTAAAAGCAAAGCTATGAGATAGAAATCTACATTTATTTCTACACACTTACGATTGCAGATATGCCTGTGTCAAAATGCATAGCACATAATTATAATTTTTAACATAGCCGTGTGTCAGTTAATTTATGTAACTTTGTAGTACGTAAAAAGTAAGTAAAAAGTAAGAATAGCATCTGGCACATCTTGTAATATTGAATCCGTATAATGTATTTTACACAAAATGTACAGGATTTATTTACCGAACCGTTACCGCGCAAGGTCATTGCACAGTTCTGAAGAGTGTGGGGGTGAAGTGTCCTAGCTGTAAGAGTTTGGGACACTTGTAGTATTGGTGCGGTTCGTTCTAGCTAGGAGCCTCTAGTAAATAGAGGGGTATGAGTTAGGTAGATTCGCGGGGCACGCCCCAAAATCTATAACTGTTTCAAAGATGTAGGTGAAAAACCTACCCGTCCGGGATGACGTGACTCCCTATCTGCCCACACCGAGCGGCTACAACCGTTACCGCAGAGTGAAGCTGGGAACAGGGCGCAATCAGGAGCCAAGCAGGTAACTACCCTGGCGCTAACGGGGATGAAATATGGGTAAACTGAGTTCTAAAAAAGTGTCTTAACAAGGAGCTACAACCTGAAAACAAAATGTAGACTTTGATATCGCAACTCCCGCAGTAATTTTAATACGTTAACTGCAATCCTGGGAAGATATCAGGCAAAATGAACCACCCTAAGTTTCAGAAAAGCTTTCTCACGAAAGTATCTTTGTTACGGAACGAGTAAAAACACTGCGTTTTGGTCTGGAGTGTAGTCGAAACTTCAGTAAGCTAGGTTGAGCCGAATTCCTTGCAGTGGGTAGGATGACAGCGGAAACTGCTGTCGGGTATTCAGAAAATATTCATCCTTAGTAAAGCATGATTAGACACAGTAATAATACTAGTGAATCTTGGAGAAAGTTACCTTGGAAGAAATTCCGTAAAAACCTTTTCCGCCTACAAAAGAGAATATTCAAAGCTATTAGAGTTGATGACATAGCCCGCGCTAGGTCACTCCAAAAGCTGGTTCTGAAATCCACATCAGCTTCTTTGTTAGCAATCCGTCAAGTAACCCAATTAAATAAAGGGCGAAAAACGGCGGGGATTGATGGTAAGAAAGCTCTGACATTCAAAGAACGCTTTGACTTGTACAACAAGCTTTCCGAGGTAAACGATTGGAAACACCAAGGATTACGAGAGGTGCCAATTCCAAAAAAGAATGGCTTTACCAGAATCCTCAAGGTGCCAACAATATCGGATAGAGCATGGCAATGTCTAATTAAATACGCGCTTGAACCGGCTCATGAGGCAACATTCCACGCAAGAAGCTACGGCTTCAGACCTGGAAGATGCACTCAAGATGCTCAAAAGATGGTATTTAACCAACTTAAAAGAATCGGAAACCAATTTGGAACCTCCGATACTAATAAGAAAAAGCGGGTCATTGAACTAGACATTAGTAAATGCTTTGATCGAATTAGCCATAAATCAATTATGGACAAACTAATATCGCCAACGGGAGTAAAACTAGGAATATTCCGATGCCTAAAAGCGGGAATAAACCCAGAATTTCCTGAACAAGGAACTCCGCAAGGTGGGGTCGTGAGTCCACTGCTAGCAAACATTGCACTCAACGGGATTGAGGACATACATCCAAGTATTAGATACGCCGATGATATGATATTCTTCCTCAAACCACAAGATGACGCGGATAAAGTACTTAACAAAGTATCCGAGTTCTTAGCAGAACGAGGTATGGAAATCAGCAGAGAAAAAACCAAAGTAACGGCTACGACAGAAGGATTTGATTTTCTAGGCTGGAATTGTAAAGTCCAGAAAAACGGTAAGTTCCGAAGCACTCCATCAAAGGATAACTTTGAGGCTATGCGTGAGAAGGTCAAAGCCATCGTCAACAATCCTAATTATGGGGCTGAAGTCAAGGCTACGAAATTAGCTCCCGTTATACGCGGTTGGCGCAACTACCACCGTTTCTGCGACATGAATAACGCAAGAGATTCTCTGTGGTTCATAGCCAAAAGAGCTTTCACCGTATTCAACAAACAGAAGTCAGTAAACCGACACAAAGCCGAATCATTAGTGAAGAAAGCTTTCCCATCGGTAAGCTGGTCAGAAAATAAATTTGTCAACGTAAAAGGCGACAAGTCACCTTACGACGGAGACATAACTTATGCGCGACGTGAAAGTCGTATGAGTAGGGAAACCTACGAACTGAACTGGTCAGCCG
>JAHCMI010000105.1 GCA_019192545.1 Rivularia sp. MS3 | reverse complement strand
TCCCCCTCCCTGCCCTTACCCGTCAATTTTAATGGGACAGACCACTAGTACTCCATTTCATTAGTTTTTAGAGATATGTCCTATCGAACATGCTTCACTAATGTAATAGTACTTTGACGCTGAAGCGCAACTACAAAAACTGTAAAATTAATGTGGCGGAATACTGGTAATGTATCAGAATTATTTTTATAGCGGCGCAAACCGGTTTTTATTAATTTCTACAAACTAGTTTTTATAAATTTGACGATAATAATCTTGATATTCTTGAGATAATAAAGCTTTCCACCATTGATTATGAGTTAGATACCACTGTACGGTTAGATGTAAACCTTCTTCAACTGTTACTAAAGGAGTCCACCCTAAATTATTTTTGATTTTAGTTGCATCAATTGCATATCTGCGGTCGTGTCCCGGTCTGTCTTTGATAAAAGTAATTAATTTTCCACTAGGTTTTATCGGTAAGTCTGGTGCTAATTCATCAATAGTTTGGCATAAAATATTAACTAAATTGATATTTTCAACTTCATTATTACCGCCAATATTGTAAGTTTCTCCGACAATACCTTTATTTATAACAATATCTAAAGCATTGCAATGGTCTTTCACGTAAAGCCAATCTCTAACGTTTTTGCCATCACCATAAATTGGTAGCGGTTTACCTAATAAAGCGTTAATGCACATCAAAGGAATCAATTTTTCTGGAAACTGATACGGCCCATAATTATTAGAACAGTTGGTAATTATTGTTGGTAGTTCGTAGGTATGAAAATAAGCTCTAACTAAATGGTCGCTACCAGCTTTTGATGCAGAATAGGGACTATTAGGAGCATAAGCTGTAGCCTCGGTAAAAGGTGAGTCTTTGGGCTTCAAACTTCCATAAACTTCATCTGTTGAAACATGCAGAAAACGATAATGTTCGGGTTTATTTTGAGTTAACCAATATTGACGAAAAACTTCTAAAAGCGTATATGTTCCGACTACGTTTGTTTGTACGAAGGCACCAGGTCCGAGAATCGATCTATCAACATGAGATTCAGCTGCAAAATGAGCAATAGTATCGATTTTTTCTGATTCCAAAAGTTGTTTGGTTAAGGAAGCGTCGCAAATATCTCCTTTAATAAAACAAAAATTATCTTTCGCTTCTAAAGAAGATAAATTAGCTCGATTTCCCGCATAGGTGAGTGCATCTAATACTACTACTTTGTCATCTGGATAATTCTCGCACCAATAATGTACAAAGTTGGAGCCAATAAACCCGGCTCCACCCGTTACCAGCAACCTACGACTCATCAATTTCACTCCTATACATCATGTTCGCTTGAACACTTATCATATATGTGTAATGGGGTAATTGGTAATTGGTAGCTGGTAATCTATTGCAATTTCTTCTTAATTTTATTAAATATTCTTTGGGTAGATAATTTTGCTAGACGCATTTTTGTTAAAGGTTGAATATTTGATTGATGATTTTGTTTGTGGTCAAAAAACTCATTTAGCTCGGATAAGATAACCTGAAAGCGGGAAATAATATTCTCGCGACGGTATTCTTGAAAAAAGCTTTCTGGTAAATTTAGTGGCGACCAATTTTGCAACAGCTTCAGAATACGTTGCATATCATATTTTTTGGAATAAGCTGCTATTTTATAACAGTTGAATCCTGGATCTAAATAATCAGAAAGTCCACCGTTCAAACTGGAAAAAACTTGACAACCACAAGCAGCAGCTTCCATCGGCTGCAAACCAAATCCTTCAGTTACTCGCTGCTGCGCCCAGTATTCGGCGGAGTCATAAATATAAATCTTAGCTCGATTAAATAGTGCTGGAATATCTTCTATATAATAATCAATAAATTCTAATTTACATTTTGGCTGCAATGCTGGAACTAAATCCTTAATTAAATATTCCGAAGATTTTCTTGCCAAAACCAAAACATCAATATCTCTTGCCAAATTTTGATTTTTGAATTCGTCGCTAATTTGATTGGGTAAATAATAAATTAAACTGTGAGGTGATAATTGTCCCCAATATCCTAAAGTGTTACGACTTACAGTAATTATAGGAATGCTTGCTGGCAGCTTGAAACCATAACCAGCACTATGAGCGTGGTAAACAACATTATAAGATTTTAAGCGAGGAGCAAGTTTTGCAACATCAAATCCCCAGCTAATCACAAATATAGCTTGCTCTAAATCTTGCTGTTGCAAGACATCATCTAAGAAAAGTTTGTCTTTTTCTCTTTGACGATAAGTCACCACTTGAGCATCACATATTTCTTGAGCAAGTTTGAGAGTTTTTAATTCCGCCCATAATCCACCGCAAGCGAATTTACCATCTGTACCCGGAACTAAAAAATAAAGTTTTCTCATTTTCCTATCTCACACCCCATCAGAATTTATTAGATGGGCAATAAATCAATCAATTGACTATCTGACTACATAAATTAAATTTTTTCAAGATGCTTAAGGCACAAATATAATTTCGGGTAAACTATTGATCGTGTCTTTAGAGTTGATAATTGATAATTGATCGTTGGTAATTGAGAATAAAAATTACGAATGACGTTTTTTGAAAAAATAGCTTTTGATTAAATATAACCATATCCATCCGACAAAACTACCAACGAAGTAAACTGGAAAATCTGCCCAGACAAAGGTATTTCCTAAAATAAGTCTGCCAGGTATAGTTTTACGAGCAGCTTCTAAAAATGGCGGTTTCCACAACTGCAAAAATTCTATGGCGCAAGTAGCAATGCAAACTCCAACTGCTATACGCAAAGGCGAAACTCTGGGTAAAACAAAAGCGAAGAATAATACCCAAAATATTTCATAAGCAACACTTCCTAACGCATCATGCAGCCATGCTGGGTTCAATCCTTGGGAAAACCTGACTATGTAACCAAAAGGAACGATAATTACCATGCTAGCTAGCAGCGCTAAGCGATATTGAAAGAAGGGTATACTCATGACGGCAATAATTTTTGCAATGAAAATGAGTCTATTCTAAGGTAATTAAGATTGGCAAATAGCGCTATGAGAAGGGTTATAGGTTAATAATCATAAGTTTGTGTCTTCATTAATGTCCTAACCAGGTAATGCTAACGCTATAAGTATCGGTTTCTCTATCTTTTCCCTTCTCCAAGATATCGGAAAGGGGTGCCCAGAGGGCGGGCGTAGTTAAAGCGCTTTGCAGGTAGGTATATGAGGTACACTCCCCCTGCCCCCTGCTCCCTTGCCTCAAAGGAGTGTTTTGTACCTCATTAAGATGAAATCCGCTGTAGGTAGTGTATGACACGAAAGTAAAAATTCGCTATATAAAAAATAAAAAAGCAGAGAATTAAAATCTACATTCCCTGCTTTCCTATTTGAATGTGAAGAAAAATCTTAGCTAGCTAAACCGCTAAACAAACCTTTTGCAGCAGCGATTCCATCTTCAACAGCAGCCCAAATGCTTGTATCTGGCTCTTTGCCAACTAATTCACGAGTTCCTAAAGCGTAAATAACTGCTTTTAATTGCTCTTGGTGAGCGCGATTTTGGAAATTTACTTTGTTGATAGGATCGATTGCTTCTTCCCAATCTTCACCAGCAGTTTGAGCGCACTTGTGTACGAGCATACCAGTCATTACTAACTGATGCTTCATTCCTTCATGCTGTAATGCTTTTTCATAAAGAGATAAGGTGCTACCACCCATCATTTTGTCAACGGTTTGGGTGAAATTCTTTACTTTCTCTTGAGGTTCGGATGCAGTACCAAATTTAGCGATCGCTGCTTCAATAGTTCCCAAGCTTTCTTGGTCATCTTTGAGCATATCCTGTAAACGCTTGGTTATCTCACCATCGTTGATAGCCGAGATTAATTTCTGTTCGCTAGCAATCAACTGATTTTGCAGCACTTTCATATCCGCTAACTTCATAGCGATCGCCTTACGTTGAGTTTCGTTTAATGTCGCAACCATGATAAAACTTTCTTGATGTTAAATTACTCTCCTAGTGTTACTAAGAGTTAAATCAACTCCATCTTTCGTGCGACTTAGAATACATTCAAAAAACGATTATTTTTTTGTAACTAAGAATACCGCTTGGGGAGGATGAGAAGAGATGGCAATAAGAATTAATAGACTATCCACTGCTCGCGGTTGACTGCTCGCTGTTCAATATTCAATGTTGACTGTTGACTGCTCACTGCTCACTGCTCACTGCTCACTGTTGACTGTTCACTGTCTCCATTTAACTTTGACAAAATAAGCTTTGCGTCCCATTGCATCATGCTTAAGGGTGATATTTTCGACTGCGAGATTGAAAGGAATTGCAGTGGTAATGTGACGTTGAAAGAAAGCACCGACATCGGGAGCAATTTCGGTTGCTGTTGTTGTTGCTACACTTAAACCAATTAATTGTTCAATCGGTCCTCGCGGTAATAATAAATGCATTCCTAAAGCCAATCCTGCCGTCAATAACATTGCAACCGATGCATTTGTTCCACAACGAGGATGTACGGCTAAATTCCATTCGCCATTAGTAAGGCGTTGCAGAGCAAGGTTTACGGAGCGCCGTAAATCGCTGATGTTGACTTCACCATAAAGATAAAAGCCTTCTTCTGTTGATAAACCACTGTAAAGCTGATTATCAACAACATCTTTATGATGCGTTGTTTTTTTTCTAACTACTGAATGCGATTCACCTAAAGTCCAGACTGTAGCGTGTTCTAAAGCATGAACTTGACGCAGCATCAAAATTTCTTTTAATCCGGGAACAAATGATAGCTGGTTGAGTAGTTCGGCATCCTGGGTGGGAGAGGGTGAAATAAAATCAAAATTCAAAACATCAAAGGTATTATCGCTACCTTTGGCAAAAGTTGAGCTATTCATAACAACATCGCTCCCCCACCTAAATCGGTAATTAATATTCCATTATTAATGTAACCTTTTACAAAAGAAATAACTGCTAACTTTTGTTGATTATTAAACTGATATTAATTATGAGAAAATGATACAAATTCTTGAGTTATTTTATATTTTGTGACTAACTATTTATTAATTATTTATTAATTATTTGTTGATTATTATAAATAATTAAAGATGAACCCGTCCGTTGCTAGTCGGACGGGAATTGATTGCTGCTAGCAGTGAGCGCGTAGACCAATACCCTGCGATTGCGCGTCAAAGAGATGAGTTAAGCACCGAAAAGTGAAGCGTGAGGAGACGAGCTAGCAGCAATCAAACCTGGCATCAAATAATTGTTGTAATGCTGTTTAATCCTGCAAAGGAGGAATCGGACAGCAATTAACATCATTTAAACATACTTTACCCCAGTGCAAAGCCCAACGGACAAGTGCAACTCGGTTCTCAGTTTGTGTTTTAGTAAGAATGTTGCTGATATGGTTATCAACAGTGCGCTTACTAATTTCCAGTTTGACTGCAATTTGTTGGTTAGTTAAGCCAGTGGCCACTAAGTCGATAATTTGCAGTTCTCGGTCTGACAGACTAACAGGGGTCTGAGACTCGCCACCAGCCATTTAGATTCCATCCTCCCTTTTGTGGTAAATGTACTCAATTGCTTTTTCCCATTGTAGAAGATTCTTTTACTGGTAGGAGTTTCAACTGTTTAATGCTATACGATTATCTGAATTTTCTTATTTATTTCAGTTTTACGCTATACAGTATTTTATATTAGTATTTATTATATCTTAAAAGGGCAGATTAAATCAGAATTAATACGGTTGCTAAATCCAAGTTGCAAGAGTTAACAGAAACAATTCCGGCAAAAATATTGCTGTTTATTTGTATGAACGATTGCTTTAGAAATACTAAATATTATTGTAGGTTTTATACAGAATTTCTCTTTAAAAATTAAAACAAGTCTAATTAAATGAGCAATCCCCGCGTTTTATGTCTAGGTGAAATATTATATGATGTGCTTGCCGATCAACTAGGTTGTTCGGTTCCCGAGGTTGAGTCATGGACTTCTTATCCTGGGGGAGCGCCAGCGAATGTTGCCTGTGCTTTAGTCAAGTTAGGAACTCCCTCAGCATTTATCGGCTGCGTTGGCGAAGACGACACCGGAACTAGTTTAGTACAACTTTTAGAGGAAGTGGGTGTAAATACAGCTGGCGTACAGCGTCATCCTTCTTCACCTACCAGACAAGTATTAGTAACTAGAAAACAAAACGGCGATCGCGTGTTTGCTGGTTTCAAAGATTACGATACCACTGAATTTGCCGATACTCGTCTGAAAGCAGAAAGTTTACCAGAAAATTTATTCGCTACTGCCGATGTTTTAGTGGTTGGGACTTTAGAGTTAGCTTATCCCGAAAGTAGTGCAGCAGTTTATCGTGCCTTAGAGTTAGCTTCTCAACACAATGTTAAGATTTTGCTAGATGTCAACTGGCGCGATGTATTTTGGAAAAATCCCGATGCTGCTCCTGACGTAATTCGGGAATTAATCAAAAAAGTAGATTTTCTCAAACTCGCCAAAGAAGAGGCCGAATTACTATTTAATACTCATGATGCAGGAGCAATTACCTATCGCCTCAACTCTGTAGAAGGAGTATTAGTAACTGACGGGGATAAAGGTTGTGCTTATTGTCTGGGGGAAAACGAAGATAAACTTCCGTCTTTTTCCGTACCTGTAGTTGACACAACTGGCGCTGGAGATAGTTTTGTCGCTGGCTTTGTTCACCAATTATTAAACTACGGAATCAAAAATTTAAGCGATGCTGAAGTCGTGAAAAATATTATTGCTTATGCTAGTGCAGCGGGGGCATTGACTACATTGAAACCCGGTGCGATTGCTTCTCAACCGACAGCAGAGGAAATCGAAAAGTTTCTTGAGGAGCATTGAGAAAAAATTAAATTCAACTTTTGATGTAGGGTGTGTTGTCGTGTAGCGCAACGCACCTTTTATTTAGATAAGTAAGTCGAGAAATAAACAAAACTATGTAACATTCAGGTAAATTAGCTTGAAACCCTTACTCCTACAGCAAATCTGCCCACTGCCCACTGCCTTGTCCTAATTAAAATTTTCAACGCCAACCTACTAAGTAGGTTGGGTTAGACAGGATTTACAATCTAAAAGCTAACAGATAATCTTTAATTATCGTGTCGTAACCCAACATCGGCATTGTAGATAAATTCAAATATTGCACAATTTTAAGGCGCTAGATTAATTTCTGATTAATAATTATGATTCCGAAGTGCGCCTAACCCAACCTACCGTCATTAGATTGATAATTGTTCTTGCAATCCATTCCCAAATAAAATTCCCATCACAATTTTTCTACTATATTCTGCACAATCACCTCAAACGGCTCAGAAATATCAACTGTAAGCGAGTCTAAAGGTTCTTCAAGAATATCAAATTGACTTTTGAGCAGTTTTTCGCTCATAAAATGATTTTTTCGTTCTTTCAAACGTTGTTGAATCAATTCAAATGAACCTTTAAGATAAACCAGCTTTACAGATTCATGATTTACTAACAGCATCTGACGATAACTTTCTTTTAAAGCCGAACAAGTTATAACTATATCTGTATTTTCTGATAAGCACTGTGTGATAACATGTTGCATTTTTTGCAGCCACGGCAGTCTATCCGCATCATTCAACGCAATACCGTTTCGCATTTTGTCAATATTCTCTTGTGGATGAAAATCATCAGCATCCCGAAACTTCCAGCCTAAAGACTCTGCTAGTTTTTCACCGATGGTAGTTTTACCGGAACCCGAAACACCCATTACCAGGATAATCATCAACAAATTTAAAACTTGAGTAGTTGCTTGTTACAAAAAAAAATGTATCATAAAGATACTAAATATCGATAAATGTGTCAGTCTGATACTAAAAATTCAATCTAAATCGCTTCTGAATTTAGATGATTTCTTGTAAAATATACTGCATAACTATGAAAGTTTTACCCTATTTAATTAAAAATCATATTATTAGCTAATAATAACTTAAAAATGAGCGCTGAAATTAATCCGGGAACCTTAATTAGTAATCGCTATCAAATTCAGAAAATTTTGGGAAGAGGCGGGTTTGGAAGAACTTACTTAGCTTTGGATAATCGGCGTTTTAACGAACCATGCGTTCTCAAGGAATTTTTGCCAGATACCCAAAGTGCCAGCGTGATTCGTAAATCAAAGGAACTATTTGAACGGGAAGCAAAAGTTTTATACCAAATTCAGCATCAACAAATTCCTCAGTTTTTAGCTTTGTTGACTCACGATGAAAAACTATTTATCGTTCAAGAATATATTGATGGCAAAACTTATTTACAAATTTTAGATGAGCGTCTTTCTACAACTGGTAAACCATTTTCGGAAGCGGAAGTTAGAGAATGGCTATTAGAGATGCTACCGGTTTTAGAATATATTCATGGTTGTAATATTATTCACCGAGATATTTCATTAGAAAATGTCATGCTTCCTAATAATCAATCGAAACCAGTATTGATTGATTTTGGAGTGGTGAAAGAAAAGTTTACTCAAATTTTTAGTAGTTCTTCCCAGTCTTTTAGACAAGCTTCAGTAGTTGGAAAAATTGGTTACTCTCCACCGGAACAATTACGGTTGGGACAGTGTTTCCACTCCAGCGATATGTATGCCCTTGCGGTTAGTGCGCTGATTCTTTTGACTGGGAAAATGCCGCATTTATTAATAGATGATGCTTTAAACTGGGATTGGCAGTCTTATGCAAATGTAAGTAACTCTTTAGCTGGCATTCTAAATAAAATGCTCTCAGCAGCACCCAACGAGCGCTATCAATCGGCAAAGGAAGTAATAGTAGAGCTTCAGAACAATCAAAGTAGCAACACCGGTGTTAACCAGACGGTTACTAATAATAATTTGAAGCCAAAAATCTCGTTAGGTGGCATTATTTCAAGTTTATTACCGAAAAAAACTCAACAAAATCAGCCGCAAAATGCTAATAGCCAGAACAATTTTGCACAACTTGGACAAATGCCGGTTACTCAAAATCCCCAATTTTTAGATTACTGTCGTTCGCAGCTTACTAGTTTTGTGGGACCTTTAGCTAGTGTTGTGATGGAGCAAACTTTGCAGGAAAACCCGGATATAGTACCCAAAGATTTGGTTGAAGCTTTAGCTGAAAAAATTCCAGATGCCCAAAGAGCAGAAAGTTTTAGAAGTCATGTCAAACTTCTTAAAGAATATAAAACAGAACAACCCCGCAAGGTAAATCGTTCGGTATCAAGTTTGACGACTACTCCTGCAATTAGCGATCCAGATTTTCTCGATTATTGTCGCCGAGAATTTAGTAGTTTTGTAGGACCTTTTGCAAGTGTGGTAATTCGAGATACTTTAGACGAAAATCCCGATTTGACTCCAAAGCAACTTGTAGAAAGATTGATGACTGGAATTCCCAATCGAAAAAGAGCAAAAGAGTTTGAACAGCGGATTCTTCATGATTGAGAATGGGTAATTGCTAATTAGTATTTGCAGCCATTTTTACAAATGTAATTTATATAAGACCTGATTTTTATCAGTTAAATTACTATTTTTTTGCTAAAAGAGTTTAATTTTTTACTTATTATCTTAGGAAGAGGAAAATTAATTTATTGAGGTTTATTGTTGGCAATTTTATATATAGCGCTTTTATAGTTCTATAATTCCTTAACTACAATCAAAATTAAACCCCAAGTGCATAAGTTGATCGAAGCTGAACCTATAAATATATTGGAATGTTGGCGATTTATTGCTTAATATCCGTTTAGTCAGTGGGTATATAGGAAATCGGTTTGAATATTGAAAAAATTAGGTACTTGATTAGGTCTTGTAGGGTGCGTTACGACTTCAGTCTAACGCACCGAAACCCTGATAGACTGGTGCGTTGCGCTGCGCGACAACACACCCTACGTATGTTTAAAAAATCTGCGGAGGATTCCTATAGCTTGATTATATTAATTTAACCTTGTCAATATGTTATTTCTATAACCATAGATTTAGTTTACTCAATTAAAGAAAATGCCGAAACTAAGTGGCGAGCAACGTAAAAAATTACGCCTAGGTATTCTCAGTGCTTATCCAAGCATTCCTAAATTAAAGATGATGGTTGCTGATGAATTAAACCGCAACTTGGATGCTATTGCAGGGGGTAGTAATTTACAAGAAGTTGTCTTTTATTTAATCAATGCAGCAGAAGCAGAGGGATGGCTTAAAGATTTAATTCGTGCTGCAATTGAGTCAAATCCTGGAAATTCAGATTTATTTAAAAGCTATTATAAACGGAAACGATATTACTTATTTATCAACACCTGATATCGCTTTATATATCCGAAAAACCTTCCCATCCCATACAGAATTAGACTCTTTCACAAATTCCATCCCAATTTTTTCTAAAACTTTAGCTGAAGCTTTATTCTCAGGTTCCACAAGTCCCAAAACACAATCAAGATTCAACTTATCAAAACCATAGTTTAAACAAGCTTTCGCGGCTTCAGTTGCTAAACCCTGTCCCCAGAAATCCGAATCTAATCGATAACCCAACTCGTTTTCTAATTTACCTTCAATTTTCTCAACCACAATCCCACAATAACCAATTAAACGCCCGCTTTGACGATGAATTACTGCCCATTTTCCATAACCAAATTTTTGGTAAGAATCAAGAAAACTTTGAATTTTTACCGCTGTTTGTTTAGTAGAGAATACACCATCAAGTGAAAATTGCATTACTTCCGGCTTTGCTAGAATCTTTGCTAGTGCTTCAATATCCAAAACTTGAAACTCGCGAATTATTAAACGTTTTGTTTGAGTAATGATTTTTTCTTCAATATAACTTTCAGCTTTTGCTAAGCTCGGTATATTTAAGAAATTGAGCAACCATTGATTTTTTGAATTTAACCACAGAGCAAAAACAATTAATAAATGTATCCCCAGAGTTATTTGAGCATAGGGTTTTATGGAAAAATCGTATATTGTCAACCAATCGCCGCGAGAAGTAGTAAACGAAAAAATCGGATAAACCACCAGCGAATAAACCAGTTGAGCTTGAGAAAAAGTATAAAATAAATGTTTTAAAACTGTTTTTTTAACTAAAGGTACCGCTAAAATCGCGAGAAAACCTAAAGCAATTGAAACTAAATTACCGCTAAACGCAATCCACCAAGATTCGACAGGCAGGAAATTTCCGACAGCGATAACATAACCCCAGACTACTCGCCATTGAAATTCTCGAACTTCACCGCCCACCTGTAAAGTAGCTAAAGCATGTCCTACTTCGTGAAAAAAGACTCCTAACGGAATTAGAATAAATACCGCAACTCTTTCTAATATAAATCTATCTTTGGCAGTTACTTTATCATCCCAAAACGAACCCCAATTATTTGCTAAACGCAAAATGGTGTCAATGCTGATGATACCGTAAATAATCGCCATGAAGTCGAATGACGAATCGTTAAACATGAATGGGTAATTGGTAATTGAGTATAGATTATTGTAGGGTGCGTTATGGCTTCAGCCTAACGCACCGAAATAATACTTAAATACACTTCATTGTCAGAATCAGAAATCGCATCTTTAATATCTGTTGCTAATTTGTTATCACCACTGATAAACATCTTCCTGGACAATAATAAAGCTTTCACCAGCTTCAACTTGATTTAAGTATTTTGAAGGGTTTTGTTGGATTTCTTGGACTGTGATTTGTTGCATATTATTGTTTTGGGACAATAGTGAATATTGTGATGTTCTATCTAATTGTAAATGATGATTTTTTTACTAACAGGAAAACTGATATTACTTAATACAAACCATTCCGTTCATCTTCCTCAATTAATGCTTGCATTTCTTCAACCGTTTCTTTTAAATTTGCAGCATCTACCATTGTCTGAGCTAATGATGCTAAATCATCGATAGATTCCCATTGTTCGTATTGCCAGATTTTAGAGTGCAACATACATTTCGCGCAGTGAAAAAATGCTTCTTTTATATTAACTACCAGCGCTAATTCTGGAATTTTATTGTTGATTTCAAAGCTTTTTCTTAAAGGTTTATCTCTGACAATCATTGCACTACCGCTGATTCGTAGGGTTTCACCTCTACCGGGTACGAGAAAGAATAAACCGACATTGGGATTTTCAAGTATATTTTGAAAGGTATCTGCTCGACGATACATCCTCTTAGGCTATACTTGGCTGGATAAATAATCAACAAAATTATTCAGGGTAATCGAAGGCTCATGAGGTTAGAAAATTATCAATTACTTGGTACTATCCGCGAACATAAATATCGTATATCTTCTTTAGCAATCACACCAGATAATAAAAAATTTGCCAGTGCAAGCTTGGATAATACGGTTAAAATTTGGAATTTAGAAACGGGAGAATTAATTCATAATCTTACAGAACATTCTTCCGAAGTTAACTCGATTGCAATCACTCCTGACGGAAAAACTTTGATAAGTGGTAGTAGCGATTCAACTGTCAAATTATGGAATATAGAAACGGGAGAATTAGTTAACACTATTTCTGGATATTCTAGAAATAAAGGAGTTGTTTGTTCGGTTGCAATTAGTCCAGATGGCAGCTTACTTGCTTGCAGTCGAGACTATTGCGATGAAGGAGATAATAGAGAAAACGAATGCATAATCCAGGTATGGCGATTGGATACGCTTCAACCAGTTACTTTTTTAACTGGAGATTTTGAAACTACAGTAATTGAATTTAGCGATGATGGGCAATACATTGCCGGTTGTTTCTGGGAATGTGGAAAGGTATGGAAAATACCTTCATGGGAATTAATTAATACTTTTGAAGCTTTTGGATTGCACGGTGCCGCTACTTTTAGCCCTAATTTAAAAGTAGTTAGCCAGAATTCTTATCATAGCAGTGATATTTATTTAAGAGATGTATTTACGGGTGAAGAAATCAAGTGTTTTCCACATACAGAAGAATGGGAAGACATTGAAACCAGCGCTTTTGGGTTTACATCTGATAGCAAAATACTTGTTAGTGGTGGATGCGGAAGCAACATACTAAATTTTTGGGAGTTACCATCAGCGAATTTGATTGGTTCTATCTCTTCTTCTATAGAAAGTGATTATACAGCTTTGCAATTTAATTCAGACAATAAAATTCTCGTTGCTGGTGGCTGGGATGGAGAAATTGAAGTTTGGGAACTGTCTTTTGATGCAAATACACAAGTGAATAAAATTCCTTTTGGAGATACAAATTCTCTACCCTCTGATTTCAATGCAGAAGTTTATTATATGGAAAAGCTAAAAAAACAACTAAATTTAGGTGATGATGGACTTCCTAAATAAAAGTTAGTAAACTATTCCTTCAAAATTCTATGTAATGCATTTCTAATTCAAATTTCGGGCGTTAAGTGAAGCTTACGCCTCTATATCACTATCCGTTAAAATCGAAGAAATCTTTATCATACTTAATATAAGTATACCAGCGTTAAATTGATAAATTAAAATGTAAAAATACTCCTTCATCCTGGATTCTAAATTAGTCAACCATATTAAAAAACCTTCGCGCTCCTGTGCGTTATATCCCCTTACTCGACATCAACCAAACCGTAAACCGCAGTATTAATAATTCTCATCGTGTGAATCATTTGATTTTCAATCAATTTGTATTCCATATAAATGTCGTATTGTTAACAAATTCATCATTAACATTAAGAAAAATTAAAAAAACCGTTTTTTTCTTTAAGGCGTTGAAGTTGTATTTATAGCTATAAACGGGAGGAAATATTATATATGACTGATTTCTCACAAAATAATCAAAATAATTTCACATTAGCCGATAAATTAGAACTTGCTAGGCAAGAATATCAATATAACTATACCCACATTCCACCAATTGCGATGGTGGATAAACTTCCTAGTAACGAGAATTTTCCTACTGGCTGGCTGCGTTTGTTAGCTAGAGAATTAAAAGTTGTTTTTATCAATACTTTAATTGCAAATCGAGGGAATCGCGGTTCCGAAAACGTTCGCGATGATGTGAGATTATTCCTGATGGAAGTAATAGCTAAAGGAGCATTACCTTTTAATTTGGGGGTTACTGCTAGAGTTTTAGAAATTATTCCGAATTTATTGCTTACGGGAATATCAAAAGATTTTAGCGAAATTGATGATTTAATCTTTTCCATACTCAGGGAAAGCGGGCTGTCAATTTTCCAAGATTCTTTAAATCGAGTTAAAAGTCTATTGTATGAAAAACGTTCGACGGGACATGCAAGCAGCTTAAATGATTATCATAAGCTGTTCCCCCAGATGGGAGTACCCAAGATAGCCGAGAATTTCTCTACAGACGAACAATTTGCTTATATGCGGGTTGCTGGATATAACCCGGTAATGATTGAGCAAGTTAATAAATTAGGCGATCGCTTTCCTGTTACCGAGGCTCAATATCAGGAAGTGATGGGAGATGATTCATTAGCCGCAGCAGGTGAAGAAGGAAGACTTTATTTAGCTGATTATGGAATTTTGGAAGGTGCTGTTAACGGTACTTTTCCTTCCGTGCAAAAGTATATTTACGCTCCCTTTGCGCTATTTGCAGTTCCGAAAAATACCAACAGCGATAAACCAAGTTTAATGCTTCCAGTTGCGATTCAGTGCGGTCAAAATCCCCAGGATAATCCGATTTTAACGCCTAAATCAGACAAATACGCTTGGCTATTTGCAAAAACTATCGTGCAAATCGCAGATGCTAACTACCACGAAGCTGTAACTCATTTAGGACGTACTCATTTACTTGTAGGTCCTTTTGTTGTTGCAACTCATCGTCAGTTACCAGATAGTCATCCAGTTAATATATTACTGCGTCCTCATTTTGAAGGAACTTTAGCGATAAACGATGCAGCCCAACGCCGTCTGATTGCTGCTGGTGGCGGTGTGGATAAATTATTGGCATCGACTATTGATAATTCTCGTGTTTTAGCAGCAGTCGGTTTGCAAAGCTATGGCTTCAATGAAGCAATGTTACCCAAGCAGTTGGAGAAGCGCAGGGTAAATGATACTGAGAAACTGCCTGTTTATCCATACCGCGATGATGCTTTATTAATCTGGAATGCCATACATACATGGGTTTCCGATTATTTAAGTATTTACTATCAAAACGATGCTAGCGTTCAAAATGATACTAAGCTTCAGAACTGGGCTATTGAAGCAGGGGCTTTTGATGGTGGCAGAATTCCCGATTTTGGTCAAAAATATGGGCTGATTCAAACCTTGGATTATTTAATAGATGCGATTACGTTAATTATTTTTACTGCTAGCGCTCAACATGCTGCGGTTAATTTTCCCCAAGGCGACATGATGAACTATGCTCCAGCAGTACCCTTAGCTGGTTATCAGCCTGCTTCAATTCTTCAAGAAAAAGTTACCGAAGAAGACTATTTAAATTTAATTCCACCTTTAGAGCAAGCACAAGAACAATTAAATTTAGTCCACTTACTAGGTTCTATTTACTATAAAACTTTAGGTGATTACTCAGACAATTACTTCAAAGATGCTTTAGTCAAACCAGCATTGCAAGCATTCCGAAATAATTTAACTGAAGTTGAAGCTACTATTCATCAACGCAATCAAAATCGTTCTACTTACGAATATTTGCTGCCTTCAAAAATTCCTCAAAGTATCAATATTTAGAGGTAATAGGTAATGGGTAATGGTAAAAAGAATATTTTAAGCAGTAAATATAGCAGTTTTCGGTTGGGTAAAATACACTTTTGACCTCACCTCGTCCTCCGGGCACCTCTCTCCTTGTTAAGGAAGAGGGGAGAATAAGAAAAAGTTTCTGTATTTGATTTAAATGATATCAATTCTGGTTGCACCGGAATTATAAAAAAACCGCAGAGACGCAGAGGACACAAAGAAAAGAGGAAGAAGAGAAAAGAAACTTTAAATAATTCCGATATAAACGGAAAAGAGATGACAACTTATTACAAAAAAATAAAGGAAAATCATGACAGTTAAAAAGCAAGTTATCAAATCTCAAAAAAGTCAAATTGAACTTTCCCGTACTTTAGCTAAAGTCGGTTACGACAGCAAAATTGGTCAAACTCTACGCTTACGATTTTATTATCAAGAAGCATTATTGTTGCTGCGAAAATTTAAGAGTTTTCTGTATACAGCTAAAGAACTTTTTGGAGACAAATTTTTTGGCGGAGACCATGCAATTATACATACTTCTCATGCCGAAGTTAAGAAGTTGATGCAAGTTGAACCTCAACTAAGAGGAAACGATTTGGGTATTATCAGAATACTTGCTCCGGGCTATTTGCTCAACAATCCCTTGAGTTTGGGAATGAACGGTACTCAACATACGGGAGCGCGGGCTTTATTTTTACAAGCTTTACCAGAGCCTGGGGAAGATATCGAAAATTTAAGTAATTTAGTCAATCAATGTTTATCAGAAGCAGCCGATAAAAATCAACTACATATTGGTAAAGATTTACCAAGAATAATGTTAAAAATTCTGCATAAAGTTGTTTTTCAAATATCGTTATCAGAGGCAGAAGTTACCGCATCAACTGGTTATAATAAAAAGCTGTTTCTGGCGACTCTACCGAATTTTATTAACAAATTTACTCTGGGATTATTAACAGCACCAAGTATTAAACATCGCGAACAATTAACCCAGAGATACAAACAATCTCCATTATGGTCATCTTATGTCGAAACGGGTACAAAATACAATTTGAACGAGCATCAAATTGCCAATAGTCTTTTCGACATGATTCATATTGCCGGAACTCTTGGTACTAGTGCCCTTTTAGGTTCAACAATTGGAGTTTTGTGTCTGGATGAAGCTTTAAGAAACAAAGTAATTTCTGAAGTTAATACAGTTTGGAACGAACAACAAACTCCCAATGCTGATGCTTTGAAAAATTCGATTTTAATTAACAAAGTAATTCTGGAAACCGCTCGCCTTTATCCAGCAGTTAGATTTGTTGCTCAATTAGCACAAGAAGGAGGAGAAATTGAAGTTGGTGAAACAAAATGTCCGTTTCAAAAAGGTACGCGGTTAATCGGCTCTATATTTACTGCTAATAGAGATGCTGCCAGATACAAAAATCCCGATAGCTTCGATATTGAACGCGATTTTTCTGATATTTTATCTTGGAATGGTCGCGAACACGAACGAGCTTGTCCGGGAAGAAATTTATCTATTGGCTTAATTAACATCTTCGTTTTGTACTTATTCAAAAAGTATAAATGGGATTCAATTACAGAAGTTAAATGGGAATTTGAAAAAGTTACCGCCGTCACACCGAATGAATTAGTTTTACAAGGTTTTGGAATACGGTAAGTAGCGAGTAGCGAGTAATAATTCTTCCTACTCTTTCCCCTCTACCCCCTCTCCCCCTTTTATCTCTTTCCTCTGCGCTCTCCGCGCTCTCTGCGGTTTTTTTAAATCGGTAATCTTCTGCTAGGAAGCAAGTAAAAAATCCAAAATCCAAAATCCAAAATCCAAAATTAGATAAATTATGAATTTACAAATTGAAAACAAACAACTTGACAACATTGCTACCTGGATGCAGCCAGTTAAAGAAACTAATTTACCAAACATTCTTAAAGGTGTATTCTTTATGGATGGCAATCCACTTCCGGATGATTGTATCACCATGTATAACTTAGAATGGGATGCCGAAAATAATACTTTGTTTCTACCAGTATTTGGACAGCTACAGTGGACTTTTCATAATTCCATTTCAGGAAAATTATTACTTATTGCTGCTTGGTTGAGTCAGTTAACTTATAAAATTCAGTTTGAAGACGAAACTTTAAAAAAAGCGCAAATTATAGCCTACTCATTTGGGATACCAATTCCTAAATGGATAGTAAATCCCACCATGTGCCAAGATGAAAGTTCTGATAATGGAAATATATGGCAACGTAAAAACATTTGGTTGAATACAATTACAGGATTTGGTGATTATACACTTCGTAAAGTTGTAGATGAAAACGGTAATTATACTTCTGCTTTCAATGATATGCTGGCAAAAGTTGAAAATGAATGTTTGGTAGTTGCTAGAAATTCCATTGAAGAGAATCTTGGTGGTGAGTACGAATCTGTCGGTAAGTTGAGTTAGAAAACTAATTCTTCCCACTACGAATATACTCAATCCCAATAATCAAAGCATCCAACATCACTTGATAACTTTCATCAGTTGAACGTTCAAAAGTCATCATTCCCGCTTGCTCGACGCTGATAAAACCATAAACCGCAGCGTTAACCATTCTCATTGCGTCTATTAATTGGTTTTCAGTCAAATCGTAACCCTGTATTCCCTCCTGAAACCAACCCATCGCTTCTTGAATCACCGCATTTGCATCTTTATCCGCAGGATGTAATTGATACTGCATCATCACTTTGTAACGCGCTGGGTACAGCTTGGCAAAATCCCGATTAGCCATTCCCCCAGCTTTGAATAACTGACGCTGTTCCTTAATTCCTTGAGTTTTATTCTGACAATAATCTAAAAATTGCCGCCAAATTGTTAAAACTACCGCGAGCCTCAATTCAGCATTTCCATTTAAATGTTTATAAATTGCTGGTGGTTTTATACCAAGCTCCCGCGCTACCCGATTCACTCCAAGAGCAGATTCTCCCTCTTTATCCAAACAATTTATTGCAGCTTGGATTACATCTTCAGGAGTTAGTGAATTTTCTTTTGTCGGACGACCCATATTTATGTTACTTTAAACTTAGTTAATGGTATTAACTAAAATCATATCAGATGCCCTCAGCCTACAAGGCTGGGGCTAAAACTGCAAAGCCTGCCTTCGCAGGCTAAGAAACCTGATTTTTAGTCCGTAAAGGCGGACTTTGTAAGTATAGCCGCACCATTAAGGGTGTCGGGGGCGAGCGCTACAAACCTTTATTTATTTTGATTTATGAATGATGATTTAGTATTTACACCAGCCTATCAACTTGCTCAAATGATAAAACAGCGTCAGGTTTCTGCGGTTGAGGTGTTGGAAGCCTATTTAAATCAAATTTCTCAAAATAACTCTAAGCTGAATGCAATTTGTACTCTCAACGAAAACGCTCTAGAAACTGCAAAGCAAGCCGATGAAGCTTTAACTAAAGGTGAAGATTGGGGATTGCTTCACGGCGTACCGATAACAATTAAAGATACTTTTGAAACTAAAGGATTGCGTACTACTGCGGGTTACGAACCTTTGAAAAATTATATTCCCACAGAAGATGCAACCGCTGTAGCACGCCTTCGTCAAGCGGGAGCAATTATTATCGGTAAAACTAGCCCCTCTCAATTAGCTGGTGATTATCAGGGAATAAACGATATATTTCCCGTTGTTAATAATCCTTGGAATCTTAAATATACTCCTGGTGGAAGTACTAGCGGGGGAGCCGCAGCGTTAGCAGCAGGTTTTTCGACTTTAGAATTAGCTTCTGATAATGGTGGTTCGATTCGTCAACCCGCTCATTTTTGCGGATTGTATGGACTTAAACCGACGGATAGAAGGGTTCCGACTACCGGGCATATTGGCGACACTACGAGTATGGATTTTCGCTGTATCCGACAAATGTTTACTGTGGGAGGATTAGCGCGTTCGATTGAAGATTTGAAGTTGTGTATAAAAGTTATTGCCGGTGCTGACAATCGTCAACCCGATATTCCTCCGGTACCTTTGGATGAAGTTGATGAGAAAAATTTAGAAAATCTCAAAATTGCATGGATTGATGAAATACCTTTATATCCAGTAGCCAGAGAAATTAAATCTGTAATGCAAGCGGTGAGAAAAAAGCTTGTTGATGCTCGCGTTGATGTTGAAAGCTGGATACCGCAATACGATTTTGCTAAAGCGTGGGAAGTTTTTTATGCCGTAGGTACCTATAACCTAATGTATATCCAAGGAACTGATTTTAAAAATGTTAGGGAGCAGATGGCGTTTTTATGGAGGGAAGCAACAGAGGGTGAAAGCGAATTGCGAGAAATCAGCAAAGTGCCGTCGATTTCCCTACCGATATTTATGAAAAAATCTTTGCAGGGTTATTTTGCAGCTTTAACACAAAGGGATAATTTGATTGCTCAAATGGATAGGGAGTTAGAGCAATGGGATGTATGGCTTTGCCCGGTAGCGATGACAACTGCATTTACTCATAGAGCCAAAGGTGCAGCAGTGGAAATCGATGGTAGAAAAGTTCCTTATCAGATGGCGAATGGTGCTTATGTAATACCTTTTAATTTAACAGGGCATCCTGTTGTGGTGATTCCGATTGGTTTTACAAAGGATGGATTACCGATTGGAATGCAAATTGTCGGTAAAAGATGGAAGGAAATGGAATTATTAAGTATTGCAGAGAAATTGGATGAAATTATTATGGGTTTTCGTCTTCCAATCTCGCTATAAGGCAGAGCCTTGTAATGCTTATGCCGAAGTTATTATCTCTCTCTCCATTTCTTTCCTCTGCGCTCTTTGCGCTCTCTGCGGTTTTTTTTCTCAGCAATCTTCCTTGATAGAAGTAAGATTCAGCAAGAGAGAAATAAATTCCTTACTACAAACTTCAATTTATTTTTAATTATGAACAATTTAGTATTTACACCAGCCTATCAACTTGCTCAAATGATAAAACAGCGTCAGGTTTCTGCGGTTGAGGTGTTGGAAGCCTATTTAAATCAAATTTCTCAAAATAACTCTAAGCTGAATGCAATTTGTACTCTCAACGAAAACGCTCTAGAAACTGCAAAGCAAGCCGATGAAGCTTTAACTAAAGGTGAAGATTGGGGATTACTTCACGGCGTACCGATAACCATTAAAGATATTTTTGAAACAGAGGGATTGCGTACAACAGCAGGATATAAACCGCTGAAAAATTACATTCCCATTCGTGATGCTACGGTAGTAGCGCGTTTGCGAAATGCAGGAGCAATAATTTTAGGTAAAAGTAATACAGCAGAACTTGCAGGAGAATATCAGAGCGTTAACGATATTTTTCCCCCTGTTAACAATCCTTGGAATCAAGATTATACTGCTGGCGGTAGTTCTGGCGGTAGTGCGGCGGCTGTGGCTGCGGGTTTTTCACCGTTGGATATAGGCAATGATGTTTCTGGTTCGATTCGTCAACCGGCTCATTTTTGTGGTGTTTGTGGACTTAAACCAACTGATAGAAGAGTATCTTCAGCCGGACAAATACCGGAAGTGCCGGGACAGCCAAAGTGTATTCGTCAAATGCAAACTGTAGGACCTTTAGCGCGCTGTGTTGAAGATTTGAGGTTATGTTTTACACTGATTGCTGGTGCGGATATTCGACAGCCCGATATTGCTCCAGTTCCTTTAGATACGATATCCGATAAGTCTTTGCAAGATTTGCGGGTAGCTTGGATGGATGGTTGGGAGCAGCTTCCCGTTGCTTCTGAAATTAAATCTGCAATGCAAACTGTAGCGCATAATTTAACTCAAGCAGGTGTAAAAATTGAAAGTTGGATTCCTCCCCTTGATATAGAAGAGGCTTTGCAATTGAGCGATCGCCTAATTGCATACAATTTCGTTTATTCCCAACCTATGGACTTTGCGACAGCAAGAAAGAGAATTCCGATGATATTTCGGGAGATGACGCAAGGGGATAAGGATTTAAGAAAAATTAGCAATATGGGAGGTTATTTGCCCGAGTTGTTAAATCCGACTTTAAAGGGATATTTTACAGCTTTGACAACAAGGGATAAATTAATTGCTCAAATGGATGCAGCAATGGAACCTTGGGATGCATGGCTATGCCCTGTTGCAATGACTTGTGCGTTTACGCATCGTCCGATGGGTGAGTTTATAGATGTCGATGGTAAAAAGGTACCTTATTTATTAGCCAATGGTGCTTATACTTCGTTATTGAATCTTACAGGAAACCCGGTTGTGGTTATTCCTATTGGTTTTACAGAAGATGGGTTACCAATTGGAATGCAGGTTGTCGGTAAAAGATGGAAGGAAATGGAATTATTAAATATTGCCGGGAAATTGAATGAAATTATTGGAGATTTAAGTCCAGAATTTAGTCAATAAAACGTGCTGCGATAAATTCAAGCGATAGCTTCATAATAGTTAATTATAGTTCAATTTTTGATAATTAATTAAACAGAAAGCAAACCATTTTTTCAAAAGGTTATTAAGTTAATTAAAGGTTAAGAAACGTTTCAAAATTGTCTAACTTAAATCAATAGTTGCTATATTAATAATGAAGCTAATTAGAGCTTCCCTGGCAGATAAAATAGCCTGGTAGGTACAGGTTAAATCAAGTGAGGAGGTAAATAAACTGTCTCATAGTCTGTCTCGAATAACAACAACACCCGACTCGAACGCTTATAATTCCTCGCTCTGAAAGTCAGGGGGCAACGTAACTAGCAATGTACGAAGCAATTGATTAGTACGTCCCTGTAAATTCAACAAAAAGAGGAAATCCCTGAGTAAGTAGATGCTTGGGTGTTTTGTTTTGAAGAAGTATTTTTTTTGATTTAATAATAAGTAATCGATTGAGTCCAATGCGCTCAAAACCTCATACGCCACTTGCTACAAACCTCTCCTTTCGGACATCCCTCTCCGCTATTTTGGCTACGGTGTACGCAGAAGTCGTTAAAACCATTACCCGCCAGGGACTGCAAGTCCCTGGCTAATAGCACAAGTCCTATAAATAGGACTAATATCGTTTCCGTTTATAACGGAAAAGATATCATCTATTAAATTACCAGTCCCCGGTAATAGGTATGGTTAAGTAAAGCTGTTAATTGTTGGAAATTAGATTTTTAAGTTGTCGCTCCGCGCAACGCACCTTCTAACTCAGAAAATTATTCTAAAGGTGCTAATTGCTTTTCCCATGCTTTTAAATCAGCTTTGCGCTGTTTGTAATCGGGCATAATACTACCAACAGTTTGCCAAAAGTCTTTACTGTGATTGTGATGTAATAAATGAGTAACTTCATGAGCAACAACGTACTTTAACACTGGTAAAGGCGCATCAGCTAAACGCCAATTTATGCGAATGCTTCCTTTGGATGAACAAGTACCCCAAGCTCGTTTTTGTTGAGATAATTTTATAGATGTTGGCTGCACGTTAAGCTTATGGGCATAAAATTGAGCAAATTTTAGAATATCAATATAAACTTGTTGGCGCTTCCAATCTATTAATGCTTGTTTTACTGCTGCTTCTGTTTCGTTTGCAATTAACAGTTGCGGTACTTGAATATAAAAGCACTTATCAAAATCAACAATAACTTTCTTTACGTCAGTTGATTCTATTTTTAAAGTGAAAAAACTACCCCGGTACATAATTTTTGCATTATCTGTATAGCTTTGGGGTGTTTTAGGCGGATATTTACAACTAACTTTCTCAATAGCTTCTAATAACCAGCTTTTTTTGCTCTCTACAAAATCGGTAATTAGTTCTTCTGATGTATTAATCGGTGCTACAACTTCTACACCTTTGTGGCTAACGATAATCCGTAGACGTTTACTGCGTTTGCTGTGGCGGATACTATAAGAAATACTGGTTTCACAAATCTGCAAGACGGGCATGAATTTGTTTTGTTGCTTGCGTGCAAAAATCGAAATGATTTTTATATTTTGGTTTAATTATCCAATAATTCTACAACCATTTCGGTCAAAGATTTAAACCATAGAGCCAATATTGTAGATACATGCTATTCTTTCGCCAAAGTGTTTATTTTCATAAACAAACTCGCTATAGTCAGCTAAATCATCGATTCCAATCAAGTTAAGGAGAATTTCGGTTGCTAACCAGAAAGAAGTTTTTACGAATAATTTTTGCCAACGTACATTCATTTTGTCCCCCTCTTGCTTAATAAAGCCAGAAAATATTTTTGTAAAACCTTACTTATTTATTAGTGCTGAAATATCTAAGTTATGCAGTTGTTGAAACCTCACCCCGCCTAAAGGCACCCCTCTCCTTGTTAAAGAGAAGGGGTAAGGTATCTGCCAGAATTAGTTACAGCACCGTAGCATTTAATTCCGCATACAAATATAAGTAAGTAGATAGGCGTTGAAAATTGTAATTAGGGCAAGGCAGTCGGCAGTCGGCAG
>JAHCMI010000104.1 GCA_019192545.1 Rivularia sp. MS3 | reverse complement strand
TCAATTCACTTATCTAATTGTATTTTTAGCATACTAAGTACTGAAGAGCCATATTTAAAGCATATAAAAAGTGTGATTTATTGATAAAAATAAATGTTTTATAATCACGAAAAAATATCTTGCTATGGTTAAATATTAATTTATTTAAACACAAACAAGATTCCAAGGATAATTAAATCGCTATATTACCTATAAATACGTGAATGCATACAAATATGAAATCAGGATGAAATGGCTCTCTTCCTTTCGAGATAAATTTGATTTAAATCTAATGATAGACGCGAATCAAAGGAACAATTACCTATCAATGTATAAGTGTCCAATTTCTAAACGTAATAGGAAATTAATTTATGCTTTTAGTTCACGAAGAATACCAGTCTAGCTTCGATGTTGCAACTCGTTGTGTAGTGGAATGCGAACACTGTGCTGAAGCTTGCATGGGTATGTCAGAGATGGTGCAGTGCGCTCGTAGCTGTCTAGATTGCGCTGAAATCTGTCGTACTGCTGCAACCTATATGGTACGTGGTTCGCGCTATATTTCTCAGTTAGCTCGTGCTTGTGCGGAAATTTGTGAAGCTTGCGCGACTGAATGTGAAAAGCATGATGCAGAACACTGTAAGAAGTGTGCAAAAGCTTGTCGCGACAGTGTAGAACATTATCAAAAAATTGCAGCTGTAGCTGCTGCTTAAATTCAACTTACTTTTAACCGTAAGGCAAGCTTTCTTCAGTAGTCAGAGTACTGATTAAGTCATGCATTCTGCGGATAATAGCTGATTTAGCCTTGCCTTACAGTTCTCCAAACTTACAAGAAAAACATTTAAAATGGAATCTAAATCTGGCATGAAACCCTACATTAGCTTGCTAATCTCACTGATAATCTCCTACGTGGTGATGTTAGTCCTCATGCTTTCACGAGTTAACGAGTTTGATAATTTTTTTATTAGCCTCAACCAAGTGTATATGTCAGGGCTAATGGTATCGACGATGCTCCTGATTATGCTGATTAGTATGGCTTCAATGTATAAAAACAAGAAGCTAAACATCGCGCTTCTTGCTGTGGGAACCGCATCAATATTATTGTTCTGGACTCTTGTAAGAACGCAAGTAGGAGTTGGCAATCAACAGTTTTTGCGCTCAATGATTCCACACCACGCTGCTGCTATACTTGTATGTCAGCAGTCATCGATAACAGAACCACGTATTCAGGAGCTATGTACGGAGATTGTCCAAACGCAGAAAGAGGAAATAAGGATTATGAAAGCACTGATGAAATAGTCCGAATATCATTAAGTAATTAAAATATTTTTCTTTGTTCTGTAAATGGTGAGGGTTCGGTAAAAATTAAAGTTTCTCGTATTGGTGGGGATACTACAATCAGTCAGATTATGGGCTTGGTTGAACAAGCCCAAGGTTCGAGAAGTCGATATCAGGCTTTAGCAGATAAAACTGCTTATTGGTTAACTATAGTTGCAATTACTGTTGATAGCATTACTTTCTTTGTCTGGTTAGGTTTGAGTGATTTGGTATTCGCTGTAAATCGAACTATAACTGTATTAGTAATTACCTGTCCTCACGCGCTTGGTTGAGCTATACCTTTGGTAATTGCCAATTCGACAGCCTTAGCGGTTAAAAACGGAATTTTGGTAAGAATTCGCAATTCCCTCGAACGTGCTAAAGATATTAAAAATATGGCGTTTGATAAAACCGGAACGCTAACAGAAGGTAAGTTTGGCGTGCAGAGGATGTATAAAGTTAGCTTAAGGAATTTTAGATTTTGGACTATAACGAATTTCGGTTGAGCCTTTATTGCACCCAACTGAAAACCGCTATATTGCTCCCCTGTAAAATTAACTATCTCTCTTTACTTCTTCCCTCTGCGTACTTTGTACGCCACTTGCTACAAGTCGGCGGCAGTCGCTTCAACGGAGGGAACCTCCCTCCGGGTTCGCTAGTTTTGTTTTGGGGAACGCCACTTCTCTCAACGCGGCGGTAGTCTCCTCAACGGAGGGATGACGGACAACCCACGGGGCAGCCTTGGGAACCCGCGCACGAGAATGGCTCCGGAAACCGACACCCCAAACTAGACTCACTGCAACGTGCCGCCTTAGAAACCCACCCAACGCAGTGGCTTGTCTTTGCGGTTTTATAATCAATAATCTTCCGAAAAAACTAAATAATCCTAAGAACTCAAACCTTGGAGAAATAAAATGGCATTAGTTTTAGAACAAATTAATACACCAGGACTTGCTCAGTTATCTTACTTGATTGGTGATGATAAGGCAGGTGTGGTAGCTGTAATTGACCCGCAGCGCGATGCGGATGTATATCTACAGATGGCGAGAGAGCGGGGTTTGAGAATTACTCATATTATTGAAACTCATATTCACGCCGATTTTGTTTCTGGTTCCCACGAACTCAAAGCTAGGACGGGTGCTACTATCTACGGTGGTAAAAGCGATGATTATCATTTTGATTTACACCAATTGAGCGAAGGTGATGAATTGCACCTTGGTAAAATTACTCTTCGCGTTTTACAAACACCAGGGCATACCCCAGAGCATATTTGTTTGCAGATATTTGATGCCCAGCAAGGCGAACAACCATTCGGTTTATTTACTGGCGATACTCTGTTTAATTTAGATGTGGGTAGACCGGATTTACTGGGTAGGGGTACGGAGAAGAAACAGGCTGCTCAACTTTATCATTCGCTGTTTGACAAACTGTTACCTTTGGGAGATAGAGTCGAAATTTATCCTTGTCACGGTGCGGGTTCGGCTTGCGGACGTTCCATAGGAGATAGAAAACAAAGCACTATCGGTAACGAACGAATTTTTAGTCAAGCTTTTAAAGAAAGAACGGAATCGGAGTTTATTGAGTGGATTTTAAGCGGAATGCCAGAACCACCTACTTACTATTCTTATCTGAAAAAGGTTAATGCTAAGGGTGCTAAAGTGTTGGGATGCATACCGACTTTACAACCATTGTCGGTAGAGGACTTTCAACAACAGATGCAAGACGAGAACACGGTAATTATCGATACTCGCTCAATTCTGGCTTTTGGTGGAGGACATATTCCTGGTGCAATAAATATTGCTTTAACTTCATCATTTCCAGCTTGGATTGGCTGGATGATTAATCCGGATAAAACTATTTTGCTGGTGGTAGAAAGCGAGCGAGATATATCTTTGGTGGTAGAACATCTCTTCCGTATTGGTTATGACAACGTAGTTGGATATTTACACAATGGAATGACAAGTTGGCAAAATGCTGGATTACCTTTACAACGTTTAGGGGAGTGGACTGTAAAAGAGTTAAATCAACACAAAGAAGATGCAAATTTGACGGTATTAGATGTTCGTAGCGACGATGAATATCAAAATGGTTATGTTCCGGGAGCTAAACATATTTACGTACCGCATTTAGAAGAATATTTAGACAAGTTGGATAAACAGAAAACGGTTGCTACTTATTGCGCTAGTGGTTATCGGGCTTCAATTGCTGCAAGTATTTTACAAAAACATGGTTTTGAGAACGTTATTAATATACCCGGTTCGTGGATTGCTTGGAAGAAGGAGAATTTACCAGTGCAACAACCAAGGTAAAAATCAAAAATTATTTCTATGAATCGAGGGATTAATTTCAAAAATATACTTTTGTTTTTCAAAAGGTTGATGATAAAAAAACCGCAGAGAACGCTGAGGAAAAACAAGAGAGAGAGGAAACTGTCCTTAAAATCAATGCCCATGTCCGCTAGTACTCGAACAAGCCAAAATTGTTGACGGGTGGAGGTAAGCAGAGGGAGCAGGGGGAGAAAAGAATTTTACCCTTGTACAGTACACCCCTCAAAGTTCACTTGGTGGACTACTAGTTAAAGTTTATTTCTGAAGATTAATTATCAACGAAGGAAGGAGTTAGGAGGAAGAAGGTTTGAGCGGTAATGCATATAAAAAACTTCACCACTTGAATTTAAAACTTAAAATATTTATGTTTTTGTTTCATTCACGCGAAGCCTGTGCCCTATCATGACCTGAAGGTCACGCTTCGCTAACACTATTTTAAGCGTGAGTTCTTCTATCTTCTTCATTCATGGATTATTGATAATGAATGGATGCTAACAACAAAAAATGCATCTTACGTAGTGAATTCAAACTAAAAAAGAACAAATAAATCATGAATAATTGTACAGAAACCCTTCAAGGATACATTGTTGATATTATCTGCATTCGCAAATATCCGCAAAATGAAACGGTGGAACGCGCACGCGCTCATAAACGCGATTGTGCTTTAGCCGGACATTGTGCCGAGAGTGGCTTCGGCTTAATTGATGAAGAAGGAAGAGTCGCATTATTAGACCCGAAAGCAACTTTACAGGTACTTGAAAAAATTCGTAACAGCCCGCGTAATCGAGGAATTAAATTACAAGTTAAGCGAGAAATGGAGACTGGTGGTGAGATGGGGACGGTTGAAGTTGAAGAAATTCACCAATATTAACAGGACTTACGCATGGATCGCGATTTTACGTCATAAATACATGTAGCACAAAAATCATGACTTTCAACTGGGCACATACACATTTACTTTTGAATCATTTCCCGATTATAGGTGCAATATTTGGTCTATTACTATTAGTTTACGCAATGGCAAAAGACAGTAAAGAATTAAATATTGCAACTTATTGGCTGTTTATAATCATTGCTTTACTAGCAATACCTACATATTTTTCTGGCAAACAAGCCGCTGGTGTTGTTCTCGACCTTCCTAATATTTCAGAGGCTTTTGTTCATCAACACCGAAACATTGCAGAATGGGCTTTTATTAGTTTAGAAATTACCGGAGCTTTCGCTTTAATGGGTTTATTAATCTCTAAAAGCCCAAAAAAAGCTCCTAATTGGCTGACAGCTACATTCATAATATTTGTGATAATTTCTACAGGTTTAATTTCCTGGGCTGGATTGCAAGGAGGAATTATCAGACATACAGAAGTACGAGGAGATTTACCGTTTTTAATGCCAGATGAAGCAGGACTTAATGATAGTAATCAAGGTTCTCAAACTGAAGGAGGTGGAAAACAATCCGAAGAGTCGGGACATACTCATTGATTTTGCAAGAAAGTTTTTTCTATTTTCATTTTTTCATAACCAGTTTGATGTAACCGAAGAACGAATTAAAGTTTGGGTAGCTCAGTTGAAAAAAGAGTTTAGTTTGTAGAGGATTGTGACTTTGAGAAATCCGGGTATACATTTAGAGTAGTTATGATTATTAGATTTTAGTTGATTAAAATATTTTGATATCTAAATATCTAATAATTAACTATTCTTTTTCCAGGTTAATTAATATGGTTACTTAATAACTTTATCAAAATGTAAAATATGGTAAGTCATATATAAATACAAGCATCTTAAAAAACATAGTAAAGAATTAGAAAATGAATTGGATTTGGCAAACTATAGGCGTAATACTAATATCTATATGCTTAATAGATTTATATTTAACAGTATTGTATCCTCGTAGCGGTAAAAGCTTATTAAGTATGCAAATTAGTAAGCTGCTTTGGAAAATATTTTGTTTAACATCGCGTATTGTTTCTAAAGCACAACAGCGGAGTTTACTTTCCTATTGTGGTCCGACTGTTCTAGTCGTAATTGCTGCGTTTTGGGTTACTCTACTTATGGTCGGATTTGCTTTTATCTTTTTACCTGCATTAGGAACAGCAATCAAAGCCAGTAACGGAAATACTCCTACAGATTTTATTACAGCACTTTACTATAGTGGTTATTGCTTAACTACCCTTGGTATGGGTGACTTGGTACCGCAAACAGGCTTTTATAGATTTCTGACAATTTTAGAAGCAGCACTGGGTTTTTCTATTTTCACCCTAACACTTACCTATTTTTTATCTGTATATAGTTCTTTAACTCGTCGTAATACGTTTGCTTTAAGCTTACAACACCGTAGTGCGAGTAAAGGTAACGCTGTTGAAATGGTGGTTCGTTTAGGTGCTGATGGAAATTTTACAGGTGTTCGTCAAGAAATTGAGCAAATTGCTCAAGACTTACTGCAATTATTTGAATCCCATCATTCATATCCAGTTTTGCACTATTTCCGCTTCCAAAAAGCTTACTACTCTTTGGCTCGAATAGCCTTAATAACTATGGATACTGAGACTTTAATTAAAAGTGCGCTTAATCAAGAAAAGTATCGTTTCCTAATTAATTCAACAGCTGTAACTGAGTTAGAACATGGTGGTTTACATATGTTGCGAGAATTATCTAATTACTTTCTTCCCAACGAACCGTTTTCAAATAAGAATCATTTAGAGAAAGAATGGCGAGAATGGTATTACTATGCAGTAAAGCGGCTTAAGGATGAAGGAATTGAAGTTAACTCTAATTTAGAAACTGGAGCCGATTGTTATGTTGCTCTGCGTAGTCGTTGGAATCATTATGTAGTTGCGTTTGCTGACTATATGATGTATCGATGGAACGAAATTGCACCAGTACCAGATAATTTTGATAATCTATGATTGTTTTAAAAATTAACCACCTAACGGCAGAGTTATTTTAAAAGAAATTCAATCAAAATTTAACCAAATTTAGTTTTATACTTTATCTTTATCCAATGAAGTCAAACAACTATACAATTATTCTCGGTGGCGGATTTTTAGGATTATTCACCCTTCTGCACTTGCTTCTTCAAAATTATTCCAAACCAATTATTTTAATTGATAAAAATAAACGCTTTACTTTTAAACCTTTACTCTATGACTTACTCAGTCAGGAATTAGATGAATATCAAGTTTGTCCCCGCTATACAGATTTACTTAAAGATAGCGGTGTCAAGTTTGTACCATCAGAGGTTGAAGAAATTGATTTGCATTCTCAAAAAGTTAAAATCAATTCCAATCAAGAATACAATTATGAAAATTTAGTTTTAGCTTTGGGTAGTCCTACTGGTTACTTTGGAGTCAAAGGAGCCTCAGACAATACCTTCAATTTCCGTAACTACGAAGATGCGATCGCCTTACAAAGACAATTGCGAAATTCCTTACAGCAAGCAATGCAAACAACCGAAGTTGAACAAAGACGGAAACTTTTAACGGTAGCAATTGTAGGTGCAGGACCGACTGGAGTCGAATTAGCAGCAACTTTAGCTGATATTGTTCCTAAGTGGTATGTAGATATGGGTGGTTTACAAGATGAAATTCGGATTATTTTAATTAATCGGGGTGATTCTATTCTTTCGGGTGGTAGTAATGAAGGTTTGCGACAAGCAGCAGAAACAGCATTGCAAAATCGTAGAATTCCGGTTGAATTACAGATGAATGCTTCGGTAACTAAAGTTGAAAAAGAACGTTTAGAATTTGAACGTGATAACCAAAAGGAATGCTTAGAAGCCGCAACAATTGTGTGGACTACAGGAACAACTACCCATCCATTAATTGAATCTTTACCAATATCATCAGAAAAACGTACCGAAAAAGGTAGATTGCAGGTTTTACCGACATTGCAATTACCCCAATTTCCTAATGTTTTTGCAGGAGGAGATTGTGCAACACCAATAGGAAATTCCCAACCACCGTTAGCTCAAGTCGCTTATCAACAAGGAGCAATAATAGCGGATAATCTTAAAGCTTTATCTACAGGAAATTCTCTTTGTGACAGCAACGTCAATATACGAGGTACGCTGATGAAATTCGGAATAGGTGAAGCAGGAGCCAATTTGTTTGACAGTGCAATTGTAACCGGAGAACCCGCTCACTTAATTCGTCAGAGCAGATATTTAACAACTCTACCTACTCCAGTTCATAATTTCAAAGCTGTAACTGAATGGATAACTGAGGAGATTTTTTCTGCTAATCGTATTTAAATATTTGAGTTTTTGAGAAATAACTTAAATAATCAGCCTTGATTAATTATCATATCAAGATGAAATTAGGATGAAATATCAGTATTTCCTAAGTAGTAAATTTGGGGAATACTCTTCTCAATCTTTAGATAGTTTCAAGACTTTATCGAAGTAACTTAGTTTGGAAATATTCGATAAATAAGAAATTATCGAAGATATTGCCATTTATAAAAGCTACATATTAAATATTTTATACATAGTAAATGGCGATTAATACTGTTTTATCAGCCCCAATCAGCTTCAATAAAACAGCAGTTCAGATATAAAAGAATTACGATGAACGGTAGCAACTTTTGGCAACTTTACGGTGAAGCAGCATTAACCTCTTTGGGTTTTTTCTGGATTTTTTGCAGCATTAGTAGCAACATCCATTGTAATGCACTATGGTTTTTCACTCTTCGGACTTTTACCACAGAGCGCTGATAAAGCCATCAAAGATACTCAACGGTTTGCAATCGACTATACGTTTTGGTTAAATTTAGTCTTTTTAGCTGTTACAGGTATTTTAGCTTGGTTGCGTTTCGGTGGAAAAAGCAATCAACAGCAGCAGCATCATGGCGGTGACGGTGGTAATCAAGATATCATCGAGCGCATACTGTATTGGCTGGCAATGGTTTCTTATATTTGGTTAGCTGGTGGTGTAATTGCTTCGTTTGTAGCTAACTAAGGAATTGATCGTCAAAATATCAGGTTTGACTTTATCCCTTGACTCTCTAGCTTACTAGAGGGTTTAACATAATATCCAACGTAAATTAGTTGTTTTTTACTTCAAATTCAAAGACTATGACTATTCAATTAAAAGTTCCAGGTATCGCTTGTTCAGCTTGTGTAAACACCGTAACGAAAGCAATTAAATCAGTTGATGCAAATGCCACTGTAGAAGCTGACACAAAAACTAAAATAGTTAATGTGCAATCTCAACAATCAGAAAACAAAATCAAAGAAATCATAGCAAAAGCTGGCTATCCTGCTGCTTAATTCTTTAAGAATGCCATCAAATTCCGATTATGGATACCACTACCCTTAAACTAAGAGGCATGAGTTGTGCCTCTTGTGCAAACAGCATCGAAGAAACTATCAATTCGGTTCCCGGAGTTAGCGAGTGTAACGTTAATTTCGGTGCCGAACAAGCTACTGTAAAATATAATCCCCAAGAAACTGGTATAAAACAAATTCAGGATGCGGTTGATGCTGCTGGATACAGTGCAACTCCCCTGCAAGAACAAGAAATGATTACCGGGGAAGACGACGAGGATAAAGCTGCTCGTGAAGCCGAATCCCGCGATTTGATTCGTAAAGTAATTGTGGGAGGGGTAATTAGTCTTATCCTCATTTTTGGTTCGTTACCAATGATGACGGGGCTAGAATTACCTTTTATTCCTGCATGGTTGCATAATCCTTGGTTGCAGTTAGCATTAACCGCACCCGTACAGTTTTGGTGTGGCTATAGGTTTTATACCGGAGCTTGGAAAGCTTTTAAGCGTCATGGGGCAACAATGGACACCCTGATTGCTTTGGGTACTTCGGCGGCGTTTTTCTACTCTTTGTTTGCAACTGTCTTTCCCGATTTCTTTCTCAATCAAGGCTTGATGCCGGAGGTATATTACGAAACTGCTGCCGTTGTAATTACCTTGATTCTGTTGGGACAGCTTTTTGAAAATCGCGCTAAAGGACAAACCAGCGAAGCGATTCGTAAATTAATTGGTTTACAAGCTAAAGATGCGCGGGTGATTCGTAACGGTAGGGAAGTAGACGTTCCGATTCAAGAAGTTGAGCTTGATGACATAATTTTAGTACGTCCGGGTGAGAAAATTCCCGTTGATGGGGAAGTAGTGTATGGTAGTTCTACTATTGACGAGGCAATGGTGACGGGGGAAAGCGTACCCGTGAAAAAGCAGCCCGGTGATGAGGTTATTGGAGCGACAATTAATAAAACTGGTAGTTTTAAGTTTAAGGCAACAAGGGTAGGGAAAGATACGGTACTCTCACAGATTGTGCAGTTGGTAAGACAAGCACAAGGAAGTAAAGCCCCGATTCAAAGATTAGCAGATCGGGTGACGGGTTGGTTTGTGCCGGTAGTAATAGCCATTGCCATTTCTACGTTTGTCATCTGGTTTAATTTTATGGGCAATATCAGCCTTGCTTTGATTACTACAGTAGGAGTTCTGATTATTGCTTGCCCTTGTGCTTTGGGTTTAGCGACTCCAACATCGGTAATGGTGGGTACTGGTAAAGGTGCTGAAAATGGTATTTTGATAAAAGGGGCGGAGAGTTTAGAACTTGCTCACAAAATAAAAACCATTGTTTTGGACAAAACCGGGACTTTGACGGAAGGGAAACCGACTGTAACTAATTTTGTCACGGTGCGCGGTACTGCTAATCAAAATGAATTTAAATTAATCAAATTAGCGGCTTCCTTAGAGCGTAATTCCGAACATCCATTGGCAGAAGCCGTAGTTAGATATGCCCAGTCTCAGAAAGTAGAATTAACGGCTGCTCACGATTTTGAAGCAATTGCGGGAAGTGGCGTTCAGGGATATGTTTCTGATAGATTTGTGCAAATCGGCACTAAGCGATGGTTATCTGAAATTGGAATTAATACTGATTTATTTCAAGAACAAAAAGATAATTGGGAATCTCTGGGGCAAACCGTAATTTGGATTGCGGTAGATGGGGAAGTTGAAGGTTTGATGGGAATTGCCGATACTTTGAAACCTACTTCTATCGAAGCAGTGAGAAAAATGCAGAAAATGGGTTTAGAAGTAGTAATGTTAACCGGAGATAACCGTCCGACAGCAGAAGCAATTGCATCAGAAGTTGGTATTGATAGAGTCGAAGCAGAAGTTCGACCAGACCAAAAAGCCGCTGTTGTTAAGTCTTTGCAAGCTGAAGGCATAAGAAAAAAAGGTAAAAATAAAAGTTCTCAATCCAAAATTGTCGCAATGGTAGGAGATGGTATTAACGATGCTCCAGCCTTAGCCCAAGCCGATGTGGGAATGGCAATTGGTACCGGAACGGATGTGGCGATCGCAGCTTCTGACATCACTTTAATTTCGGGTGATTTACGTTCCATTGTTACGGCGATCGAGCTTTCTCAGGCTACTATCAATAATATTCGCCAAAATTTATTCTTTGCATTTTTCTACAATGTTTTAGGTATTCCCATCGCTGCGGGAATTTTATTTCCCATATTTGGCTGGTTACTGAATCCGATAATTGCTGGTGGTGCGATGGCTTTTAGTTCGGTTTCGGTTGTTACGAATGCGTTACGATTGCGTAATTTTCAGTTGAAGGATGAGGGTTAATAATTCATGTTGAATAAAAAAAAGATTTTCAATGGTATTGCCCTGATAGGATTTTGGATTGCTATTGCTTCTCCAACTATGGCTCAAATGCCTGTAGAAATGCCCGTATCCAAAGAAGAAAACGTACAGTTTCGACGCATAGAGCAACCTTTAGGATTAAAAGCTGCGGTTACTTTGGGTGGTATCGGTTTAATTGGATTAGAATTATGGTGGTTTCTTTTTAGCTTTAACCGGAGAAGCCTCCCGCCTACACGAAGTGAGGCGGCGAGATGAATCCGAGGATAAAAGTCTTGCGTCCTAAATTGCGATGTTAATTTATTGACGTGAAGTCTGCCGGAAGAATCTTCTTCCGGCGAGCTTCACGAGTCTTTTAGGACAGCGAGACTTTTATCAATCTCTTCGGACGGTAACGAGTCAATTAAATCTTCAAGAATTGCGGTCATAGTTTTATCTTTGCTTGCAGCATATAGTCTTAACTTATTTAATCTACGTTCACTCATTCTTACATCTAATCTTTTTTTAACCACTAGTCTGTTTATTGGCTGTACATTTGTGTTACTATAGTTATAGGTCGAAACAAGGAATAAATCAATTAGAACTTCTTACCAGTACAAAATCAAGCCGACAAAACAACAAGCAGCAAAAATCGACAACACATTAAATATGCTGCGCCATCAATATAATTTTATGTTGGCTCAAAGATTTAATTGGTATGAAAAAAATCGTTGCTCTATTGATAGATGTTCTTTGATATGCCACTTACCCGAATTAACGGAACAGCCTAATTATTACAATCAAAAAGCATCTCTAACGCAACTCAAAAAAGAGCGTACTTGGTACAAAGATATTCATTCTCAGGTATTACAGGAAGTTCCTAAAAGAGTTGAAAAAGCGATGAACAGATGGTTGAAAGGTAACGTTAAAGGTAAAAAATCGGGACGACCGAGGTTTAAAGGCGAAAGTCAGTACAAAACTTTTACTTATCAGCAATTTAAACAGCATCATTTTGCCAATGATTTCATAAAGCTTTCAAAAATTGGTGATGTAAAAGTAATCGTACATCGTCCTATTCCGGACGGATTCACAATAAAAACTGTATCTGTTACAAAAAAAGCGGACGGTTATTATGTTACTTTGAGTCTTGATGATAAGACTGTACCAACCGTTAAATCTGACTTTGATACAGATAAAATTGTAGGAATTGATGTAGGATTAATAGACTTTTTCGTAACATCTGATAATGACCGTGTTGCAGCACCAAAACATTTACGGAAGGCAGAGCGCAAGTTACGTAAGGCTCAAAAATGTGTTTCTAGGCGTAAACTCGGTTCTAATAGACGCAAGAAAGCTATCCGTAAATTGGGCAGGCAACATAAAAAAGTAGCTGATACAAGGAAGGATTTTCACTTCAAAACGGCTAATCAACTGCTTAAAAAATATGATGTAGTAGCAGTTGAAAATCTAAACATAAAAGGTCTAGCTAGAACTAGACTCGCTAAAAGTATTCATGATGCAGGCTGGGGGCAATTCCTAACAATACTTACAAACAAAGCCGAGAATGCTGGTTTGTTGGTAATCCCAGTTAAGCCTCATGGGACTTCTCAAGAATGCTCAAATTGTGGTCACAAAGTTAAAAAACCGTTGTCGGAGAGAATGCACAATTGCCCGGTTTGTCATACTTCTCTATGTCGCGACCATAACGCAGCAATAAACATCAGGAATCGTGGGACGCACGACCTGTATAATCAAGCTCAGTTAATGTCTAGGGTTGCCTAGAGTCGCTGGGAAGCCTACACCGTAATCTCTGATTCGGTGTAGGTAAGTCACTAAACCAAAAGCCGTTCAAGCTCATAGAGATGAAGAGATTCAATAAGTAATAACTAATATTAATAATTAGGAGTTACACAAACTTTATATCTACTCAGATTAATTCTCGGGTATTCTTTTCCACGGCGGTTTTTTATCAAATGCTTTTAATTAAATTTCTGGTTCATCGATATGACAAGCCACTTCACGGTAGATATTAGTAATATGGCTATCTTTCAAGCTGTAATAAACATTGCGTCCTTCGCGGCGGTATTTAACTAAACGCATATTACGTAAGATTCTGAGTTGGTGAGAAACTGCTGATTCACTCATCTTTACAGATGCGGCTAAATCGCAAACGCATAATTCCTGTTTCGCTAAAGCTGAAAGCAGACGCAAACGATGTGGATCTGCGAGGGTTCCGAAAAAATCGGCCATCTCCTGCGCTTTGTGTTTAGGTATAATTTCTGGTTGTACCTGCCGAACGTTATCTAAATGAACTTCATGAGAATCGCAAGTCGGTGAATCTTTTGATAGTTCTTGTTTGGATTTAGGTAATTTAGTCATTGGAGTTGCATCTACAGCAGACAGAGTTAATTTCTTCGCTATCTTAAAAGATTTTAAGAAGAAATATTGATACTGATTATCATTTTGACATTTTACTAGCCTTTATGCTAAGTAATTTTTAGTTAAAATGGATGCTTATTTATAGCAGTTTTCGGTTGAGTAGAATACAAAGAAGTATCTCACCCCGCCCTATGTCCTCCGTCCTCCACCCCTCTCCTTAGTAAGGAGAGGGGAAGGGGTGAGGTTCAGACTGTATTGCACCCAAGTAAAAACCGCTATATTTTCCGTATATCAAAAAACTATAGCAGTTTTCGGTTGAGCGTAATATACCCGAAACCTCACCCCGCCCTACAGGCACCCCTCTTCTTAGTGAAAAGAAGGGAAGGGGAGTAGTTTCGTGTATTCCATCCAACTTGGAACTATCAGTATAAGGACTTCCTAACTATGCCGGAAGCCCCTTGCTAACTAATATCTCAAAGTTTATATCCAATCTGACGCAGAAAATCTTTGCGCTCTACCACATCTTCTGAAGATTCTACACCTTTAGGAGAAAAGCCATCAATAACACCGATAATTCCTCTCCCTTGCTCGGTTTCGGCTACAATTACCTCTACAGGATTGGCAGTAGCACAGTAAATAGTACAAACTTCGGGAACTTGTCTAATAGTATTAAGAAAGTTCATCGGATAAGCATTTTTTAATAAGATAATAAAGCTGTGTCCGCACCCTACCTCTAAAGCATTTTTCCGAGCAACTAATTGTAAATATTCATTATTTCCTGAATGTCTAACCAAGCAATCTCCTGATGCTTCGCAAAAAGCTAATCCGAATTTAACCTGTGTCGAACTTGCAATCATTACTTCATGTAAGTCTTCAACAGTTTTGATGAAATGACTTTGACCGATGATAACATTACAATCTTCAGGAATTTTTACTGCAACCGTTTTGATATTCATGATTTCGTTGAACTAATCAGAGAATAATTTTTAAGTTTTAAAAGTTTTAGCTCGACTTTATATAAAATTAATAGCTTGGTTTGCTTTATCCGGTAAAACTCTAGCTTTTAAGCAAAAACTTTTTACATATCACTAATTGTCGGTAACATCGAAAAAAGTTAAACAATCATCCTGCGAACTTTTAGGCGCAAGCATTAATGTTTCGTAAAAATGGATAAAGTAGAGCTTAGAAAAGGATATTGTATTTATTTATAATAAATAAAGATTATGGGGAATTTGTGAAGGTGCTATTGCCAGAAAAGTATATATAGCTAAAAGAAAATTCCAATATCTCTAATTTCAGGTTGGATAAGCTATTGTGCATTTAAAATGCACAATAGCAAGGAAGAAGGAAGAGAGCAGCGCGTTGCGGAGGTTCCCTCCGTTGTAGCGACTGCGGAAAGGAAGAAGGAAGAAGGGACAGGAGTTATAGCCATCAGCCGATGAGAAATGAATATATAAATTAAATGCGTAACAGCTTAAAAGAATTTCTGCAATTATTGTTAATTTAAGTAAATAAAATCATCATCGCTTTGCGTACAATAGCTTCTAGATGATAAAAAATAACAGTTTTGCGGAAGTGATACAAAAAAGTTAGTATTTAATTCTGCGATTACTAACATTTCAAAATCTTCGGTGGATAATTTATCGGCTCGACTAAAATCACCGAGCTTTGTACCAAAAATATCAACAATTGGAAAATTTAACGTTTTCAATAGCCAGGTTATTTCCGATGGAACATAATACCTTTCATTACATTTATCTAGAATTTTTGCTCGTTTGTTATATTCAATTTCTTTTTCAATAAAATCGCACTCTCCAATGGTTCCTTGAGTGAAACTTTCGTTATCGTAATTAACTGCATAATTTTCAAATAATTTTTCATACCACTGCTTCATATTTTTTCTCCTTTTATCAATTATTTTTATCAGCCTCCTATGATAGTGTTTTATTCCAAGCTATTCTTTCGTTTTCAACACCGCAATCAAATCCAAACTCTTCAATTGACGATGAACTATCAACCCGGAAATAATAGCGGTCACTATAATCACAATAAACGCAAACGCATAACTAGTACCAGTGATAACTAAAGGAAGCCGATAAAGTTCTGATTGATAAGCATTAGACATCAAAGCGCACAAACCTAAACCTAATATAAAACCCAAGGGAATTGCAAATAAAGTAATTATGGCTTGTTCTCCCAGCAAAATAAAAGCAATTTCGCCTTGAGTAAATCCGATAATCCTTAGCGTTGCTAGTTCCCGACTGCGTTCGGAAAGAGCGATTCGAGCAGCATTATAAACCACTCCGAACGCAATAATACTTGCAAATATTACTAATACAGTCGTAAAAATACTTAAACTTGCCGCAATCGTTTCCTGAAATTTCTCAATTGCTGTTTTGCGGATAGAGACACCAGCTACACCAGGAGTTTGTTTGAGCAAAGCATAAAGACGATTGGTAATGCTTTCATCAACCATCAGATATGCTCCCGAAATACTCCCTCCTTCTCGCATTAATCGATTTAGCGCATTGATATCCATATATGCAGATACGCCCAGCAATTCGTCAACTTTTCCTACAACTGCGACATTCCGAGTTAATCTGGCTGATTCCAATATTTCTACGGTTAATAAATCACCGACTTTTACACCCAATATTTTTGCTAATTGTGTTGTTAATACAACTCCATTTGATGGTAACGGTACGCTATTTAGATTGCTGTTAACCAAACGTCGTAGCTCGGCTTCGGGTATAATTCCTGTTAAAGCAGTACGATAGGTGCGATGTTCAAAGCGCAGTCGGGCTGGTACGGTGCGAAAAGGTTCGGCGTAGAGAACACCGGGTAGATGTTCGACTTCATACTTTACCCGTGCCGCACGCGGTTCGTTAAATACAATCGTGATGTCCTCGCGCTGGATTTTGCGGAACTGTACGTCAACTATGTATACCATCACATCGCTGAAATAACGACCTACAACTAAAATGGCAATGGCTAAGGCTATTCCTAATGTAGAAAACAATGCCTGAAACGGTTTGCGTTCGATGTTGCGTAAGATTATCCTTGTACCGGGAGAAAGTAACTTTTGCAGTCCTAATTTTTCTACAATCGTAGCCTTAAATCGGGCTGGTGGTTCCGCACGCATCGCTTCTGCTGGTGGTAAGGCAACGGCTTGTTTGACTGCAACAAAAGCACCAAATACACCCGAACCACCGCTAATGGAAATTGCTCCCAACACCAAACCCATACTTGAAGAGTAGCGCAACAAAGGGAAGTTGAAAAAATTAGTATAATTCTCAGTTACCACCACACCAAACCACAAACCCAAAGCTGTACCTAGAAATGCACCGCAAAATACGATAACTAAGACAAATTTAAGATAGTGAAAACCAATATTGAGATTGTTATAGCCAAAAGCTTTTAGTACTGCAATTTGTTCGCGCTGGGTGCTAACTAAACGAGAAAGCAACATATGCAGTAAAAACGCCGCGATACCCAGAAAAATTGTTGGTACAAAAGTTGCAGTTCCTTGAAGCTGAGTTATTTCTTCTGATAAAAAACGGTTGGAAATTTGGTCTTCTCTATCGTAAGCGCCGAAGCCACCATATTGTTCCAAAAGTTTATCTAATCGAAAAATCACCTCTTGAGAATTTGCTCTGGGCATTAAAGTTAATGCTACATCATTGAAGGCTCCGTCCATATTAAAAGCCGTTGCCAAAGCTTCTCTTCCCATCCACAATACGCCGAAAAGTTGGTTATCGGGGAAAATATCCCCCGTACCGCGAATTGCATAAACGTATTCTGGTGAAAGCGCTATGCCGACAATTTGTAATTCCTGCCAACGGGCGTTGATTACCGCACCAAGTTTATCGCCTAATTTGAGATTATTTGCTTTTGCAAAAGCTTCGCTGACTAAAACCTGATTATTTTTTCCCGGTTCAATGTAGCGCCCTTGACGAATATATAAGTCATTGAGCATTAGCGATCGCCGTTGTGGAATGGAAATTAATCTCCCGGTGGCCGGTTCTGCAAGTTCTGGAACATCAAGAGTTACATCAACCACAACCCTCGTCTGTATTTGTGCAACCCCCAAAATTCCTTCAATTTTTCTGGAAACGGTTTCTGGGGCGCGTTTTAACTGGACAAAAACATCAGCAAAGCGGTAGTTTTCATAATAGGTAGATTGAGAAAGTTGCAGCGATTCATAAGCACTCAACATACTGACAAAACTAGCGATTCCGCAAGTCACGACCAAGACAATAGCGATGATTTGACCGCGCCAGTGTAGGATATCTCGTAATAGTTTTTTGTCAATTGCTTTCATTTCAATTGATAATTAAAGCGCCTTAAATTCGATGCATTTTGATCAAGAAATGGTATTACCATTCCAACCGATCGGGGTTTACCTTATACTTATTGCAATTAATACTTTTTATTTCGCCACTACGCATAGTAATTACTCTGTCAGCCATTGCTGCAATACCGGCATTATGAGTAATTACTGCTGTTGTGGTTCCGAGTTCGCGGTTGACTCTTTCGAGGGCTGACAAAACTAACTTACCCGTGTGAAAGTCAAGCGCTCCAGTCGGTTCGTCGCACAGCAGCACCTCCGGGCGTTTGGCAATAGCGCGGGCGATCGCCACTCTTTGCTGTTCTCCTCCAGACATTTGTGAAGGAAAATGATTTAATCTTTCTTCTAAACCAACTAATTCTAATGCTTGTTCTGGACTCATGGAATTCGAGGCAATTTCGGTAACAAGAGCAACATTCTCCCGTGCGGTAAGACTGGGAATAAGATTGTAAAACTGGAAAATGAAACCCACGCATTCGCGACGAAACCGAGTCAATATCCTATCGTTAGCGCGGGTTAAATCTCGTTGACGAAACAAAACCTCACCGCTTGAAGGTATATCTAATCCACCTATAATATTAAGTAAAGTTGACTTACCACTTCCCGAAGGACCTAATAAAACTACTAACTCCCCTTCGTAAAGATTGAGGTTAACCGAGTTTAGCGCTTTTACTTCGACCTCACCCATACGGTAAACTTTAGTAATCTCCTGAATTTTAAAAATGGTTTTTGCTGGGGCGTTTGCAATCATATTTTTTATCTTCTCCAGGTTCTAGCAGTCTATTCAAAAATTAATAGAAAAATCTGAGGAAGTTGTGAGGAGCCATTTAATTTTTAACGGCTATAAATATATATCTTATTAAACTGCCGTATCTGGAGAATATGGTTATATATCAACTTATGTGTAGAAATCACATAACAGTTACTAACCCTCACAGCTTCCTCATATTTTATCTTTATCCTAAATAGAAGCGGGGGCTAAAACTTCTACTGCTCAAATAATTACCCCGTAACATATCTTGTTGGGCAAGCAAAAAACCTAAATAACGGATTTTATACTGAGTAATACCAACCGGCACATAACATGAAAACACAACCTAAATATTCATCCGCAGAAATCAGTAAACTAAAAAAAATCAAAAGTGAAATTCAAGAGTTACGCAAACAGCTTTCAGAAATCAATCATGAAATTGGAGACATAAAACAAAATATTGTTAGTTTAGAACCGAATCAAACTACAAATCATTTTCAAGAATGGTTAAATAAGCATGATGCTTCTAATACTGAGCCAGAAGAAGAAAAAGAACAAATTTGGGTTAACTATATACTTGTTATCCTAATAGGTTTTTATATAGTGTTAATGAGTTTTCTTTAATTTTTATTTAACTGAAATTATTCTTATTTTTTCAAAATCCTTCTCCTAATTTAGGTACCTAAGCGGTACTGATGTAGAAGGATTATATTTATAGAGCATAAAAACCGACGCGAATTAAAACTGATTCTGTCGAGATTGAATAAACTCACAAGCCTGTTGATTTTTATATTCACAAGATTCAAGCAAAAAAATAAGTTCGTCTACCGTCATGATGTGATTTTTTCTTTGATTTAGCTGAATGATTGACTGAGTAATGCCTCCTTCCTTATAAAGACTTTTGTTTACGCCTTTGAGATAACGCTCTTTATTGTCACGCCATATTTTTGAAGAATTTCGGTTTGTAAAGTTTATCAATTCGCTTCCTTGAGCTACAGGAGGAATTTCGTCTGATGGAGTATCCGAAGAACAGCTTGTAATTAAACCCATCAGTAATGAAAGTCCTACAATAGATATAGAAAATAAAAATTTTATTTGATTTTTGTGATTGTTTCTATATATCATTTTCATCTTAAACATCTCCGTTAAGAGTATGTTAAAAATTGTGTTGCATAATTCAAGTATGATTTCAATTATGCAACCTTTAAGTAAAATAATTTTTAATACATCAATAATAATTTACGTTTACAGGTACCAAAGCCATATCTTTAGGTTTTTTGGAAGATAAACGTAAATCCTTTAAAGCTAAACTTTTATTACCATTATTTTTGATAATAAAAATTAATATACTTATCATATGTATACCTCCATGAGAATAAAGCTGATTGAATTAGGAATGGGCGCAGATGTCACAAAACTTGGGCGGTACCGTACACCATCGTCTTACTATGTTCAAATGAAGTCAGCGTACAACCAACCTACAAGGAAAATATGCCAGTTGCGGCTATTCCTAAAACATTTAAATCCTATGAAAAAATATTTCAGCTAGGACTTATTTATATTTCAACAGTAAGACAAAATAATGAGGAAGTTGTGAAGGAACCATTTGAGACGATGGCACCCTGGGGGTGAATGCTTTTCTAGACTACGTTTCGGGCAATGACAATTTTTGTTTGCTTGAGTCCTGTATTGTTAAATAATTGAGTACTAGTAGTTCATTTCATAAGTTTTGATGTGTTTATTTTTTCTCAAAATTCTTTTCTCCCCCTGCTCCCCTGCTTCCCCTTACCCTTTAGGTATTAACCGCACTTACTCAAATAAAAGATGCTGTATCTATGCCTTCTTTATCAGTTTTGTGCGATAAGATTGATTCCAGGGTAAGGTGACTGTAAAAGTGCTACCTATTCCGACTTTACTTTCGACTTCTAAACTACCGTGATGCGATACTACAATAGCTTTTGCAATTGCTAATCCCAAACCCGAGCCACCTGTATGACGAGAGCGATCGCTATTTACTCGATAAAAGCGGTCAAACACATGAGATGATTCATTCTTAGGAATACCAATACCCGTATCTTTGACTCGAATTTCAACTTCCGTTTCATAACTAGCTAAAATCACCGTGACTTTTCCACCGGGTAAAGTATACTGAATTGCATTTACGATTAAATTAGAAAATAAGCGATAAAGCTGCTCGGAATTACCGATAATATTTATTTCTTTATTTAAATTAATTTCAGATTGAAGCGTTACGTTTGCAGAAATTGCCATTGCCGCAAACTCTTCTATCAAGTCATCAATAATATCATTCAAAGAACAAAGTTCTCGCTGTAAAGAAATAGATTCTCTATCGAAGCGAGAAAGCATTAATAAATCTACAACTAAACTTGTAAGCCGCCGGTTTTGACGTTTGATGGTTTTGAGAATATCCCAAGCTTCTTTGATATCTAAATCTGGCATTAATAAAGCTGAATCTATTGTTGCTTGAGTTGCGGCTAAGGGTGTTCTTAATTCGTGTGCAGCATCAGCGGTAAATTGTTGAATTTGTCGGTAAGATTGATAAATTGGCCGCATTGCTAAACCTGCCAACCACCAGCCAGCAGAAGCAATCATTATCATTGCTATTGGTAATCCCAATAGCAAACTTAATTTAACTGCATCCATGTAGCTGTTAACATCGGCAATATTTCTTCCTACTTGTAAATATCCCCAATTGCGATTATCTTTTGTGTGCAATTCTAATGAAATTTGATGATAAAAGTTACCAGATTCATCTTCAATAGTTTGCCAAATTTTATTATAAAAAACTGAAGATTCCGTTTGTGGTAAAGAACCAGAAGTAGCAATCAAACGTCCAGAATTACCAAATAAACCCACGTAATAACCTCGGTCAATTGCGTTAAAAATATTACCGCCAAAAGATGATTTTTGGGGTATACATTTAGTTTCTATTACACAAATATTTGGTAATACTTCTCTTACAACTGGTTCTATTTTTCCGGGCTGTTTTAATTTTAATTCTAAATTACGATGTAAAGTTCTAGCAACGAATTCTAATTCTCTATCTAAAGCTTCTGAATGAGCATGAGAAACTGCCGCATATAAACCAAAGCTACAAACAGTTAAAATTAAACCCATCACGATAGCATACCAAAGTGCTAATCGAACCCGAGTTAGCTGAAAAAGTTTATTTTGATTCATCGAAGGTTAATTTAACATCATAAAAGGAAAGTTAATAATATTTAATTATCATTTTTTCTCTTGCTATTATTCCCTACTTCTTACTCAAAACTAAAACGATATCCCAAACCATGTAAAGTTTCGATGGGATTTCCACAACCACTCGATGCTAATTTACGTCGTAACAAACGCACCTGCGCGGCTACTACATTGCTACTCGATTCTGCACTCGCTTCCCAAAGTTGATTGCGAATTTGTTCGGTTGTAAGAATTTGGTTAGGATGGTTCATAAAATATTCTAGTAGCTGAAACTCTTTGTTAGTCAAAGAAATTTCTTGTGCATCTTCTGAAGTATTTTGATTAATAATTGTATTATTACCGTAGTCTAAAGTTAAGTTACCCATCGTTAATTTTTGAGGTTGAAATTGAGGTACTCTTCTTTGCAAAGCCCGCAACCTTGCTAATAATTCCTCCATCCCGAAAGGTTTAACTAAATAATCATCCGCACCAGCATCTAAACCAGCGACCTTATCTTCCATACTATCCTTAGCTGTTAGCATTAAAACGGGCATAGCATTTTTATTTTGGCGCAGCTTTTTACATAACTCCAATCCTGTCATCCCCGGAAGTAGCCAATCGAAAATACCTATTTTATATTCTGTCCATTGATGCTCTAAATGTCCCCATGCTTCATTACCATCCATCACCCAGTCAACTAAATACTTTTGTTGAGTTAGAATTCGCTTAATTGCTGCACCCAAATCTGGTTCGTCTTCTACTAATAGTATTCTCATAAAACACCCATAAAAGTTGATTTTAATCAATTTCACTCTCAAAACCAGATTTACATATATTTATGAAATTAAGATGAAAACTACAGTTATAACCTTTCGCTATAGTAATTGACGGCAGTATTTCAATAAATGAAGCAATCAAAACTTCTCTAAAAATTATTATTATTTTTTTCTACTGATTGCATAAAAAAGATTAATCATTAAGTTTGGTTGATTTACAAATTAAAATCTTGATAACATACAGGTATGAAATCAAGATGAAAATAAAATATATTAATAGTAATAAATAATCTTGTTTACTAGCTAGTTAAAACAAGAATAAGTTATGAAAATATTTATACGGGAGCCAGAAAGCTCCCTGGTTACTTATTAAATAATTATCAATGCCCGCAGAAGGCTGTTGTTGATTATCCCAATATTTCTTTTGGCATCTCTACCTCTTCCTTAATAACTTTCCAACCCGTTTGAGAACCCATCTTGCCGACTTTCACAAATATCCAACAGCCGCGTTGATAAGAATTTTTACCCGCTTCACATCTAGGTTTTACCCCTATTAAATCTTCTACTTCTTCAGTAGTAAGCACCCAACCATTTTTCTGAGCGCGTTCCAATATATCCATATACCATAGAGGGTTTGACGGTTGCAGTCTCGAAAAGAGAATATCTTCAAGGTTTCTCAATGACTGCGATATTTCAGCAAGGCTTTCATCAATAAATTGCTTAGTCGAATCATTTTGTGGTTCCGGCAATATAGTAGTTTCAGTTTCCGGTTGATTGAATATTTCAAAGTTTACAAAGCGATTGCTTTTATGTAAACCATTCAACGAAACATCTTTCTGTAAGTTGGCTTTGAAATTATTAACCGGAACTAAATTACGACCGATTTCTGCTGCTAAATTACTTAAAAAACGAGCGGCTTCAGCTTCATCGCGTGTTGCCATTTGAGCCGCAACTTGTTTCATCATTTTTACTAAACTAGCATCTATTAACTGTTCGTTTGCAGCTAATATATCGACTTCCGAACCACTAGAGCAATCTAATAAAGATTGAATTAACTTCAGATAGGCTTGGGATTTTTCATCACTACTTTGATGATGAACTGCTACTTCAAATAGATGATTTATTTGCTTAGCCCAATGGTGTAGATACTTGGCTGCATCTGTTTTACCTTCTTTTGCCGTTTGTACTGCAATTTGTTCGAGTACTTGTACCAATTCGGGAGTAACTAATTGTTCGTTACGTTCTAATAATGTCCATTCTTCACCGTGAGGACAACCTAGTAGTTGTTCAATTAATTGTAGATAAGCTTGGAGGTTTTGTTGTTTAATTTTCATGATGATTTTTAATTATTAATATTTAGATGAATGATTAAATTCTGAAGACGTGGCACTGCAACATTTCTACATAATTAGCTGTGGATATTCTTCGGGATGTTCCATTGCATCTAGCAGCACTTCCCGATTCAAAACATTAACGTTGATATGATGTCCCCCATCGTGAAAATATCCGCCGAGCATTCCGAAGTGTTTTTATTACTTGTCCCTAATCGGACGCTTATAACTTAAACTCTCCAGCATTCTTATACAATTCTGTTGTAGAGAAAAAACATGAGGAACTTGTGAGTTTACAGAAACACCACAATAATCACCTTACAAGTTTCTCAAATTTGTTTTCTATAGAACTACAAAACTACTACTCGCACCCTTAGTGTTCGCGACCTAAAAATGCCGGGTGGGACAGGCAGGGGGAGCAGGGGAAGAAGAGGATTATTTAAGATTTACACAAATCCCGCTTTGATTACTCCCATTCCGCTCTAAGATTTCCTATGAAAATTTCTCCCTCACTCCC
>JAHCMI010000103.1 GCA_019192545.1 Rivularia sp. MS3 | reverse complement strand
CCCCTCTCCCCCTCCCTGCCCTTACCCGTCATTATTAATAGGACAAACCACTAGTGGTTCATTTCATTAGTTTTGATAGGTAAAACAAAAAGACTAAAATAAAATTAATAAATAAATTTATCTCATCTTGAAGGTATCTAAAGTTTGCTGAAGTAAACTGACTTTATCTTGAAGATCGATGATAGTACGATTTTTGCTGCTTAGCTGTATCTTATCGCTGGTTTGCTGCTGTTTTAACAAACTTATTTGAGATTGGAGTTGTGTCGATTCTTGTTTTAGCTGCTGTATTTTTCTTTCCAAGCTTTTGACTTCTCTGCTTTTGCTATTAACCAGTTGCAAATTGCTATGGCGTTGATTTTTTAGCTGATTTTCAAATCCTTGAGCTTGAGCTTTAAGTTCTTTTGTTTGAGTTTGAAGTTTTTCAGATTTTTGTTGCAGTTCCCTGATTCTTTCTCGGAGTTTTTCAATAGCTTCGTTTTTCGACTTTAATTGTTGCTCGTTATAATTGTTCTCTCGTTCAAACTTTTCTTGCTGATTTTGATTTTCTTGAGATTCTTTTTCAAGCTGCTTAACTTTTTCTTCAAGCCGTTCTATAGCAGTATACTGTTCTGGTTCTAGCTGTTCTATTTGAAAAGTAACGTTTCCATCCTTCTCAAACTCAACAATTTTGATTCTATACTTGTGAATTCCTTCGTATTTGTAAGAATCGCCGATTTTTCCTGATTTGATGATTAGCGGTTCGTAATCATCCGTACCAATCATTGCGTCAACACTTTCACTATAACTTTTGCTTCTAAGAGCAATTGATAACCCTCTGGGGTTCGTCAGATACTCTAATTTATTTGGTTGAACCCTAAGAATTTTGAATGGGGAATTAAGGTTTTTCTGAGGTTGAGAAGCTGTTTCAATTTGTTTCCCTCGTGGCTGGAATAAACCAATACCGGAAACCATCATAGCAGGAATCACAAGTACAATAGAAGCAAGCAAGCCTTTTTGTACTTGTTCTTTGATACGATTTTGCATTATCCGTCTTTGTGTTTGCTTTTCTTGTCGCTTTCTTTCTACGTTATTGATTGCTTTTTTGATAATTTCTGGAGAAATATTGGCTTCTAAACAAGCCTGCTCTAAGTCAGTAAAAGAATAACCTTTATTTGCTTCAGCATGTAATCGAGTTGCTTCAGCCATTACCTCTGCTGCCATATCGTCAGGAATACGGGAATCAAAATTATTCATATCTTTTCCTCTTAAAAGACAGTATTCAGTTGTAGAGCCATAGTTTTGTTCTTGTCACCGCGTTCGTCCCAATTGACACAAAAATTGGGCAGTGCTAAATATCTATATCTCAAGAATTAGTCAATATTCAAATATTTATTTTTAGATAGCAAAATAACTGTATTGCATAATCATAAATTCAATCAAAGCATTAACACTAATAGATTTTTCCGTAATCTTAATAATTTAACTGCGCTGTTTGGTTTTATTTAATTCAATAACGGTATGAGATAATTTTATCGTTGTTGAGTAATCTAGTATCGATATTATCACATCCCTCTAAAGAAAGGAAATACAGAAAACTGAAATTTAATTAAATTTGTTTTATTCTCTTTCTAGAGATAGAAGTTATATTCAAGTGACTTCCTTTAATGTGTTAGTTAACAAATATTTATATTCAGTATTTGGTATGAATGCAGTTTCGTACTTTATAGGATTAATTTTCGACTAAAAATAGAGGCTATTTTTGATGGAAATAAAATTAGAAAGTAGTCTTTATTAGATGATTCCTGCAAGCTGAATAAATCACGTCGTAAGGAGAATTACAAATGATTAGTAGACTTAAAAGCAATAAGAGCAGTAATCTTATTCAAAAAATAGCTAAAGCCAATGGTGCAATTGCTCTCGCGTTTTTTGCATTAATTCTTCCTGCTTGCGATGCAAATGATACTATAGGCGAAGTTAAACCTACAGAAGAATCTACAGCTACAAATACAGGAGATACTACTACAGGTGGAGCTACAGCAAATCTTCCTGATGATACCGATGGCAGACCTGCAAGTGCGGGATTACCAAATGCAGAACTAATTGGAGAAACCGTTACTGTCAGCACCAAAGTGAAAGAAATAGTAGGGCCAAAAGCATTTATTGTTTATGATAAAGAATCTCTACGAGGACAAGAGATGTTAGTTGTTAGCGATAAAGATGCTCCTCCTGTCGGTACAAATATTGAAGTTACTGGTGTAGTTGGAACTTTTGACGCTGCGGTAATTAAAAGAGATTACGATTTAGATTTTACTCCAGATTTAGTTAAGGTTTATGAAAACAGACCTTATCTTGCAGCTAAAGCAATGGAAAAGGTAGATTAGTTTTTTCTAAATTAATAAAAAGTATTTAAAACCCGGTTTTTTATCAAAAGCCGGGTTTATTTGGGCTTGTTGAAAATGCTGCAAGATATCACTTTTAGACGAAGGAAGAAGGAAGAAGGAAGAAGGAAGAAGGTTGGAATTGAGATGGGGATTTAGACTCCAACTCAATTCGTCCACTGTGTGACGATGGGGAATTAAACCCATATGTTTTAGTTAAATAACATTTACCTGGGAATTGCATTCCCAGGCTAATAGCAAAAGTCCTCTAAAGAAGACTAGAAAATATTTGTATTAACCTTTAATCTCCCTTCAACTAACACCAAATCCCTACAACTTTTCCCTTCAATTCTGCTCCCAACCAGAAAGTATTGCTTGATAAACTATGTAAATTCTTGCTTTCAGCTTTCCAAGTTTCCTGGGGATTAAATAAAGTTAATTCGGCTTTTTCACCTGCTGCAATTTGACTCTGGCTCTGTTTTAAACATTCTGCCGGATTTGTAGAAAGCGCTTTCCACAATTCTAAAGCACTAAATTCACCGGTTTCTACCAAATTCTGCCATAACAAAGGTAATGCTAACTCCAAACCGATGGCTCCTGGAGGTGCTTGAGCAAAGGCTACGGTTTTTTCTTCGTAGGTAAATGGTGAATGATCCACCGCTATAGCTTCTAAAATTCCTTCTTTGACTCCCCGACGCAACGCCATCATGTCTTCTGGATTACCCAAAGGTGGCTCTAAGCGTAAGCCTGTATGATAACTTTTTAGCGCGGAGGTGTCTAACAAAAGATGCATCCAGGTAGTGCTGGCTGTAATGGGTAAACCTTTGGCTTTAGCATCTTCTATTAATTCGACGCTCCTAGCAGTAGAAACCCGCATTATATGAGTTGGTGTAAAAGTATTACTCACTAACTCAAGTAAAGCAGCAATTGCAGAAGTCTCTGAAGTTACAGGGTTTCCCGGTAAACCCCACTGAATAGAATTAGCACCTTCTCGCATAATGCCATCGGCGGAAATATTGCGATCGCAGCACCAAAAGGCAGCAGTTTTACGTAAAGGTTGCAAATATTCCAGCACTCGACGCACTAAAGCTAAATTACTTAAGGCATCGCCATCAGCAAAGCCAATAATTCCAGCATTTTTTAAATCTGCCAATTCCGTCATTTTTTCACCTTTAACATCTTTGGTAATTGCACCCCAAATATTAAGTAAAGGCAGACAAGAAGAATTTGAATTTGCTTGTTGATAAAGTTGTTTTAATTGTGCGACAACTGCCGGATTGTCAACACTCGGAGATGTATCTGGTAAAATACTTATACGAGTAAAACCACCGGCAGCAGCAGCTTTCATCATAGATGTAAAAGTTTCCCTTTCTTCAAAACCCGGTTCCCCAGAATGACTGTATAAATCAACTAATCCAGGTCCTAAAACTAAAGATTTACAATCGCGAGTAGAAGTATTTTTTGGTATTTCAGAAATTTTATCGGCAACAGATTTAATATAACCATCTTCAATCAATACATCAGCAACTAAATCGGTATTAGTTACAGGATTAATAACCCTTACTTGTTGCAGCAATTCGGTTGTCATCTTATCAGTTATCAGTGAACAGTGAACAGCGAGCATTAATAAGTAGCGAGTAGTGAGTAGCAAGTAGTAAGTAGCAAGTAGCGAGTAGCGAGTAGCAAGTAACGGTTTAAAAATTACCCATTACCAATTACCAATTACCAATGCCCAATCCCCCATTCCCCATGCCCAATTCCCAAATTACAAAGCTCCTTTTACCGTTTCATCTAAAACGCTTTCTGTCAAATAAGAAGTAAGGTTAATTCCTTGCAGTACGGGAAAACTATCCAATCCTTTGGGATAATCAATTACATTTAAGCAACAGTTACTTTGGCGGAAATTCCAAAAATGTTTTGCAGATAAACCCAAAATATGACAAAGCAAAATTTGATTGGTGCCTCCATGAGCCACTATCAATATAGTGTTTAATTTCTCTGCTAATGCTGCTTTAATAATTGACTCGTAAACTTCAACTGTCCGCTGCCACACTTGCTGAAAGTTTTCTCCCATAGGCATCTGAAATTGTTCTGGATTTTCGTACCAGCGCTGTAATTCTCCGGGAAACTCTTGGTTGATTTCTGTTGCTGATTTTCCTTCCCAAGCTCCATGAATTATTTCTTTAAATTCATCGTTTAAATCTAAATCAACGTTTTGATGCTGCTGTAAAATAATTTCTGCCGTTTCCTTAGCACGCAATAAAGAACTACTAAATACCTTATCAATAGAAATATTTTCGAGAAACTTGGCTATTTTCTCAGACTGCAATTTACCATTTTCATTCAGTGAAATATCAACTTGTCCTTGATATCTACTTTCTTGATTCCAATCTGTCTCGCCATGACGAACTAACAATAATCTTATACCTTGATGATTCGGACGCAATGAAGGTAAAGTTTCACCCATATGCTGGATTTGATTGAATGATTCAATTGTCACTTTATCTTCATCTAAGCTACCAGCACCGGCAAAATTAAGTACGTTAATGCAACAATTCGACTGCTGAATGTGCTGCATGTAAGCAGGAGAAATACTATTTGCTGCTTGAATTAAACATCTATTAATACAACTATGAGCAACAACAAGAACAGTTTGATTTTGATGTTTGGGTAAAATTTCTTGCCAAAATTCTTTTGCTTGTTCGTATAATGCCAGAATAGGAAAAAATTCGACGGTTGTTTCACCATCTTTTACAAGCATCCGCAATTTATCGGGACTTTCTTTCCAAATTTTATGTTCTTCGGGAAACTGCTTTTGCACATCTGTAGCAAGCATTCCTTCCCACAAAGGTAAATTAATTTCCTTGATTTTATAATTCTCTTGCAGTGCAGGGGTATTATCTAAATTAGCTTTGATTTCGTTATGAATAATTTCTGCGGTTTGTTTCGCTCTTTTGAGGGGACTGCAATAAATCGCGTCAAATAAAATATTCTTGAGAGCCTTACCTACTTTTACCGCATCACTACAACCTTTTTCGGTTAATACCGATTCGTCTAAATTTCCCTGAATGCGCCTAACAATATTGTAGGTGCTTTGACCGTGGCGTACTATAATTACTCGTGTCAAAATTCCCCTCCTTTCTCTCAAGAAATAATTTTACTTGAAAGTGAGTCGGAATTAGCACGGGGTTGCTCTTAAAAACATAAAAACCCGCGTTAACGGGTTTTCAAAGCTATGATTCAAATTAAAAACTGATGATAAAATTTATCGTACAATCTATTTATCTGGCATTCTTCCGGTTATCAGTATTAGTCAAATCAAACTGTAACTGTAACCCATCATTACCGTTAAGGGTTTCTTCCCTAGGTTCTAAATAAACGGGTGTATTGTTTATTTGCACTTGCTCTCTAGTTCTCCGATAATTAAGATTACTATTTTCTACGGTACTAGGACTTACTCTAGAAGGCTGATTGATAAAGAAGATGGGAAAATCTTGGTTTGCCGTTCTTTCATCGATTCCCATTAGCGAATCACCGGATAAAGTATAGCCTTTACCATCTACATTTCTAGAAGACTGGGCGCTAGCAGGATTGGCTATATTTGCAACAACTGCTACTAATCCTAAAGCAGCTAAATATTTAATACTCAACATTCTTATTTACGCTCCGTTATACGTCTGCGATAATTAACTTATAAAATATGAATCCGTAATTATTATATTATGCGAAGCTATATCAAAACGCCTTAGTCGATACACGTATTTTTGATTGGAATTACTTACTTTTATATTGGAAAATCAAATTTGTGAGGAATTGTTAGGAATTGTTAATTTAATTTTATATTTTTAAACTATGACTTAAATAAAATTAGTAAAACTCAAAAAAATTAACGTTTGTTGACCTTTTTCATTCAAAACGATCAATTGCAAATTGAATTGTAAAAGTGGTTTGACTATTTTGACTATCTAGCTCGATAGTTGCATGTAAAAGTTTTACAAGCTTTTTGACTAAAGCTAATCCAATCCCAGTTCCCCCATGCTTCCAGGGATCGTGAGATGGAATGCGATAAAATTTTTCAAAGATAGATTCTTGTTCTTCTAAGGGGATTTCTATTCCCGAATTTCTAATGCTTATATAAATTTTATCGTCTTTTTCTTGGGCAGTTACGGTAATTGTTTCATTTACTGGAGTATATTTACAGGCATTTGTCAGTAGTTCGTTGATTACTCTTTCTAGGAGAGTAGTATCAGACTGTAAGGAAGAAATATCGGGATCGATTTTTACTATTAACTGTTGCTGCTGTTGTTGAGCTTTTTGTTTAAAAGGTTCTACTATCTGAATGAGAAATTCTTCTATATGGATAATTTCAGGAATTAATGTAGCATTCTGAGCATCAAGATAACATAATGTCAGTAAATCATTTACCGATTTGTTTTGCTGCTGGCAAGAACCTTTGAATATCTGAAAAATGCGCTGAAACTTTTCCGATTTAATTCCCCGTAATCCTTGAGTTTGAATTAATTTTTCTAATGTTTGAGAAGCTAGCAAAATACTAGTCATGGGAGTACGCAACTCGTGAGAAATTGTTTTGAGAAAGTCGTCTTTGAGAGTATTCAGTTTTTCTAATTCTTTAACTTGAGCCTGCGATCTCTCATAAAGTCGAGCTTGACGAATCGCGATCGCGCATTGATTTGCAACTTGTTCTACTAAACGAATTTCTAATTCATCAAATAGTTCTTCTTTGAGCCTTAGCAACCAAATATTGCCTAAAATACCTTTATCGTCAAAAATCGGACATATTAATCGAGTAAGTTTTTCTGTGGAGGAACTTAATAGAGGGATTGTTTCTACAAACTGTAGGGATTTTTTTTGCAATAACTGTTGATATTCCGGAAAATCTGCGACTTGTCTGGTTGTTTGTTGAGAAATATCGTTGTTTGTCCTATATTCATAAACTATTGTCGCCGCGCTATGAGAATTATTATAAAGCTCTATTTTGCAGCATTCTATATGCAAAACTTCCCCTAATTCTTGGGTTACTTTTTGCAATATCTGAGTTTCATCTAAACTATCCCTAATACTTTGGGTAACTCGCCTTATTAAAGCTTCAAACTCAACTGCTTGCTCTAACTTAGCTGTACGATTTTTAACTTTACGTTCTAAATAAGAATTAACACTTTGAACTTGCTGATAAAGTTCGGCTTGTTGAACTGCTATTCCGACATGATTTGCTAGCAACTTGAGCAATTCTACTTCTGATGAGTCCCATTGACGAGGAGATTTGCAGTTTTGAGCAATTAAAAGTCCCCATAATTTTTCCTCTGCGATAATAGGGACGACTAAATTAGCTTTGACATCAAAAGTTGCTAATAAATCCTTGTAGCACGAAGGCAATTGAGCCGTTTCAACGTTATCTATAACTCGAATTTCCCCAAGCCGATATTTTTCTATATGCTTTTTCGTCAGACAGGGATCTTTAATTTTGGAACCAATAACGGCTCGGTAGGGATGAATGACTGATTCAGCCACCATGAGTCCACTCCAATCAGGCTCAAAACGGTAAACTAACACCCTATCTGTTTGTAGAAATAATCTAACTTCCTCTACAGTTTGCTTGATTATGGAATCCAAATCTAAAGATTGGCGAATTCGCAGGGCGATCGCTGCTAGCAACCTTTCCCGCTCGGCTTGAAATACAGATATTTTATTGTAAGCTTCTGAGATTAGTTCAGACAAAAATTACTTTATCCACAATCAAGTACTAAAATTTGTATTGAAAAATTAATATTTTCTTTACTATCTTAACATTTATCTTAACAATAATCATCATTAACAAAAATTAGATTGCCACAAATCATTAACAAAAGCTTAATTAAGCATTTGCGCTTAAAAAGTTATGTTAATTTTTATTAAGGTAAACTAAAAAGCGGCTGTTCTTAAAACAGTTTAAGTAGTCAGAGGTGATGAAAAAAGAGGATATTTTAAGAAGGTATCTGTGTGGAGAAAGAGATTTCAGTAAACTTGATTTGTCAGGAGTAATTTTTTGTCGAGAAAACCTACCACATATTAATTTTTCTCAATCCATATTACGTCAAGCGAATCTGCAAAAGATCAACCTTAGTCAAGCATTGTTGATTGAAGCAGATTTAACAGAAGCTTGTTTGGAAGAAGCAATTTTACGTGGGGCTTTTATGCAGCTTGCCAATTTGAGTCAAGCAGTCTTATCGAAAGCAGATTTGAGAGAAGTTAATCTGTGTGAAGCACTGCTATATCAAGCTTCATTCAAGAAAGCTCAATTATATAGAGCTAATTTCACTCAAGCTATTTTACAAAGGGCATTCATGAGAGAAGCAAACCTGAGTCAGGCAAATCTGAGTCAAGCAAATTTAGGGCAAGTTAATTTGAGTCACGCACAATTAACGGAAGCAGACTTAAGTGAAGCTAATTTAGAAGGAGCTTTTTTGGTAGAAGCGAATTTGCAAGGAGCAAATTTAGAAGGAGCAAATTTGAATCGGGCTGTTTTGACTGGGGCTATTATGCCGGATGGTAGCGTGTATATTTAGCTAGTTGGTAATTGGATAAGGGTGGGCTGCAATTTACATCTTAGGCAGAGCCTCTGAATTCTAGTTCCCAGTTTCAACCTGGGAATTAGTCAAAAATAAAGTATGCTAAAAGGCGTTAGAATCACCTCAAAAGTTTAGCTAGTCTGCTCCAATCAGACTTTGCATATCAGCCTGAGAATTTATTCTAAGACGGTTGCTGAAATTTAAGATTTTGCTAATACTGCTTAAAAAAGGGGCTAGGGATTAACTCTGTAATATAACTGTATAATTAAGCCTTAAAGTTGAATCTGAGAAGTAGAATTATAAATATTTGCTTAATAATTAAACAAAATGGATTCAAAATTTAATTTATCTAAAAAGCAGAAAGAAAAACTTTTTAAAGAAATTACAGATTGTTTTATTGGGCAAAAGGCAACTTTGTTTGCTTATAATCCTAGCCTTGGAGGATATTTATACATTTCTCTTGAAAAAGGAGGTAGATATTTCCTCATTAGGTTTATGGAAACAAGGTATTTCAAAATCTGTCAAGAATGGAATTTTGCAGGTTTAAAGATGGAATTACAACCTGAAGATGAAAGTCTTAGTGACCTTTGTTATTATAAAATATATGACCGACATTATTTAGAAGTGATTTGTCGTTACTTTTGGGTTTTTGAAATTTTAGAAGGCGAAGAGATAGTAAATGCTTCCATAAATCGCGAGAATGGAGGCTTACACTTTGCGATAACACGCCCTGAAAAGTTTAAATTTGCTAATCCGATCAAAAATAAGTCTACAAGAAATATTAAAGATGATTTTCCTTTATTAACTGGCGCTGGAGCAGATTTCTATCGCTATGATAGATGGGATAAATTATTATTGATGGATATTGACGGGAATAACAAACAAGATAGACTATTTTTAGTTTGTCAAAACTGCGAGTTGATTGAATATGATGGCTATGTAGATATAGATAAAGTGCAGATAATCGAAGATGAAAAAATTCTAATTCTGAAAGAGCCTTCATCCAAGTTTCTGTTAAGATGCACCTCAGTTGGAATATGGAATAGAGATAAATATAATTCATACGATTCAGAATTGGACAGGTATTTACTCGATAAAATAGATAAAAGATATGGTATCAGAGAACCAATAATGTCTGTTGAAGAAATACCTTAAAAAGATGAAAAACATTTTTCATTTGGATGCAGTAAAAACTCAACCTCACCCTCATTCCCTCTCCTTCCGCCAAGAGAGGGAGGTTTTGATTGTATTCTACTCAACTGAAAACTGCTATATTATGATTCTCCCATTACCAATAACCTATTACCCATTACAAAATTCAATCCAAAACAGCCAAAACCTGCTTCGGCAATAATTTATCTTTAAACCAAACAATTTTTGCGGGGACATTATCTAATTTAACTCCGGCTTTATCTAAATTCAAACGCTCGGAAATTGCTAAAACTAAATCGTTGCGCTCTGCCCTTCTCACCTGGTAAAATTTCTTTTGTAAATATTCTGGTCGCCAGTATCCAACTATTTCTAATAAATAGGTTCTACCATCGGGATGAACTAAGCGAAAATCGGGAATCATGACACTACCGGGAATAGGAATTAAATCAACTTCACGCTCTAATACCCATTGTGTTTTTGCAGAATTCCATTTATCAACAAAAGACGCTTCTAACATACTATCGTAAGGTTTCCCCGGTGGATAGTGAGATACTAAGCCGCATTCAGAATTCAGGGTAAAACGTCCGGTTTTCCAATTACCGGAATAGAAATCCCGTACTTGTAGAGTTGCTGCTAAACTCCATCTTGTGACGTGAAGCAAAGCCGGAATTAATTTAGCGATCGCGAGTCCATATCTTGTACTGGGATTAAACAAACTCGTAGGGCCATCAACAGTAATTGTAAACCCGTGGTCGGCATCTCCTTCGATATAAGACATTAATTGAAATAACTTAAGATAGCGAAACAAAATCTTATATTCACCGGGAGTATTGCGATGGGCATTGATAATTAATTGACTGGCTTTATAGAAAATACCTTGAACTTGAGAAAGGTTATATCGATGTAACAAAGCTTCCGGTGTCGGAGCATCAAAAACAGTTAAAATTTTATTTTCCGTTAAGTCGGCATACAAACCTTTACTAACTTGTTCCGATAAAACTTCTTTATCAAGTTCGTGAGATAATTCGTCGGCAACTTTTTTTAAAGTAAACTTAGCAGTATCGCGACTAGCAACCGATTGCGCCGCACTTGCAAACACCCTTTCTCTTAACATCGGAGGTTCTAAAGGGCTTACCACTTCAAAAGTCGAAAAACTACTTTTCAATATATAAGCCAAACCCCTTTTTATTTTATAATCCGTATTATCTCCTTCCATTTCCGCAAGCTGACGTTCAAGTTCACCGTATCGTTCGTTAACGGCTTTTTTATAGCAGTCAATTAAATCGACAGCTAACTTTAGATGAAACTTATCGATATTCAACCGCTTCGGGATAATTTGTTCGCCGTTTTGACGAAACATTAGTAAATCAGTTGGCAGCATTTCAGTTTACAGTGAACAGTGAACAGTGAGTAGTTATCAATGGGGAATTGGTAATTGGTAATTGGTAATCGGTAATTGAGAGAAAGTCGAAAAACTCTTTGCTATTCATAACTCATAACTCCTAACTCTCCCCCTTCCCTTGACTCAAACTTCAAAATCTGTTTCTTCAATTATTTCCAATGCATAAAAAAGTGCTGCATCGGCATCGGTAAGGGTAGTACTACCATTTTTTGTCAAATGCTTATTAATAACTCTCCAAGCATCTGGATGACTTTTTCTAAACTTTTTTAATTCATCAAAAACCGAGCGTAAATCCCGATGTAACTCTTGTTTTTTATTCATAATTTAATTGCTACTTACAATTTACTACTCACAACTCACAACTTACAACTTACAACTCATCATCATCCCAAATGTTCATCTGCTTATTCCGAGTCTTATACTTACCATTAGACTTTTTCTCCGCAGCCTTATAACTGTTTCCTCCACCGTTTCCATACATAACCCGTACATTGGGTGTGCCATCTCTGCGCTGTCTATGTTTTTGCGTCTCAACTCCTCGCCGTCTTTCCGATGTTCTTTCTTCACTAGTATTTTCCGCAATTACTTCGTATAAAATAGCCTGTTTGTTCTTAATATTACCCTTTCTTAAAACTCTTCCTAGCCTTTGAATATATTCTCGTGCCGAACCGGTTCCCGATAAGATAATTGCAATGCTTGCTGCCGGTACGTCCACTCCTTCATTTAATACATGAGAAGCAACCAAGGATTTATATTCGCCTTCCTTAAATTTAGTTAATATTGCATGTCTTTCTTTTACCGGGGTTTGATGGGTAATTGCCGGAATCAAAAACTCTTGAGAAATTCGGTAAACTGTGGTGTTGTCGGCGGTAAAAATTAAAACTCTTTCTGGATAATGCTTTGCTAATAAGTCAGCTAATATTCTAATCTTGCCATCGGTACCCAAAGCAATCTCTTTTGCTTCACGATGAGCTAACATGGCACGTCTTCCAGATTGAGACTTAGCGCTCATTTGGACAAATCTTTGCCAACCTTGGATACTTCCCAAAGATATTTTCGAGTCTTTCAAAAAATTATTGCGGGTTTGCATTAATTCGCTGTATCTTTCCCGCTCTTGCTGCGATAATTTTACTTTGATTTGAACTATCTCATGCTCTGCTAAAGCTTTCCCTGCCAAATCTTCGGCTCTTTTGCGATATACTTCCCTACCAATCAAATAGTTTAAATCCGAATGCTTGCCGTCGGTACGCTCCGGCGTTGCAGAAAGCCCCAACCGATAAGGCGCGATCGCGAATTCGGCAATTACTTTATTAAAATCAGTGGGTAAATGATGACACTCATCAAAAATTATCAGCGCGTATTGATTTCCCAAGGTTTCTGCATGAATTGCCGCACTATCATAAGTAGCAACTAGTATGGGTGTTCTATCCTTAGAGCCACCACCGAGCAAACCTACCTGTACGTCGGGAAAAGCGGCTTCTAAATGAGCGTACCACTGATGCATTAAATCCAAAGTTGGTACGACAATCAAAGTTGTACGGGGGGTAGATTCCATTGCTAACTGGGCTAAATAAGTCTTCCCGGCTGCGGTAGGAAGCACTACAACTCCCTGTCTTTTCGCTAACTTCCAAGCCTTTAGGGCTTCGCTTTGATGGGGGTAAGGTTCCATTACCAAACCCGGAATCATTTCTACGGGATAAAATTCTCTAGCTTCATCAACAAAATCAGTATTGTCAGCTTGCAAAGCTTCCACCAAACGACGGTATTCAATTGCCTTGATGCGGAATTTTTCTACTCTGTCATCCCACGTTGCAAAATCCATCCATGCCCTGCCTTTTGGTGGTGGATGTAAAATTAAAGTACCGCGATTAAATGTTAACTTTGGTGTACGAGCCATTTAGAGTTTACCCAACTCTTTGATATTTTTACTAATAACCTATAATGGTGCATAATTAACCACCGAAATTAAAATTCAACTGAGAAAATCTCATATGTTTTCAGAAAAATTACATAAATAGTTAATTTCTCAGGTTATTTATTTAATTATTGCATAAATCTACATACTGAAAAAAATTGAGACATTGTGGCGTTTGGTAATGGGTAATAAAAAATTATCGTAGCTATGAAGCAAGTTTGCGATCGCGTTACTTGAGGTTAGAAATTAAACACAGGTTTGTTAGGAAAGAAATCAGTCTCTTTACTTATTGCTAAGCCCTACTTTACAGATTTTCCCATTAGTTTTGATGGCTTAAGCAGTATTAATGTATTAGTTTTCTGTTTCATTCAATATGATGAGCGAAAATCGCTTCTTAACTGTGCTTGAAAAGCTGTAATCGCAGAGATTGCCCCGCTTCGAGCAGTGCGAGAAGTTGGGGGGAAATGACTACTTGTTTTTATTTACTGATTTGACAACAGTCAAGGTTTTGATTCGCTGCTAAGTAAGCATTCTTTTCTGCAAAAGGGCGTTGATTTTCTTCAGCGATTTCTAATGTTACTTTTACCCTGGATTTAAATCGCCATCTAACTTCAATACAGTTAATCTCATCAACGGCACCTTGGAATATGAATTAAAGATGAATTCAATTTTGACTTATCAAACATACTCAAATTTGATTTGATATATGTCTTCCATTGCATCTTCTATAACTCGGCGATAAAATTTGACTTTCACACAAAGCTTTACAATTTGTAAAAAGAAAGAGCTTCGGATGAAACGACAAGATTAATTGATGTTGCTTTAAAATGATGTGTACTTGATAATTACAAATAACTGCAAAACTAATTCAATCAATTGGGTTTTTGTATGTGATGATTGATTATTAAAACACTGGGGATGCTTGCTGATATTTTTTATGATAATCTATGTATAATAGCAAATATAATATACATGAAAATCAAATACACTTTTACTTTAGCTTTTATATTTATACTATTGATAAATACAACTGCTTATTCTCAAAATAAGAGATTAATGTATGAGGGAATGCGACAAGGAGTATCGTGGAAAGTATACTTACTGAATAAGAAATTAGCTAAACAAATAAATATTGCTGGTAAGACGCGCAAGTTATATCTAGCTGACTTAGAAATCCATAACAGCGATAGCGGCATTAAACGTAAAACACACTTAGTCCAATGTTCTACAGAGCAACCATTTGTAGCATTTAAAGATAATAATTCAACGGGCACGGTAATATTACATCATATTAACCCTGGTGGAGAATGGTTTGGTTATAACAGAGAGAGCCATCAGGAATACTGGATTATTTGTCACAATTTATGGAAGCCATTCGATTACGATTTACAAGCAAAAGCCAAACAATATGGATATTCTCCACAACTCCGAGGTTATCAATCAATAATTCCATATGGGGTGATGAACAATATTAAATAAACAATCATATATTTTCTATAGTTACCTAATTAATTCTGCAATTAAACTATTAAAACTATAGCTAATAGTAATTTATTATAAATAGGATTTACGCACGGAGAACGGAAAATTTAAAAAAGGAGGCTTAATGAAAGCTTACCAAAGAAAAGAAATTGCTGAAGCGGGTTTTTGGTGTCATGCATCAAGCTGTTATTATGACAGTTGGGTAAATCCTCAAATTAAAAAATTAAAGTATTATCTTAATTACATAACTTTCGCTGTTAGTCTTGAATTCTTTTTATAATATTGATATATGTCAACAAATATATAAAACCAATATTATTTATCAAGTTATATTGTGTTAGTTTTAATTGTAACTAGATGAAAATGTTAATATAAATACTTGTATAGATAAAATTGAATATCAATTATTAAGATTATTACGAAAGACAAATGCATAATTTATTTTTGTTAAAAAAAGATAGGAATAGTAGCATTACTATTGTCATTCTTTTTAATAACCTCGATTGATAAAAGTGACTCTAAAACAGTATCGAATTTAATAGAGTTGCATGGTTATACTCCCTTCCCGGTAGAAGATTACCGTTTGGGGTTGAGTGAGAGAGTGAGAGAGGGAGGGAGTGAGGGAGAAATTTTCATAGGAAATCTTAGAGGGGAATGGGAGTAAGAAAAGTGAAGTTCGTAGTTACGCTTAGGCGCATCCAAATTAGATAATGAAGCGAAGACGGCGCAACTACAAACTATATTCTTCTTCCGACATCAAATTATAGCTACGGTCATTGTTAATTCGTAAAACACAATCATGATAGTCTACTAATGTAGATCAAAGTTAAAGCTAGCAAAATATTTCTAAAAGGCGCACCTGCCCTAGCAAATGCTCCTACTTCTAATTCTCCAGATAGAATACGGGGAGCTGCGCGAGTTGTTCAAAATTTCCTTGCTGTATTATTCGTCCCTTTTGCAAAACATATATTCTATTTGCATTGCGGATGGTACTTAAGCGATGCGCTACAACAATCCTAGTCACGTTTAATTTATCCAAACTTTCGCTGACTATTGCTTGGGTACGATTATCCAAAGCGCTGGTTGCTTCGTCAAACAGTAGAATTCGAGGACGTTTTGCTAAAGCTCTAGCAATTATCAATCGCTGTCTTTGTCCTCCGGAAAGGTTGCTACCACCTTCGCTAACTATAGTATGCATTCCCATCGGCATTGTAGATATGTCTGATGCTAAACCTGCCATTTGTGCTGCATTCCAAGCTTCTTCCATTGTTAAGTTAGCGTTGCTGGAAATATTTTCAAATATAGATGCAGACATTAATTGACTGTTTTGCAAAACTACTCCCAACTGACGACGAACAGCATCAATATTTAAAGCAGCTAATTCTTGTCCATCATAGTTAATACTACCCAATTGCGGTGTATCAAATCCTAACAGTAATCTTAACAGTGTTGATTTACCGCTTCCTGAAGCACCAACCAAAGCAATAAATTCTCCCGGTTCTGCTTTTAAGCTTACATTCTCAAGAACAGGAAATCCACCATTACTATAAGAAAAGGTAACATTTTTAACTTCTATTCTTCCCGATAAACGACCGGGATCGGATTTATTAATATTAATATCTGGTGTGGCTTGGAAAATAGGTTGAGCGCGTTCCCACAATGGTAGAGCCTCTAAAATATCTACAATAGTGCTACTTAAACTAGTTGTACCGCTAATAAATGTACCGAATGCAGCATTGAAAGCTAAGAATGTACCCGTTGAAAAACTGCTACCATTTGTTTGTGACTGTTGAATTAAACTTATTGTCATTGCAAACAAAATTGCTGGTGTAATTGCTGATAACAAGCTATTAATAACAACTAGATTATCTTCAATATTTTGAGCGCTCATCATCAAACTTAACTGATGACGATACTGTTTAGCCCAATATGCAAAAGCTCTACTTTCTGCTCCAGCAATCCGAAATTTCCCTACACCATTGATGATTTGTACCAGCATCCCGAATAATTTACCCTGCATATTTATCAAGGGACGAATTTTTCGTAGTGTTAAAATACCAGAAACAATTGTTACTAAAGCGTAAATTAAAGCCACGAAGGTTGCAACTAAAGCTAAAGGTAAACTGTAGTAAAATAGTAAACCTAAATTTAATAATGAGAATAAACTAGAAAACAAACTTTTGAGAATAGTATTGCCAATTTTTTGCCTAATTTGCGTAATTACAGCAACTCTCTGACTTAAATCTCCGACTGAATATTGGCGAAAAAACGATGCTTTTAGCTTGAGCAATCTATCCCAAACTGCTGCTTGAGTAGAAGTATCTGCAAAGCTTTCCAAGCGCAATATGGCAACTGCTTGGGTAATTTGAAATAAACTTGCTCCTAAAGTCGTAGCCACTAATCCCAAAGCTATTTGAAACAAAAGCGATTTATCAGCATCCGGAATTGCTCTATCGATTAGAATTGCTGTGGCTTGAGGTACAATCATCCCCAAAAGCGCGATCGCAATCCCCGCTCCTAAAATTGTGATGATTTCTTTTGAACGACCTTTGAGTGCAAACTGTAGAATAGGTAAGAAGTTCGGTATCTCTATAGGTAAGGGACGGTAAAAGGTATAAGCATTAGGGGATAGAGTTGCAGCGGCTTTTTTATCGCATTTTATACGTTGTTTTCCATAGCAATCAATTATTTCATAACGATTATCATCCACGGGTAAAACAGCTACCGAAAGATTATCTTTTAAAGTATAAGCCAGTAAAGGGCCGCTATCTTGGTACCACCATCCATCTCGTAAAGTAATGCGACGAATTCTGATATTAGAAGCTCTGGCAATTACATCTATAGGATTGCGTACTCTTCGTAAATCTTCTGAATTTGTAGGAGGATGAATAGTAATTCCTAAAGCTCTACCGACAGCACCCGCAGCAGATAATAATGCTTGTTCTTTGTCTACTTCTTTACTTAAAATATTTGCTCGACCTAAATTTTTCGATTCAGGTGTAAATATATTTGCAAAATTATTTAAACTTTCAGATATTGCTCGATTATTTAATTCTTCTCTAGCTTTATTTCTAATTAATTCTGCTTGAGTTTCTTCTAATTCTAAAAAATATATTACCCTCACAATATAACTCTGCAATAAATTCAAACCTTTAATAAAATTGTATTTTTTATCAATGTTTGAATATAACAAAGCACCAATCTCAACAACATCCTTTGCTTGCAACCAAGTATAAGTTTGTAAAGGAATTATCTCGATATTTGAAGTAATTTCTAAATCATTGAATCCTAGTAAATTGGCTTTTCCCTGCAAAACTTTTGCCCAGACAACATTACCGTGGGATGGTTGAAAGACTTCATTGCTATCTAAAATCGTACATCCAGGAATCTTTGCAGGAGTAGGTAATACAGGAGAAATAATTTCGGAAACAGTAGAACTTAAATGATTAACCCAGCTTTCTATTTGCTCAATATTTACTTCATCAGTAGAAGATAATTGTATAACTTCACTTTCTTCTAAAGCCACAGCCATAATTTGATAGCTATCTTCAGATGAAATCGAACTTGCACCAAACATAACTTCACCTGCTTTAACGCTAAATAAATAGCGTTTTCTACCTTTAGAAACACCATTGACGATATTAATAGCAAATACCGCCCAACAACCCGATTTAATTAACCAAACTTGTTCTGAATTGTCGAGTAATAGTTTTTTGGGAATAGAGCATGGTAAGCCACTGCGTTGCGGGGGTTCCCCCCGTTGTAGCAAGTGGCGCAACCCGAAGGGGGTATTGGGCATTGGTATTATTATATTATCTACAATGACTAATATTTCTGATGGTAAATAACATATGCATTTTTAGTATTGGGAATGCAACATTAAACATTAAGCAAGAAAAAATATAAACAGGGGGGTAAAATTTTTAACCTTTAACCTTTAACCTTTAACCTACTACACACCTTCACTTTGAACCAAGTCCGAATAATGTCCCCGAACTTGGATTAATTCCTCATGAGTACCTCTTTGAACCACTTTCCCTTGATGTAAAACGATAATTTCATCACAATCGCGGATGGAACTCAAACGATGGGCTACTATTAAGCAGGTACATCCCCGCAATCGTAAATTTTGTTGGATGATTTTTTCAGTTTGGATATCTAAAGCACTTGTCGCTTCATCCATTAGTAATATCGAAGGATTATTTACCAAAGCACGAGCAATCTCTAAACGCTGTCTTTGTCCTCCGCTCAAATTAGCTGCACCTTCTAATAAATCTGCATTATAACCACCCCGAAGCGATAATATTGTTTCGTGGATTGCAGCATCCCTACAGGCTTGCATTAAGTTACTATCGGGTATTGTGGTATCCCATAAGGTTAAATTATCTCTAACGGTACCAGCAAATAATTTTATATCTTGTTCGATAATTGCTATAGAATTTACCAATACTTGAGGGGGAATTATATCTCTCGATTGTCCATCAAAGAGAATTGTACCATCCCAAGCTTGATATAAACCTGCTACTAATTTGGCAACGGTTGATTTACCCGAACCACTACCACCTACTAATGCTATACGCTGCCCAGGTTGTAGAGACATACTAAAATTTTCAATCAAAGGTGATGCTGTACGGTTGTAACCGAAGCTGATGTTATTTAATTCAAGATATCCTGCTAATTTAGGGGAAATGTAAGATTGTAACTTTTCCGTTTTTCTGACTTGTTGAGGATTTCTTAAAACATCATCGAGACGATTTAATTTCCCTTCTACTTCTTGTAAGCTGCCACCTAAATTTACAAGTTGATTTACTGGTTGCATAAACTGCTGCATCAATGATTGAAATGCTATTAACATTCCGATAGTTAATGTACCATCCATAACCCGCAATCCACCTACAGCTAGCAGTAACATGGAAGCAATACCGGATAAAAATGTCGGTAATATCCCTAAATTTTGAGTCAGGTTAGACATCTGTTGACGAACGTTTACCGCTTTAGCGTAATATCCAGCCCAACGATTGAAAAAATCTGATTCCAATCCCGATGCTTTCAAAGTTTCTATACTTTGCAATCCAGAAATCGCCACACCGCTAACTTTACCCTCCTCTTGCATCAACCGGACATTGGTATCCATTCGTAACCTAGCTACCCACTGCAAAGCTAAAACATTAATTACAACAAAAGCGATTCCTATCAGGGTTAATACTTGGTCGTATTGCCACATGACAATAGCATAAAAAATCACCATCACCGCAGAAATCACCGTCGTTGCTAATTCACCAGAAAGTAAATCAGCTAAATCATCATTGAGTTGAATTCTACTGCTAATTTCTCCAGCAAAACGTTGGTCATAAAAACTGACGGGAAGGTGAAGTAAATGCCAAATAAACTTACTTGACATTCCCATAGCAAGTTTAATTTTAAGTCGTCGCAATAATTGTAATTGTAGCCGCGTTAATAATCCACTTAAAACAGCAGTAAATAACATTGCCAAAATCAGCGGACGCAACCAATCTGTATGATTATTAATTAATATTTGGTCTATGAATATTTGAGAAAAAGTTGGCATTGCCAACCCAGGTAAAACCAGAAAAAAACCGACTAATATACAATAAAATAACGACCAGCCAGAATTTTGCAAACGCGATAATAACGCTAAAAATAAACTGGGTTTGCGTCCACCTTTTTGAAATTTATTACTAGGTTCAAAAACTAAGACAACACCCGTATAAGCATCGTTAAATTCCGACAGTGAAACCTTACATCTTCCAGTTGCAGGGTCATTAAGAAAAGCGTATTTTTTACTAAAACCTTCAACAACAACAAAATGGTTAAAATTCCAAAAGATAATATAAGGACATTGTAATTCTTTTAAACCTTCAATTTCTACCTTGAAACCCTTTGCTTGTAAACCATAAACTTTAGCAGCTTTAAGTATATTAGTTGCTTTACTTCCATCTCTAGAAACACCACAAGCTTGTCGAAGTTCCGCCAGCGGGACAATTCGTTTGTGGTAGGCTAAAATCATTCCCAAACAAGCAGCACCACATTCTACCGCTTCCATTTGTAATAATGTTGGTGTGCGTTTGATGGAAGTAAATTTAGGAATTAATTTTTGAAGCATGAGTTAACAGTGAGCAGTGAGCAGTGAGCAGTTAACAGTATATTTGTAGGGTGTGTTACGGCTTGAGAAAATTATGTTTTAAAAATATTAATTTACCAGATGCCGTAACGCACCATCATGGATTATGGTAAATACTAAAATTGGTGCTTGACGGCAATTTGTTATTAATATTTCCTACCCGCTTGGGGTTGCAAACCCCAAGCTAATAGCAAAAGTCCTATAAATAGGACTAATTAATGTTTTCTTAATACAGCATATTGCAGCTAGGTGAGGTATAGTTTTATATTTAAAAACTCTTGTGGTAGGGCATCCCTGCCCGTGAGAATGTACTTCATGAAAATAATATCTGCTGTCTTATTTATTTTAATTAGAAAATTTCCGATTTAACTTGCAACTAGCAGAGCTTGTAATTGCTTGAAAATTATTTTTTTGAGGAGCATGAGCAACAAGAATAATTCTACCGTCAGGAGTTCTCACCCAACCTTTTGCTTGTACAATTTGCTTTATTTGTGGTTCTTCTTTTTTATTTTGTCTTCTTCGTATTGCTTGTGGCTCGATTTCTGCTTCCAAACCAATTTTAAATTCAGGTTCTCCTGACTTTTCTACATCTTTCTCAACAGGCAGTTCTCCATTTACAGCTACACCTATATGTCTTGAATTACCAGTGTTAGCATCAATACTACTAATTATATCTTGACCTAAATAGTAGTTTTTAATTATATCATAACCATCCGTACTGATAACATTTAAGTCAGAATTACCCGAAGGAAAAGACGTAATATAGTTGTTAAAAACAAATTCATCACTACCACCTCCTCCATCGAGAGTATCATCACCTAAGTCAGCAAAAATCTTATCATTTTCGGGAGTCCCAGTTAAATAATCATTTCCTGCGGTACCATTAATTTCTGCCATTTCTATTACTCCTTATTAATGTAAATTTACGTACCTTATCAAAAAATTTCTGCCATTAAAATGCCTTGATAAACGCTCAAATAAACCTTCAGATAATACTCTGTCTTGAAACGGAAAATTTCAAACAAAAACCATTCCTTTGTTTACAAAACTTGGTTTAATCATTTGAATTTCTCCTTAAATAAAAACCGTAATTCAATTGACTTTATCTCTTTCTAATTTTTCATTGATAATTGATAACTGCTCACTGCTCACTATCACACCCCCGTCCAATTTTTCAAAATCGGTAAAGCAAATTCAATCGGTTTCTTTTCTTCAACTTTCACCCTAACTGTAGTTGTTGTTCCCGGTGTAATTTGCAATTCTGGTCCTTTTGATGATGACCATTTATATCCGCTATTTGTAGACTTATCTTTTACTAATTTAGTAAATACTGCAATATGAGGTCCTTCACTAATTACGCTGGGTAATATATCGGGATTTCCGATTAAACTTACCGCTCCTTGTTTGGTAACAGGAAATTCTGATATCTTAACTACCTTGGCTTTGATTCCTCCATATTCTTCTCGTTTGACAGTAGAAGGAGTGATTTGTAAATCCATTCCTGGTTTGATTTTTTTACCTTCATTAACTGGCAGAAAACTAACATTAACTAATTCATCATCAGACTGTTGGGCTGAAATTGTTACTATTCCGATACCGGGTTCTAATTCTTGTCCGGGTTTTGCTGGTATTTCTAAAACGGTTCCGTCGTGTTGACTGACTATTTCGCTGGTACGGAGTAGCTGTAAATCTAATTGAGCGATTTGACGTTGAGTTTCTTTGATTTCCTTAGCTCGATTAGTTGCAGCAATTAAATCTTGTTCTTTCTGAGTTGCTTGACGACTTTGTAATTCTTTTAATTTGGCTTGCAAATCATTAACTTGATTGAGATTATTTAAATATTCTCCTTGTGCGTTGGCTTCTTTAACTTCTAATTGATTTAACTGAGATTTGACGCTGTTGATTTGTTCTTGAGTACCGATGTATTCTTGTCGTGCTTGTAATACTAAATCTTTTGGTACCGCTCCTTGCTGATAAAGTTTTTGACGCTGCACCCACCGCTGTTTCATTGTCGGTTGTAAACCTCGTAAGCTTTGTAAACGAGACAAGAGATTTTCGCGATCGCGCTTTATTGCTTGCATTTCTTTTTCCCTGAGTACGGGGGTTAGAGACTTTACTGTTTGCAAACTTTCCTGTAATGTCTGACGCTGCTGGGCGATTGCGGCTTTTTCTATAGATAACCTTTGAGCCTGGGCAATTTTCGCTGTTTCATCTTGGATTTTTAATTGAGCTAACTTATCGCGAGATAGTTGCAGTTGCTTGCGTAATTCTGTTTGATCGAGAGTAGCTAAAACCTGACCTTTTTTTACTTTATCTCCAACCTTCACATTTAATTCCAAAATTCGGCCGGGATTCGATGCTTGTACCGTCAAAACTTTACTTGGATAAACTAAAACTCCTTTACCTTTGACAACAATCGGGATACGTCCAAACCAACTCCATACACCTCCAGCTATAACTAAAGAACCAAGCGCCATCAAAGAAATCCAACGTCTGGGATTAGTTATTTTTACTAATAAATCTAGTTGTTCGGGAGATGCAACCTTTTGTAGCGCTTCTTTACGAAATATCTTATTTTTAAGCTGAGTATCTTGATTTGTAACCATTTTTTAGATTTTGGATTTTAGATTTCGACAACGGATGTATTGATTCTAGATTTCGGATTAAATTCATTCTCTTTCCCCTCTCCTTATTAAGGAGAGGGGTGCGCGTCAGCGCGGGGTGAGGTTAATCTGAATGAGTACCACATCTCTAAATTCCGATTTTTTTCAACATCCAATCAAACCTAGCTCCAGCTAGTGACATATCGGATAAAAAATCATTACCGAGTTCGTTAGCAAAAGATTGTTGGAGAGATTCACCATTGCTATAACTAAGTCTTCCATATCCCAATCTTTGAACAATTTCCCGCTGTTTTTCTGCTAATATATTCGCTAAAACGCGGTAAAATCTAGCTGCAAAACCGACATCGTGTAATAATTTTGCAGTCAATCGCCATTTGGGAATCGTCAGTAATCTAGAATCTCTGAGTGCTTTAACTGTCACAGATAACGGTGTTTCTACTTCAATAAATAGAGTCTCACCAACAATATCACCGCGAGATAATCGTCCTAATTCCTGCTCTAAAACTTCATTTTGACTATCTTCTAGACTTGTCTCTAAATTAGTAAAAGCTTTTGCTAAAAGATTATCTTCACTTCCAGCAGTATTCAAAGCAACTGCACCATCAAGCAAAATATACATCGCTTCAATGGGTCTACCGCTACGAATTAATACTGCATTGCGGGTAACCTGCTGTACCTTTCCGGCTGCAATTAACCATTCAATATCACTATCGTGCATCTGTGCAAATATTGTCAGAGCTTCTCGTAATTGCGGACGGGTTAAAACAATAGTACTATGACCCAAACTATGCATCATTTGTTGAAGGCGATTTGCGAGCATTATTGCACTAGCACGATACAAATGTGCAGCAAAACTTTGGTCTGAGTGCAACTTTTGCATTAACTGGGTTTTAGGAATAGTTAAAACCGAAGATTTAGTTGTAGCAGTAACGGTAGTAGAAGGTAAACAATTTTCCATAAAAGGAACTTCCCCCACCATCTCCCCACTCGACAACTGCGAAACTTCCCTTCCCGGTACGCCACCTTCTAAAACAGCAAACGCACGTCCTAAAGGATTTCCGTCATCTCTATTTAACGAAACCGTCAACTCACCATCCAAAACAATATGTAAAGCATCAAGCGGTTCTCCTTGACGCATCAGAACCATTCCAGAGTCAATTTCTGTTTGGCACCCTATCGTTAACATCCAGTCTATATCTTGATTGCTAAGTTCTTTTAGCAAAACCTCTGACATATGAAACTCCCTTTTTAGACACTTGTTAGCGAGCAGTTATCAGTTAGTAGTACTCCACCACATTAATTTTGATGGGTTTTGAAGTCGTTAAGTAGTTAAGTAGTTAAGTAGGTTGGGTGAAGCGAAGCGCAACCCAACACCAACGTTGGGTTACACTCCGTTTCACCCAACCTACCTTCTTTCATTGCTTTACCCTTCATAACTTATGTGGTTGAGTACTAATGGTCTGTCCCGTTAGTTTTGATGGGCATATCGTAAATATAAAAAA
>JAHCMI010000102.1 GCA_019192545.1 Rivularia sp. MS3 | reverse complement strand
TACTCCATTGGAATTTTAGCAGTTAGTTTAGCATACTAAGTACTGAAGAGCCAATAATATTTAGTTTATTCCTATTTGAAGCTAGCTATATAAATAACGTAATTATTCCATATCATTGGCTAATTAATTTTATTATTTACGCTCCGGTAGCCTATTATTTAGTTAATAATCCTAGTCAAATAGTTAAATATAGATTTTTATATTTGGCAGTATATATACTATTTTCTTTGCATGATATATTTTTGCGTAGCTATAATTATTTCCCTAGCATATATGGAAGAATTTCTATAGTTTGTGGAGCTTTAACTATTTTCTGCTATGTTTATTCCTTAAAAATTAAGGATTATTGGTTTATACAAAAATTATCTAAATACTCGCTTGGTTTATTTGCAATACATAAATATTGGCAGTGTTTGATTTTATTATTAATTATTCATTTTAAATTTGGCACAGCTATATCTTTGTTTGGAATACCTATAAACTTAATATTTATAATTACGGGGATTTTAGTCATATTTTTTAGCTTTCTATCTATTCGGATGTTAAATAAGACTATTTTTAAACAGTTTATTAGTTAGTATCTACATAATTCTATGAGTAAAAAAGAAATTATCAATACTTTAAGGAAAAATGCGAAGCTTGAAAAGAGAGAAGATGCTTTGCATTTTGATGAGACACTTGCAAAATTAGCAGAAATAGAATTATCTAAATTAGATATCATTGAACTAATGATGATATTAGATGATAATAACCCGCATCAAGAAGTATTATGGGGACTTCTTCATTTTATAGAATCAGTTGATTCAGAAATTTTTATACAAGCTCTATTTGAATGTACTCAAAAACTTTTAAAAAAAGCTCCTGAGTGGACGCAGCTATTTTATATTCGTCTTTTGAATAATCAAGAAGCACGCTCTATGCTGAAAACGATGCTTTTAAATGAACAAAGTAGTAATTTTAATGTAATTTCACAAATCATAAGGGAGGTTTCTATAAACGAATCAGCGCCGCTTTCTGATTACGCAAATTCTGTTATTAAATAAATGCTTAATTTATAGGTTGGGCTCGCGGCGCATTTATAAATATGGTTTTCAACAAAGAATAAATATTGCGCCGTAACCCAACACTGCATTGTTTATCCACAATCTTAATGTTGGGTTACGACACGATATATAAAAATTATCGTTAAAAATTTAATTTGGTAAATGTGTCTAACCCAACCTACAAACTACATAATCCGGTGCGTTACGCTGCGCGATAACGCACCCTACTAACAATACAAAAAAAAGACGCTGCCGGAAGCAACGTCTTTAGATAATAGGTTTTATTCAAAAAATACCGTTGTCTACAGATTTTTTAACCCAATTTATTCAACCAATAGCTAACCTCAACTTTTAACTTTTGTCCTAATTTCAAAAGTTGGCGCAATTGATTTTTATCGCTATCGTTCAAAAGTTGAGCAACAGTTTTTGGCAGTATTCGAGCTTGCAAACAATTGAAGTATAATTCTTGGGAACGCTCTAAGGAAATACCCAAGTTTAAATATTGTTCTACTTCAATCAATCTTTCCAAGCGCTGTATCTGAAATTCAAAGCTACCGTTGGCATCGTATAACAATTGCCATAATAAACGCAAACTCAATCGCTCTAATAACTGCTTGCCTTCAGGAAGATTGAAATTACAGCGTAGATGTTTCGCTTCGTTGGCGATCGCCTCTAATTCTACCAGATGATTCCAGCTTAATTGTGCTTCGTCTATATCTTGCTCTAAAGCACGCAATGTGTTCATACACCTATATTCTAAGGCGATTTCTGCGGCTACCTGTAATTCTTTGGGTGCTTGTAATCCATCTCGGTGGAATGCCATTAACACTCCGTAATTATCTCTATAAGTCTGAGTATAAAGTTGGTCTACTCTTGCTAAGGTTTCTTGAGTTAACAACCGCATTAATCTATGACGTTCTTCAGCAAACAGATTTTGTAAGTTGAAGGATTCTTCACCAAATAATTGGGTCATTACCAAAATGGTATGAGCCGCGCTACCATGCTGTAAGGCATTTAATAATTTTTCTTTGAGTTGGGTGTAGCTGCGTTTTCCTTCAAAAGGTTGGATGCAGCAGTGGAAATCCCAGCCTCCCAAGTGCAGTACGGCGAAGGTCATTTGCTGACTTTCCCAGGTAACTTCGGACACTAATTTTAAATGTCCTACAGCTAAAGTTATCGAACCCAAACGCTGTAACTGATGGTCTAATTCATCTGCCGTATAACAATGAATCTGTTTGTGATGGAGTGTTGAATTTTGAACATCATTTTTTTCCGCAAGCCCAGACCATTTTTCTACTGGCTGGTGTCCGCTAAATAAGGAAGTAATCGCGTAGTGGGCTGCTACCTGTTTGAAGCTAATCTGAGATGGTAGAACTAATTGACGATAAACTTCAGCACCGTTTCCAAAACTATCGATATTACTAGGAGCTTGTTCTAATAATTCTAGAAAACCTTTTTCTAATTGAACCCCTGCAACTTCTGCTGCTAATTCCATAGCACGGGCTGCGTAGCGAAGAATTTGAGTTCCTTCGGGACGGGAAAGTTCTTCAAAAAACCATCCGCAACTTGTAAACATCAACAAGGAATGACGCTGCATTTCTAATAAACGTAAAGCGTCTACCTGTTCAGATGCTTGTAATTTATGCTTTTGATGACGATTTAGGAAGCTAGAAATATTGCTAGGACTGCGATCTAATACTACTTCAATATATTCATCCCGCGCTCTCCAAGCATCGCGAAAGTATTTGCTACCTTGCTCTTCATAAACTTCTACCAATCGATCCCGCAGCCAGTTGAGAGAATCACGCAGTGGTCTGCGCCATTTTAAATGCCAACCTGGGGCACCACCGCAACCACAATCGTCTTGCCATCTATCAACGCCGTGGGCGCAACTCCAAGCGGTAACGGGTTTTAGTTCAACTTCCCACTTAGAAGTATTTAAACTCAGATAGTGAGCAAAATTAGTTACCGTCCATCCCCAGTTAGGAAATTCTTGAGTAAAGGCATAAGCCAGAGTTTTTTCGGTTCCTTTTTTATGGTGTCCGAAGGTTTCTCCATCGGTAGCAACTGAAATTACTTGAGATTGACGGCGATCGCCACGAACTGCTGCACCAATACGTCCGGCAAAGTGATTGGAATTATAAACTACATCGCTAAAACCCATGTCCCGCGAAATCGGGCCGTCATAGAAAAAGATATCTATATATCGACGCTGGGAATTATTTGTTTCTGAATCTTGTGGTAAGTAACAACGATAAGGGCGAGTGGGATCGATTTGATTTCCCCCTACTTCATGCCATTCTGATTCGGGATCGTCAAAAGTCGGAATCAAACGACAGCGTTCGGCTTGAGAAGGTGCAAGAATAATGAAGCGGATACCTTCGTTAATCAGAGCTTCTAAAGTTGGATAATCAACAGCAGCCTCAGCCAACCACATACCCTCGGGATCGCGTCCGAAGCGAGAACGGAAATCTGCTTTACCCCAGCGAATTTGAGTCAACTTATCGCGCTCGCTCGCCAACGGCATAATAATGTGATTGTATACTTGCGCGATCGCATTACCATGACCGTTTAAACGCTGGCTACTTTTCCTATCAGCCTCGATAATTCGCTGATATACGTCAATATCGTAATTTTGCAACCATGACATTAATGTCGGTCCGATATTGAAACTCATATACTCGAAATTATTCTCGATCCCCACTACTTCCCCATGCTCGTTTAAGATTCTGGCAAAAGCATTAGGACGATAGCATTCGTGATGAATCCGCTCGTTCCAATCGTGAAATGGAGCCGCTCCCGGCTGACGCTCAATAGCGTTTAAATAAGGGTTTTCTCGTGGTGGCTGATAGAAATGACCGTGTACCGTAACATAAACTCCCGCAGCCGTTTTTAATGGATCTAAATTGCGGGGATCGGTTTTTTCATTATCAATCAAATTTGCACCAACAGCAGTTGGTAACTCGTGCCGAGAAGTCATGTAGAGTTATTCCTTTAAGAGGTAAACTTGCAATTGCGCCGAACAAAACCTAAATGTTTTCTTACGTAACGATATTTTCAGAAATTAGTGATGAAAACTTTACAAAAATAATTAAATTTCAAGCTTGTTTGGGCGCTATCAGAAAGGCAGACACATCAAAATTTATACTAAATGCCTGTCATCAATTTTTCAAGGAGTCATGCAGACAAACTATAACAAAGAATTAGCTGTTATATTGTTAACTAAATATCACGAGCAAAATTTTCCTACATAAATTAATAAATTAGTGGGAAAATTTTAACACTGTTTTAATACATTAAAGCTCCTAAATCAGTATAGGATATATTCTGCATTTTTGATTTATGCAAAAAAAGATTGCCTACACTACGTAAAACGTAATCTAATTTTATATATCCGGAGAAAAAATCAAAACAGTAAAATCTCGGAACCACTCAAGTATGGTGTTTGGAGTATCTTGGAGTCAGGTCGTAAAGTCTTAATATATTCAATTAGCATAGGGGATTGATGCTTGAATAAAAAAAGCAAAGAAATAGTCTTGTAATACTGAGCGAAAAATGTGCTGAGATGGGCAATTACTTGTTCGGATACGAGATAACGCTATGCTCATTATATAAGACTTGCGCTGAATAACCCACGTCAACTTCAGGTGACAAATGTCTGGAAAAAAGATTTTATTTTTGGTTCTGCTAGCTTTTATTCCCGTTTCTCTGGGAGCGAAGTATCTTGAATGGGGAGATTTAATTATATTCATAACCGCTGGATTGGCGATTGTACCTTTAGCGGCTTGGATGGGTACGGCTACAGAAGAAATTGCTGTAGTAGTAGGACCTTCTTTGGGGGGATTGTTGAACGCTACCTTTGGTAATGCAACAGAATTAATCATTGCTTTAATTGCTCTCAAGGCTGGCTATGTAAATGTAGTCAAAGCAAGTATCACCGGTTCGATTATTGGTAACTTGCTTTTAGTTATGGGATTTTCGATGTTGCTGGGGGGAATTCGCTACAAAGAACAAACATTTCAATCATTAGTAGCGCGAATGAATGCGGCTGCCATGAATTTGGCAGTGATTGCTATTTTGGTACCAACGGCGGTGAACTATACTTCCGAAGGAATTAGCGAAACCACTTTGCAAAATCTTTCTCTTGCGGTAGCCGTAGTTTTAATAATTGTTTATTTATTAACCTTGTTATTTTCAATGAAAACTCACTCCTACTTATTTGATGTAGGTGTGGCAGAAACAGAAGCAATGGAAACCCCCGAAAAACAACCAAATCTATGGTTATGGGTTGGAATTTTATTAGCATGTACTTTGTGCGTGGCCTTTGAGTCAGAATTGTTAGTAGATTCTTTAGAAGTTGCAACCTCAAAGCTCGGTTTAACAGCATTATTTACTGGGGTAGTAGTAGTACCCATTATTGGCAATGCCGCAGAACATGCTACAGCAGTTACTGTCGCCATGAAAAATAAAATGGACTTGTCGCTTTCTGTGGCGGTTGGTTCTACGATGCAGATAGCTCTATTCGTTGCTCCGATTTTGGTGATAGTTGGGAAATTTATGGGGCAACCAATGGACTTAGATTTCCACCCGTTTGAATTAGTAGCTGTTGCTGCATCAGTATTAATTGCAAACAGTATTAGTTCTGATGGCAAATCGAACTGGCTGGAAGGAACTTTACTTTTAGCAACTTACGCTGTTTTAGGATTTGCTTTCTTCTTCCATCCTGTAATTAAAGGAATTGGGTAAGCAGCTAGTATTCGATTTCATTAAAATTGACGGGTGAAGGCAGGCAGGGGAAGCAGGGGAAGCAGGGGAGCAGGGGGAGAAAAGAATTTTGAGAAAAAATAAACACATCAAAATTAATGGGACAGACCACTAGTAGTCTTTTTCATTAATTTTGACGGGTACAACATAAAGGCTGCGAAACAATTTCCCTCACTCTCCCCTTTTCCCCCTCCCCTACTACTTGTCCTTACCTGTAAATTTTTATGGAACTACTACTAGAACAACTTGCTTTTGTCTCTTAATTTCCCCCTGACGGGTACTGTGAAGAGTTATTACTTCTTAATAAGCTGTATATATGGAATCTTAGTTCATGGAGGTGTGAACTTTTACCACAGATAAACTTTTTATCTGTGGTTTTTTCTGAAATTAGTTCGCATCAACTCATTATTGGTGTAAATTTAATTAACTTGAAAAGCTATTTCCACACAGAGGCAATTGCTCAACTGTCTAGATAAGGTGTAATTAAGGATTTGCTATGCAAGAAAAGACCAATCAAAAACGATTAATGATATTAGAAGCAACTGCCGTGAATAGATTACCTACTTTACGTTTCGGAGATAGAGGAAATTCTGTGAGAATTTTGCAGCGACTTTTGGTTGCTAAACGCTACCCGATTAGTGTTGATGGTGATTTTGGAGTTTTAACGGAAACAGCTGTTAAAGCTTTTCAAACCCGTCGGGGCTTGAGAGCAGATGGTATTGTAGGTCCTAGAACTTGGCGAGCTTTATCTACTTAAAGTAAAAATTCTAAGGAGATTAAATCAAAATTCTTTATTGCCTTTGTTTTGTTTCTCAAGCTCTAATTATATTTGATACGCGAAGGACGAAAAATTCCTGGAAATTAAAGTGATATTATATGAATTCATTAATTTGAATTAATTAATCACTACGTATTTTTCCTGGCATTTTTTTTTGGTTGATTGCAAATCAGTAGTTTTGACAAGAGGTAATTTGACAGTAAATGTAGAACCTTCTCCAACTCCGGGACTTTCTACGCGAACGCTGCCGCCGTGTAATTCTACAATATGACGTACAATTGATAATCCCAGCCCAAGTCCGTTGTGCGATCTGGTGCTGGAGCTATCACCTTGACGAAAACGGTCAAAAACATAAGGAAGAAACTCGGAATTTATACCCATTCCCGTATCGCTGACTTGAATTACGGCATAGGATAATTCATCATCGTTTGTTTTTTCTTCTAATAAACGTACTTCTACACAACCACCACAAGAAGTAAACTTAATTGCATTGGAAAGTAAATTCCACATCACTTGTCTTAAACGTTGACTATCACCAGCAACTAAGAAATCACTGTTTTTCAGTATCGCTTCATGGGAAACAGGAATTTTATTAAGAGATGCAAGATGCCCTATTCGTTCAAAAGTATCTGCAAATTCTGCATTCTCTATATGTTCATTCATGCCTAAACCTTTGTGAATTGATAATTTTACTTCTAATTTCTTAGCAAGACTTGCCGAACGCAAATTTTCAATGACTGTAACAATTATCGAAGCTAAATTACAATTTTGGATTGTAAGTTGCATTTTACCTTGAATTGTCTGCGATATATCAAATAATTCTTCAATTACATGATTAAGTTCTCTAGAATTACGCTCAATAGACTCTAAAGCTCTGGAAGTTGTGGCTTCGTCTAATTTGCGGACTTGTAAATATTGCGCCCATCCTAAAATACTATTCAACGGCGATCGCAATTCGTGAGACACAATAGCCAAGAAGTCATCTTTAATACGATTGGCTTTTTGCAACCAATTAACTAAGTTAGCTCGCTCAATGGCAATAGCTATTTGGTTGCAGACTGCCTGCATCAAGCTGACTTCATAATTGTCAAATCCCGAACGAGTACGGCTCGCAAAGCTAATAGTACCTAAAAGCTGTTCTTGAACTATTAGCGGACAAGAATAATAAGCTAATATGCCTAAATTACGAATTGATTGCGTGTCTAAATCTTTATATTGGGATACATTTTCTATATTTATAGGGTAGCCTGCCTCAGCTACAGTACCGCTTATTCCCTCGCCAAATTTGTATTGTTGAAAATCTTTGGCTTCAGAAAAAGTAATTCCACTGTAAGAAGTTAATTTTATTCCCTGAAAGTTACGATCGACTAAATAATATAAATAGCAGTCCAAATCTAATTGCTCTGCAAGCTGATGATAAAACTCTTCGATTAATTCTTCTGGCTGTTCCGAATAAATTAAATTTTTTGTTGTCTCAAATACAAATTTAAATCTTTCTTTCTCTAAACCTAATAATTCTTCTAGCCGTTTTAACTTATCAATATCTTCAAACAAAGCAATACAGGTAGCAGGATAACCAGAAATTGCTGGTAATGTATCTGCAAATACCTTTATTGGGTAAACATTATCTCTTTCGTACCAATTAATCTCAACTCCTTCAAGTTTTTCACCTAAAGTAACTCTTATCAAAGGTGAAAGCTCGCTAGGAATAAGTTTTCCTTCAGTATCCGCAAAACGATATAATTTACTATAATCTTCCCGAGACTGTGCTAGAGGAAATTTACCACCAGCCATTCTATCGGCAGCTTGATTGGCAAAGGTAACTTTAGCCGTTCCCGGTTCAATTAATAGCAGCGGCATCGGCATTAAATCAAATAAGCTCTTTAACCAAAGCTGTCCAAAAGTCAAATTTTCTTCAACCTGTTTGCATTCGCTTACATGAAAAATATATTTACGCTGCCTACCTCCTGTTTCTAAATGAGAACGGCTCAGCTTCACTTTTATTTGCGTACCATCAGCACAAGTTAAATATTCGTTATATGTCTTGAAATTTTCTATAGATTCAAATTGAGAAAATTCATTATTATCTATACCTTTAGGCTCTGATGGAACAATATCAAACCAATTTATCTTACCTGCTTGCAAGCAGGAACAAGTATATCCCGTAATTCGCAGAAATTCATCGTTTGCAACATTAATACTACCATCGGTATTTACTTCTACAATACCTACAAGGCTAGCATCTACTAAACTTTTAAACTTAGCTTCATTTTCCCTTAATGCATCTATTGCTTTATCGCGTTGAATGCAGGTGACTTCGATTATCTTTGTAGCTTTCCGAATCAATACTACAAGAACAGCTATTGCTATCAAAGATTCAGCTAAAATTACAAAAGTCGAATCGGATATCAAAAATTCTTTATCCCGAGTAAATAACCACCCTATTCCACAAAATATTGCCACAACGATAAGCGATACTAATATACGCGCAATTTTCACAAATTGTGAATGCACCATATCTTGACTCGAATTAGTTTTATGTAAGTGGTTAATGTAAGACATTGATTATTTAATCACCGCATCTATCCGAAGCGGTAAGTTCTGGTAATTCTAATGAATGGAGTATATATTTCAATAGTATGATATGTTACTCCTGGGTAGAGATTGCATCTACCTTTGTACAGATTTTCTTGTTTTAAGTGAAAAGTAAAAAGATTGTATAAATATGAATTAAATTTATTTGACTATTTGCTATTTATTTAACTGTAAGTTACCTGTATTTATGCTTAATCTGGATACAACAGATGCTTGAAGGATGATTAACTTTGTATGTCTTATTGTATATTGACAAGATTCAAATTTGACCAAGCATAATATAAAGCTAATGTTACAGGCAAATATTTCACAGATATGTAACTTAAATTTGTAGTCAAGATAATTTTATAAGTAAGTGTCAAATAAAAAACAATTATAGGTGTTATCCGAATAAAGAATAATTAAAAAGTATTTATTGACTATTGACATTGGAATAAAATACAAGTAGAAAAATAGTTTGATATTTGTATTTCGATCGAAGAAATAAATAGCAAAAGTTATAGAGGTCGAGGGATAAGTATTTACAGGAACTTAGAAGTTTTAGTCCTCGTCCCCAGCAGAGCAAAAACTATCTTCTCAGAAATAATTTACGTTATTAAAGTAGAAGTTAGCTAAAACTTATAAATACTCATGGATATTTTGAGATAGCAGGCTAAATCGATAAAATCAGACATTTTAGGGAACAGTTTTTTATTTGTCTTGCGTCATGAGGTGAAAGAGAATCGTTCTTTGTACCCGGTTTGTACAGTTCCGAAATAATTCGTAGTTATCAATTGGTAACTGGCAATCGCTTATTTTAGCGATAATTACCAAAAGCTAAGTCAAGGGTTCCCATAAGATTTTTTTTAAAAGAAAAAATTCTTATGGGTTTCCGTCACCGTTACTCTGCCGTGCAACGATGGAGCCTGCGGCGTGTGGCGTTACCCGATGAAAATTACAATATTTGGGCCTACCGATACCGCGAATGTTAAGATTTTTTTCAATAACACAGGCTTTTTCCCCTTTTCATTCGGGTAATAGGTGGGTTAACAATGTGGTGTATGTGTTTCAAATGATTCAAACGTTATGCCTAGAAGTGCAAGTGAATACGCAGTATACCTATTGATGGAAAGTGGACACCGGGAAGAAGTGCGTTTCCCGACAATTCAAGAGTTTCAGAAGTGGTACAGTGGCGAACTTATGCCCAAGGCTGCTTCTCATGACTTTATAAACGTACCAATAAAGAATATAAGCGGCGAGTACATGGTACTTCGTCCGTCTCGAGTTGTTGCGATTCGAGTTGAACCAATATTTAGTTCTAGTGTTGAAAGATTTACATAAATCATGAGAAAAACCCTTGCTTTGTTTTCCTTGAGCCTGGGAATTGCTTTCGCGAGTCCGGTGCGTTCGGTTACGGCTCAAGTGCCAATTATGGCACCGCCGACGGTACCTACCACTCCTAGAAGGAGAGTACCGCAACGGCAGCAGCGACCTGTAGTCATACCAACCATTCCGAGAACGGCACCGCAACCGCGACCGTTAATGAAGATAGCTCCGGTACCCCCACTAAAACCAATTGGCTTATCCAATAACTGTACCCCTAAATACGCTTGCTTGGGCTGGGATGAGCAACTTTTTTGGGGTGGAAAAGGCAAAGGTAAAGCTGGCGATCGCTGGGCGTTAATTAAATCGATTAACAATAGTTTGAGTTACTTGGAAAAACCCAGCGCTGCCAAAAAGTATGAAAATTATCCCGTCAAGGAAATTACGTTAGATCGCGTGCGTCGTAGTTTGTTACGTTTCCGCGAATTGGTGCGTACATCGAAATCCGCAGCACAATTGCAAAATGCAGTTCGACGCGAGTTTCAGTTTTACAAATCCACGGGTAACGACGGCAAGGGTACCGTTAAATTTACTGCATATTATGAGCCGGTTTATGCAGCAAGCCGGGTTCGTACCTCTGAATATAAATATCCCATTTATCGATTACCACCAGACTTCAAACAATGGCAAAAGCCGCATCCCACAAGATTAGAACTTGAAGGGAAGGATGGTTTATTAGGTGAAGATAGTCGTTTAAATGGCTTAGAACTATTTTGGCTCAAAGACCGCTTTGATGCATACCTAATTCATATTCAGGGTTCGGCTAAACTTAAGTTAACCGATGGCAGCGTTACTGGTGTTGGTTATGCTAACGCAACCGATTATCCTTGGACGAGCATCGGTAGGGCATTACTCAAAGATGGAAAAATAACGCGCAAACAGACTACAATGCCGGGTATTATTAACTTTTTCCGACGTAATCCCGGCGCTATGGACGAGTATTTACCGCTTTGGGAACGGTTTGTATTCTTTAGGGATAAAGGCAATACACCAGCGACTGGTAGTATCGGCGTACCGGTAACACCAGAACGTTCCATCGCTACAGATAAATCCTTAATGCCTCCCGGTGCCTTAGCGTTAGTTAACACAAGATTTCCTTATGTGGGATATCGTGGCAAGTTAAACTATCGTAGAGTCAGTAGATTTGTGTTAGATCAAGATACGGGTAGTGCGATTAAAACACCCGGAAGAGTTGATTACTTCATGGGTACTGGAAAAGTAGCAGGTGATAGGGCTGGAGTTACAGGTGGTAACGGCTCTTTATATTACTTACTGTTAAAGGAATAAAAATGGGTATGGGGCATAGGGTATAGGTTAATTTTCAACTAACCTTTCTTATCAATCTTTAAATATTAAACCCCATCTTGAAAACAAAGAATGAGGAGTTACTGTAAATGAGTGACTTCTCATTCATTTTTTTTAGACGTGATTTATGCAATACTTTTCGATGTTCGGTTAATTTATTCACATTATCTACTGCGTTTACCACTTTTAGAACAAATTCTCTACAAAAAACGACAAATTAAAAAGCCTTGTAAATAATTCTGACTCAAATTACAAAAATGAAATTCAGTGAAATAGTTCAAAAACTGGGTGAAACTGCCATTGATTCGAGCATACCTAACTTACCGCATCTCGATCCAGAAATTACTACACTCGCTGCCATTGATGAAGCTACAACTGGCACTATTAGTTATATCGAGGGCGCAAAATTTGCTAATGCTTTAGATAATACATCTGCTAATGCCTTAATTTTACCTGCGGATAAAGCATTACAGTCAAAAGCACAGGACAAAGGAATTGCTTGGGTAGCAGCTAAAGAACCGCGATTGTTGTTTGCTAAAACAATCGACATATTTTATCAACCTTGGCAGCCCGCTCCAGGGATTCATCCTAGTGCCATAATTCATGAAAATACAAAAATTGGTAAAGATGTTTATATTGGTGCCCATGTTGTAATTGAGCAAAATGTCGAAATTGGTAACAACGTTTGTATCCATGCCAACGTCACAATTTACCCGGATGCGAAAATAGGCGATCGCACCATTCTACACGCCAACTGTACCGTTCACGAACGCTCTCGTATTGGTAATGATTGCGTCATCCACAGCGGTACGGTTATCGGTGCTGAAGGGTTTGGTTTTGTTCCCACAAAAGAAGGCTGGTTCAAAATGCAGCAATCGGGCTATACAGTTTTAGAAGATGGAGTCGAAATTGGCTGTAATAGTGCTGTGGATCGTCCTGCTGTAGGAGAAACTCGTATCGGACGCAATACAGTTATTGATAATTTGGTGCAAATCGGACACGGAACAAAAGTAGGTGTTGGTTGCGCGATCGCCGGACAATCGGCAACTGCTGGAGGAGTAAAAATTGGTAACCGCGTTATATTAGCAGGACAATCAGGAGTTGCCAATCAAGTCAAAATTGGTGATGGTGCAATTGTATCTGCCAAAGCTGGAGTTCATAGTAGTGTTCCAGCAGGAGAAATTGTCTCGGGGAACCCAGCCATACCTTACAAAATATATTTAAAATCTTCTGCCATTATTCAAAAATTACCAGAAATTTATCAATATATTAAAAAGTTGCAACGTAAATTTAAGGAATAGACAAACTCAATTTTGGAGGCTCTACTCAAGGGGTGATTTTGTAGGGAATTAGCCCAAATTTATTCATAATTTTGTTGTAAATAATTGGTTTATACTCTCCTACACTTAACTCATAGTTTGAGGCTTTATCTTAAGCAATACGCCTCCAGCAGAGCCGAGCGAACTGTATTCCCGATAGAATCCCGGAACAATAAATCTGTATGACACAACTAACCATTTTTTTGCTATAAATCTAATTAAAGGCATCAGCAATTAACTCATAAAATGCTGTTTTGATTATGTTTTTAACTTGCTACTCGCGTTACGTTGTAAGATTACCGAAAAATTGTAGCTTGGGGAGCCACTCCGTTACGGAGGTTTCCGAGCCGAGCCAGTGCGAACCCGCACGGTTCCCTCGGTTGTAGAAAGTGGCGTTTGAGAAACGAAACCTAACACTATGACAATTGCGGCTATTCCTGTTATAGAAAACCCGAAAGAATTAATCAGGATTTCTATAAGTTAGTTAATCCTCAATTAAACAAAAAATAGACTCAGATTAAAGGTATTTAGTTATGGCTTTAATACGTTGGCGACCCTTTGAAGAAATGGAAATTATCAGTCGTCAAATAGATAGAATGTTCGATGATATGCTAGGTATGAATCGAAGTTTTGCTAAGTATAATAACGAAAATTGGACACCTGCTATTGAGTTAAGAAATACTAGAGAAGATTTAATTTTACGCTCGGAGCTTCCTGGAGTCGATGCCAAAAACTTAGAGGTTCAAGTTGCCAAACAAGCTGTTTTGATTAGCGGCGAAATTAAAGATGAATTAAGCGCCGAAGAAAGTGGTTATTATCGTTCAGAATTACATTACGGACAATTCAGACGAATGATTAATTTACCCGTACCGATAAAAAACGAACAGGTAAAAGCTGAATTTAAAAACGGTATTTTAAAATTAGTCATGCCTAAAACTGAAGACGCAAAATTTAAGAAAGTTAATATCGAGGTAGTGGAAGAACAAAATAAACTTTCGGGTACTAACTCCAATAAAATTTTGGATATTCCGGCAAAAGAGGCTTAATGTGAATTAATTTAATTGTCAGATTAGTTAAAAATCTAGAGACGTAGCAATGCTACGTCTCACTAATCCTTTAAGAGTAACGAATTTGTAGAATCAAACGATTGTCATTTTTGGGTAATTTCAGTCTATGAATACAGGATGGATCTTGGAAAAAACCAAATCCAGCATTGCCTTTAATTGTAAGCTGTTCGGAACGGTTGTAATAACACCATACATCAGCTTCTTTCTGAATATTTGAACGAAAAAGCATTTTTAAAGGCTTGCGGTTATGCGATTTCTCAATCATGATGTGAGGGCCAGTATTTTCTTCTACATCGGTAATAAAGAAACTTACAGTTACAAAGTTAAATCCAGCAACATCGTAGTGAAAATTTGTCGGTGGATATAATTTTTGAGCTTCAGATTCATTTAAATCGGAAGCAAAACTCCAAGTTAAGTGGCGGGTAATTAAAGTCGGATAATAACCAAGATATTGTCTAGCAATTTCAGTCAACGTTTCATCGCGGACAATTCTATCTATAGTCGTACATCGATCTAAATTGCTGACAAGCCCGCGCATAACCTGTCTTCCTTTGCCATGCAAACACCCGTTGCGAATTTCCGAAGCTAAGAAAAAGTCATCATGTTTAGGTTCGGTACAAGGGTTTAAACGAGCAAACGAACGGATTTTTTCAACAGCGTCGGAATTTAGCTGCAATCCTAAATGTACCCCAGTTTCTCGAATATTATCTACGCATTGAGAAACTTGAACTGGAGAAATTACAGAAGTATTGCTAACGTTTAATTTTTGTTGATAAAAATTAGGTTTTAAGCGCTGTAAAGATTTTTTTAAAATGCTGTATCCACGGCGAATAGTTTTGAATCTTCCTAAAGATTGCCAGCGGTTGCTGCTACCGATTCTTTGAGCAAAATCATTACTTTCATCAAGTTGACTTTTTTGCTTTGTTAACTGAATCAATGTACCAGTCATAATTGTTTTCTTCTCAAAAGAAGTAGGTTTTAAACTGCATAAATATGCAGCTAGTCAGCGACCAAAAATAGAAGTTATTAGTATAAATTCTGAAATATTAGTGGTGGCTGAGTAATTTCTACAGTGGCATATTTTTTTGTTGTTTGACAATTGTTGAATATGCTTATGTCTTTTATAAAAATTTAATGAAAACTGAATACGGTTAATTATTTTTTTCATTTATTTGTAGATTAAATAAAGCTGAATTTACCGTAATTTAATTAAATAAACTCAATACAATGCTGATTACATTCCTGATAGTTGATAAAATAATATCGGGAAAATAAGCATTAATCTTAATACTGAAAAAAATGTAAAGTTTTGCAAGTATCTGATTTGTGAATTAATTTTTATTCAGTTTATATAGAAATTATGCAGCGGACATATTTTTATGTAGGGTTCATGAGGCTGCGAAAAAATAACTTAACAGTAATATTTATAGAGTTACACAGTGACCAGTAATTAAATAAAAATCATAAATTTCAATGAAGTTCTGTATATTGAAAATATTTTTTATATTATTCAATTAAGGTTGGAATAGCCAAACAATGGATATTTTAATTATTTTTGGGATAGTTTTATTTGTAACTCCTCTAATATTATTGATACAGTCGTGGAAAGCACTTTTGGCATATGTTTTAATAATTGGATTTCCTTTAACCTGGCTTTGGATTAATCATTTTTACGTGACATCACAGCCAGATTATGTTGCTTCAAATCCAGGTTCGGGTTTAGGATATTTGTTGATGTGGGGTTTTACATTCTTTTTCGTATTAGGAATTACTCTAAGTATTTTGTCTATAGGCTTATATAAAATGATTAGATACCGATACCGTAGATAAGAATTTAATTACGAAATGAGACGCGATACATCGCGTCTCCACATTATTTAAAATCCTAATTTTTCTAAGACTGGTAAGGTAGAAACAATATGTCTTTGTAAACCAAGTTCTTTAGGACTAACTCCCAAGGCTAAAGCAATTAACTGCGGTAAATGCAATACTGGTAAACCTAAACTACGTCCAATAACTTTTTCTACCTCTGGCTGACGAGAATCTAAATTCAGGTGACACAAAGGACAAGGAGTAACCAAACAATCCGCACCCGCTTCTATAGCTTCTGAGATATGCTTTCCTGCCATTTGAAAAGATTGAGTTGTAGCGTAGCTAGAAAGCGGCCACCCACAGCATTTAGTACGACCTTGATAATAAATCGGTTCTGCCCCTACCATACGAAAAACATTTTCCATCGCTTCTGGTTTAAAAGGGTCATCATAGGCTGTATTTTGAGCGCGGAGTAGATAGCAACCGTAAAAAGCCGCACATTTGAGATTAGTTAATTTTTTGGTGACTCGCTTTTGTATTTCTTCTAAACCATAATCGTTTACTAAAGCGTAAAGCAGATGCCTGACTTGGGTACTTCCTTGGTAAGGAGAACAGCTTTCTTTTTGCAACAAACTGTTAACTTTGTTTAAGTAATCGGGATTATTTTGCTTGGAAGCTTTGAGCCTTTCGTCTACATGACCTATTACACCTTGGCAAGTGCTGCAATGAGTTAGTAAAGGCAGATTTAATTCCTCAGCTAAAGAGATATTTCTAGCATTGACTGTATCTTCTAATAGTTGTGAATCTTCCTTGAAAGTTCCAGAGCCACAGCAAGCAGCTTTCTTTAATTCAATTAGTTCGATATTTAAAGCTTTAGAAAGAGCAACAGTAGAAGAATGTAACTCTCGGCAAGCTCCTTGAGCGACACAACCTGGAAAATAAGCGTATTTAAGCATTTGGAATAGAATACAATTTGAACAAGAAGGAAAAGCGAAAAATTGAATAAGCCCGGTTTGGGGTTGCCACTAAAAAAGCGGAATAAAGGTAATCTTGCCGCTTGCGCGAGTTCAAACCGACCGAATCGAGAATTAATTTGTCTCCCCATGCAGAGAAAAACTGACATGTAGGGGAAAATGTTTTTCCCGAGAGTTACTTCTATGGAAGCAACTTTAAGTAGGTCGCAAGAAGTTTAATTTACTCTATTAATTTGAGTGCTTGTGTGGTATCAAGTGCTTTATTCTTTATGATTGGTGATGGTCGTCCATCCAAATCAGTTTTATCATTGTCGTTCTGTTTTTAGTAGCTTTGAGTGTAAATACCAATAATTAGTAACATTCAAGAAAAAAAAGCATAAAAATTGCCACGATAGAAACATATACATCGTGTATGAGAACGCGCTTTCCGATAAGATGTATATGCTCAAAACGGTGACAGCCATCAAGAGCGAATTTAAGCAACATAGCCGAGGTATTTAATCTATGAGCCAAGCGGAAATTTTTGAGAAAGTAAAGAAAATTGTTGCCGAACAATTAGGCGTTGAAGATGAGAAAATCACCCCAAATGCCAATTTTGCCAATGATTTAGGGGCTGATTCTTTGGATACGGTGGAACTGGTAATGGCTTTGGAAGAAGAATTTGATATTGAAATTCCCGACGAAGCCGCTGAAAAAATTACTACAGTTCAAGAAGCAGTTGACTACATTAATGGAAAAGTCGCCGCATCCGCCTAACATCGGGAATGAGTAATAGATAATTGGGGATTGGGGAACGGGAACGATTGATGAGTTAGTAGAAAAAAGTTGGTAGAAAATTTAATTCAAACTTTTATGCCTCGCTAACTATTACAATTTTCTTATCCCTAGTTCCTAATTTCTAGTTACAGGTTCCTATGTGTTGTTCTGCAACGTAGGTCGAGCCACCATAACTATCATCATGACAGAATTTAAACGTAAGCGCGTTGTTGTAACTGGTGTTGGCGCGATTACACCGATTGGTAACACACCAGAAGAGTATTGGGAAGGATTAGCCTCCGGTCGTAATGGCATTGGTAAAATTACTTTATTTGATGCTTCAAATCATGATTGCCATATTGCTGGTGAAGTGAAGAATTTCGATCCTCATGATTACATGGATCGTAAAGAAGCTAAGCGAATGGATAGATTTGCCCAGCTAGGGGTTTCGGCAGCAAAACAAGCTGTTAGAGATGCAAATTTGACCATCAATGATTTGAATGCAGAACAAATCGGAGTCATACTTGGCTCTGGGGTGGGTGGCATTAAGGTTATGGAAGATCAGCAAAAGATTTATCTTAACCGGGGTCCCGACCGCTGTAGCCCCTTTATGATACCGATGATGATTGCTAATATGGCTGCGGGACTAACAGCAATTCATACTGGAGCTAAAGGACCTAATGCCTGTCCGGTTACAGCTTGTGCTAGTGGTTCCAATGCTATCGGTGATGCTTTTCGCATTATTCAAGACGGATATGCTCAAGCGATGATTTGTGGCGGTACCGAAGCTGCAATTACACCTTTATCGATTGCCGGTTTTGCTGCTGCTAGAACCCTTTCTACACGTAACGACGAACCTGAAAAAGCCAGTCGTCCCTTTGACAAAGACCGCAATGGCTTTGTCATGGGTGAAGGCGCGGGTATTTTGATTCTTGAAGAACTCGAACATGCTTTGAGTCGTGGTGCCAAAATTTATGCCGAAATGGTTGGCTATGGCATGACTTGTGATGCCTACCACATGACTTCACCAGTACCAGGTGGAAAAGGTGCTGCAAGAGCAATACGTCTAGCACTCAAAGACGGCGGACTGACACCGTCTATGGTTACATACATTAATGCTCACGGTACTAGCACCCCGGTAAATGACCCCACCGAAACTGCTGCCATGAAAGAAGCTTTGGGAGAACATGCTTATAAAATAGCAGTTAGTTCTACCAAATCCATGACCGGTCATCTTCTGGGCGGTTCTGGAGGTATCGAAGGAGTCGCAACAGTATTAGCGATCGCCAACAATCGAGTTCCTCCAACAATTAATTTGGATAATCCAGACTCCGAATGCGATTTAGATTATGTTCCAAATGAAAGTCGCGCTCTGGATATTAAAGTGGCTCTATCCAATTCCTTTGGTTTTGGCGGTCACAATGTCACGCTGGCTTTTAAGAAGTACCCTTAATCAAGGAAGCATGAAGTATGAAATACTGGTTTCAAATTCATCCTTCATCCTTGATGTTTAATACTCGCTTATGGCGGCTTCAGTAAGGTGCATCTGCACCTTACCGAGCAAATTAGTTTAATTAAAAACGGAATAACTGTAGCAATCCTCTATACAATTAATCCCATGTCCCTTCATAAAAATCTTGCGATGGTACCTCTTGTCCGTCAACAAGCAGCAATGGGATGATAATTATATAGCTATGCTGGGAAAATCAAAATAACCCCCGTGGCGAGCTACATAAAGCTACTAAATGAACGCTAACGTCGTTAAAAACAATCGTATTATGGCTGTTGCAACCCAAACCCAAACCCTCGAACAACTTTGTATCAACTCAATTCGCTTTTTAGCAGTTGATGCTGTAGAAAAAGCAAAGTCCGGACACCCCGGACTACCTATGGGCGCAGCGCCAATGGCGTTCGTGCTGTGGGATAAATTCATGCGGTTTAACCCCAAAAATCCCAAATGGTTCAATCGCGACCGCTTTGTTCTATCTGCCGGTCATGGTTCTATGTTGCAGTATGCTCTGCTTTATTTAGCGGGCTTTGATAGCGTCAGCATAGAAGATATTAAAAACTTCCGTCAGTGGGAATCAAGCACCCCCGGACACCCCGAAAACTTCATGACATTAGGGGTAGAAATTACAACCGGACCTCTGGGTCAGGGAATTGCGAATGCAGTAGGTTTGGCTATGGCAGAAGCACATCTTGCTGCCATGTACAACAAACCCGATGCTAAAATTGTTGACCATTACACCTACTGTATTCTAGGTGACGGTTGCAACATGGAAGGTATTTCTGGTGAAGCTTGCTCTTTCGCAGGACACCAAGGTTTAGGCAAATTAATTGCCCTTTACGACGACAACCACATTTCTATCGATGGTTCCACCGACGTAGCATTTACCGAAGATGTTTCCAAACGTTTTGAAGCTTACGGCTGGCACGTTCTTCATGTCAAAGATGGTAACAACGATTTAGACGGAATTGCCAAAGCTATCGAAGAAGCTAAATCAGTCACCGATAAGCCCACCATGATTAAGGTGACAACCACCATCGGTTATGGTGCGCCCAACAAGCAAGATACAGCAGGTATTCACGGTGCTGCTCTTGGTACTGATGAAGTTAAACTCACCCGTGAAAACTTAGGTTGGAATCACGAACCATTTGAATTACCAGAAGATGCCCTAAACCATATGCGTAAAGCAGTGGAACGCGGTGCTGGTTATGAAGACGAGTGGAACAAGACTTTTGCTACCTACAAATCAAAATATGCCAAGGAAGCGGCAGAATTTGAGCGTTATTTAACTGGTAAACTTCCCGATGGTTGGGACAAAGTATTACCTACATACACCCCCGAAGATAAAGGATTAGCAACCCGTAAATACTCTCAAGATTGCCTCAATAAATTAGCATCAGTTTTACCCGAGTTAATCGGTGGTTCGGCTGACTTAACTCACTCCAACCTGACCGAAATCAAGGAATCGGGAGAGTTCCAGAAAGGTCAATATCAAAACCGTAACGTCCACTTCGGCGTGCGCGAACACGGTATGGGCGGTATTTGTAACGGTATGGCGCTGCACGATTCGGGATTAATTCCTTATGGTGCAACTTTCTTAATCTTTACAGACTACATGCGTGCTGCTATCCGTTTATCGGCACTATCGCATACTGGAACGCTCTGGGTTATGACTCACGATTCCATCGGACAAGGTGAAGATGGCCCCACCCACCAGCCAATTGAAACTTTAGCTTCTTTGAGAGCTATTCCTAACCTCAACGTAATTCGTCCAGCAGACGGAAACGAAGTTTCTGGGGCTTATAAATGCGCTATCGAAAGAGCTAAAACAAAGAACCCTACTTTATTAGCGTTCACTCGTCAAGGCGTACCTAACTTAAAAGGTACTTCTATTGATAACGTGGCTAAAGGTGCTTATACCTTGGTTGATTGCGACGGAACTCCAGATATCATTTTGATTGGTACTGGTTCTGAAGTACAGCTTTGTGTAGGTGCTGCCGAAAAACTTTCTGGTGAAGGTAAGAAGGTTCGCGTAGTTTCCATGCCATCCTGGGAATTGTTTGAAGATCAAGATGATTCTTACAAAGAATCTGTTTTACCGGCATCTGTTACCAAGCGCGTATCTGTAGAAGCTGCTGCTAGTTTTGGCTGGCACAAATACGTCGGTATGGAAGGTGCAATGGTAAGCATTGATAGATTTGGTGCTTCCGCTCCCGGTGCTACCGTAATGGAAAAATTTGGTTTCACCGTGGATAATGTCGTAGCAACCGCTAAGAAGGTTTTGGGTTAATTTTTAGGTTTATTGAATAATTCAAAAATTGAATAACTGTTTTAAGGTGGGTTTAATAGCCCGCCTTTTTTGTATTCAGTAAATAAAAAAGTTGGAAAATTATTGTAACTTACTTAGGAATTACGCAACCGGCACATTTTTTTGTAGGGTGCTGTGACACTTTGACTAATGTTGAACGTAGTAACGATGTTTTTAGTGTCACGCACCAACCGAGTGTTGTGACAATTGCGGCCATTCCTGTTAATGTTATTGCAATTCTTCTATATGAGTCGCACTAATTATGTAGCTTGCGTCGCCGTTAGCGGAGCTTGTCCGTACCGAAGGTTAAGGACATAGGCGATATTACGAATTACGAATTACGAATTATATTCACATGCTCCATTTTGTTTACGGAAATTGTTAGAAACCCGTTTTTTCGGAAAAACCGGGTTTCTCAAATCTCATAAATGATTTAGGATTGCTATATAATATTCAAGATTAATTTATTATATGCTTGTTTTTAGACTAATGAAATAACAGATATCGAAGTACCCGTTATTTTGATGATGATACTAATTCTACTCGGGTGATATTTAACGCGATACTTAATATGATTGAAGTTAATTTTTATTAGTAGCTACTATAAAATTTTAAATATATTCAAATTAATTTGGTTTAACTTAGTTCTTTTTGTTATCTGCTGCTACCTCCTCGACGACGACCTTTATCCGGTGAACCTAGATTTTTAGGTACTTTTTGAGCAACCACAGTGGAAATACGATTATTTTCCGCATCATAAATTTGTGTTATTCTTGTTGAATCAGCAGTTGCTTTTTGTGGATTACTAAATATAATTACAGGCAGCAGAGAAATTAAGCAAACTAATTTAGAATGTCTTGAAGTTAAGTATTTAGAAGTCATGGTTTTAAGATTTAGAAATTGCGTTTTAGATTGATTCAGATTGCGAATCATTCCTATACTTTTGTAGTGGCTTCTAAATCCAGTTTATGCATGTATAAATTAGCTGTATTGCTTATACTATTTACTTTTTTCAGAGTTTAAACACCTTGAGAACCATTTAGTTTTGACTGCAACAGCACAAATTATTAAAGCTAAGGCATTGGGAATCATCGGTATCCAACCTGCTTGAGTAAATATGCTACTGCAAATTATAAAAAGCGTTACGAGTGAAATTGCGATCGCGATTCCTAAATAAACATTTCGATGTACGAACCAAGCAAGACTAGCTCCTAAAATAGACCAAACAAATACCCATAGCGCTTCTAACCATTGGGGAAACCACCAAATCAAAGGTCTTTTATTTTCAACAGCACTGAGTATCTGGCTTATCATCTGCGCTTGTATGTATACTCCCGGTACTTGCTTTTGATTATCTGGCGATGATTCGCTATAGGGAGTTTTCCAATAATCGGCACTAGATGAAGCTGTAACTCCAATTAAGATAATTCGATTTTTTACCGATTCAATGGCTGAAGGTTGAATTTCATCTTCCAGAATCTTTTTAAGTGTAATTGTAGGAGCAATTTTTTTGACTGAAGTTAAAGAACGATAGTTAAGCAGTATTTGATAACCTTGTGCATCTATCTGCTGGTAGCCACCGCTATGGGGTTTTAATCGCTTAAATACAATGTCGTTTATCGCTAATTGATTTTCTCGATCAAATTTTGGCTCGTAACCTTTATCCTGTAGATATTTTTTAGCTAGCAGATAAGTGAAAGCATATTCTGAGGTACAAGGAGAATTGAGAGGGGGATTCAAAAATAAAAGTTGACGGCGGGGAATATCATTAGAATCTGCGATAACATCACTAAAACCCACTTGTTGGTTAGGGATTTCATTCGAGACAGAAACACCATCTCTACCATCGGCGCTAACCGAAACTTTACAAACTGCAAAAATACGATTGTCTGCTTGCAAGCGTTTAGCTAAATCGGGAAAATTGGCATCGGTAGAAAAATCGCGATAAATATCGATACCAATCGCTTTTGGTTCGTATTTATCCAGTTTGACTAAAAGTTTAGCCAGCGCTTCATCTGAAAGCGACCACCGCAGGTTCATATTACTATCGTTTTGATATTTTATATCGGCTTCGTCAATTGTGACTATTAACAAGCGCGCATCTACTCTTTCTACAATCGGACGCAGCCGCATTAAATGGTCGTAAGCTTTTAATTCCCAAGGTTGAAGAATTCCCAAATAACGCACTCCCATAATGCTGGCTGTTACAACCAGGCTAGTTAAGAGTATTAGTAAAATATTTTTGCGGGCATAAGCAGATTTTTTTATTCTGCTATTACCGTCACTAAGATATTGGACTTGATTATTTTCTTGTGTTTGCTCGACTTCAGAATCTATCAGATTATTTGAGATAGACTGATTAATTAAATTTTCGCTAATAAGACCTTTTTGCGTCCAAATTATCGAGGCTTCGGTGGGATTTTGACAGATTACCGGTAGCCAAGTAGCGCAGGGATAATTTGTTTCCAACACCTGCAATCTTTCTCGGGCAAAACGTACAGCAGTATATAAAGATTTTCCCTGAGAAAATTCAGCAAGGAAGTATTTGAGAAAATCTTGAGCAACCAAATCTGGTACTTGTTCGCGCATTACAATTACTTGGGGAATCTGCAAATCCTGTAATTGCTGCGCTAAAGCCAAACTATCGCAGGAATTAAAAATTGCCAGCTTTAAACCACGACCGATAGCTTGCTTGAGAGCATACTTTATCTGTTCAATAGTAATTGTATCTGTTTGGTTGATATATACCAAACCTTTATCTTTGCCAGAAGTATGACCTGCAAAAAACAAAATATCCCAACCTTCTTGCCAAAGCTGCTCGTTTAAATCCGACAATAAAGGCTCTACTAAAAATTTAATTTCTGCTTGATGCGATAAATTTTCTAAAAAATTACGGTCTTTATCAATATCAATTCCCGTGCTTTCACCAAATATTGCTAATATTTTGACTGTATTTCTTTGTCTATTAAAATCAAATCTATTTGGTTCTTTATATTCGTAAGTGCTTAAAGCTACTTCTGTTAAAAAATAATCTTCAAAGAAATTCCATAAATGCCAAGGTAGCCGCCGAATAGAAGTATCATTATTATTGTTATTTTCGATGATAAAGCGTATTTCTTGGTTTGGCTTTAATTGGGTGCGTAATTGACGCTCTATATTGCTAAACTCCGGCGAACTTAACCATGCATTGATTGAAGCTGATAGTTGATAGCTTAAATCGGTTAAATCCAACGATGAAAAATTAGTAATATCGGCTTCTTCAATTTCCAATTCATCATCAATCTCAACTTCTCGACTGTTACCCAAACACATACCTTGGTAATAAGCAGCGTATAGCGATCGCCAACCTTGGTAAATTCGAGCAATTTCCGGTGCCGGAGGCAAACTACCCCCTACTTTCATTTGATAAAACTTACCAGTCTCTCCTACTTGTACTGTAATCGCAGGAAAGCCTTCAAATAAATTACCTTGCCCCAAGCTTAAAATAACTAAGGTACTCATAAACTATCTATAAGCATATTTATATATCTTAGAAGATGCTGTATAAGTAGGTATAGGATTACTCCGCAGACTTCTGTTAGCGCAGAGTGCCCAGAGGGCATAAAACACGTAGGGGAGGCAGATTGGGAGGACACTGCGTTGCGGAGGTTCCCGCAGTACGAGCAAGTGTCCGGGTGTGGATTTTCCTCCCCCAATACTGCCGTTGTGTTGTCGCGTTAGCGGAGCGTGACGTTAGTCATAGCGCAACGCACCAATATGTAAGGATTTCGGTGCGTTAGACTAAAGTCATAACGCAACGGCACGGCAATAATGGAGGAAGAACATCTACACTCCATTTTGCCTTAATAAAGCGGGAAGAAAATCTACACCGCTTTTTGCCTCCCCTACAAATACCTAATTTTTT
>JAHCMI010000101.1 GCA_019192545.1 Rivularia sp. MS3 | reverse complement strand
TTATCGTAGCCGTCGCGCACCCTACTAACTTTATCTCCCCTCTCCTTAATAAGGAGAGGGGTTGGGGGTGAGGTTTTAAGATGTACTTTAATAGACTGATAAATGCTATATAATCATTTACTCGCTATTGGTTGAGAAATCTTTTTGAAAATGGTGCGTGACGGCAATATGAACATTTTTCGTTATGATTTATGATTTATCGTAGCCGTCACGCACCCTACGAACTAATTTGATATACCTTATAGTTAAGACATATCTCTGCCGGGTCCGAAAAAACCATCAAACTTGACCCCTGGAAATAGATTTGTCAAAGTAGTATCATTCACTTTGCCATGCTTGTGTAGTTTGGGTGGTTCATAGGGTAGACGATTATCGATGTTTTCAGCATTTTGTTGTTCGGGTTGTTCTTCTTTAGGTTGATTAGATTTCTTAATTTCTTCAGCTTTAATATCACAACTAATCAACAACTCTTCTTCTGCTAATTCTTCAACAAACGAATTTACATCACGACGCAGGCTAACTTCATCTACCAGATAAATTTGAATTAACTGCTGTATTACTTTTTCTAGGTTGTCTAAATCAGTAAACAACTGCCAAAACTTAGTTGCTACTGCATCTAAGGTGTAGTAAGATTCCGACTCGTAATGTAATATAACTATTTCCCCGTTAACTTGTGTAGAGAGAGCGTTTTCTGAGATGGATAGTTTTTGGTTAAAGATAGATGTTGCTTGATTCATAGTTTTTAAGAATATAGGGAATGGGGAATAGGGAATGAAGGGGATAAAACATTTCATATTTTGCATGATAAGTAAAGTATCGTCAAAATTTGTTTAATAAGTTACGTAACAATATTGAAGTTTTGAACTAATATACGGGTTTTTACGGATGCTGTTCTATGTCGCGCAGTTGTTAACATCACAGTAGTAAATTAATTTTCGGAGTCTGATATGAGTACATTTAAGAAGCTCATGAATTCTGTAAAGATTTTGGCTATTTGTGCGGTATTAGTAGTAGGCTTGTTTGCTCCTGTTGCAATGGCTGACGAAAGCTTGGGTTTTAGAAGGCTTATTCTTGAAACAGGAAAGGAAAATTACGAAAAAAGCCAAACTATATATAGTCCAGTGGATTTCAATTCTGTTGTAGTTTCTTTGAATCCTGCTAATCAAACTGGAACAATAGATAAAATTCGCATCACTGGACCAGATGGAAAAAGGGAATTTGAATGTAAGAATCGGGAAATCGAAAATGGTGACGATTTGGTTAAATTATGTGGTGCTGAAGGCCCTTTGCACTTAGTAAAAGGAGACACAAAGTATGAAGCATCTGTAAGTGGTTTTAAACCTAATACACAATTGCAAGTTAATTTTAAGTAGAATTAACGCGCAAATCAGATATCGAACCTAACTATATAAGGCTTGTATATTATGTTTCGCAAATGTCTATTATTCCCTAAATATTAAATAATAGACGCTGTTATCTCAAGTTCAGTTAGGTTATTTTCTCTTCAAGTTATTTCAACCTGACATCTTGCACAATTATTAATTACTGGAGGCTGAGCCTCCAAATCATAGTTCCCAGGTTGAACCTGGGAACTAGATCGTGAGGGGAAGTGAAAACGTTACAGATATAAAACTAATCAAATGCAAATCCTCGAACAACGCAATATAGAAGCGAAATCGGAGACAAGTTTAAACGATAAGATATTCACTCCGAATTTAATAGTCGTCGCAGTTTGCTTTATTATTGCTCTATCTGGTTTTGCTTATATTCTGGCAAAATTACCCGGTTTAGTTGATATATCTTCTAGTTCTTCCCAGACTTGTATCTCCGGTGGCTGGAAGTTTGGATTGATTGCTACTCATATTCTGACATTTGCTTTGATTCCTCTAGCAATGAGGGTTTTTTATAAAAGTCTGATTATTTTAGAATGGTCATCAAAAGCAATTTTTGCTTCGCAATTGGGACTATCTTTTATCATGGTTGCAATTGCTGCGGAAATTGGTTGGCACGTAACTCAATGCTGGTATTACGAAAATGGGTTTACGATGCTAAATTTCATGTTTTATTTTTTTCTAATTTCAGCATTTGCTTTATGGGCTGATGGATTAGTTGAGAAAACAACGGCACTAACAAACTTTGTAAATATATTTTTTGCTATTAGCTTGCTTGGTATTTCTATTTTATATTTTTTGGGTTACGAACATAATAACAATACAGGCTATAAAGTCCCTATCTACATTCTTCTGACTTTAGTTTTTGCAGTTTTGACATACCGAGGTTATAAATTATTAAGAACATGGAAAGTTTTACTTTTCCCATTGTTTTCTGTAGGTGTTAATCTGAGTTTTGTCTTTTTACTAGATAAATTTGGTCAGGATAGCGTTACTTATAATGCCTTATTTCATATCTTACACGACTTTGGGGGAACGGAAGCTGGGGTGGCTATTTTTACATATTTAGTTTATGCCAAGGCATTAGAGAGACAAAATGAAGGAATGGGGAATGGGGAATAGGGAATAGGGAATAGAAGCAATTAATGAAATATTTTAGAGGATGTTTGAAAAGTATAGTTTTTAGCCCAACTCTTGGATTATCCCCCCTTCCCGCCTTTTTAAGGGGGGTAATGACTCCCCCTTAAAAAGGGGGATTTAGGGGGATCTGAAAAATTTTAGACTTATGACTTTTAAAATATCGTCTTAGAGACTTAAATTAAACTCTTTATAATTACTAACAAATGCAAATTATTCAAATTTACCCTCAAGGACATTTACTATTAGCTATTGCTGAATTATTACTAATCTTTTGGTCAATTAGCTTGTGGCATAAATCTAATAATCTCGCAATTATTTTATCACTAATTGTATTGGTGAGTATTGGTTATGATAACGTTGTTCTGTTTGCTGGAAGCTTATTAGAACCTGGAGATTTATTACTATATCTAAACAAGATTCGCTTTTTAATTCACTATCTTTTCCTACCCTTACTGATAGTCGTTGGAGTTGATTTAGCTAATCGTGCCCGAGCAGCTTGGGCTACAACAATCATAAAGCGTTTATCTTGGGTTTTAGCTATTTCTCTTGGTGTTTTAGATGTACTTCGTAGGTATGTTGGTTCGACATTTGAACCCGAATATTTTGCTGGAATTACAAGCTATTATTCCCCAAATGTTTTCCCAGTTACCACAATTGCAGTCACCATATTTATGGTACTAATTGGTGTGGGAATTTTGATTCGTTCTAGAGGTAAATTACCGTGGTTGTTTATCGGCACTTTAGCTGCTTTTCTGGGAAATGCGCTTCCTGCTAGTAGTTTCGGAACCTTACCAGCTAGTTTATCGGAATTTGTGATGATTCTGAGTTTATTAGTAACAGAGCGTGATGTAACTTTTGCACCGGAATCATTTTTTGTTGTGGATTCTGGGAATTTAGTTACAGAATACAAGAATGGTGCGTGACGGCAATATTAACATTTTTCGTTATTATTTGTAATTTATCGTAGCCGTCGCGCACCCTACCAACCAACTCCCCATTCCCCATTCCCTATTCCCTTATTTCTAAAATCATGAATCAAACAACTTCTATTCTGAATCAAAAATTATCCATTCCAGAAAATGTTATCGCGCAAGAGCTTACTGGCGAGATAGTTATATTAGAAATGGAATCAGAATCTTATTACAACTTAAATTCTGTAGCAAGTCGGATATGGGAGCTATTGACTAGCTTGGAAAACGTAGAAGCATCAATACAGCAGTTACTACAGGTTTATCTGGTGGATGAAGCAACTTTAAGTCAGGATGTAACTAATTTTGCTGATGAATTTGTACAAGAAGGATTATTAATTAGTAGTGATAACGATAGTAAAAAAACAGATGAACTAAATAAATCCGATCGGACAGAATCACAAAAGCCTGAAAGCTTTGATAATCGGTTTCCCTATGAAGCACCTTTATTGCGGAAACATGGCAAAGTGAATGATATGACTAATGCTATTTTCTTTCCTAGAGTAGACGATGATGGATTATTTAATTATAGCGATTTCTCTTAATTTATCCATAAAGACTACTACTCCACAAAAGAGGAAAAAAAGTTCGTAGTTCGTAGGTTGGGTTAAGGAACGTTAACGAAGTGTGTCCGGAGGACATAACCCAACACCTACTGTTGAATTGTATTGGAATACAAGAATGGTGCGTGACGGCAATATTGAAATTTTTAGTTATGATTAGTAATTTATCGTAGCCGTCACACACCCTACAAACTATTCCCTTAACTGATGAAAAACAACTTACTAATCAATAAAATATTTCGATACATTATTGTTCATCCTAATAACAGACAAAAACAATTATTATCATTATCGAAATTTTTTGGCTGGCAATTATACAAACGAATAACTCATCATCATCTAGATATTCAACTTTTACAGAATGTAAAACTACGCTGTTATCCCAATAGTCAATCTGCTTCTGCTGCGATATATTGCGGGCTTTACGATTATGATGAAATGAATTTTTTATTGCGATATTTAAGAGAGGAAGATTCATTTTTAGACATTGGTGCCAATATCGGTATCTACACGTTATTAGCTGCATCAAAAATTAAATCGGGTACTATTTATAGTTTTGAAGCATTGCCAACAAATTATCAACGCTTAGAGGAAAATATCAACCTCAATAATTTGACTCAAGTAAAACCATTATCAATAGCAATTGCCGATTCTGTTGGTAGTGTCACTATTAGTAATAATACAAAATCGGATTCAACAGCATTTATCACCACAAATACAACAGATACCACAGCAGAATCATTACAGATTCCAAGCTCAACCCTCGATAATCTACTACATACAGGAAATCTCAACCATCTAACTTTAGCCAAAATGGATATTGAAGGTGCAGAAATATTAGCTCTCAAAGGAGCAACTTCTCTGTTACAACAGCAACGTCCCCATGTTTGGATATTAGAATTATTAAATGGGGTGAATCACGGTTATCGCAAACATGATATCGTAAAATTGCTGCAAGATTATGGCTATGGTTTGTACCACTACAACGCCGATACCAACCAACTACAATCAATTACACTTGAATCTCAGCAGAGCGACAACGTTTTTGCAATTTCTAACTCCGCTTTGGATTTTGTGCATTCGAGACTTTCACAATCGCCTCTTTCAACCCCTGTGCCATCTTTTGTGGGGTATAATCAGCAATAATCTCTTGAGAATACAAACCCATCTTTTCCCTCAAACTTTCATCTTCTAACAATATCTGTAAAGCCTGACTTAACTTTTCAATATCTCCCATAGGTACAAGATAGCCATTCTTCCCATTCACAACCAAATCAGTAGCAGCACCAGCAGCATCGGAACAGACAATGGGTAAACCAGCAGCCATCGCTTCATTCAACACCAGCCCCCAAGGATCGCTTCTGGTGGGGAAAACAAAAATATCCGCTATCCCGTAATACTGGGGTAAAGCACTCTGGGTTTGAAATCCTGCAAACACCACATTATCGAGTTTGTGTTGCTGAGTGTATGAATGATAATTTTGCGATCGCGAACCATCACCAACGATAACTAATGTTACCTGTTTATTTCCCGAAAGTTTCGTAAAAGCCTTTAGTAATTCAGGAATACCTTTTTCATCAATTAATCGACCAACGTATATAATAACACATCCGTCCATTCCCAGTTTCTCTTTCCAAACTGGCTTCTGCTGACGGTAACGCTGGGTTTCACAAGTAAAAAAATTGCTATCAACAGCGTTGGGAGCAATGTAAATCCTATCTTCCCTCGCTTTCAAATCAACCAAATAATCTTTCTGAGCTTTACCCGGTACAATATAGCCATCAGCTTGATTGACAATCCAAGTTTTTAGCTTGTGCTTAATATTACTTACAGACCGCTCATCCCTGAGAGTACTTTCACTCCAAATTAACAAAGGAGTTTTAGTCATCTCTGCATAAACCAAAGCCAACCAATGAGTAAAATGATGCCATCCTCCACAGATAATCACATCGGGTTGCAGTTTCCACAATTGATGAATTACATCAGGATTGAGAAAAACAGGCGCACTTTGATAAGCTTTACCCAATTGCAAACCCCATAATACTTGATAATTAAACTGGATTTTCTGCTTTTCTACCAACCAACTTCTTCTACTTTCCGTTTCCGCGAAAAAGAAAACTGTTAAATCAATATCTTCATTTTCAGCTAAACAATTAAAAGGTGGAATTCGGTAGGGAGAAATGATTTCGGTGAGGATGATGGCTTTGGTTTTTTTCATTAGGGAATAGGGAATAGGGAATAGGGAATGGGGAATGGGGAATAGGGAATGGGGGATAGGTAAAAATTGATAGGACTTCTAATTGTATTTTGTTGGCGTAGGTAATATGTTCACAGGACATACAAAACTTAGTATAATCAACTATTGCCTGTTCCCTACTCTTATTAATTCAAAAATCAAACCGAATTCCGACATCATTTTAGTTTTTTTATAAGAGCAATAATCATTCTAGTTTCTTCTTCAATTAAAGAAAGAATAGATTCTATATCTTTTTGCATACACAATCCCACTCTTTGGGATAAAATAAGATGTGTTTGTAATTCGTTCATTGAGCCTTGGGCAATATTAATAAACCTGATATAATCACTAGTTGTTCTTCTTCCGTAGCCTTCGGCGATATTAGCAGGAATTGATGCAGCGGCTCTTCTTATTTGTTGTACCATTCCATATAATTCATCTCTAGGAAATTGTTTAGTCAAAAAGTAACACTTTTCTGCGATATCCATACCCTTTTGCCAAATTTTTAAATCTTTAAAATCATTTATTTCGGACATCTAAACCTCCTAATTTACTCCTCTATTCCCTATTCCCCACTCCCTATTCCCTATTTAAAACTTTTTGATATATATCGAATACTTCTCGACACATCTTTTCTACAGAAAAATCATTCCGTACCATTTGCAATCCTTTATTTCCCATCTCATTTTTAAGATTAGGATTTTGCAGCAACTTAAGAATTACATCCCCTAAAGCTTGAACATCTTCAACAGGTACTAAAAAACCAGTTTCTTGAGGAATCACAGCTTCTGGAATACCTCCAACAGGAGTTGCAACAACTGGTAAACCTGCTGCCATTGCTTCTAAAATAACTAAAGGTAAACCCTCTGTATAAGAAGGTAAAACTAATAAATCTGATAAAGCTAATAATTGAGGAATATCGGCACGATGACCTAAAAAATGAACTGATTTATTAATTCCCAATTCTTGAGCTAAATCCTTTAAATACTTGAGATAAGCTCCATCTTGTTCCAAATCTTTACCCACAATCAAATATACAGCTTCTTGTCCCAATTGATGTAAATTTGCAGCAGCTTGAAGTAAAAGATGTTGTCCCTTGCTTTTACAAAGTCTAGCGATATGAATTACAACTGGGATATCTTCGGAAATATTTAACTGACTACGAATATTTGAGTTATTCTCCCGATTATTAAGAGGAGTACCGTTATGTACAACATGGAATTTACGGGAATCAAAACCTTCTGTAATCAATGCATTTTTTAGCTGATGAGAAACAGCGATAATAGCATCGCTACATTTTCTACTTGTCCAGTAATTCATGATATTTTGATAGCTTCTAATCAAAGAATTACTGCTCAGAGCATCTTGTAAATGAGCGTGAATAATTACAGGTACACCAGCCAACTTCCCAGCTAAAGAAGAAATAATTGAACCAGCAAAAGGAGCATGAGCGTGAACCAGAGAAACTCGTTCTTTTTTTATTAACTGTGCCATCTTGACTGCTGATAACCAGTTAAAAGAGCGAGTAGTATCTAAATGGTAAATTTTAACTCCCTTTTCTCGGAGGATATCGCAAAATCTTCCTTCGGAAGGTGAATTAACTAAGACATCCCAACCTTGATTTAATGCTGCTTCGATTAGATGCAAACAAACGATATTACCACCTGTAACTTGTCCGTCAATTATGGGGTATAGTATTTTAGGATTTGCGCTCATAAATCACTTTTTGGTAGAAAAATACTAGTGAATAACTGGCAATAACTCCAGAGAATAACCAAACTGAAAAAGTTATAAAAAAAGAATCAAGTTCTATATTTAATAATTTACCTAGAAATAACTGGTTTGTTTCAATTAATAAAGGGTGTAATAAATATACCCCTATACTTAAAGAGGCAATTGATGTAAATAAGTTAGTAAATTTGTAACTATATAAGCTACGATTAAAACTTAACGCTAGTAAAAATATAAGCGAAGATAGTATAACTCTTGTAATAAATGCATACTCAAATTGGCAAATATAAATCAATATGATTAAACTTAAAATAGACAACTTGCATAAATCTTTCTCGACAAGTCCTATGTTTAACACATCACTTTGATAGAGATAGAAAATAAAAATACCGATAAAAGGGTAAGGTAAATAATGGGAAAAATATCCAATAAACGAAGTGAGATATGGGTCACTCAAACTTACTTTTAGCAAGGGGTTAATTGCGTAAGATAGAAATAAAGAGCAAATTAAAGAAATTACAGTTATATAAGATATACTTTTGAGTTTGCTTAATTTGAAATTGACCAAATGATTGGTAAAAAAACATATTATTATTAAATAAAGTAAATACATGGGAATATAATATAAATGCCCAGAAGCTCCACCAAAAAGTAAAATACTAAACGAATGAGAAACAATAGACCAGTCAAAAAAGTTTTCTAAGGTGTATTTTTTTAATAATCGAATAATTAAATATAAAATGCTAAAACAAATATAAGGAAAAATCAAGCTTTTAATTCTGTTAATGATATATTTTCTTTTATTTAATTTATGAGCAGTGACAAAAAAGGAAATTATAATAAATTCCGGAACAGCCCAAGCTTCTAGTTTTGATGCAACAGCGTGTAAAATTCTATTAGTATCAAACGAATGAATAGCAATGACACTCAAAAGTGATAAAAATCTGAGAATATCCAAAGCTATTAACCTTTGCGATTTAGATTCTGATGAAGATGATATGTGTGAAATCATAGGGTATTGTTTACAATACAATTTTTAATACCAAGCAAAACCAAATCAGCACCAAAATAATCATCTAGCCAACTTGATTTGTCTTTAATTTGCGAATTTGCAGAATTAGAACCATTTGAACCAAAAATTTTCTGGAAAATATTGGTTGAGCGATAAATTTGGATATATCTGTGAAAATCGCTCAAAAATGCCGAACCAATTACTTTTGAATTACTAAGCTGAAGCTGACGAGTAAGCTTAGAAAATTCTTTACGACTAAAAGCACCTTCGTAACCTAATTCCCATTTATTCTTTCTTTGGAGATAAGCCTTTAAAATCTCATGCGGTAAAAAGGCTTTATTCGGCGCACTTATGACAATTGCTCCTCCATTTCGCACACAATTAAGATGGGTTTCAATCATCTGTAAGCGTTGAGGATAGCGGAAGTGTTCCACCGTTCCAAAAGACATAGCGATATCATATTTACCATGCAAATCATTTTCTATTGCAAGTGCATCTTGAAGGATAAATTTTGCCTTTAAACCATGTTTTTGAAAGCATTCTTCAGCTAAACTAAGAGCTTGTTCGCTGTAATCTAGTAAAGTTACTTCTGCACCAAGACTAGCCAAAATAAAGCTATAAATTCCTAAGCCAGAACCAACTTCAATAGTTTTCAGTTGACTGATATCTCCTAGATGAGTACGAATATAATCCTGGATTTTTGTACCCCTGACACCATTTGATTCTCGCTCTACCCATTCCCAATATTCGCTTGTTTCCTGACTAGATTGATTCCAAACCTGATTCCATAAATCTGGGTTACTTGTTTGTTGAGTTAACATAATTATAAGTACCTATATTGCCTAAAATTTACTAATCAACTATTTCCCTATTCGCTATCATCCTTATTATCAATAAATTTATTAATCTCTTGAATATCATAAATTTGCATAATTTTTGATTCCTTTAGAAATAATTTTATCAATTACATTCCAAGTAACTAGGGCACATTTCTCCCAAGAAAAGTTAGCTGCTTGCTGCTTTGCTAAATTATTCAATTTTTGTAATTCTGTAGGATTTTTCAATAGAAATAATATTTTCTGTGCAAGTGTAAGAGTATCTCCTAACTCAACTAAATAACCTCCATCACCAACAACTTCCGGTAAAGAAGACACATTAGAAGCAATTACCGCAGTTCCCGCAGCCATTGCTTCGCATACTTGCAATCCGAAACCTTCATAGCGGGACATCTCAATATAGATATCTGCATTGCGGTAAAGAATCGGTAAATCTTCATTGGGGACATACCCGGTAAAGTATAATTTCTCCAAACAACCTAGTTTAACTGCTGTTTCCACTAACGTCGATTTTTGCAACTCCGAACAATTCCCTGCAATAACAAGATGATGGGGAATCTGTGAATTACATTTACCAAAAGCACTTACAACTTGCTCTGGTACTTCTCGGTTGTCTCCCGTCGCAAATGTCAGTAGATAAGGATGTGGTATCTTTTTCAACCAATTGGAAGTAGTTAGAGAATCTGTTTGAAAAAATCTGATATCTGCACCTTCATAAGTAACGCTTATTTTTTGAGAGCTAATTTGAAACTCTTTTTCTAAATCTCTTGCTGTACTTTGGGAAACTGCAAGTAAATAAGTAGCTTGACGACATATACTTGGTAGAAAAATTTCAGTAAGTAGATGACTGAGACGGTGATGCAAAGGTTTATTTCTAATTCCAGCAAGTTTGCGATAAAGATGTGGTAATTCGTGGATAGTCAAAATGTAGGGAACTGGTACAAAAGCTAATGGTGTTTCCCCTAAAACAAATAGTAAGTCTGGTTTTAACCTTTTTAATATACGCGGTAAAGTTAATAGATGCCACCATATAGTAGATTTGATTTTAACTGCCTTAATTTTCCAATTCGGATTATCAAATTTAATTCGATTAATAGTTTCTTGACGCATCAATACGGTAAAACTTACTCTAAGCGATAATTTTTGTAAAGCCGTTAATAAAGAAAGAGCATATACAGATGCACCTTTGGTATCAGTGACAATGCAGGTAGCATCTATACAAATATGGGGGAGATTATCACTCATGAGTTTTACCTGTTGATAAAACTGTCATTACTTTTTCAACTTTGTGTTCAGGAATCAGAAAAACATCAACCCAGCTCGATGATGGTAGAGAAGTACTAAGAAAACCATCACGAGTTTCTTTAAAAATAGCGTAATTCCAGCTTTTCATTAAATCAAATACCTTCGTCCGATTTTCCTCGAATACCTCACAAAGTATAATAGGTTGAAAACGTTCAATAGTTGATTTTGCACCTTGCAAGATTTCAAATTCGTGTCCCTGAGTATCAATTTTTATAAAATCTAAACGCTGTTTTTGAAAAGTAGTATCTAAAGTTGTTGCGTCAGTAGTACCAACACTTACCCAATCACCAGGATTCCAAACTTGCGTACAGCCAGTTGCTCCTTGTTGATGAGTAGAAGGAACATATAAATTAAAGCCTTCTTGACGATTTGAAAGAGCTAATTCATTAACTTCTATATTTTTGAGTTGATTTAATGCAATATTACTATAGAGTTGCTCTAAGTTTTCTGGCATAGGTTCAAAGGCTATAACAGAACCTTTTACACCCACATGATTAGCCATAATACATGAGTAAATGCCAATATTAGCGCCAATATCTACAAAAACCCCATCAACAGGAAGCAACTTTTTAATAATTGTAAATGTATTTTGCTCTACGAAGCCTAAATAATAAAGCCTATGTAGCCAATCACTTAAATCGAGTTCTAGAAACACTCCAGGGTGAACTTCCTCTAATATTTTTCCCGTAGCATTTATCTGAGCTAAAAATCTAAAGCGGAGAGAATTACAAATCCTTTGTGGCAATATACCCGATAATTTTGTTCCAGCTTTAAATAGTGAAGTTGAGTTAACCATAGTATAGTTATTGATTATTTATTTGGTTATAGGCGTACATAGTATGCTAATAATATAAATTAAAAAGTTGAAACCCTTGCTGTGCTTTACAAATTAGCTTTATTAATCGATTTTAAGAATAAATAAGTAAGTGAACAAAATTATTTACCCTTATTAGGAGCTAAGAAAATTAATTCTAACCCTTGCGATGAGCCGCACCTAGCGGTGAACGCTGAATGCTATCTCCCTCCGGGAGACGCTTCGCTAACGTTTCACTCCGTTACACTCGCAATGACGTTATGTAATTAATTATATTTAACTACTTACTATTCCCCATTCCCTATTCCCTAGATATCTTATTTCATCTAAGTCAGCCATTAGTTAGAGTGAATAATTTGTCACCAAGCATAGTAACATCTCCGATCAAAAATAAGTAATATCCGTCACTAATAAATTTTCCGTTTCAAGAGCATTCCGAAAATATACGGCTATTATTATGTGGATGGTTTTTGTTTGAGAGTGGGGAGTAAATTCTTTGCTAAATTTATCAATTGCCAATCTGATTAAACAGCAACCAGAGAAAAATCCATTAGCTATTTGTATTGCAACACCTAAGCGCAAACCATTAACTTATGGTAGTTTGCACAACTGTATACAGGATGTTGCTGGGTATCTAACAGCTATGGGTTTGAAGCCTAATGACAGAGTAGCGATCGCTTTGCCTAATGGTTCAGAGATGGCAGGGGAGCAACGCGATTTTGTGAATTTTAAGCCAAATACCGCGATCGCTAATAAAAAAATCCAGTAGTTTATAATTAAATAATACATATTCCTAAGTATAAATACAGCTTCCTAAAATAGAGGTGTGCCGCAAAGCGGCACACCTCTATTGGTTATAGATACAAAGGCAGCAAAAAATACCCTAAACAAGGGTAATGGTTATTACATTAATCAGATTCAAAAATAATTTTTGGTATAATTTATGCAATCTGTATCGGTTTAAGGAGTGCGGTTAAAATAGAATCGCAGAAATTGTTCCAGCAACCGGCAATCCATTGGCAACGAACGTGTAACATAATTTCAGCGTTATTTTTTAACCAAAACTTGCTGTTTCCTTTCATACGTAAATTAACTGCTTGCCGAATTAAACTTTCCACTGCACCCTTCGGATTCGGCAGTTGCTACAACGGGGGGAACCCCCGCAACGCACTGCCTCACCGCTACCAATAGGTAGTTTAATTTTTGAGATTTTATGATAGTTAAAACGTCCTTCTTTATTACCTTTGATAAAATAATTTATTTCTCTATTGACATTTTTAAGACGCTCACCAGTAAACTCTGAGCTAAGTTTATTCATTTCTTGAATAATCGAATTTATCTTACTTTTTTTAACGTAGAACGAGCTTGTTTGAACCATTTTTTTCGCTCTGTTTCTTTAGAAAAAGCATTATCAGCAAAAACTTGTAAATGTTCGGTAGCGTGATAAAAATCTAGTAGTTGGTAAGTTCCTAATGGGCAATTTAATTTTGAGGTTGATCGGAGGAATATGTTTCCATATCCACTCTGCACCATCAGCAATTAATAATACTTGTTTAGCTTGATTTATCCCCAAGCTAACAAGGTACATTTCTAAGATTTTGAGAAACCCCTGGTAGTCTTCATAAGTTCCATCATTTATAATTGGAATTTCACCATTTTTGATTTTTTTACCTTCTTTATTAACAGTGTAAATAGTCAAAACTTTTGGTTCAATCCATTCTCCAGTAAAGCCATGTCGATTTGTTTTAGAATGTCTGCGACCTTTTTTATCAATACGAATCCTAGTTCTTCCACCGTCGGCAGCTATAACTACCCTTTGACCTTTCAATGTATCACCTGGCAGTAAACTACCAATATTAAGATTGAATATTTTTGATTCACGAAGACTCAATCCTATTTTACCAAAACAATAAGTCAACCGTTCTATCCGTTTTAAACTAATATTAATACCCCAATCTATTAATGTATGATGTGCAGCTTCAAATGATGCACTTGTTGCACCATACTTTGCAATTGTTGACCAAACTAATGGGGTTAATCCTTCTTCCATACTTAACCATCTAAGAAAGGGACAAAACCCTTGATTTAAAGTCTTATTGGTTTTATTATTTTTATTATTCTTATTATTGCGTTCTACAACATAAGGTAATTGAATATTCAATTCTACATTTCCTATCGTTAGTATTTGGCGTTTTTTATAGCCATGATTTTTAGTTTTTGTACGCCACCATGCTTTTGTATTCTTATTTGCTGTATTGATAGCAACTGTATTATGAGAAAGATTATATAACAAAATAGCTATACATTGCCCTGCCAAAATTAGAGCAATATTCCTTATTTCCTCTTCTTTATTTTTTATTTTTACTCCATTCCAATTTTCAATATCGTTCAATTCTAAAATTTTCGTAACATTTTCTTTAAATTGCTCCAGAGATTTGTTTAAATCTAGAGTTGCATATATTTTATACCTAAAAGGTAAGACCCTGTGAGTAGAGAGTTTTGAGCCATAAAACCCTTTATGATAGGGAATCTTACCTTTTTTTTGCTCTTAAAGAATAAGGAGTTGCAGCGAAGCTGCAACTCCTTATTTCTCTAGATTATGTATTAACACTTAATTTATATGTATTTTTTAATGATTAACGTTTAAGTATAGGTATGGCGATCGCACTGGCTCTCACAAAATCGCGTTGCTCCCCTCAGAACTTAAGTTTCAATTTATATTAATTACCTATTGCCTATTGCCTATTGCCTATTGCCTATTGCCTTTTTTGTAAAATATTAACTCAAAATCCAAAAAGTATCTCAGTTGTTAAAATCTAAAATTACTTGACGAACCCAACTACCAAAATACTGCTTCCAAAAACTTATAGTAAAAGCTGTTTCCCAATCTTTAATAAAAGCATTTTGCCAATAAATTCTACTTTGATGATAGTTCCTCAAGCGATAATGAGTTTTTGCCAAAGCCTGATAAAGTAGTTTTTTAGCTTCAGCAATTTTATCTGGAACAGCAAGTTTTAGACATTCATTCAGATGTTTCTCATATACTTGTAAATAACTGTAATTAGAACTTACTTCATTAGTATTATTTTCGTGACAGCGATATTTAATCAAAGCAGGTTCGGAAATAAAAGCAAAACAATAATCTTGAAGAAGTAAACGTAAATATAAATCTAAATCTTCTCTTCCTTGTATAGAAACATCGTAACCATTAATTTCTAACAGTGCCGTTTTTCTTAGCAAAATGGTAGAAGTAAAAATACAAGTAGATTGCAAATAATTTTCGTAAGTTTCTTCTCCTTTTTCAGCTTGAGCATACAAGCGTCGAAGCTTTAATTCCCAGCCCGCTACTGGTTGAAGGTTTTTATCAACCATACATTTATAACCATGCACTAATACAACATCTGATGGTGCATATTCTAAAATAGGAACCTGACGTTCAAGTTTATCTGGGAACCAAACATCATCCGAATCTAAAAAAGCAATATACTCACCTTGAGCTATTTTAATACCATGATTGCGAGCGCTACTTCGCCCTCGATTTTCTTGATAGATATAGGCTAGTTTATCTTTATAAACGGCTAATACTTCTTTAGTATTGTCTGTTGAACCATCATCAATAACAATTAATTCAAAATCTTGATAAGTTTGATTGAGAACGCTTTCTACTGCATCTTGAACTAAATGCGCTCGATTGTAGGTTGGGATAATAACGCTTACTTTAGGAGATAACATAATTATACTTAATAATTTATAGGGAATTAATTACGAATTATACTTACTCTTTTCTGTTCCCTATTCCCTATTCCGTTGTTTTCTAATTTTTCCAATTTATTCTGTACTAGCTGATAGTAAATAGCTTCAGTTTCATAAATCATCCGTTCTAAAGTAAACAGTTTCATAAACCTTCTTCTACCTTTTTCTCCCATCTGTTGAGCAATATCAGGATTATCAATTAAAAAATTTATCTTTTCTGCTAATTTACCAGGGTTTTTTGGTTCAACTAAGAAACCCGTTTCACCATCTGCGACAGTATAACCTGTGCCTCCTACTGGAGTTGCAACAATTGGAATACCTATTGCCGCAGCTTCTATAATCGCATATGATAAACCCTCATATAATGAGGACATAGTAAATATATCGACTGTACATAAAGCTTCAACAATATTGTTTACAAAACCAGGTAGTAAAAACTGTTCTGATAAACCATTATTACTGATTTGACTCTCTAATTCTGACCTTAAATTTCCTTCTCCAAATATTACGAAAGTAACATTATTACGTTGATTGCAAACTATTTTTGCAGCTTGAACTAAATATTTTTGAGCTTTCTGGGTAGCTAAACGCCCCACACTACCTATTACAATATTTTCTTTCGGTATATTTAGTTTTGCTCTTATCGATTTTCTTAAATAATCTCTTTCTTCTGGACTCGGAGAATATTTATGGCTGTCTAATCCATGAGCAACAAAATTAGCTCTTGAAGCTAGAATATTATTAACATCAATACCTGTCTTATAATCTTGTGGTGAATTAAAAATAAAATTGTTAGTCAATCTATAAGCTATTATGTTTGCTAAATATCCTTTCCAATTATGCTGCACTTTTAGTGTTGGAGTGTGATACGTAATTACAACTTTTTTAACACCAGCTAGACGTGCTGCAATTACTCCTAAAGGACTGGGGTCATTAATATGTATAATATCTGGAGCAAATTTTTTTATTTCCTTGGCAATATAAGGAGCATAACGAATCACATTACCTGCGAAATAGTTTGATTTAACGGGTAAAGCTAACACATCGCTTATTTGGCTAAATGGTTTTAAGTGAGGGATATCTGGATATAAAATACCCACTTTGAAATCTATTTTATTTATGTATTCAGCTAAAGTATTAAGATATTCCTCTGCTGCTCCATAAGCTAAATGAGCTTGAAAATATAGAACTTTCATAGTTAATTTACCTCCAAATTATTAGTTGCTAACCATCTGATTTATGATTTTTACTTGATATTTATACCACATAAATAATACGCCATAGCTTATTGCTAGTCCTGATAATATACAAAGCATAGCGAACAATTTACCTGTCAAAAATATTTGTAATTGCGAAATAATAAAGAAAACTGTGAAACATATTAATATAGGAATTAAGGTATCTTGTATCAACCAGCGTCGATATTCTTGATGTAAAATATATCGATGGGTAACTCTTGAAAGAACTAAATAATAAAGTATATTTACAACAGTTTTAATTAACGCGGCTCCAAACAACTGCATTTGAGGGACTAAATATAGCATTGCTGGAATTACTAAAAACACGCTACAACTATTAAAAATTGCCGCAATCTGGGGTTTTCCAATTGCAAGCTGTATCTGATATGAAATATTATAAAGACTATCTAACATAGCACCAAAAGTTAACATTGCTAAAATACCTGATGCTTGTACTGCCACCTTTGGCGATTGAGTCCATAATTCTAAAATTATCGGTGCAAAAAAGATTAATGTTGAAGCTATGGGTGTTATAGCTATAGATATAAACAAACTGCTTTTATGAAAGAAATTAATCAACTTTTTTTCGTCTGGTTGAGCGGTTAATGCTATTAATTTTGGTGAAATAGTAACAACAAAAGGCTGAAGTATGATAGAGAGTTTCTGAGCTAAGGTACTGGCTAGCATATAATAACCAAACTGTTCTAAAGAAACAAATTTAGACAGTAATATTTTATCTATTTGTGCCAGTATTATTGATACTATCGTTGTCCAACTTATCCCGGCTGCAAACCGCCATATTTCTCGTAATATCTCCAGCTTGAAACTTGCTCGATTTTTTCTTTTTGGTACATAGCGCCAAGCAAACACCATCATTAACAATACTTCTAAAATTGCAATGAACGCTTGCCATAGCAGAAATGCGATAATTGTTGGCGAAATCATCACCAAAATAACAACTGCTCCTAATTCTCTGAAAGTTCTCAATGTTCCTTCCAAAATATTCAACAGTACCTGTCTTTCTAAGGCAATTAGTGTTCCCCTATAGGTTGTAACAGGCCATCTAATAGCTACAGTTAAACCTAAAATTATCACAGCCCATTTTACAGTTGCTAGGTCAATATTTTCTGCATTAATCCATTGAATACTAATTGGTTGTGCAAGTAATACCATTAGCAAAAGTATTACCGTACCCGTACACCAGTAAATTATCTCTGTAGTTCTCAGTAAGTCTGGTATGGTTAAAAGTTTTTCCGGAATAACCTTACGTAAAGCAACTTCCCGTTTAATAGTCGCGCTCAAACCCAAATCGAGCAGCCCAATAAATGAAGTTACCGCATAAAACCCCCCTATTAAACCATAAGCTTCCACACCCAAGTAATGCAGATAAACTGGAACCAGCAAAAAACTCAGCAAGTTTGACCAGAAGTTACCTGCATAATTGGCGATCGCATTTAATTTTAATTGAGATAGCGACTTTAGCTTACGTATTAATACGGTCATTATTGTTAGGGCTGCTTCCGTATCTTTTTTGACGGTGATAACAGCGCTAAGCTAGCCGATTTGTATTGAAAATGGCAACCGTATATTAAAGAAGGGAAAACTACAGATATTATCTGATTATAAAAAAATACATTTTAAGATACTGGATAGTTATTAGCGCACTCTCTGTAGTTGCTGTAACTGAAGCTACTTTCAGACTGTCTTTGGGACTGGGTAAGCCGGTGTTAAGCCAAACCGACAGCGATACAGGTTATCGCTTTCAACCAAACCAGAAAGTATATCGCTTTGGTAAAAATATTGCATATAACCAATATTCTCAACGCTCCGAACCAATTACAATCGAGAAGCCACAGGGAAAGTTAAGAATGGCGGATGGTAGGGGATTCTGTTCTCAATGGTGGTAATTTTATAGACCAAAGTCAAATTATTCGTGAGTTATTTGAGAAAAAACTCATTGCATCCGCATATCCAGCAGAGGTTTTAAATGCTTCTGCTGGATCTTGGGGGATAGGAAACCAACGCCGGATATATTCGTAAATTCGGCACTTTTAATAGTGATGCCGTCATTTTACCGTCTTGGTACCAATGATTTACTTCAACCTACAAGTACTAGTGAAAAAATTGGCTTTTCATCAAACTACCCCAACCATCCTCCATTACTTGCGATTGAAGAACTTTTTACTCGTTATGGATTACCAAAACTTTTAAAGATTTTTCGTATCCGCTCAAGAGCAACCGAAATTCTTCAATCGGGAGACACAGACAACCTGTTTCAACAAAATATGAACAGTCTCAAAGCGATGATAGAAATTATTCACAGCCAGAATACTCCTGTATTTGTGCTATTTACTCCTAACCTCAACGAATTACTTTACGCTCCTGAAATTCCACAATATAAATCTAGATTTATTCAACTCCTCAATTCTTTAGAAATTCCTATAATTGACACTCATACCGATTGAGTAAAAATACTGACGAAGCTGTAAAAAATTATTTTATAGATAAAATACATTTAACTGTAAGAGGGAACCAAGCCACTACTAATTTATTATTTGAAAAGCTTTGCGTCGAGCAAGAATTATCTGCTTGTTCTACAACAAAGCCATAATTTTAATGCTACTCTTTTCCCGTAATATCACTAATAGAACATCCACCTAAGTACGGTTAAAATTGCCTCGGTTATGTAGATATTCCCTATTCCCCATTCCCTAATTATTAAAATTATGAATCAAACAACTTCAATTCTTAACCAAAAACTAACTATCTCAGAAAATGCTCTTTCCACACAAGTTAACGGAGAAATAGTTATATTACATTACGAGTCAGAATATTACTACACTTTAAATGCTGTGGGAACTAAGTTTTGGCAATTGTTTACTGAATTAAAAAATGTAGATACGGTAATACAGCAGTTAGTTCAAATTTATTCAGTAAATGAAACGACCTTGCGTCATGATGTAACTGAGTTTGTTGAAGAATTAGTAGAAGAAGAATTATTAAATTGCGAAAATCAAACAGATGAGAGAAATTTAGTTACCGTTGACAAAATAAAAGAACTATTACAACCTCAACAACAGGATAATCGTTTACCCTATGAAGCGCCTTTGTTACGGAAACACGGTAAAGTTAGTGCTGGTACTAACACTACCTTCCAGGCTTTGGATATTGATGGTTTATCTTTTTTTACAGATTTGAGTTAGTTAGTAGGGTGTGTGACGACTACGAAAAATTATAAATAATAACGAAAAATGTTAATATTGCTGTCACGCACCATTCTTTTATTCCGAATAATTCAAAAAATAAAACGGCGTTAAATCAACCATCATCCGATGATTGAGAATCAAGAATTTGTTGAAAATCTTCCGAAGAACTAACGCGCTATTGTTTCCACAATCAAACTTTCCAAAACCGCGACATCATCAATTTGATTAATATTTTTCACAAAATTTTCTAGAAGATTACCTTCCTCGTTTTTGTAATAGGTGAATAATATTCTTCTGATAAGTAGATTTTGTTGTTCTCTCAATCGTCCGTATTTCAATATTACTTAATAAAGGCACTAACAATCCTCCTGATAATTAGTGATTTTTTCTTCAAAACTGGCTTGTAGCTCTATCGGTAAAGCCATCATAATATCAATAACTTTATACAAATCAACAATTTGTTTGCGGTTATAACCTTTTTCGTAAAGCAGACGAGATAAATTCCATTTCCACTGCTCACTCTCGGATAAATTAAAGGTGAACAAATTCGCTTAACTTTGGATTTACACCTCTACCTGAAGGACGGGGCTACCATCTTTATAGTACTTTCGGTATTCTTTCATCTTTGTTATCCCAATTAGGAGCATATTGTTATCACTAAAAGTATTAAGGATTAAAAACCACTAAACCCGCCTAACTATCGGCGGGTTTATCTTTAAGCATCTGTTTGAGTTGTTCTAATAACTGCCTGAGAGAATTATTCTCTTCTCTCAGGCGGCTGCTTCCCCCAGCAATGCTTCTTCAAGCTTTTCAACTCGTTGCTTGAGTTCTAAAATTTCACCACTCTGTGCCTTTATTCCCAGATATTGGTCAATTAAATCTATAAGGACATCAGTCGCGTTTTTTCCTTCTTGCTTAACTTTTTCGTAAAAAGCTTCCTTTTTTTGTGGTGAAATTCTAATATTTAACCTTGATTCAGCCATCAAATTTCCTCTGTCAATCATTTTAAAACTATTTATAATTATCAACAAAAGCCAAGGGATGACAAGTGTACATACGAATTAACTTTTTTGTTATCCCACAATGTTGACTAACGGGATAACAGGTGTTACCTTAGATGTAATCGTTTACTTTCCTTCTTGATTCTCCTTAGCCCCCCAAGGTGCATTTTCTTTTTTTGCTTCTGCGACAGCACGTTCTAAAAGATAAGCAGCAAGATTTGATAATGGTCGTCCATCATAGGTCGCCCACTTTTCTAAATCTTCTGCAAGCCTATCGGGAAGTGTAACTTGGATACGTTTGCTCATACCCGCCATCATACTTCCTCATATCAAACAAATACAACTTTACATCAATTCACCCTTTTACTGAGTAAATATGACATCAATATGTGTTATATCTGGATAAAAGAAATAATAAAAAAAGAAAGTACCACCTGCTTAGATTACTAAGCAAGTTCCTACATTATTTACTTTCCCTTGTTTTTGGTGGATTTATTTCACCACTTTCTTTAGCTTGTCTAATAGAAGTCTCTATCAAGAAAGCAGCAAGGTTGGCAGTTGGTCTTCCTTGGGAATCAGCCCACTGCTCCAGGTCTTCAAATACTGAATCTGGCAAAGTCACAAAAACCCTTTTACTCACAGTGCTTTAAATCATGTCTCGTTTTCACTTCCATAGTACAGTCAAGCTTCGCTAATTGAGCCATTTACTACTATTAAGTAGTGATTAGTTATAAATTAGTTACGAAAAATTAGCTTTTTTGGTAGAATAACATTATCATACTAAAAACAAGCGCCACAATTTTATAATCTTGCGGCGCTTGATACGACTATTTAACTTAAAAGCCAAAACCCCCCGTACCGACTACCAATCAACACGGAGGGTATGGTTTCCCAATTACATCAAAGGGATATTTTTATTATGCACAAGATAGCTTCAGGCGACAATACCCAGAACGTCTACCCACCATTTGTATTCACCGTAAACTTTGATTATTCTCAGTTTGATAATTCCGAGCTACAGAGCAAAGCGAAAACTACGCTTAACCAATTCATCGGCTTTGTCCGCCAAACCTTCGACGGCTTATTAGAAAACGGGCAAGCATTAAACTCGATTTATCAAGACTGCATTACTCATAACCCAAAAGGTAAAAAAGTATTTGACAATTGGCTAGCATCCGATGACTTCGGAGCATCACGATACATAGCTAAAGCCGCAATCGAAATTTACAATTGGTTTTCAAAGCTGCCGAAGCGTTTGCAGCGTCTAGTACGCGCTAATGTCCAAAAATGGAGTGTATCAGCGCTACGTCAACTAACTAAAGTCAGCCATAATTTGGTAAAGGAATTAGTGCGATCCGGTAAAAAAACAGCAGCACAGATTAAGGAGGAACGAGAGAAAGAGGAGGGGGAGAGGGGGAGAGGGGGGGAGCGGGGGAAGTTAAACAATATTCCCCCACTCTCCCACTCCTCCACTCCTCCACTCCTAACCCCCGGAACGCGAATCGTCGTTACAAAATGTGATAGAGGTTGGACTGGTTCGACTGGAATAATTATGTCCGAGTGGAAAGGTGATTTTTGGGTGTTGCTTGACCACGTAGTTACTCAAGGAATGGAGTCTAAACAGTTATTCAAACCCCATCAACTTCAGCCAGAATCCCAAAAAACAGCTATAAATACAGCTTCTCCAAAGCATATGTTTAGTGCCGCTGAAGTTGAAAATAAAATAGCCGAAGCTTTAGCGCAACGGGAGAGAGAAAGAACTGAAGAAGAATTGGGAAAATTTGTTGAAATTCGAGATGCAGCCCTCGAAGCAGCTAAAGAAGAGATAAGTGCTGCCAAAAAACACGCGGCTCAGATGGAACAAGCGAAACAAAAGTTAATTGAGCAATTAATAGCGAAAGATAACGAATTAGACCATGTTCGTGGTAAGGTCGAAGAAAATCAACGACTCGAAAAAAGAATCTCTTATTTAGAAAAATCCCTCGAAGATTCCAATAGAGATAGCTGGGGTAATACATTTAACAAGCAAGCTGCGAAAGTAGTTAATAAAGAGTTAGAAAAAACCATTGAGCCATTGATGTCGGAAGTTGAGCGTCTAAATAACGTACTTTCTCAAAGAGAACAGGAATTAACTGAACTTCAAGATACGAGCAGGAAACAACAGGAAGAATTGCAGCAAAAAATAAATTCAAATTCGATTATTAATGAGTTTGGCGAGATTGGAGAGTACCTGGGATGGAATGGTTGGAGTAGTAAAGGGTATAGAGCAAAAAATGGGATGTTGTATGGGGGAATTCATGCTCTAACTGCTTTTATTTGTGATTTGAAAGTATCTCATCCGGATTATCAATATTCAGAAATTCCTTTTTAGATTGAGAACAAATTCTATTTTCGTAAAACCTTGCCTTTAACTAAAAGTTAATGGCAGTTAGTTTGACATGAAAAAACAACTCTTCATAAATAAGTCATATGCAACTGCTAAAAGAGCCGCTAACTAATACTAAGAAAATTCCTCGGTGGTTCGCTAAATTTGTGTTGTATCAAACACAAATTGCTGCCAATCAACAAATATTACTGGAACTTTTAGAACCAATGTCTCCAGAGGAATGGTGCATAATTTGGATACCAATTCTTCACCCAGGAATAGAAATTCCAACTCCTGGAAAGCGAAGCCCTCACGGTTATATGAAAGCTTGTAATGCTACTCTTTCTTACTTGACTGGTTACAATAAAAGAACTATCGAGGGCTGGTTTTATAGCAGGTCTTATCATTATTCGGTGGGGATTTTATTGAGGTGTTTTGATTTGATCTTTCAATTACAATAAAACTGAAGTTATTTTCTCAAACTAAAAATGTGACAATTATCTTTAAGTTTTGATAAATTGTTCATATTGGGTTATATTCAGTTTTAGCAAAGCTTTAGCCTTCGATAAATAGGTGGGCAAAAAAAAATCATAAGTATGTAAAAATTCTTTATAAATAGTATTAAAAATGTTAATAAATAGTTTTATTAAACACGATATATTCTAAACAAAGTTTGCCCGGAAGTAAGATTTATATCGATATAATTATCATTATCTTCACAACTGGGAGACACTACAAACCAATTTTTTTGACCTTCTTGCCTTACATAAGTGTCTTTCCACTTACATAGCTGACTATTTAATCCATAAAACCAATAAAATTTTTGTCCATTTGGAAAAGTATATGTATGTAGTGTCCCTTGCTTTCCTTTCAAAAATACATCACCCTTAGTTTCTTTACAATACTCAACTTTCCTCGATGGTAATTTACATGGAGTATCGTTCCATTCGTAAGCTATAACTTGATTCGACAAGAAGATAATTGTATTAACAGTAGTTAATAGTGCTAGTTCAAATAGTTTCATTTTGTTGAATATTAAAAACTGACTACAGATAATTTGATATTTTTTTATGTTAGATAGTTATTGAAAATAAAAATATGCAACCGAAAGCAAAATTAGAAAAACCATTAGAACATAATGCTGCAATAGCTTCTAATATAGTCAACTTCAATTCAAAATTAGTTGATTTGAAAAAATAGTTTGATAATTCATTTGATATCGGTTGGCTAGAAATTACCAGAATATTAACTAATGTAAATCATCCTGCCTTTATGAGAAATGGTGGTAATTTTGTTAGTAGAGGTAAACTAATCAATTTAGGAATAAAGAAACACCAAGAAGTAGTATTAATTGTAACCGCTACCCCAGAAAACGAACATGAAATGGATATCATTGTAGAAGTACATCCTGTAACTGGAAAAACCTTCTTGTTTCCTTATTTGCATCTAAGCATATTAGATGCAGATGGTATCGCCGTAATGGAAGCTTCTACTCGCAACCATAATAAAAATATTCAATTAGAATTCTCTAACGATAAAAACGAACAGTTCAGCGTTAAACTAAGTTTGGGAGATATTAGTGCTATGGAAAATTTTGTCACCTAAAAAACTCTTATTAACTATATTTAACGATGAGAAAGTTAGTTGTATTAAAGTTAGATGGTGATTTAAACAATGGTGTAAAAGTAAGTTTGGAAATCGGCGAAGAAAATCAACGTCCTTTTACAGAAATTAATGCTTATCTACCACTATCACAAAACATTATAGCGGCAATTGAACAATGGCAAGAAACTTCAACTGCTATATGGAAATATACCCGTGTAAAAGCTAAAAAGATTACCATAGACGGGTCGATTTCTAAACGTCAGCACGACTGTTCTTTTGCGGCTTTTATACTTAAAGAACAGTTAAATAATTGGTTGTGTAGCGAATCCTTTCGTCCGATTCGGGAAAAGTGGTTAAAACATTTGATACCATCTGAAGAAATCAGAGTGATGATTCGCACCAATCAGATAGAATTAAGGAAACTTCCTTGGCATTTATGGGATTTAGTAGACAAAGATTATCCCAAAGCCGAAATAACATTAAGTCTTCCACAATTAGAGCAAACAGGGTCAACTAAAACATTTCCCCATAGAAATAAACTAAATAGGGTTTGCTGAATAAATACGAAAATGTGATGCAGCATACATTTCAGACTAAA
>JAHCMI010000011.1 GCA_019192545.1 Rivularia sp. MS3 | reverse complement strand
AACATATCACATAACAATTCCCCTAGCACCCGGTTAGAAGATAACAGCCAAACCCCTAAGAATAAATCATCGACATCAACTCTTTCAAATACTCAACTAAGTAATGATGACAAGGTGCTAGGGGAAAACATATCACATAACAATTCCCCTAGCACCCGGTTAGAAGATAACAGCCAAACCCTGGACAATAGTTCATCAACATCAACTCTTTCAAATACTCAACTAAGTAATGATATCCAGGTGCTAGGGGAAAACATATCACCTAACAATTCCCCTAGCACCCAAATAGAAGGTGATAGCCAAACCCCTAACAATAAATCATCTACATCAACTTTTTCAAATGCTCAAATAAGTAATGATGACCAGGTGCTAGGGGGAAATACATCACCTAACAATTTCCCTAGCACCCAAATAGAAGGTGAAAGCCAAACCCTGGACAATAGTTCATCAACATCAACTCTTTCAAATACTCAACTAAGTAATGATATCCAGGTGCTAGGGGAAAACATATCACCTAACAATTCCCCTAGCACCCAAATAGAAGGTGATAGCCAAACCCCTAACAATAAATCATCTACATCAACTTTTTCAAATGCTCAAATAAGTAATGATAACCAGGTGCTAGGGGAAAATATGTCACTTAACAATTCCCCTAGTACCCGGATAAAAGGTGATAGCCAAACCCCTAACAATAGTTCATCAACATCAACTCTTTCAAATACTCAACTAAGTAATGATATCCAGGTGCTAGGGGAAAACATATCACCTAACAATTCCCCTAGCACCCAAATAGAAGGTGATAGCCAAACCCCTAACAATAAATCATCTACATCAACTTTTTCAAATGCTCAAATAAGTAATGATAACCAGGTGCTAGGGGAAAATATGTCACTTAACAATTCCCCTAGTACCCGGATAAAAGGTGATAGCCAAACTCCTGACAATAGTTCATCAACATCAACTCTTTCAAATACTCAACTAAGTAATGATGTCCAGGTGCTAGGGGAAAACATAATACCTTCACATTCCCCTAGCACCTATCGTAAACGTGGTGAGGGCAGCGGTAATATTTCCTGGGGTTACGCAAATGCTAATAGCACTAAAAAGAAACCAGTCAAACAGCTTTATTTCGAGTGGGAATATAGGGGTAAAAGGGGAAAGACTTATGTGCGATCGCGCTTACGAGAGCAAGTTATTTCAATGAATGAAGCGAAAGTTCCAGTTGTAGAGATATTGAAATTATTAACTTATAATCCAAAGGTAGCGGGTGCTTTGAGTCTCAATTAACTACATAAGTGTGTTGTCTATCAAACCTTTACCAACCTCTGTCTTAACTGCATATATTTCTTCTGAGATTTCCTAGAACGAACGCACACCAAAATAATTCGTAATTCGTAATGTGGCACGAAGTGTCATATTACGAATTACGAATTATTCTATTGGGCGCAAATATTATACACAATACTAGATTTCGTATAAAAAGATAAACAATTATAATTAATAGTAATTTTGTCTTAACTCATCAATTATAGATAATTTACAAATTATTTTTGGAAAAAAATATCCCGTATTGAGGGATAAGAAAATAGTATTTTAGCAATTACTGTTGGACTTTTATTGAACGTACCAAGACGCTTGTTACTTCTCCTGGATTGGAAGTTGGTAATAGCGGAGTCCAATCGTGTATATTTGCATAACCAAGTTGATTTAAAGCCTCAATTGTAGCTATTACAGCTTCTTTAGAGCCAATTAGAATATGTTTAATTTTTTCTGGCTCCGGATGTTGAGACATTATTGGTTGAGGACTCACAATAGCTTTTTCTTGATTATTAGCATCAGTTAAAAAGCCTTGACACTTTAAATTCATAAGTTATTCACAGCCACTACCGAAAGGTCAATTTCACTATTTATTCCCCGTAAGGGGTTTTATTAACTGTAAATATTCAGTTTCGAGGCAATTATTTGTCCTGAAATATAGTCGAAACGAACCGTCCCCATATTGCTTTAATCCTTGTTCACAGAAATGAATTTCTTGTCTTTGAAGCCATTGAACAATGCTTTCGTAATTATCAGCCAAGAAAAGCGCAGGAAAGTAAATTCTTCCACTTTTAACTCCTGTTTTTGAATGAGTAAGTATTTGAAATTGAGGCTCACTTAAAACTTCTGCCATTGCTATTACCTTGCGAAACTTTGAATTATTTTGAAAGCTTGTGATAGATAAATTGAGGTACCATTACACAAGCTTTCATTTGAATTAATTAGATAAAGACTCGGAATATTTCACGAAATTTGATACTTTCCATTTCAAACCGTGAACTCTGTCTGCAATATTCGGTTTTGAAGATGCTCCATCGCATAACAAACAAGTTTCACATTGAATTCTGTCATCTTCGGTATGACGACAAAGGATTTCGTTTTCACTTAATGGTGCATCGGGAGCAATGATTCTGAAGGTTCTCCAACCTTGAATTTGAGCAATACGGGCTTCGGATTCGCTCTGTACCGAAGCCATTAAATATTGTTTCCAACGAGAGTCACATTCGTAAAATTGATGTGTATAACCCGTATACCTACCAGATGCAGAGATGATTGATTCCCAAACATCAAATGGTACTGCTGTAGGGTCGCCATAGGAACCAATTCTGATAGGATATCGATAATGCTTCAAAACTTCTATTTCATTTGTGCCCAATTTTGGATAATTGCCTGCTACATATTTTCGGTAAATATTATTGATAGGCAATAGATGAACATAGCAGCTTCCTATTTGACTCAATTTTAAAGGACAAGACCCACATACACCTGAATCAAGACCTTTAGAAGCAGCGAAAGTGGGAGCAAATTCTTGTTGTAAAATCCAGCTTTGTATCAACCTTCCGGTCTTACGATTTGTGCTAGGAGAAACGAATCCCGTTAAGATAAGAACTATAGGTGAACCGTCAATCAAAGATGCCCCTTCCCAAACGACGTAACTATTTTTCAACATATTAAAAGCGGACAATGAATTTTATTTTTGCGAAGCGAAAAGTGTTTGAAGCGATGATATATTTGAAATCATTTCTGACAGCAAAAAGGGGGATACAATCTGCTTTGTCCCCCTTTAATTCCGTTTATAATTTCAGTATTAATTCTCGGCTTTCATTTGAGGATTAACACTTGCATTTACTCGTGCAGCATATTCTCGTCTCCGCTGCCAAGATAACTCGTTTAGTACGATTAAATCTTCTTTGGTTTTACCGAATTTACGATAAGCAAATTCAAGTAGCTGTTCCAGAGAATAGCGCTTTTCTTCAACTTTTCCAAAGTCACTTGCGAAGCGTTCTTTAAATACATCCCAGTTGAAATCCTGGAAATTGTTTTTAGCAAGAAGTCCACACAAAGAACGTATTGAATAGTAGACTTTTGAGTAGAGTCTTTCTGAGTAATCGCTAACAGAGTACTCGCCTAAAACTGAATCATCAATTGCTTGAAATTTTGGTGTGGAATATTTCCGTTTAGCCATGAGGTCGATTTCTCCTAATTACTTCATTGTCATCTGAGCGTAAGCTCTTAGCCAATTACCACCAACAGTAATCGTGATAATCTGACATTAAATCCTTGATTTCACAGTTATGCTGATAATCAATTTCTAACTGTTGTAAATCTGTATCTAAAACCAAATTTTTCAGTTCTTGTATCATTTCTCGAACATGATTTTCGTCGCTAACACCTGAATAGTAGATTTTGATGAACTTGTCAGCTTTGCTCATGAATTGTTCGAGATTTGTGACGAATATTTGTTCTGCATCAATTGCCTGAATCATGATTTTTTCTTATGAACTACTTGAAGCGATTTAGTACTCGTTTGGAAGCATTAAGACTTTCTCAACTAGATAAAGTTTGATATGGCTCAATGGGAAATCTGTATATTCAATTTCATGGCGTAATACTTCTTGATTCGTGTCCCATTCACAAATCAAAACGTGAAGCTCGCCGTGGGGAGGCTCCCCACGGCAGACTTCACATCGGAATTATCTTGAACTTGTAAATGCCAGATTTGAAATTCTCTTAACTTCGGATTGGACAGAAATTGATTTGTTTGATGTGAAGCGATTGCATCTAACAGCCAATAACAATTAGCTTCTTGGGCTAGGTATTGAATACCATCTGTATAGTTCAAGCCGAGCCAGTGTTTGTAGAGAGTGGCTGAACCATAAAATTGGTTTAGTTCAGCGGTAATTTCATGTGGAGTTTTCATTATTTCAAAATCCTTTTACGAACTTCACCCTCTCATCGGCGTGAGCCGTAAAACGAAAACTGCTGATAACGGATATCAGCAGTTGGAAGATTTTTGTTAGTAATTAATGAGATAGAAGCATTTTTTTATGGTGCTTTAATGATAAATAATAAAAGAGATATTTTCACTGAATGCTACTAAAGCATTCTTCTCAATTTTCCAAAGTAGACTTGCGGTTAATAAATAATTAAGGTTGCGAATTTTATAAGTGGTGTGCAACAGCTGATGTCATAAGAAGTTGATTTTTTTTGAACGTTGATAGCGAATCGCAAATTAAATGGCAAATATCAAAAGGAGGGGTTTATGCATTGAAGTGACGATTGCAATACTATAGCCTTTCTCCCAAAAACTTTCTATTAAATTCAACTGTGGTGAAATTATTATACTTGTTCTAATGATGACAATTTTATTTACATTTTAATTGAAGAAACATAGAAAATAAAATAGATAAATCTAACTGTTGATAGATATCAAGATTAGCCTAATCTCTCAACTGAAGGATGTATCATCCAATTTATCAAAACTACAATAGAAATCATTAGCATCATTCAGCACTTATTTCCATTTTTTACAAGAATGCTTTTGATGAAGAAGATTAGCGCACGTTTGTATATCAACAGAAATAAAATCGATATCAAATATTAGCTGTATGAGTTTGAAAGAAAGGAGTAAATAATATGATAGCTCAACTGCAAAAGAAAACTCAAAACTTAACTTATAATTCAAAAAACGTTAATTCTCAAGTGCAACAGAGCAACAAAAAAAGATTTCCCGGTTCGGGTTTATTACGTCTGATAGGAGTTGGAATATTCATAGGTATTCTTGGCTTTAGTAGTGCAGTACAAGCAATTAGCAGAGGAAGTTCTGGAGCTGAGGTTAGACGAATACAAAATAGATTAGCGAATCAAGGTTACTATAACGGTCCGGTAACTGGATATTACGGTAGGCTAACCCAACAAGCTGTAAGAAGATTTCAATCTGCACAAAACTTAAAAGTAGACGGAATTGCTGGACCAAGCACTATTAGTGAATTGCAAGAAGATAATAACGTTACAGTGTATCCTGGCATTTTAGAACGTGGGGATAGGGGTCAGGATGTAATCGATTTACAGGCTCAATTATCAACCGCTGGTTATTATCGAAGTCCGGTAACGGGATACTTTGGTCGTTTGACGGAGCAAGCAGTCAGAAGACTTCAATCAAGTCAGGATTTAAAGGTAGATGGAATTGTTGGACCTAGAACCTGGAGTTTCGTAATTAGTAGGTCTAGAGCAGCAGAGTTACCAGTAACATATTAATATTAGTTTGTAGTAGGGATTTAAGTCCTTGCTACAAATGATTTAAGATAGTTCAATAAAGTGGTTTTGATTAAATTTGATAAATTAAAATTTGCTTTTTACATTTTACCTTTAGTCGCTGCTAGTATTTCTAGTTGCACTTCTGCTAAAGAAACTATATATCCATTCACACCGAATAATTTAGTAACACTATCAGCTAGTCAAGTTTCACAAACGGTTGAAATTTATAAAGCAGAAAACGATAATAGAATTGTAACCCTTAGACTTCGTAACGATAAATCACTTCAACCTGAATTAGATTCGATAGTGGAAGAAATTTCTCGCTCTTTTCGTGGCTATGAACGAACCTTATAATGAAAGTTATAGATATATTTCAACACTTAATATATAAAGTTTTTGTAGTTATTAATATTTAAAACAATGAATAAATTATCTATTTTTTGCAGTTTACTTTGGGTTACTGCTGGTATTTCTAACGGTAATGCTGCTCAAGTTAGTGCAAATTCTACAACATCAGCAACTTATAAAGTTGCACAAGCAGTTGATGTTCCTCAACCACGGAATGTAAATTACGAAAGATATTACAACGACCGCTTCAACTTTTCAATATTTTATCCTGGTGAACTTTTAAACAAACAAGATGCACCGCAAAATAATGATGGTCGCACCTTTGTATCTCCAGATAGAAATATTGTGATGAAGGTGTTTGGTCGTTATAATATCCAAGATGAAAATATTGAAAGTCTTTATAACCAGCAGTTCAATCAAACAAATAAAGAAGTCACCTATAAAAGTTTAGGAGACGATTATTTCGTCGTTTCTGGTTATGAAAACAATCAAGTATTCTATAACAAAGTTTTGTTCAGCAATAATAGAATTTTGCATCTGAACATTGACTATAACAAATCGCTTCAACCCGAGTTTGATTCGATTGTGCGAGAAATTTCTAACTCATTTCGTGGCTACGAAAGAGTTCAAGATGGTCGCTACATTGAGTTTGGTGAATCTCCCTTCAACGGTCTACCTAAATATGTGGATTTACAAAGTATTCAACAGACAGATACTAATACCTATAACTATAAAATTATGACTGGTTTAAATCCTAGCACTAGCGTATCAACTGCTCGAGTTAATTGCAATCAACTAAGCACTATTCGTTTTTTAGAAAACGATAAAGTCGTGGAAACATATCCTACACAAGCAGGACCGTATTCTTATTATGACGCGAACCAGGCTGTTTGCCAGCAAAAAAATGCTGCTAACCCAGAGCCAAATCCAAACCCAGATAAACAATACCAAGTTAAAGTTTTCTTTCCAACTTCCGCAAGCAATGATGATTTTACTGCGGTACAACCTGTTACCAGAACAACCGATAATTTAGGTGTAGCTCGCTTTGCTCTTAATCAACTTATCGCAGGTCCCACTAACAGCGAACAACAAAATGGTTTGACTGATGTACTAGATTTAGCGGGGGAATCAACTTGCGAACAAGATTTCCGCATTACGATTAATAGGGGAGTTGCACTATTAAGGTTTTGTCGAGATGTACCTACCGGAGGGGTTGGAGATGATGCTCGGATAAAAACTGCTATTAACAAGACTTTGAAACAATTTCCTACGGTAAATAAGGTTGTAATTTTGAACAATAATGGTGATTGTTTCAAGGATGCAAGCGGTAAAAATTTGTGTTTTAAATAATGGAAGAATAAATATATTTTCTTATTGAGTACAACTTTATCTTGATTTTAAATAACGTAGTTTTACTAATAAATATACAAAATTTGAACAAAGGTTTTAAAGAGTTATGAAATTGTCTTGGTTACGTTTACTTCATAAAATTGCACTCATAACGGCTGTCAGTGTGTTGGTATTTTCTACTACTTCCTGTGCCAATACTCAAACAAATTATTTACCAGAAGAATCTGTTTCTACATCAACTCAAACCCCAAACCCATCTCTGAATCAATTACCCCCAAAAGTTGAGAGCGCAGTTCTGAGCGATGCAGTAAAGCGCACCAGTAGACCTCTGGCTGCACTTCGTATCACACAAGCGCAAAAGCAAAATTGGAGTGATAGTTGTTTGGGTCTAGCGGAACCTGGTAAATTCTGCGCTCAGGTTATTGTTCCGGGTTGGAAAGTTATAGTCACCGATGGACAACGGAAGTGGGCTTATCGTACCAATGAATCGGGTCAGCAGGTGAAATTAGAATATTTGCAAAGGTAAGCGGAGAAAAAGCTAATGAATTGGACAATTGTTGTATCCGGTTTGATAGGAGCTATTATTGGTTTAGGTTTTGTTTACTTAATTAATAGTCTCATTCTGGGACAAGAAGTTACTCAAAGATACTTTCGAGAAGGTATTCTTCCTATTAGTTTTCTAATGGGAGTAGCAATCGCCTTGGTGGTTTATTATTTATCTAATATATTCAATATAGAATTACTCTTGCTTCCCTTAGCAGTTCTATCACTTATCTTTATAATAGGTAGCGTTGTTATCTGGTTTTGGCGCAAACAAAAAACAGGTTCGCTATTGCTAAATGTGGGGTTTACTCGTAGTAACAGATTCACATTGGCTGCTGGATTAATTTTGACTTTTTTCGCAATTGGACAAACTTATATATTAATTACTCGAACAGTTGAGATTTTTTCTGAAGACAATTATATTTTGTTATCTCAGACATTAATTAATTGGGCTTCAGCTATCTTTTTATAGTAAGCGGACTATCTAAGTTCGAGTTACGAGAAAAAGCTATTTGCGTCATGACGGCAGTTATTAATTGGGATAAAATTAAATCTTATAAGTGGGAAGGTAAACAGGGAAGTATTCTTACAATTTGGCTGAAAAAACGATTTCTCGGATTTCCCAATCGCAAAATTTTGCTAATTCCAGCTAGCAAAAAAGCTGTTGTTGAAGGGATTTTAAGCGAACATCTGTTTTAAGGAAGTTGTAAGTATTTAATTTATTTGGATTATTGCTTAGATAACGACAACAGCTAAAAATATTCCTAACTAAATAAAGTAAAAAACAATGAATGCAACTAAATATCAACTCGGATTTTTATTTACAGTCTTTTTACTTGGAAGCTGTGGTTCCTCAAGTTCTAATTCCAAACCAGAAGGAACTGTTCCTATTATGACGCAAACAACACCTAGTATTGAGCAAGTAGGTAATGCCACCATAGAAACACCTAAGAGTATTAAAAGCATTTATACCTCTTTAGACCTTGAGAACTGCAAAGTTCTGGAAACCTCTTATGAAAAAAGGGGCGGTCAAGCATTGCGCTGTAAAGGCTATCAAGATATTCCTCTCTATGTCACAAAATGGGGTGGTCGTTTCGATGTAGACGCGGGTGTACCCAACTCCTCGTGGACAACTGCGCGTCGTCCTTACAATTCAATTGGCGACACTGTTGAATGGCGCATTCACGACGGCAAGCCAGTGGCTATAATTTTGCGCTACAACTTTACGACAGACGGTTTTTATCCAACCCGCTCGTCGGAACTTGCTGTCACCTCAGTCGGTCGCGAGGGTTCACCAGGATGCTTGATTGAATGGGTAAAGGCTGATGCACAACCCAATCAAAATACAGCGGCACGCCAGATTGCCGACCGAAAAGCCGAAAGTTTCAATTGCGGTTCTAACCTATCTGCGAAGCCATGAACAGAAGATGTCACTCCTTCCTCGTCGGACTCTTCTCAAACAACGACTAAAACTCGGTTGCCGAACTCCGTGACTGGCAAGTTCGATCAGACTCAGGCAAAATGTTCGCTAGAAGAACTGACCGAAATATTTTAGATTTTACCCAACAGGATTTTGGATTAGGGACTTCCAGAAAATAAACTATCCCAAGATAAGAATGATAATCATTATGCTTAGGAGTGAGGGGGGGTGCCAACGGCACCCCCTCACTCCTAAATATGGTATTGGTATTTTAAGAATTAGGTTTTTGGGTGCAGCGAAAGATGCCTATAATATTAACGGATTCGTTTAAAAAAGTGTTGATTGAAACTGCATTTCAATTAAAAGGTGCAGCTAAACGTAAATTTATGGCACAAACAGCAGTAGAGTTAGGGTTTGGAGGTCAGCGTTTAGTAGAAAAAGAATTAGGATGGAATAGGTATAGTGTTCGTAAAGGAATAAAAGAGTTAAAAAGCGGTATTACTTGTATTGATAATTATTCTGCAAAAGGACGAAACAAAGTAGAATTGAAGTTGCCTAATCTTTTATCAGATATTAAAAGTATCGTTGATGCTCAAAGTCAGACCGACCCTAGTTTTAAAAGTCAAAGATTATATACACGACTTAGCGCAGCTAAAGTAAGAAAACAATTAATAGCAGAATATAACTATAATGATGATATATTACCTTCAGAAGAAACAATTCGCGTAAAATTAAATGATTTAGGTTATAAACTTAGACGTGTTGCGAAAATTCAACCTCAAAAAAAATTCCAGAAACCGAAGCGATATTTGAACACTTAGCAACAGTTAATCAAAATGCAGACTCAGAGCCTAGTATTTTGCGTTTAAGTTTAGATGCAAAGGCTCGCGTAAAAATTGGCTGCTTTGATCGAGGAGGTAAAAATAGAACTCCTACCAAAACTTTTGACTATGATTTTGACCCGAAAACAAGCATCACTCCCTACGGTATATTCATTCCAGAGCTTGACGAATTATTTTTGTATTTTACAGAATCGAAAGTCACTAGTGATTTTATTGTTGACATATTAGAAGATTTTTGGTTAGAAGAAAGACACCGTTTTTCTCAAATTGAAACATTAGTTATAAATCAAGATAATGGTCCGGAAAATAGTTCTCGACGGACTCAGTTCATGAAACGCATCGTTGAATTTGCTAAAAAATACGAACTAAATATTCGTTTGGCTTATTATCCACCTTATCATAGCAAATATAATCCAATTGAAAGAACATGGGCTGTGTTAGAAAATCATTGGAACGGGAGTATTTTGGATGAAATAGAAACGGCTTTAAATTTTGCTTCTAATATGACATGGAAAGGTAAAAATCCAATAGTCAAATTAGTTACTAAAACTTATGAAACAGGAGTTAAGCTAACTAAGAAAGCCATGTCTGAAATTGAAAAACAAATTTTGAGACTAACTAATTCTGGGCATGAGATATTTGATGATTTGGGTAACTGGTTTATTGATATCTGTTTTGGAAAAACGTGATTTTTAAGGAATGAGTAATACAACTCTTATCTAACTATTATTAATCTGAAATAAAAATTTCAGTACTTATTAAAAAAGTGAGGTAGGTACTGATTTGTCATGTATTCAGATGAACGAGAAAGGGGCTGCCGTTGGCAGCCCCTTCCTCTCACTATCGAAATGATTATCATTATTAAATAAATGATGTCTTTTTATTTTTCTGGGATAATTTATTTCTTGGAAGTCCCTTAAATATTGATTGGTTTCAAGCAAGAACGTTTTTACTATGGAAAAATCTATTTATGTCCTTAGCCGCTTCAGGTCACTTTGTGAACGGACACGCTCGAAGACCGTCATTCAAACGAAGTTTGTGGCTCATCCAAAATCAGAGAAGCCCCTAACTTTATTTACGGGGACAATCCAAATATGCCCTCCGGGCACGCTGCGCTAACGCAAATCCAAAATCCAAAATTGATTGACGTTTATTTATACTGTTTCACCAAATAAGCAATACAAATCATACAGATGAGAGACGTTACTCTGTAACGTCTCTATAGATTGACATTATGTATTAAAATCAAACTTTGGTTTCTTGTCGAAAATCCTTGCTTACCTGTTCGGTAAAAGCCCTTTGTCGAGGAATATCTTCTCCAAACTCGCGCTGTCGCTGCAAAGTGTTAGCAAGGTCGGTAGCTGAAATGATTCCTTTCAAGTTATCATTTTCTGTAACGAGCAAGCGTTGCGTTCTCGCATTCTTCATTTTTTCTACGACTTCTGTCATCTTGTCACTAAGTCTGACGGTAATTCCCATCCCGGTAGGAAGCATAATATCTCTAACGGTGCGTCGATTCCATTCGTCTCGCGGAATTTGCTTTACCTGATTGAGAGTAACCAAGCCAATAGGATGGTCGTTCTCCATAACTGGAAATGACTGATAACTACGGTTGAAAAAGTATCCATCCATCAATTCTTGCAGCGTTAAACTCGCGGGTACGGTTTCTGGATTAAATGTTGCTACTTCACGTACTCGCAATCCTTCTAACATTGAGCGAATTATTAAGTCTTGATAGCTAGATTCCGCGGCATTGTTTAAAAACCATCCAATCACAATTAACCACAACCCACCGATAAAATCGGGGGTAGGACTAAACAGTTGTAAGAATCCCCAAGTTATTAGTCCATATCCTAGTAATCGACCGCCAATAGAGGCTATGCGAGTGGCTTTTTTGATATTGTTAGTAAATTTCCAAAGGGTAGCGCGAAACAAGCGTCCTCCATCAAGGGGAAATCCAGGAAGCAGATTAAATACAGCCAAGATAATATTAATCCAAGCTAGATAAGCTGCAATACCAGTTATAACAATGCTCCAGCCCGCACCTTGACCGATATAAGAAATTAATCCAAATAAACCAGCAAGTGCCAAACTTGTTAACGGTCCAACTCCTGCAATTTGAAATTCATCTCCTGGGGTTTCTGCATCCATTCGAGTCCGGGATACACCACCAAAAGCAAATAACGTAATCCCTTCAACAGGAATTCCCTTTGTCCTAGCTACTAATGAGTGGGACAACTCATGTAACACTAGGGAAACGAAGAATAATATAGTCCCAGTTATACCCATGACGATATAGGTACTTCCAGAAAGACCGGGATAATTAAGCGGAAATAGATTTACCGTCAGCGTCCATAAAATCAAAAAGAAGATTAACAGCCAAGATAAATCAACACGAATCTCGAACCCAAAAAGGGAACCTAATCGAAAACCTTGCATAAATAAATTTATTCCTTTTGTAACTTTCGTTCTTAAATTAAGTAACTTGTTGCAATTGATTTACTATCGTTCTTCAGAAGCTTCTCCTTCATAAGGTTGAACCCCTGATTCAGGATAATTATCATCACTGGGACTAAAATTTCTGACTATTCCTTCCCAGAAACGTTGAAATTTTTGTTGTAGTTGTTGAAAAATATTCATTGCTTCTCCTTTTTTATCTAGCTCTTTATCAAATTAATTATTAGACTTGAGGAGATTGCCCAACTTATCTGCTGTGGCTAGGGCAGTTTCACTATAATCTTTAATTTAATCTGAATATAACCGCCGTTGGTCGGCAACCTTCAACTTTAAAAGCTGTCAAACTTTTTATTGCGATCGCACTTTTCCCAATTACCCATAACCTATCTATTTTGGAAAACAATTACATCTATCGATTAATAGATTCTCAGTGGAGAAAAACTATTGAAGCAACTATGTCTTAGGTTATATATTCGCTTGAAGAGTGAGTATTTATAAATAAAGGTACTATAAATAGCTTTCAAGCTTACATGACTAAATGCTTGCATTCTTGCAACTTGCTGTAGTTAGACCTTTAATATAGATTAATATTTTTATATTCTCTCAACTGGCGGATAAATAAATTAATAAAAAAGTTTAACTTGAGAATAAGTAGTTAATCACTCGCTTCATAAGTAATGGTAATGCTTTTTTGATTAAATATTGGCTTTAAATAATAATTGAAGATAGGATAAGTAAAAAAATGCCAATTCCAATTCCGAAAACTCCTCCTGGCTACAACTGGGGTAATGCTGATGCTCCAATTCAAGTAGAAATGTTTATGGATTTAGAATGTCCTTTTTCTAAAGATGCATGGGTAAAGGTGTTAAAAGTAGCCAATACTTATGGCGAAGAAAAGCTAAGATTAAATATTGAGCCGATGAGTTTGAGCAACCACCGTCAAAGTTGGGATGTAACGAAAGCAGCATTAGTAGTAGCAGGAGACGACACCAATAAATTTATAAATTTTGCTAGCTACTTGTTTAATCATCAGCACGAATATAGTAACGGTGCTTTTATAGATAAAACCCTAACTGATTTGCACAATCTTTTAGCTGAATATGCTTCTAATGCTGCTAACTGGCAGGATAAAGCGGATTTTTTGCAGAAATTAGAGAGCGAAGAAATATATAACAAAGCCAGAATACCAGCTCGTTTAACAATTTTACGTGGTGTGTGGTCAACTCCCACATTTTTTATCAATGGTTTTCCTGCGGAAGAATTAACTTCTAAATCAACTGTGGAAGATTGGCAAGCTGTAATTAATCCACTTTTAAATTAGTTTTTTTTATAGTTATACAGCCTATTGAAGTAAGGCATAGGTTAACTATTTTTGTAAAACAAATAGAGAATAAGAGAAAAATATCATGAAACTTAATCTAATTTTATTTTGGGTAACTTTATCGTTTGTAATTGTGGGTGTAATAGTGCTGTTGCTGCAACCTTATATCAGTATTTGAAGTTTGTTTATGAAGTTTTGTAGTGTATAGAGTGTGAATTTGATTTATGAATTATTTAGTTGCAGTATTATCCAACCGTTTTCAAGTAGAAGCTGCCTATACTGCCCTTGAGAAAGAAAACTTTTCTAAAGAGCAAATAAGTATTCTCGGACAAGGTTATAAAAGTGCAGATGAATTCGGATTCATTCAACCAAATAAACAGGCTGGGAAGCAATCAAAAAAACTTATTTACTGGGTTATTCCTTTTGGGTTTGTAGCTGGCTATGCTTTTAATTTACTTTCGGGAATTGAAATTCTACCTTGGGCTGGTAGTATCGGAAATCATATCATTGGAGGTATTTTAGGAGCTGCTTCTGGAGGCTTGGGTGCAGTTTTAGTTGGAGGTGCTGTTGGTTGGACTGTGGGTAGTGGTGATGCGCTTGTTTACCGCAACCGTTTAAATGCTGGTAAGTATTTAATTGTGTTTAAGGGAAGTGATGTTCAAATACGAGAAGCTACACGGGTGCTACGTCAGTATGAGCCAGAGAATATTCAAGGTTACACAGAGCCGGTTAGCGCTTAATCACAGCATTCGAGCATACTGAAAAAATTTAATAAAGGTTTAAAAACCAAAGTTTTCAAGCAAATAAATTTAGGTCTTATGATTAAAACTCCAACGACTCGTCCTAATCCCGAACCTACTCCAATTCCTCAACCAGTACCTGCTCCAATTCCGCAACCAGTACCATCACCCGACCCCCAGCCATTACCAACACCAGACCCACAGCCATTACCCACACCCGATCCCCAACCCATTCCCCAACCAAAATAATCCCATATTAAATTTAGGGATACTCATTGCTTCATTTTCAACGTTTTTTTTGAGAAAAATACAATGAAAAGACTAATCAATGTACTTGTGTTTTCAAGCTTTTCAACCTTTTTGATTAGCTCTAACAACATAACGGAATCTGTTTCCGAAACACTAGCAAATCCGGCAACTACAAAAAACGACATAAATATAACTCCTAGTGTCTCTGTTTCAGACCAAGCAGTGCAAAACGGGGGTGTGACTGTAGCTCAGCGCCCCGAAAAGGTTGGATTGTTATTCATCAAAGCACCAGCGACGGTTCGGTGAAAGTACTTGAAAACATCGGTTATGTACCAGTACAAGCTGGACAAAACAATAATGTTACGGTTAAGTTAAACCAGAAACCAGAAAGTAGTATCCGGTGATAAACTTTGGGCAATGTTGCACCAAAATGAAGTACAGGTAGGAACCTATGAGTTTCCTGGCGCAGATAAACCCATGAAAGTCGGTGACAATATCATAGTGCAATCTTTCACAGCAACTGATAAATAAGGGGAAGCAATCACAGACTATTCAAGGTTATAGAGAGCCAGTTATTGAAAAAAAAGAAATAAATTACGTGTGTCATAAATAATTATTAGTAAATTATTAGTAAGGAAAGTAAAACACGTTCGCTTATACCAAATAGCCAAGAACTCGTACCAAAAATTCAAACCCCTTTTTTAGAGACTAAAGAAAATTTTATTGCGGAGCTAGATAAGAAACGCAACAGAAATTGTCTCACACTAGCTTGTACGATTCCTGAAGATTAGAGCGAAAGAAACACCTATTGCGATTCCAATTCCTACACCTAAAGATATGTTTCCAAACGCAACGCCCAAGGCTGCGCCTACACCTACTCCGATAGCAACACCAGCACCAATAGTGAGCCGTTTATTTCCTTTTGGATTTGGATTGTTCATCTGTTGATTTTTAATTCTGCGCTCATCAATAGATACTTTTATAAGCTTATTTTATCACACTGATTATTCTTGTTTATTTAACAAATGATTTATTACTTTAGTTGGATAAAAATAAGCATAAAGGAGTAATAAAGGTTTACTATATGAATAATTAAATAAATAATAATCTTCAAAAATATGAGTTTTAATAAAGTAAAAGTATTACTGAAAAATATAATTAATAAGCTAGTATTAGTTTTATTAATACTAAGTATGATTTCTAGCTTATTTGGCTTTATTTCGCAAACTGCTATAGCCGAGCAACTTCGGTCACAGCAACTCGAATCAATTAAAGAAATAACTCCAGAAATAATAGAAGAGAATAATCCGATTCCATCACGAATAGAACTGAATAATTTCGTAACGTCAGTGGTTAAAAAAGTCGAGCCTGCTGTTGTTCAAATAAATGTTTCTCGTGATTTGGATGGTGTATTTTTACCTTCTTTGTTTAGAAGACCTTCAAGAAATTCGCAGGTGCCGATGCTGCGCGGTGTTGGTTCTGGCTTTGTTATCGATAGTAAGGGTTTGATTTTAACTAATGCTCATGTAGTTAATCAAGCCGATAAAGTAACCGTTACTTTTCAAGATGGTCGTCTTCTCGATGGCGAAGTGTTGGGTAAAGACCCCGTTACTGACATTGCTGTAATCAAAGTACAATCAGAAGAAAATTTACCTGCTGTAACTATTGGCAACTCGGATTTAGTCGAACAAGGACAATGGGCAATTGCGATTGGTAATCCTCTCGGCTTACAAGAAACTGTTACCGTTGGTGTCATCAGTGCTACACATCGTTTCAGTGGCGATATCGGCATTTCTGATAAAAGAATAGGCTTTTTACAAACCGATACAGCAATCAATCCAGGTAACTCCGGCGGTCCTTTACTAAATGCGTTGGGAGAAGTTATTGCTGTTAATAGTGCGACTATCGGTGGAGCTCAAGGACTGGGTTTTGCGATTCCCATCAACACCGCACAAAAAATAGCTCAGGAGTTAATAGCCAATGGAAAAGTAGAACATCCCTATATCGGTATCAATATGGTTTCTTTAACTCCACAAATCAAACAAAGATTCAACCAAATCCCCAACCGCAAGCTAAACATTCAAAGCAATAGCGGTATTTTAATTATGAGTATTGCCCGTAATTCTCCCGCAGTCGCTGCTAGACTAAAGGTGGGTGATGTTATCAAAGCCGTTAACGGTCAGCCTGTTAACCGAGCCGAGACGCTACAAAAATTACTTGATGAGAATGGAATTAATCGTCAATTGGAATTAGAAGTAGAGCGTCAGAATGCCATTATCGAAGTAAAAGTTAAACCTCAATCTTTACCCGCTCAAGCCTGATTATTGACAAACAAATGTATTATGTCTCAAATTAGATTAAATCAAAGATAATCTTCCCATCTATCAAACACCCGCAAGATTATCCAAGTAACAAATCCTCCTGCCAAACCTAACAGCCACAAACCACAGCCAACTGCAATACCGAGAGCAGCTGACACCCAGATTGTCGCAGCAGAAGTTAAACCCTTAACTTCTGAGTGACGTAAAATAGTCCCTCCACCAATAAAGCCAACACCGCTAATAACTCCGGAAATAGCTCTTCCTAAAGTATCTAAGTTTTGTTGTGCTGCTCCAATTTCAATCGGGATTAGTACAAACACAGCAGAAGCAAAACAAACCAACATATTTGTTCTAAGTCCTGCTGGCTTGTTTTGGGTTTCTCGTTCTAAGCCAATAATTATACCGATAATCAAAGCGATAACTAAACGAAAAGTAAGTCCTTGCCAGCCTATAGGAGTAAATGTTGATATTTGTGTCAAGGTAAATTTGTTATATATGAGATTTACACACTGAAATATAAAAGCGGTGTTTTTTACAGTTAACTTGCATCCGTTCCGTTCAAGTTAATTGCTGACTCTCTACTTGCCATATTTGCCAATAAGCTTCGATGCGATTAACAAAAAGTTCTGGTGATTCGACATAAATTCTTTGTCCCAATGATTTAGCATCTGATTGTAACTTTTTTCTACGGCGATTTATTAATGAATTCAATACTTCTAGTTCAGCTTGATTTTTCAACATTTCCTGCTGATTATTAATAAACTCATGTAATACTGCTAAATCATGGTCGTCTCCCAAATATTTACCTAATTGTTTAGTTTGGTTTGTCCATTCTTTAATTAAATCCGACCAAATGGGACGCACAATTCGTAGGTGATACCAAAGATATTTAACCCGTTTGCGCCAATCATGAAAGTTTTCTACTGTTGGTTCGTCTTCTTTTAATATGCTTTGACAGGCTTGATAACCGCGTTTATAGACTCGCTGCAAACCATTACTCAATATTGATCGACCGTAGCTTAATTCTAACGACCAATTAGAGATTCGCTCTCGGGCATTTTTAATATCTGCAAGCACTTCTAAAACTGTATTTTGTTCTAAGACTCGTTTGCAGGTGCTTTGATAATGCTCTACTAAAATCTGTTGTAAATCAACGAATCCTTCCGGTTTAATAAATTCTGCAAAATGTTTTTCTAATTTATTAAAAGTTTCCAATAATACTTGAGCATCTCGCACTTCAGATAAATTACGACCAGCATCTCGAAAGCAATGGTTTTCTTGCTTATAAACCTCTTCTCCTAGCTCGTCTCTGACTAATCGTATAACTGCTCGTATTTTTTTTATTGCTTTACGTACATCGTGAATAATTTCGGTACGTTCGTTTACATCAAGCCCATTTGACAACGAATCAATATTATCGTTTTTAAATTCTTCAGTTAACTTATCAATTGCTTTATCGGTTTGTTCGTAAGCAATTCGTCTAATTTCTGCACCTATAGATTCTTTATTCTCAAGTCGATATGCCATAATTAAGTAAAAAATTAAAAATTGACTTTTTGAAGAAAAAGCAAAGTTTTCTTCAGATAATATCACTGAAGAAAACGCACATTATTTATGTATATGCCCTCTCATAATTACAAAGCTTGATTTTCTAAACCAATATCGAAAGTGATTTCATGAACTCCTGGAATTTCTTTAATTTGCTCTACAACATGACGAGCAACTTCTTTATCTTCAACTTTTCCTGAAAGCTTAACTGCACCATTGGTAACGCTAACAATAAGGTTGTCGCTCGTATAAGGTTCAATACTTTCTTGGATAGCTTCATCAGTTACAGGAGGTTGACTCTCAGCAGTTCTTGCACTATCACTATATTCAATACCGCTATAATGACCGCCTCCTGGCGTTAGCTTTAGGTCTTCTTCTATTGATTGCTGCTGTTCGGGAATAGCGCTATCTCTGGCTCCTAAAGCTGCTAATCTAGGTATTGCCTGTGCTGGTAAACTATTGAAAGAATAAGTAAATATTACGAGACTCAAAAGTGCAATAGTTGTCGAAAATGAAGACTTGCGGCTAATTAAAGTCAAACCAACTATGATGGCGATCGCCAGAAACATTGTAATAAATAAATTAGATAAACCCATACTGATTATTTTCACTCCAATTAATAGCAAAATTCTTAGCCGATACTAAGTTAAGACAAAATTAATCTAACTAAAGCATAGAAAATTAAACTTAGCTAATTCTTCGTTCAATAGATATAATATTTCCTAGCTTTTGTATACCGAAAGACAGAGCTTAATTATGATTTTAATGCATTAATAAAAATACAAGAAAGCGATATAATTAATTGAGGCTTCTATAATTTTTTTAAATTTTTTTCAGTTAAAGCTAAAATTATGATTGGTTCATTCTAAATACAATATTAATGTTTCTGAGTGATTTAAATTTTTCAATCGATTTTTACGAATAACTTATTTGCATCGCTTAACTAACAAAATCATAAGTACCACCGCGCTTTAAAGCTCGTTGATAAGCTGGACGTGCATGGATACGCTCTAAAAATTTCATTAGACAAGGACGGGTTGTATTCAAGTTAGACTGAGCTACAGCAACCTCCAGTGGAAAACTCATCTGAATATCGGCTGCGGTAAACTCATTACCGACGAACCAATCTCTCTGAGCTAGTTCCGCTTCCATGTAATCCAGGTGCAGCGCAATCTGAGGTTCAATAAACGAGCGCTTAACACCATTGGCGATCGCCCGAACAATTGGTCGTATCAAAAAGAGCATTCGCTGTTGCTCAACTCGATTAAATACAAGCTGCAACAGTAACGGTGGCATTGCCGAACCTTCAGCATAATGCAGCCAGTAAGTATAGCGTAACCTCTCTGAGCTACCGGAGGAAGGAACTAGCCTTCCGTTACCGTAACGTTCGACTAAATACTCGATAATGGCACCAGATTCAGCCAAAGTCAGCGTATCGTCGGTAATTACTGGCGACTTGCCCAGTGGATGAACTTTGCTCAATGATGCGGGTGCGAGCATCGTTTCTGAATCGCGTTCGTAGCGTTTGATTTCGTACTCTAAACCAAGTTCCTCTAGCAGCCAAAGTATACGCTGAGAACGGGAATTGTTCAAATGATGGACAGTAATCATGTAAAGGGAATAATTTTGCTTTGGTCTTCTATTTAATACTTAAACATAGATTAGTTGAGAAAGTGTCAAAAACTTGGCTTTGCTAAATTGTAAGGCGGAATTTATTATTACTATCAAATGGTAAATGGTAGCCGTTACTAGCTCTCAAAATTCCTCAAAATTAGGCAATTTAAATTACATTTTCCTCCGTAATTTGGGTTGGAGCTTTTTAATCAAGTTATTCGTCTTTTAAACATAAGATTAAATAGACAAATATTAATCACCTTTACTATAAACTCCCATTAACTCGACAGACTCAAGTACATGACCTTCCATAGCTTTTACAACCTCTTCTTTAGAAGCTCCTGGAGCCAAAAATAGCGGATGAGCTAATGCATAAAGTTTGAAGAAGTAGCGATGAGTTTCTTCGGGTGGACAAGGACCGAAAAATCCTAATTTACCAAAATCATTTTTTCCCTGCTTACCACCATTAGGCATTGTAGGTTTATTCGCAACACCTTCAGGTAAACACTTAACAGTAAATGGTAAATCGTAAACAATCCAATGGGTAAAGGTTTGCTTCGGTGAATCTGGATCTTCGACAATTAGAGCATAACTAGAAGTACCATTAGGTGGATTCTCCCAATTCAGAGGAGGAGAAGCGTTGTCACCATCGCAGGTGTATTTTAATGGAATAGTGTTTCCTGCTAAAAATGCCGGACTTTGAAGTTGCATATCTTTAATTAAGATTCAATTTATTTATGTTTAAATTCATACAAGAAAATTAGGCTTTGAGTGTTGATACAAAACCTTTAAAACTTGCTTTAGTCAATGTTAATTATTTCTATCCGGCAAGGTTTCTATCTAATTGCATAGATTTCTTTTCAACTAGGGAGATTATATAATAGTTAGGGGTTAAGAATTAGGAGTTAGCGGAAAGTTTGGGGTGTCGGTTTCCGTCCCCAAAACTTTCCAAGAAGGAATTAAAAGTTAAGAATCATAAATGTAATCTTTAATATTTATCACATTTCACCTTTGACCTCTAACCTTTGACCTCTAACCTTTAACCTTTGACCTTTTTTGACCTTTAATTTTTGATAACAACTTTTATAGTTTCCAATAATTCCCCTAATGTATAAGGTTTGGATAAAAATGCTTCTACTTTAATCTCATTTGCTTCGAGTAACGGACGATTTGATTCAATACCGCTCATCGCAATAATTTTGATATCGGGATTCATTTTTCGTAAAACTTGAATTGCTTGCAATCCACCTACAGAAGGCATTTGTATATCTATCAATACTAAACTGACTTGATGTTTGTTTTGAATATAGAATGAAAAAGCTTCAGAACCATCACTAGCAGTAAGCACTCTATAGTCATGTAATTCAAGAGAATTTTTGGTCATTTCTCTTATATATTTTTCGTCATCTACCATTAGAATTAATTCTCTATTACCGTTACTTATCTTAGACTCAGAAGTTTGTTCTATTTCTGGAGAATTAATCGCAGGTAAATATATTTGAAACTGACTACCTTTACCCACTACAGATGAAACCTTGACAAAACCAGCGTGGTTTTTAATGATACCAATTGTTGTAGAAAGTCCTAATCCCGTACCTTTTCCTACTTCCTTCGTGGTAAAAAACGGTTCAAAAATTCGCTCCTTAATTTCTTGAGGAATACCACATCCGGTATCGGCAACGGTTATCATCACGTAATTACCTACTTTCGCTTCCGGATTCATGCTGGTATAAGTTTCATCGATGTAGCGATTCTCGGCTGTAATACTCAAGCTACCTCCTTCGGGCATGGCATCGCGAGCATTAATACATAGATTCATTAATATCTGATGTATTTGGCTTGGTTGGGCTTCTACCGTCCACAGGGTTGGTATTTTAGTCTTAAATTCAATAGATTTCGGAAATGTACTTTGGACTATTCGCTGAATTTCCTTGACTAAATGTTTTAATTGTATGGGAATGCGATTTCCTTTTGCTCCTCTAGCAAAAGATGTAATTTGCCTGACAAGTTCACTTCCCCGCTTGCAGTTATCTTCAATCATCTTGAGAATAATCCGATTTTTTTCATCCAGATTAGGAATTCTCCGTGGTAGTAATTGGGTACCTGTAAGAATTGGAGTTAGGATATTATTTAAATCGTGAGCAATACCGGAGGCTAAAGTACCAAGGCTTTCCAAACGTTGCGCTCGATAATATTGTGCTTCGAGTTGTTTTTTCTCGGTAATATCGGTGTTGACTATCAAAATTGATTGTGGGTTATTATGTTCGTCATGCATTAAAGTCCAGCGACTGTAAACAAGTTGGAGTTTACCGCTTTTAGTAAATTGCTCTAATTCACCTTGCCAAAATTTATTTTCTAAAACGCTAGCAAAAGCAAATTCAATTTCAGGAGAATCGTTTTTATCTAATTCTTGAAAACTGAGATTACTAACTTCTTTTTCTGACCATCCATACAAATTTTCTGCTCCCCGATTCCAGAACAATATCTGGTTTTCCAAATTGCAAACAATAATTGCATCTGTAGTAATATCGAGTAAAGCAGCTTGCTGTCTAATCTTCTCTTCTGCCTGCTTGCGTTGGGTGATATCGCGAACCATCAAACGTTTGCCTACCAGGTTATCCTTATTATCGTGGATGCTGGTTATAGTAATTGTGGCATTAAAAGGCTGGCGTTCCCGTGGCTTTATAGAACATTCCCAATCCTCCACCCGCTGCAACAAGTTCACTTGGGTACGAAAGGTTTTACGATTAGGCTCGGCAATAAAAATAAATATGGGTTTACCTACAAGTTTATCTTGGGACAAACTAAACAAGTTACAAGCTGCACGGTTAGCCTCTTGAATCTTTCCATTTGCATCAGTTACCAAATACGCATCTGGAGCAAACTCGAATAAATTCTCATAACGCTGTTGCTCTAACTTCACGTTTTCATGAGCAATCAATAATTCTTCATTTTGCTGACGTAATTCCTCTTCAAAAACGGCTTGTCCTTCAAGGCTTGTGCTTAATTCGCAGTTAACTTTAATAAGTTCTGCGGCTCTTTGTGCAATTTGCTTTTCTAATTCAATTGAAGATTGATGGTATGTTTGTTGGTTTTGCTGATGTTGGATAATTTCACTTCGTAATTGCTGCTTTAGCTGAATTAATCGCGATGTTTTTTCTTCTAATTTTTGCTCTAATCCAGTAGCAATATGGTTTTTTTTTACACAACAGCCTAGCTGTAAACAACTAGATTGAGTTACAATACCTACTAATTCCTCTTCATCTCCAACTACCACTAATTGCTGTAAATTAAAGTGCTGCATTTGGGAATAAGCATTCCATAGCGAATCAGTTTCACGCACGCATTTTAACGCGCTACTAATAACTGTTTTCGCTTCAATATTAGCTAAATTTTGTTGTAGCGCTTGGAGTCTGACTATATCTCGTTCCGTAATTATTCCAATAGGAAAAACCTCTCCCCTTGCTTCTATTGCTCGATGCTGTGCAATTACAACACTACCAATATTCTCAGAAGCCATAATTCTAGCAATATTGAGTAAATCCGTAGTAGGAGATGCATAAGTCACCGGATTCTGCATCACCTCTGACACAGTTCTTGCTTTTAAAGAATCGTTATATTGCAAACCTTGAAGAATATTTTCTACTGTCATTAGTTTTATTTATTAAAAGTCAATATCTACAAAATCATTTTTTAACTCAATTTTACAAATTTTTCCTTGTTAATTGTTATTTTTCGTTAGATATTATAAATCTTTATTAAGCTCGAATCAAAAAATAATATACAATTATTTAATTTTGAAGTTTATCGATATATAGCATTCCTAAATGATATATAAACAAATCTATTCCCTGTTTCCTGTTCCCTGTTCCCTTCACAAGTTGTTCGTAAATTAAATAGGATTGCTATAGTAATGTCAAGTTATCAACATAAAATATGATTAATTTTGGCTCTTCAGTACGTATTATGCTAAAAACGTATATCAAAATCTTAAAATCAAAGCTATATAAGGGATACATGCTTTAATTCTTAACAGAAACTACCTTTTTAAGCATTCTGGTCATTTAAGCCTGAATTTAACAGCATAATTTTCATTTTAACTAATAGTTTGGCATAACAGGTACTGAAGAACCTTAATTTTAAATGTGATATGCCGTATTATGGATTAAACTCTGCTACAAGTATCACGATAATAATTGCCAGAAAAGCTATTAGTTACTCCGAAATTGTTCCAGTAATAGATTGATGCCTTGTTCTTACTAAAAGTGAAAAACAAGGCATCGTGTTTGTTATGGAGGAAAGTTTCTATTTACTCAAGAATTTCATTTTTTTTCATTCGCTATTTCTCTTGATTAGAAAGCAAATTATCAGGAAAATTTTCAGGTACAGTCCATTGGTAAAGCGTATACGTCCATACCGACATTGCCAAGAGTCCGAATAATGGGAGTTGGAGCAGGTGTATAGTTAGCCACGAACCTGCACTTATCATTGATGATATTGTGTCCAACACCTGTTGGGGTGGTAGGTCTAACAGCTCTGATGAGAATTTTGGATGCCAAAGCTCTACAATTCCTATAGCCAGAGGAGTACCTAGTATGACTAGTTTTTGCAACCATCTGTGGGGAAGATTTGTTTCCATATTTTTGCGTTCTAGCACACCACATCAGCTAATAAAGTGCTTGATTTCTGTGCCATTTTTTAATTAATTTTTCAGTACGGAAGCATACTTGTTAACATGAGTTCTGGTTAAACAAAAAAAGAGAAGAGAAAGGAATATTTATTGATTTACATTCATCACTTAGCTTTCTGCATTTCCACAGCTTGTTTAACCCCTGCATCAGCCGACATATGTTCGCGAAAACCTTTCAAATTTGGATAGTCGTTGATATTCATCGGTGTTAGGTCAATCCAGCGAGTCAGGACGTAGAGATAAGAGTCGGCTACGGTACGTCCATGCGCCATTAGATGCTGATTTAAGCGCTCGTTCAAAGTTTCATAGTGTTCGCGTAGGCGCTCGTAAGTTGCTTTACGCACAGCATCGTACTGATTTTCATCATCAATAAAACGTTGTGGTGCAAAGTGCGGTGCAAAATCGGCGTGTACTTCGCTAGTCATATAGGCAAGCCATTCCTCAAGTTGGTAACGCTCATAAGCATCATCACCTGTGCCAAGATTGGCTTGAGGATATCGGTCTGCTAAATACATCAAAATGGCAGCTGCTTCTGTAAGTACGCGACCATCTTCATTGATTAAAGCAGGTACTTTACCCTTCGGGTTTATCTTTAAGTACTCTGGTTCAAGGTGCTGCCCATGTTCCATAACTTCAAGTTCGTAAGGCTTGCCAATCCACTCAAGCACAATATGAGGTGCTAAGGCGCAAGTACCAGACATGGTATAAAGTTTCGGTGATTGTGAAGTTGCCATAATGGGTAGAATTTCCTGTTTTTGTTTCCTACGAGTTCGGGTTAAATAAGTAAAAATTAGCTTGCCGAACGCAAAGCAATAACTTCTCTTTCAGCAGCCCGTTTGAGTAAATCCTGTACTTGTGCATCAGTGGTTTGCGAAAATTTTTCATACCAAACACCAACCGCAACAAAGGGTTTTGGCGTTTGGGCACAAATGATTTCGTCTACCTCGACTCGGAACTCATTGCAGATTTCCGGAGCAGATACTGGTACGGCAGCAATAATTTGTTTGGGCTGCTGCTGTCTGATGGCTACGGCAGCAACGCGCATGGTCGCACCAGTTGCCAAACCGTCATCTACTAAAATTATGGTGCGATTGCTTAAATCCAAAGGAGAGCGATTGTCTCGGTAAGCGCCTTCGCGGCGTTTCATCTCTTCTTGCTCGCTCTTCGTAACCTTATCAATTACTTTGTACGATAAGTGTAAATCTTTTACCACTTCCTCATTAAGAATGCGAATACCACCACTAGCGATTGCTCCCATAGCTAATTCTTCATGACCGGGAACGCCTAGTTTACGTACCAAAAAAACATCTAGTGGCGCATTGAGCAATTTAGCGACTTCAAAAGCTACCGGAACGCCACCGCGAGGCAAACCCAGCACCAAAACATCTGGACGGTTAGCATAATCTTTTAATTTCTGCGCTAACCTTTGCCCAGCTTCAGTTCGATTTCGGTATAACATTTTTATATAATACAAAATTCGCTCAATTGAGCGATTAACTTCTATTTTTCTCTTACGAATTACGAATTACGTTAGCGTAGCGTGTCCCGGAGGGACATATTACGAATTATACTTACTTCCCGCCTTAAATAGTTACAGATACTTGTGGGGCATCATCTAAAGAAATACTCACTTAAGATTTCCCTAAGTATTTATGTGCCCCACCAAACTCCGAATTCGGAACTTACGTATTTAGATAGATAGCTTATTGCTGACCCATCCGTTGTGCCATCAATTTTTTCGCTTGCTCTGCTTGCTGACAGTTTTGCTCTTTGACCTGTTGAAAGAACTCCATCAATTCGCGGTCGCCAGAATTATTCGCATCTTGGATGTACATATTGCATACGGAAGCACTTTGTAGTGAGTGATAGATGACGCTAATCAAATCGTAGTGTTCGTTAGCTGTTCCCGTATTGCAGTCTCTTTTCATTTGTTGAACCATATTATCCTCCTGTGCTTTGTATCTAATTTGTTTCAGTCTAAGAACTTTTGTCTGTTTGTAGTAGCCTATCTATTTCACATGAAGCTATTCGTCATTCCTAAGACAGATAAAAAAGGCTTAATCTATTTTTTTATAATTAAACTAGGGATAGATGTTTGACTATTATTTCTAAATTCATATTTGAAAGTATTTAAAATTCCTTGCTTTTTCAAAACCACTAAAAGTAGAAAGTTACTTACCTGTAGGTTACTTAATTTAAAAGACTATTCCATCTATTAACAGAGTATACGTGCAGAGATATCGAAGCTACTATGTCTCAAGATAGAAACTTATTCTGATATCCTTAAGCTCAAATTAAGCTCAAAGAAATTACATTCTCACCTGCGACTGATTTTTCAACAAACTTAATATGTTCAAATCGAGAAAGAGTTGAAAAAGAGAAAAAATAATTATGCGTAGCATTAATATTGGTTTAACAGAGGAACAGCGTAAAGGCGTTTGTGAACTCTTAAACAATGATTTAGCAGATGCTTACTTACTATTAGTTAAAACCAAGAAGTATCACTGGGATGTTATTGGACCTCAGTTCCGCACTCTGCACGAACTTTGGGAAGAACATTATCAAACCTTAACAATGAACATTGACTCTATTGCCGAGCGGGTTCGTGCTTTAGGTTCTTTCCCTGTAAGTACTATGGGAGGATTTCTCAAACTAACATCTTTAAAAGAAAGTTCTGAAAAACTACCTTTAGCAACTCAAATGGTAGCTAGTTTAGTAAATGACCACGAACAAGTTATCCGTAATTTGCGCGAGCATATTGATAAGTGTAGCTCGGACTTCCATGATGAAGGAACAGCTGATTTCCTTACCGGATTAATGGAAGAACATGAAGAAATGGCTTGGATGTTACGCTCCTTTATTGAAGGAGAATCTTTACAAGCAGATGGTCAGATATCTGGAAAAACTGCTGTAGGCGTTAACTAAATTTACCTACAATCAAAGCCACTACTGCAAACAAGCTAATGTCAATTGTTGATGATTCAACTACTAGAATCACCGCCAAGGATACCAATCAATTGTAAAAAATAAGTTATAGCAAATACAGCAAAGAAGAGTCCCGCTATAGCAGTTGCAGTTAGATTAAACTTAGATGGTCGCAAACCATTCGGCAGTCGGCGATAGTTGATATATAAGGTTAACCAGGCAATAAAGGGAATATGGGCTGCTTCGATAATTCCAGTAATTTGAAGTAGTCCTACTGGTTCTCCGACAATCCAGTAAAGTGCGATAGGTACGACTGTCAATAACCCTACGATATAAGCCTTTCGTAGAAATTCTTCATTCGTCCATCGATTGTGCAAATTGAATGGCTGCAAGATAATATTCGTTCCATCCGCAAATAACCGCGCCCAACCATCTTGATTTGTAAGTACAGTTTGCCAGAAACCCGTAAACACTGCCACAATCATAAACCAATAACCAATAGGTCCCCAGACATCACCTAGTAGACTACCCAGCACCTCGGCAACGCGATTTTCTGCTGGTACAAGTCCTTGGGGTCGTAATAATTCAGTACCTAAAATCAGAAAAGCCATAACAATCAGTAGTCCGCCGATGACACCTAGAGTTAAGTCTAATGTCATTATCGACAGCCAACCGCGCAAACCTTGGCGCTCCTGAGTACTCATCTCGCGTGGATTCACAGCCTCACCAATCTCGCGAGCATATTCTGCTGCACCATAACCCTTTTCTGCAATCCAGTAAGAATACCACGTCATCCCTGCTGCACCCGCCAGAACAAAACTCAGCCAAGGTACAATCTCCGCATAATTTGTATTGGCTGGTAGCTGGGGAACGAGTCCCGCAGCTAAGGCACTAATATTAGGAAAGACAGTAATAGCTGTTACGATTGCTGCCAATGCTAAAGCAATTGCTAAAAATGAAGCTACTTGTTCGAGCTTTTTGTACTTTCCCCATAGAAGAAAAACCATTGTTGTCAGCAGGATTACTGTCATCCAAAGACGGTTATCGCCAGGAAAAACCAGAATAAGTGCGGTAGCGGCTGACCCCGATAATCCAGCAATTGCACCAACTGCGACAAATAATTGCGGCAAGACGATGAGCCAAACTGCCCAATTTTTCGGTCTGGGAACTTTTTTGAATCCATCAAGCAGCGTATCTCCGGTACAAGTAGAAAAGCGACCGATTTCATGGTTAATGAACCATTTGAGGGCAACAGCGGCAACAATCGCCCAGAAGAAAGCATATCCGTAGAGTGAGCCGACGCGGGGTGGGAACAGCAATTCACCTGCTCCTCCTGCACCTGCTGCCATCCAAGTTATTCCTGGACCCAACCAGCTTAAGCGTTGTCGCCAGTTCTTTGGCGGTTTATGTATTCCTTCAATATTGCGCTCTACCTGATTGGTTTGTTTGTGCGCTGGTGAATTGTCTTGATTCATAAAGGCTATTAAAAGTTTGCTATTACTCTTCAAAAACTTGACAATAAGTACTTGCTTTATCGGTGCGCGATTGATGTTTCTGGTAAAACTCTTGGTACATCGTCTATTGACAGCAAGAATTTAATTAAGTCGGTTTGGTCTTGAGTGCTATAACCAGCTTTTTTATCAACCCAATATTCATGTCCGCTACCGTCTACATTTGACCGTTGAAGATCGGGATTGTTTCGGTTTGCTGCAACTACAGCTTTTCGCAATTTCCGGTCAAGTAGTACTCGTAAACTATTTTCTGGGTTGGGTGCAATACCACGCATCAAAGTACCAGCCATTCCTAACTCATCTTTTATCGCAATAGTAAAACGTCCGGTGTCATCTTGTTTGATAGAATCAGCACTTGCAGCCACACCACCATCATGAAGATAAGGAGCGCTTAGATATAGTCCGATTAAATTCTGTACTTTGTAACCACCATTTGGGTCGCTCAAAGCGTAGGAAAGCTCAATATCTTTCTGTGGGGTGATGTCAGTTGGTACTGATAATACAGGTGGATTAGCAAATAAAGGTATGGGCACATTCGGAGGATAAGTATCTGGTGGTACAAACTCCTGGGCAAATTTACGCGAAGCTGGTGCCCGTTTGGGTTGAGTTGCAATTTCTTTGACTGGAATTACTTTATGATTGGTAAAATAACGCCCGCTGTGACATTGGGCACAATTAGCCTTTTGGAAAATAGCAGCACCTCGTTTCAAGGTGTCAATATCAGCAGCTTCATGAGCAGGTGGGGCTAAAGTGTTTTGAAATGCAGACATTCCATTTAATTGTGCTGCCACTGGTAAACCGGGAGTATTTGCCATTAACCCATTTTGCATAAACAAAGAACCTTTGGGATATTCCGGCATTTTTATCACGCTATTAATACCGGGTTCTCCCGGAGTCGGGTCTACTTTATCAAAAAATTCTGATGGTTTTGCACCTTCTGGTAATTGAAATTTTCGACTAGATGCATTTTGCAGCATTGTGCCTAAATAAACTTCCTTGTCGATTCCTAATACTGATTCACTTGCATCTGCTGTAGTTGTAGGGTCAGCATTTAACCCAAATACAGCATTATTCAATGTCGTTAGTCCGTGGAACCAACCGATGGAAGCAACACCACTCCAAGCATAGGGAAAAGTTTCGTGAGTATAGGAAGTAGGAATTTGCGCCGAATTATTCTCCAAGTCTCCATTAGAAACAAAATTACCGGGTGCCCATGAAAGCATTGCAGCATCAACTTCATCCTCCATAATTTTTTGGTCGGGGAGTTTTGCTGTTTCTCCTTTGTTATTGATGAAACTATGCTCTCCTGGTGGGATTTTGTTTGGATTAACATCTGTTTGACGAAAGAGTGCAGCAGAATTACTTGCCATCGCAATTAACGAACCCAAATTTATATTTGTGTTAATTGCACCTTCTAAAACACGTCCAGTTTGTTCGTTTACTGTTGCATGACACAAAGCACAAGTAACTCCAACCCGAACTTTGCCTTTATCAAGGTGAGTAATTAACCCCAAAGGAAATAGAGAACCACCAGATACATCTAATCCAGTATTTACAACCGTACCAGCTTTGAAAGTTCGTTTACCAACGGTAATATCCTGGTCTATAGGAACTTGTAAATTAGTAGTTGGTTGTCCTTTCAAATTTAAAACTGAGGAAGCAATACTGCGTAAATTAATCGGACCATCGAGAATACCCACTACATCTGTAAATAGATATTCGTTACCAAAAGTTTCTCGATAGAAAGCATCGCGACCTAAATCTATTAATTCTTCCGTAACTTCAACCGCACCATTAGCGGGAGAAAGTATTTCCTGTCCGGTTTCTGTTTGCAATAATTTTTCTGCTTCTAGCTTAGAAATAGAATAACCTAGCACATCGTAAGAGCCAATTCCTTGTGGTGGAGATTGTGTCAAAGGTGTGTAAGTGTTATTAATATTCGGTGGTCTTCCTGGCAACGTTAGTTCTAATTGAAAACCCAGAAAGCCAACTAAAACCAGCAAACAGATGAGAACGAGCGTTGTACGCAATCGCATGGTTTTCTCCTGCTTTACACTTTACAAATGCGTGTCCATCCAGCTTTACGTTGATGCTAGTTATTTCCTTGCAATTTCCGTTCTATCTAATTACATAGATTGAGCTTAAATAGGTAATATTTATAAAATCGTCAAAACAGCTTCTTGTGCAATCTGCAATCCTTCCTCAACAGGTATTGCATAAGCGTGTAACTCAGAATCATCAGTACTAATTTGCCCTTCACAATCAATAACTTGTTGATTACGTTCGGAATCGAGAACCAATCCGCACCATTTGAGTCGAGAACAAATATAATTACGCACGTAAACTGTATTTTCCCCAATCCCACCACCAAAGACAATTGCTTTAGCTCCACCCATTGCAGCTAAATAAGCCCCAATATATTTAAGAATGCGGTAACAAAAAACCTCCATTGCTAGACGTACTCGTTTATCGGTGTCAAAATGCTTCATCAACACCCGTGTATCGTGAGACATCCCAGAAACACCCAAAAGCCCAGATTTATGATTGAATAATTCTTCTATTTCGCTGACTTTAACACCTTCTTTACTAGCAAGATAATTTACAAGTGCAGGGTCAATATCGCCAGAACGTTTTCCCATCATCAATCCTTCAAGGGGTGTAAAACCCATTGATGTATCGATTGATTTTCCTGCTTTAACTGCCGTTGCAGAACAACCACTTTCTAAATGCAGGGTAATAATATCAACTTCTTCAACAGGGGTATTAGTTATCTGCGCGTATCGTGTTGTCATATATTGATGAGAGATACCGTGAAAGCCATAACGTCTGATTTGATAGCGCTCGGATAATTCATAAGGAATTCCGTAAAGGTAAGCAAAATCAGGGATATCACTATGAAACACAGTATCAAAAACAGCTACCATCGGTACTTCTTTACCAAGTAAGTTACGAGTAGCTTGAATTACATCTACAGCATTTGCATTATGTAGCGGTGCAAGTTCTTCGAGAGCTTTGATATCTTCAATAACTTTATCATCAATTAATACCGGGGCATTAAAGCGATTTGCTCCATGCACTATTCGATGTCCGACAACATCAAATTTTGTATTAATTTCCTGTTTATCAAGCCACTTTAGTGCTTGTTGAGTCGCGTTACTATAATCCGATGCAGTAATTTGCTGTTTATCAATTACTTCTTTATTTTCTAACTGTGAAAGAACGGTGTCTGCTCCAATATGTTCTATAGAGCCACTAGTTACTTTGTGCAATTGCTTCAAATCAGGATTTTGTGAATCAGCCCGTATAATTTCAAACTTAAGAGAAGCACTACCTGCATTAAATACTAAGATATTCATCTTCGAGGTTTTTTAAATCATTTTAATAGTTTTCGCTTGCTGTAACCATTGAAAAGACCGATATTCCATCAACCGTTGTGTACTGTTCCCGTAATTTACTCATACTTTAATATGACGTTATGTAAAGCAGTCACTTCCTCTTCACATTTATCACTAATATTAAAAATATCGAAATGGTAGTGATAAGGAGTCTTGCTTATGGCTGGGTTGATTCTTACTTGGTTAGTAACGGCTATCAGCTTTCTAATAATTTCTAAACTACCGATAGGAGTAGAAATAGATAGTTTTGGAAAAGCGTTAATTACTGCCACAATTTTTGGAATTTTGAATGCACTTTTGCTTCCCGTTTTAACCTTTTTTACATTACCATTCATTATCCTGACTTTGGGTTTGTTCTTCTTTGTTTTAAATTCAATCATATTTGGATTATCAGCGACTATAGTACCTGGGTTTCGCTTAAGATACGGATTTTGGAGCGCTACGATTGGTTCTATTGCTTTAGCAATTGTTAATTCCATTCTCAATTTCGTAATACCATTTACTTAGAACCTATCAGTCTTCCATTTGCAATAACTAATTAGATAAAAATTTATGATTGTAAAAAAAACTTGGCGACAAAAATCTATACTTTTTCTCACAGGATTTTTCTTAATTTCTCTGTTATTTGCTTGTCAAACAGCATCAATAAATGAGTCATCAACTTCTACAGCAACACCTGTAACAGAAAAAACTTTTAGTACCCAATCTTTTGCTGTAGCATATCCTGACAGAGAACTAACTACTTCCCCCGCACGGCTACCAGAATTACCCTACGCTGCAAATGCATTAGAAAAAGCTATTGATGCAGAAACAATGAAACTGCATCACGACAGACATCATGCTGCATATGTGAAAAATCTCAACGCAGCATTACAGAAATATCCCGAACTGCAAAATAAAAGTGTAGAAGCGATGTTACGCGACTTAAACAGCGTCCCAGAAGATATTCGGGAGACAGTACGCAACAACGGTGGGGGTCATCTCAATCACACAATTTTCTGGCAAATTATGAGTCCCAATGGTGGTGGAGAACCTACAGGAGAAATAGCTCAACAAATAAATCAAACCTTTGGTAGTTTTGATGCCTTTAAAAAACAGTTTAATCAAGCAGGTGGAGATCGGTTTGGTAGTGGATGGGTTTGGTTGGTGCGTAATCCGCAAAATCAACTCCAGATTGTGACTACACCTAATCAAGATAGCCCCATCATGGACAGCTTGTATCCAATTATGGGTAACGATGTATGGGAACACGCATACTACCTTAGATATCAAAACCAGCGTGCTGAGTATCTGAATAATTGGTGGAATGTGGTGAACTGGTCAGAAATCAATAGACGAATCCAAGCTGTATCGCAACAAGATGATACATAATGGTGAAATCTAGTTTTCATCAGGGGGACTGCGCGGTTCAGTTTTTATTACCATCATCTTGACTTTAGTTGTTATTATCAATTGATAAAAGCAGATACACTAATTATTTTTGAGGATTAGCAATTTTTTCGGTTGATTTTGCTAGTCTTTCTAGTGCTTCTGTTTGTTTTTCGATTTGCTGGGTTTGCTTTTCGAGTTCTTTCACTTGCTTTGTCTGAGAAAGTGCATCACTGGTATGGGGAGTAAAAAGCTCACAACCTGAAAGCAGGATAGAGATTAACATTGTGAAAATTAGGAGATAACGCATTCTATTTTTCCTCGTTAATTATTTTATTGGTAATTTGGTGAATCTTCTAAATTATTTGATACAAAACTTAGATAATCATGTGCAGTGTAAAAATTGACTTTCAAATACTATTAACAACTTATTCAAACTAAAAAACTACCACCGTTAACATCGATAACCGTTCCTGTTATATAATCATTGGACATTACTTCAAGTGTTATTTTAGCAATATCTTCTGTTTTTCCAACTTTATTAACGGGAAGTTTTTCGGCAGTTTGATTATACATTTGCTCGCGTTTATCTTCAGGCATATCGCTATAAATAGGGGTTTGCACTACTCCTGGAGAAATTACATTAACCCGCACCGGAGCAAGTTCTAATGCTAAAGCTCGTCCGAGTCCTTCAATCGCTGCATTAATAGCAGAAACTATCGCTGCACCTTTCGACGGTTTGCGACTAAGACCCCCAGAAAACAAAATAATCGAGCCATTATCGCTCATCTGTGCTGCTTTAACTGCACGGTAGGGTCCCCAAAACTTACTATCCATCGATTGCATTGCTTTTTCTACTGGTAATTCTCGAAATGCTCCCATTTCTAGAGAACTACCAGAGATAATTAGATAATCAATCGCTCCAATACGCTGAAAAAATTCTTTAATTGAACTGGAGTCAGTTAAATCTATAGGATATGCTGAAACATGGTGTTCGATTTCTGCTAAAGCTGCTTCCAACTTTTGTGGCGAACGACTAGCAATGATGGTATCAGCTTCCGCTTGAGCAGCAGATTTAGCGATTTCTAGTCCCATTCCCGAACTACCACCAATTACAACTACTTTTTTATCTTTGAGTTTCATTTTTTATTTTTGAAAATTTGCCAGTGCTATTATTGCTTCAGAGGCTACCACAGAAAAAGGGACGAGGGGTTTTTTATTTTTCTTCCCCAGCCCCTATAAGCAGTTTTCGGATAAAGCCTATTAACAATATCAAGTGCTTTAGACTGGCTGTTTACTACACAATATTAGAAGACTGTGCGATTAACAGGATTTCCTGCTGTCGGTGTGTTATAAATTTCCCAATCTCGTACTCCTTGATTTCTCAAAATTGATTCAGCCGTATTAATTTCCGATTGATGTCCTTCAAGCAATACTACATACTTTCCTTGAGAAAGCTGCTCATTATAATAGTTAGCTCGTTCTTCAGGTACTCCCCAACCAATCAAAGCACCAAGCAAACCACCGCTAGCAGCACCTATACCACCACCGATAAGAGTATTTGCAAGTATTACACCTACTTCTGCTGCTGCACCGACACCAGGAATTGCTAAAACACCCAAACTGGGTAGTAAACCTAGATAGATTACTTCAACAGATTATCCTGTTAGCTCTTAAAACAACTCAAAAGCAAAAAACTATCAATAACTATCGTCGCGAAGTCGCCATTGCTGGTTCATAATCAATCGCTTCGCTGCGCTTGCGGGCTATGTAACCGAGAATAACTCCATAGATAACCTTAGAGGTAACATCAGCAACCGTGTAGATAATTTGTCTAGTCACTACACCCCAACCATCAAACCAAAATGCTGGGATAATATAAGCTATGGGATAAAGCGTCCAAGTTATAAAAAGATACGAGCGCACAAACCGCATCATTCCTGGAAGATTGTCGGGGCTTTTCGGTAGATTGTCAGATTCTTTAGAAATTAATCCCCAAACTACAAACAGCACATAAACATAAAATACGGTACTAACCGCACCCCAAATCCAAAACGGAATTGGATCTGTGACTTCATAAAACTGTCCTATATATCCCGTCCAAATCATTAAAAGTCCGCCAATCGTGAACTTAGTCGCGTAAGAAATGGCGCTTTTGCGAGTTAAACCCAATACAACCACAAGCTGTATCAGCAGTATCGGTACATCAATAGACCAGTTTACATATCGGAAACCGTTAGAAAAAGCATCATTAACAGGTCGCCACAAACCATCACTAAAAGTAAATGCATATCTCCAATCTTGAGCAAGTCGCCACAATTCGAGGAAAGCCGATACCATTACCACTGCGGACAATGCTGAAGAAAGCCGATAGCGAGGAGCGATATGCTCATCGTTGCCAAAAAATAAACTAAACCCGCTGCTTGTGCTGCATATCCCAGCGTTAAAAACCCTTCAACAATCGAATGTTGCATGGGTGTATAGGTTAGTAAATTTTCAAAATTTAACCCTGTAGATATATTGTCGATATTAAGCGCTCCTACATCTGGAGTTTGAGACATAGCTGGGGATAGATTGCCCAGTATTGCTACAAATAACGTTACTAAGAAAAATGGAATTAGATTTTTGATTAAGCGCACTAATGAATTATTCTCCTAATGATTAATTTTTGAGCATGGGAAGTTAATTGGTTGTTACTTAGACTAAATTGAATATTGAAGTTAGTCTAAGTAGAGCTTAAATAATGGTTAATTAGATTGTCTTGCTCAGTACTATAAGTCCTAACTATAAAAATAAATAAATAATTTATTTCTTTCTTCGCCTATAATCCTGACATTTAGAAGCTTCTAAACTTAAAACTAGCGCAGGTTGTACGGCACAGGCAAGATGCTGATTGTTATCGAAAAACTGACATTTGCGACAGGGAATAGAAGAAAAACTTTTGCCAATATCCAGATGAGGATATAAACTTTTTTTATTCTTAAAATGTTCGACAAAAATCAGTATTAAAGTCACAATCAGAACAGCTACGGAAAAGGTTGCTAATGCTAATCCAACTTGAGTTGCTGTAACTTCACTTGAAGGTGGAGTATTTTGCGGTCTTTCGCGAACGCTTTGTTGAGCTATAATTTCTGTCTTAAGTGCCATGCCATTTTTATTTCAACAGATTGCAATGGTAAACGTAGTTTATGGAATATTAATTTATTTAACTCCCGACAAGTCAATATTTTTTATGACTTTTGAGGATGAACATCGTGCTAATTTTGTAATTCAATCAGAGTCGAAATTGAATCTGTGTCATTCAAGAAATAACAAGAAATAAAATGTCCCGCCGTCAATTTAATAAGGTATGACAACACCATCATATATAAATTTTGTTCCGAATATGAACGAAAAACGGCGGGATATTTAGTTACTGCAAGTGCCGAAGAAGAAGTTTCATCCCATTAATATCTCTAAAGATAAAAACTATGCACCTATCTATAGTTAGATAAACAAAATCCATAAGAAGTATGCCACAAGATAGTTGTTTAATATTTCATATTAACTGAATCTTTCATACAAGTTTTTGTGATTTTTTTTTATTCTTTTTTTACGTAAATATAGAATCTGTATTTTTTTTAAATACAAAATTGACTATTTCTTTTATTTGCGTAAGTCCTGTTAATTTTCCTTTTTATTTATTCTATCGAAGGTCTTATTTCTCTACGGGGATTAAAGGATAAACAAAGTTTACTAACATTAGAGGCAAGAAAACTTTCGTAATAATTCATTCTTCTTTCATAATTATGAATACTAATAATTTAACCAAACTGTTCAAAAAACTTACTGTAATCACTGGTATTGTTAGCATCGGTGCTTTTGCCGCAATTCCAGCTAGAGCCGATAATCATGGCGAAATGCAAAATATGCAAATGTCAACAAGTGGAAGAAATCTCGTTGAAGTTGCAGTAGCAAGCGAATCCTTTGATACTCTTGTGAAAGCTGTACAGGCAGCAGGTTTAGCAGATACACTTGCAAGTGGTTCTTATACTGTTTTTGCTCCTACTGACCAAGCGTTTGAACAATCTTTACCTGAAGGAGCAGTTGAATTTTTACTTAAGCCGGAGAATAAAGATTTGTTGCGTCAAGTTCTTAGCTATCACGTAACATCAGGTAGAGTCACTGCTAACCAATTACAAACTGGTACCGTAGATATGCTATACGGTGGAGTAGCAGTTAACGTAACTCCTCAACGAGTAATCGTAAATAACGCTAGCGTAACCAATGCAAATATCGCAGCTAGCAATGGAGTTATTCACGCAGTTAATCGCGTATTGCTTCCCCAACAGCTACGTCAAACGATTGCTTCTAAATTAGCGATGCAATAATAAATAAATCAAACCCTAAGTAAGTTTATTAGAGAATTTGGCTATTTAATCTAGCTCTTCTGCATAGAGGATGACGTTTAGTAGCTTACCTTCCGAATCTAATATCGGTGTAATGTGAATGTCTAAATAAATTGTGACAGATTCGCGTACCCACGCTATATTTTTCAGTCTAAGCAGATGACATGACTGCTCTAGCTGCTGAATACAAGCAGTTAAATTTATAAGTTGTCCTATTGCTAAATCTTGCAATCGCGCACCTAAATCGACGCTCTTCAAATTAAACAAAGCATATGCCCGGTCATTAGCCATAAGTAGACGGCTATTGCTATCTACTGCTAGTTGAGCAAATGGACTTGCAAAAAAAGCTGCTTGAGCAATGTGGGTTTGCGTAATTAAAGGGCTAATTTCTGACGGAGTAAGAGTCTGAGGTTTGATGCGTAAGTGATCTTTCAAACTGAGTTTCTGCCCTTTAGCAAAAATACGATACTTGAGACTAATAGGAGTGAAGATTCGGCTATCATTGGTTAAGCCTTCTACTTTGCCCAAAAAAAGAAAGCCCTTATCAGTTAAGGCAAAATGAAAGCGAACCAGAACAGTTGCTTGAGTTGCGAGTGTTAAATAAATAAGCACATTGCGGCATACAAGCAGGTCGATTTTGGACATGGGTGCATCCTTAGCTAGGTCATGGCAACCAAACACAATTGTGCGACGCAGTTTGGAGTCAAAAATATAACTCTGTTCGGTTTGTTCAAAGTATTTAGATAGTAGTCTGTTGGGAATGTCTGCAACTTGCTGTTGACTATAACTGGCTTGCCTTGACTGCTTAAGTGCATCTTTATCTATATCCGTAGCAAAAACTTGCACTCGTTGCAAATATTGCTCAATACCTAGAGCTTCAACCAGCAACATAACCAATGTGTAAACTTCCTGTCCGGAAGAACAGCCAGCACTCCAAACTCTAATTCTTTCGTCGGGCTGTTTGCTTGTAATAATTTGAGGAATAATATTGTTAGCTAAATAATCCCAGTAATCGCTGTCGCGGAAAAAGTCAGAACAGTTGATGAGGATGGTGTCAAGTAGAGGAGCGCACTCTTCGGCATGAGATTGTAAATATTCTAAGTAGTCCCCATAGTTTTTAATTCCTAACTGCTGCATACGATATTGGAACCGACGCATTAGAGAACCACATTTGTTACCTGTCAAGTCGCAACCACAGTTTTGCTTGAGGTAGTTCAATAAAGCTTCAAATTCGGGATTCTCATCTACTTGATTCATGCCGTGACGTTCATTTAATAATATTTACTAAACTACTCAAGCATTAGCGTTTTTCAAGAATGCTTTATGCGATATTAAAACTAACCTATCATGATTGCTAAATCTTTCTTAAATCAATTAAAGGTAGCGTAAAATTAAAGGTTGCACCTTGCCCTATACCGCGACTTTGAGCATTAATAGTACCATTGTGGAGTTCTACTAAATGACGTGCGATCGCCAGTCCTATTCCAAGCCCTCTTGAGCTTTCTGCCTGTCGAAAAATTTCAAAAACATGGGGTAGAAACTCAGCAGTGATGCCAATGCCAGTGTCCCTTACTGAAATTTCGGCTTGTGTTTTACTAGCATCAAGACGAACTTCGATTCTTCCTCCATTAGGAGTAAATTTGATAGCGTTGGAAATTATATTTAAGAAAATCTGCTGCAAGCGGTCTGGATCGCCGTGGACTGTTATTGGTAAAGAAGCGAGCATACACTCTAAGCGAATGTCTTTGGCTTCGAGAGAATGTTGCACTGCGGCAATGGCGATTTGAATTGCAGCTTGTAACTCAACTTGCTGACAATTTAAACTAATTTTACCCGTACTAATACGCGACATATCCACTAAATCTTGGATAAGTTTGGCTTGTAAAGTAGCGTTGTGTTCTATTGTTTCCAAAGATTTGGTCAGCATTGCTTGATTTGGAGGGCTGCTACGAAGTAACCGCGTCCAACCGAGAATCGCAACCAGAGGAGCATTCAGTTCGTGGGAAATTTCTGCAAGTAACCTATCTTTCATGCGATTTGCTGTTTTCTCTTGACGCAGTGCTTCCCCTCGCAGTTGTGCCAGCCTTAGATGAGCTAACACGCGGGTAACAAGTTCTTGGGCAGAAAAGGGTTTGATTAGGTAATCGTCAGTTCCAGATTCTAATCCTTCTACTAGAAACTCTTCTCCAGCACGAGCAGTAAGCAAAATTATTGGCACTTCTCTTGTACGTGTGTCGGTACGTAGTGCTTTCAATAACTCAAGTCCATCTAGCTGTGGCATCATCACATCAGTAAGCACTAAATCCGGCACTCTTTGTTGAACGGCAAACAGTGCAGCAGCTCCATCAGCAACCGCTTCCACTTCTACATATTCGCTTAATATCCGCTTGAGGTAATCGCGCATATCAGCATTATCATCGACAAGGAGAATGTGGGGGATTGGGGATTGGGGATTAGGGATTGGGGATTGGTAATTGGTAGTGGGAGCATCTTGCTCCCTGTCTTCTTGTCCCCTTGTCTCCTCTACCCCCTCTACCCCCTCTACCCCATCTACCCATCGCTCTGCTTCCCGAACATAAGGTGAAGCACCTAATGCATTTGATGTCAAGGAGCCTGTGGCTCGGATGTGTTTGCTTGGTAGGTGAGTTGTGCCTTTAGGGATTGTAACCGTGAAACAGGTTCCTTCTCCTACGAGGCTGCTTACATCCACGGTTCCACTATGCATTTTGATTAACTCCTGCACCAAGGCTAGACCAATACCAGACCCTTCATGAGTCCGCGCCTGCCTATTCTGAATACGGTAAAATCTTTCAAACAGATGGGGCAGTTCTTCGGATGGAATTCCGGTGCCTGTATCTTGTACCTGTAGCGTCACGTGATGGTTATCCGCAGAACGCAGGCTGACCGTAATTTCGCCTTCTAGAGTAAACTTAAAGGCATTGGAAAGCAGGTTAAGGACAACTTTCTCCCACATTTGACGGTCTACGTATACAGGCTCAAGTAAAGGTGGGCAATCGACTATTAAGCGTAATCCTGCCCGCTCAATGGCGGAACGAAACACTGAGGCTAGCTCAGTTGTGAACATTGCCAAATCGGTGGGTTCGTAAACGGCTTGCATTCGATTAGCTTGAATCCGAGAGAAGTCGAGCAGGGTATTGACCAGCTTCAGGAGACGCTGACTATTGCCATACGCTAATTGCAATCTTTGGCGTTGAGGTGAACTCAAGGGATTGTCACAATCGCTCAAGGCATCTTGCAATGGTGCAAGTAACAATGTCAGAGGGGTGCGGAATTCGTGACTAATATTAGTGAAAAATTCAGTTTTGGCACGGTCTATTTCTGCTAGTGACTCGACTCGTTGCCTCTCCTCCTCACGGGCAGCTTGTTCTTGAATAAATCGAATCCGATTGTCTTCTGCTTGTTTGTAATCGGTAATATCGAAATTCACACCCGCACCAGATACGGCTTTTCCATTTCTGTCAAAGTAGAAATGACCGCGACACGCCATCCAGTGAATACTTCCATCTTGCCATTGAATGCGTACCTTAAAATCTAGCTCGCCCGTTTCCATTGCGCGAGCGAATGCTGCGTCGAAAATTTCGTGGTCTTCTTCAATGACATGACGTTTAGCAATTTGCTGTCCCCATTCGGATTGCAACGTATCGTAACCGAAAATCTGGTCATGGCGTGGAGAGCGTTGCGGAGCAACATCTTTAGTGAGGTCTAAATTCCACGTTCCCATTTGCGCGGCTTCAACAGCAATGGCTAAATTCTCTTGTGCTTCTTGCAAGGCTGCTTCAGCACGAGCGCGTTCGATTGCCGCCCACATACGTTCTGCTGCTTCTTCGACAAGCGCGATTTCTTCGTCCTTCCACTCACGCGCCGTGCCGTGATTTACGCCCAGATTGAACATCCAGCGTCCGTCCTTGACGAGGGGAACAACAATACATGAGACAATATTCACCTTGAGGAGTGCCAAGCGCTCGGCTTCGTTCAATTTCTTATCTTGTTCAACATCTGCAAAGACGAGGGTTTGTCCGGCGCGTAAGGGTTCTGCCACTCTTCCAAAGTCGCTTAAGTTGTGTCGTCCGAGCCATTTTGGATAATCGCCACGTACAAAGTTGTCGCTCAACACAAAAGTTTCACCGTCGTCTTCGATTTTGCTATACAAAACGCGGTCAACTGCAAGGTGTTCGCCAACGACGCGCATCGCCTCTTGTTGGATTTCCATCGAATTATTTAGGGGACGCAATGCATCGGACAAAATGACTCGAAACGCATCCATATTAGCAGCGCGGCGTAGTTTTTCTTGCGTCTGCCGTTGCTCAATCAAATCGGCGGCTTGGCGAGCGAGTAAATCGAGAAATCGCAGTTCGCGCTCGCTTGGTCGGTGGTGTTTGCACCAATGGGTCGAAAACATACCGATTAGTTTGCCCGAACGAGCAATTAATGGGGTGGACTGGGCACAGAGATAACCTGCCTCCACGTGCATCCGGCTCGAACCGTCGGGGTCATCGCTTTCGGACACGTCGTAATTAACAAAGGTGCGTTTGCCAGTTGCCAATGTAATACCGCACGACGTGTTAGAACTGGCGTTGACGCGATAGAAATGATTTATCATATTTGGCTCAAAGCCCCGAGCCGCCAGCAGCAGCAACTCTTGCGTTGCCTCATCAAAAATTTGTACCGACCCGGCATCTGCTCGCATCAGCGAAATTGCAGTTGCTATTATCTCTTGATAAAGCGTTTGAATGTCGCCTTCAGTTACAAGTTTCGTACTAAGGTTGTGCAGCAGTTGCAGATCCTCAAGGTCTGCGGCAACTGCTGCTTCCGCTCGTTTGCGTTCGCTAATATCGTATGAAACGGCAAGCACGGCGTGTACTTCACCGTTTGCAGAGCGGAGCGGCGTTCCTTTAGAGATGTAGCAGTTTCCGTCGGCACTGTGTTCGTCTTCAAATGTTTCGCCAGCCAGCGCTTTACGGTACATTGCTTCGCAATATGCTGCTAATTCGGGCGGCATCACCTCAAAAATGGTTTTGCCGACTAAATCGTTAGACTTGAATCCGGCTGGGCACAATGCTCCTCCTTCAGCAACCAAGTAGCGAAGATTGCGGTCAACGATAAAGGCTGCGCCACCGGGTAGATTCTCAATCATTGCTCGCAAGCCTTCTTCCGATGTGCGTAATTGCGCGACTGTAGTTTGGCATTGCTCTTGAATGTTGACTACGGCACGTTTGCCTTCGACGACCTCAGCCTCTAACTGGGCATTCTTTACGAGCAAGTCCTGTGTCTGTCGCTGATTCAACAACACAGCAGCCGCGAAGTCCGCCAGACTTGCCATCACCCGCACGTCTTCTGAGTCAAAATGCTGCTGCTCCTCGTGGGACATAATCCAGACCGTACCCAGGACATTATTTTCAGCAATCACGGGTAGCACCAACAGTTCCACTATCGGTGTATTCGCTGCTGCAAAATAGCTGAAATATCGTTCGGGATAGGAAAATAGTTGGGGTGTACCATGTTGCAGACAAACACCGCAAAAACTACAATCTTTAGGTGCGGTGAACCCAACATTTTTAGCCATTCCTGCTAATACGACCCAGCGAAAGATATCTTCCCCAGTTGATGTGGTTTCTAGCAAACTAATCCCCGCACTACCAGCAACACATAAATCTATTGCCGTGTCAACTACAGTTTGGGGTAATTTTTCTGGCTGAGTCGCCATTTGCCTTACCAAAGTATGCAATGCCTGATTTTCTGAAGATAAGTTAGGAGAACGGGGCGATCGCCGAGATAGCTCCTTGGTGATTATAATATCTTCTAGCGTTACTTCAGGTAATGGTTCTTGCATCCCACTTGCTTTACTGCCCAGGTTTATTTCTTCAGCTTCATAATTTTAGTTTCGCCCAGTCAGCCGTGCAACCATTGCTACTAACTCCGTTGGCGCAGCAAGTTTATGCAGGTGCGAATGAAAACCAGCTTGTATTGTATTGCCTGTGCCGAGTTTTCTGACGGGTAAGCAGTCAAGGCAGCAGTCGGAATTTGCCATCCTTTTTCTGCTTCTAGTGCCTTTATTTTGCGAATCAAAGCATAGCCATCTTCATCGGGCATTCTGATATCACTGATTATTACATCTGGGCGTGTTTGCTCCAACGCTTCGAGCGCTTCGGATACAGAAGTAACTGCTGTTACAGATATTCCTTGCTGCTCCAGCACTAAGGTAATAAACTCGCGAGCATCAATTTGGTCGTCAACGAAAAGTACCTGTAATCCATCGAGCGAATGGGGAACCTCTACAGTTGCTGCTGCTGGTCGTTGTTGTAAATTCGCCTGCTTGTACTTAGTAACATCGCGTATAGTTACTCGTAGGTAAACTAGCGACCCCCGAGAGTCACGCACAGGTGCTACTGAAAGTGAAGCGTCAAAAGGTTGAGCAGCACGCGAACACATAAGTATTTCCCACTCTTGTGTAGAAGAATATAGTTCGCACAACTGCTTTAGTTTGGTATGAAACACCGAACGCTCTGTCTCAGCCACAAAAGTAACCAATGGTTTGCCAATGAGGAAATTTTGCAAAACATTAAATAATCCAGCAGCAGCACCATTAGCTTCTAAAATAATTCCTTGAGGGCTTATGAGCAAATAAGCATCAGGTGCGAACTCGAACAATTCGCAATAACGCTCTCGTTGTTTTGCCAGATATTCATTCTGCTCGAGCAATTCCTCTTGAATAATCTCCATCACTTCTAAGCTAGCTTGCATTTGTTCTTGAAGTAGCTGGAAATTATCTATGGATGAAACAATATTTGCTATTGCTTCACTTAAAAATTCTGACCGCTGTGTTGGAGGTAACTTCGTATATCCATCTAGTTCCTCTATCTGCTGACGGATAACTTGGATAAGTCTAGTAAATTCTTCTTCACTCACAATTAGTTGGTTTCTTTTAAAGTAGGTAAGGACACAAGTTTGATAGGAAAAAAATCCATACTGGAATAATTACTCATAACATAAGTTGCAGTATCCCTTTTGCCCTGTCTTGATTATATGACACTAATAATATTGCGAACATCGCGTAATCTCGCCACAATATTTACGAATCAAAACTTTTAAGGTCAGAATGCTAAACATAAGCTAATTGAAGCAAATTTACGATTAGTTGTATCCGTAGCAAAAAAATATCAAAACTATAACTTAGAATTAAACGATTTAATCCAAGAAGGAACGCTAGGCTTACAAAGAGGTGTAGAAAAGTTTGACCCAAATAAAGGTTACAAATTCTCTACATACAGTTATTATTGGATTAGACAAGCTATTACAGGGGCAATTGATCGTAAAAGCCGTACAATTCGTCTTCCGGATCATATATGCAATAAAATTCGGAAAATCAAGAAGGTACAACGAGAATTAATGCAAAAATTAGGTAAAAAACCAACATTAGAAGATGTAGCTGCGAATGTTTCTTTGAAAACATCTGACGTTCAAAAGTATCTACAAATAGCTCGCAAACCAATTTCATTAGACATCAAAGTTGGTGAAGCGCAAGATAATTCACTGCAAGATTTTTTAGAAAATACTCATAATCAAATTGAAACGTCAGATATTGATGGTTCTCTAGAAAAAAATATTCAAGAATTATTATATGAACTTACACCTTCAGAAAGAGATGTGATTATTTTGGTATTTGGATTACAAGATGGTCAAGAATTATCTTTGCATCAAGTTGCTAGTCAATTAAATATCTCTTATATGAAAGTAAGTAGATTGAAAAAGAAAGCTATAAAAAAACTTCGAGGTTGTAAACAGAAGTTTGCAGAAATAAACTAATTTTTCAATAATTAAATCGGAATTATATAGCTTCAGTTTTACCCACTTTTGTCTTAGGAGTTAATATCAAATACAAACAAGGTACGACAATCAATGCAATCAAAGTTGCGGCGAGTAAACCGAAGATAATTGCACTACACAATGGCATCCAGGTTGGGTCGCTCAAAGCTAAAGGAATCAAACCAATAATTGTGGTGATACTTGTTGTTAATACTGGTCTTAAGCGGTCGGCTGCTCCTCTAGCAGCAGCTTGTCTAACTTTTATCCCCTCTTGCTGGTAGCCGTTCATGGTATCAACCATGACTATGGCATCGTTAACGACAATTCCCACTAAAGCAATGATGCCGATAAAAGCGGAGAAAGAAAAAGGAATCCCTGTTAAGTAAAATCCGCCGAAGGTACCAATCAAGGCGAAAGGAATTGCCAGTAAAATGATAAACGGTTGTCGGAACGAACCGAGTTGCAAAACCAGTACAGCAAATACGAGGAAAACTGCCAAACCAAGTGCTTGTCCTGCGGAACCAAAAGTTTCTGCTTGGTCTTCTGTTTCACCCCCAAAGCTGTAACTGTAGCCACTGGGCCAAGACTTTTTCATTTCTCCTAGCTTTGGTTCCAAATCTCCCAGAATTTCACCCACAGTGCGGTTATCATTTTTTGCTAGCACCGTTGCGGTACGTTGTCCATCCCGACGCGCAATGGAAAGAGGTGCTTGTGTCTGTACGGGTTCAACAACAGCACTTGCCGAAATTAATTCTTCATTGGGATTATCGGTAAAAAAGCGTACTGCCAACAATTCATCTCGGCGAGTTGGTCCGCCAACTCTACCATTACGAGAGGGCCAAGCCGTACTCAAACGGATTTCTAAATCTTCCCGATTGCCGCCAATGGCAAAATTACCAATATCAATTGCTCTGGTATAGTATTGTGCCTGAGTGGTCAGTTGTTCTTCACTCAAACCGTAAAAACTCAATTCTTCGCGTTTTGGTATCAATCTCAAATCTGCCTGTAAAGCCCCCAAGCTATCTCGGACATCGGTAGCACCATTAATTTGCTGTAACTCCATCTGCACTTGCTGAGAAATTTCGCGCAGTTGGGTTAAATTGGTACCAGTAATTTTAATTTGAATTGGGTCGCCGCTTTGTCCGGCTTGTTGGGCATTTAATACTAGTGTTGCTCCAGGATATTTATTTACTGCTGCTTTTAATTCATTACGCAGGTTATCTAAGTATTCAAAGGAAAGTTTGTCTCGTTCTTTTTCTGGTATAAAAACCCCAGAAAAGCCCAGTAAATAACTACCCTCAGTTGGCTGTAGCTCACCGGATGAAACTAAGTTACTGCGTTGACCAACGTATTTAATTACGCTTTCTAAATAATCTTTTTGCTGTAAAATTTGTCCCAAATCGTCCGCAACTTCTTGAGTAACGTTAAGGGTTGTGGTGGGAGGTAATTCAACGTTAACGCTGAAGTTGCGCTGGTCGGATTGCGGAAAAAATTCTACGGGAATTTGGGTAAAAGCGTATACAGCACAGGCGAATAAAGCAATTGTCCCCACCGTCCAAGCACGAGCGGTAGCTTTATTTCTGACGGTAAAATTGAGACTCCATAGCACCCAACGTTCGGAAGCTTTTTCGCTGAGTCGGTCGATACGAGATTTTTTTTCTCCACCTTTGACATCTGCTAACAAATAGCGAGATAGGGGAATGTCTATGAGAATTGCGATCGCAAAACTCAGGACTAAACAAATAATCGCAGCAATCGGCAGTAATTCGATAAATTTACCTAAAGTACCGCTAATAGCCATCAATGGTGTCAGGGCTAAAATAGTAGTTAATTGTCCGGCAAAAGCAGGTGGAGCATAGGTTTTCACCGTTTTTAGTGCAGCTTGATTAAATGTTAACCCCTTGACAAAAATCGCTTCATGCATTCCTTCCATCATCAAGATGAATACATCCACCAAAATTCCCAAAGCCAACACCATACCAATCAGCACCATGTTGTTCAGAGTTTGACCCATGAGCCAAAGAATCGCTAAAGCCCCCGAAAACGTTAGTGGAATCGAAAGTCCAGCTATCAAAGCTTCGCGCCAGGAAAGAGCAATAAACAAAATGACAAACACCGCTGCCATTGCTTGTAACGCATTTACAAACAAATTACCCAACTGTTCCCAAATAATTTCCGATTCATCAGCAATGACGCGGTATTCCATACCATAAGGCCATATATCCGCATTCTGCTTAATCTCATCCATTGTTGCGAGGACTTGATTAATCACCTCAATCGAATCTTGTCCCGGTACTTTTACCACACCAATACTGACCACAGGCTGATATTCTTCCTCTTGCGTACTAATAAAAGCACGGGTGTTTTCTTTTTCGAGTTCTCGACTTACAGAAGCAACTTCACTTAAACGAACAACCCGTCCATCAAGACGGGTTATAGGTAAATCTTGTAAATCTTCAATCGAGCGAAACCGACCGTAAAAGCGCACTTGAGTCCCGATAGCATCACTTTCTATCTCGTTGAGAGGGACATCTCGATTTGCAGCACGAATTTGATTGGCTACGGTAGTTGGTGAAATACCTAATTTAGACAAGCTAAAAGGATTCATTTGTACGCTAACAACTTCTTCCCTAGCACCACCAAGATTGACTTCACTCACTCCCCCCACCTGCTCCAAACGGTCTTGTATTTCCTCAGCAGCTTGAGAAATTACCGTTGCATCGATGTTGCCATACAGTGCTAGGGTAATAATTGGCGCATCATCAAGGGAAACCTGCTCAACAACAGGCTCATCCGCATCCCTGGGTAATTCTGATTCAGCTTGAGAAACCGCTTGTCGCAACTCTTGGATTGCTTCTTCAGTATTAGCACCGCTCGTAAACTCTACATTAATTACCGAAAAACCTGTATAAGAAGCGCTTTTAATTTGACTAATATTTTCAACCGAGGTAATCTCCGTCTCGATTTCATCAGTAATTTGCTGCTCTATAGTTTGCGGGTCAGCACCAGCCCAAGTAGTAGTAATGTTAGCAACCGCAATATCAATATCAGGTTGAGATTGTTTAGTCATCGAAAAGTAACCCAATACCCCACCAATGACAAGCAATAAACTTAAAAGAATTGCGAAAATCGTATTTAAGAAAAAGAAGCGCTCCCACCGCGAAGCTTTACCGATATCCTTGTTTTCTTTTTGTTTTACTGGTGGAGATTCTAGTTTAGTCATTGCTATTTAGGGCATTGAATTTTAGATTTTAGATTTTGCGGAAAGTTTGGGGTGTCGGTTTCCGTCCCCAAAACTTTCCAAGACGGATTTTGGATTGAGAGTTAGGAGTTAGGAGTTAGGAGTTAGGAATTAAGAATTATGAGTTATAAATCCCACATTCCGCACCCTAACTGTCACAAAGGTGTTTTTACTTTTTTTTAGAATAAAACAAAGCTAGTTTATATACTTAATCTCCTTGTTTTAACTAAGATTTAAAATTATGTCAGCATAATTTTTAGCTCAAAATCTAAGAAAAATTAAGTGATTATGTTATGTGACACCCTGGGGTGCGGAATGTGGGATAAATATCTCCCCATCTCTTTACTCATTACTCATCACTCACTACTCGAACTGGTGCGCCATCAACAAGACGATTTTGTCCTTGGGTAACTACAGATTCTCCGGCTTCGACTCCGCTAATAATTTGCTGTTGGGTAATACCTCTAATTCCTAGTCCTACCTTTCGTTTTTCGACTACACCTTCCCGATTGACTATAAAAACATAGGGTACCTGGTCGCGGTAAACTACTGTATTTAAAGGAATGACAATAGCATTTGGTTCTTCTTCAACCGCAATCCATGTTAAGACTCGTTCGCCATGTCTTACATTTCTTGTATTTGACGGATTTAAGCGAATTCTAGCTTCAATTGCTCGTCCTCCCGGACTGATGGCGGGGTTTACAGCAAAAACTTCACCTTTAGCACGAGCATTAGCAACTAAGGTTTGATTAACAGTGTTTTCACCAACAGAATTTTTGAGATTATTTTTAAGATTATTTTCTGAAGCAACGTATGCTGTTTGGTCGGGTTCAACTTGCTCTCCGGTGGAACCTGCTAAATCTACAATTACCTCATACTGACTGGGGTCGATAACTACCATTGGTATTCTTTCTAAAATTCCTTGGTAATCGCCGCCAAGTTGAGAGCTTACTGCTTGGGGTGTAAAATACTCCCCTTCGGTGTAGTTAAGATAAGCCACAACACCGTCGAAGGGAGCGTAAATACTGGCACCTTCCAACGCGACTTTTGCCTGAGTTAAACGCGCTTCGGCTGTGGTAATACTACTTGATGTGGCTTCAAGTTGTTCTTGAGCAGATATAACTCCAGCTTGCGCTGATTGTACTTGAGATTGGGCGGCTCCAACATCTGCTTGGGCATCTCGAAGAGCATTTTGACGGGTGTCAAATTCCTGCCGAGCAATGGCTCCTTCGTTAATCAGTAAACGATAGCGTTCGAGATTCGTAGCCGCCAAATTGCGAGCAGTTTGAGCTTTTTGTAATTGCGATCGCGCTGTCGATACTTGCGCTTTTGCTTGAGCAACATTAGCACGAGCCGCAGCCCTCTGTTTTCGTGCTTCATCTATAGCGGCTTCGGCTTGTCGAACATCAGCAACTAGTTTTCTATCGTCAACCCGTGCAAGTAATTCTCCCGATTTAACTCTATCTCCTTCTCGCAATCTTCTTCCGTTGCGACGAGCTAAGTAGGTTACGTCTCCTTCTACTTCAAAAGTTAAATGTTTGTATCTTGCTGCTCTAACTCTACCCTCACTCGAAACCCAAGCGCGGATTGGTTGTCTTTGAGCTTTTGTAGTTCGCACAGAAAATTTCGTAACTTGACTCGCATTCTTTTCTTCTGGTGCGCTTTCCCAAGGACGAATTATTGTTACACCACCAGCTAACACAACTAATACGGCGATTATCCACCAATATTTTTTAAGAGCCGATTTGATTTGATTTTTGTTACTTTTGTTATCTTCTTTTACAGGTTTATCAACCTTTTCGTTTTCTTCATCTTGATATTCTTGAGGTGGTAATTCACGTACCGCTGTTTGTTGATAAGATTCCTCTAAATATCTATTATCTGAGTTTTCGTAGGTTGATGGTGAATAATCTTCCACTTTTTCTGTATATTTGTTTAGGATTTACGCAATTTTTACTTACAAATAAAATATAATTTTTTTATAATTTTTTACTATACACTGTATTTTTATACATATAGAATAAACTTTAGAGGAAATCAGAATTTTACTCATCTTCTCAAAGAAATAGTTTGTACTCTGACAAAAGTTAGAGATGAATATTTGGGTGTGTCATTATCTTTCTTCGTAGGGTGCGTTATCAACGGAACGTTTTAACGCTTTATTTCTTTACTCGAAGCGGTAAACTTATTGAACCGATAAAAAAAGCAATAATCAATAAAGCAACAAAATTAAAACTAATACCAGAGCCATCGACGTTATTTTGCCAACGTAAAATCCAAAAAGCACCTTCTCCAATTTCAAATGATGGAATTTAGAAGATAAGAATTAAAATTAAAAATGTCATCAAACAGAGACTTAATCAATCTCTAATTTTTAACGTTTTATTATTCATAAATAATTCCTAATTAATTAGCGTTAAAGAAATTCAAATATAGATTAAAGTTATTTTTTCTGAATAGGCGTAGCTTTGTGCTACACCATACATAACTCAGGTTATCGTCGAAGCAATTCCTGTCTAAAACCCCACGGTCTGTACCGTGCTAGTAATTGGTTGGGGTCAAAACCCCATTCAATTACCTCTCCCTCTCTCCCTCTCTCCCTCACTCCCTCCCTCTTTATTTATGCTCCAACAACTACACCACCGTTAGGATGTAATATCTGTCCTGCGAAGTAAGAAGAATCATCCGATGCTAGGAAGACAAAACTGGTAGCAACTTCAACAGGTTGTCCGGGACGTTGCATTGGTACTTGTTTACCAAATCCTTCAACTTGTTCTGCGGGGAAAGCATCGGGAATAAAAGGAGTCCAAATCGGTCCTGGAGCTACTCCATTAACCCGAATACCTTTCTTTAATAAAGATTGAGATAGGGAACGAGTAAATGCAAGTATTGCACCTTTAGTTGTGGAGTAGCTGAGTAAAGGTGCATTACCTTTATAAGCGTTTATCGAAGTAGTATTAATGATTGAACTGCCTTCCTTGAGATGAGGAATTGCAGCTTTGCACAAATAAAACATCGAGAAAATATTGGTACTAAAAATACTACCCAAACGCCCTGAATCTATATCTTTTAAAGTTTCAGGATTTTCCATGTACTGCTCGGCAGCATTATTAACCAGAATATCTAATTTACCCAACTGTTCTACTGTCTTTTGTACAGTCTCGTGACAAAACTGTTCGTTGCTAATATCTCCGGGTAATAACAAACATTTTTGTCCTTCAGCTTCGACTAACTCTTTAGTTTTTTGTGCATCTTGGTGTTCATCGAGATATACAATCGCAACGTCTGCTCCTTCCTTAGCGTACAGCACTGCTACTGAACGACCAATACCACTGTCACCACCAGTAATTAAAGCTACTTTACCCTTTAATTTATCACTACCGCGATAGCTTTCGCGGTCGTACTGGGGTTGGGGATTCATTTCAGATTCTAATCCAGGCTGTCTATCTTGAGACTGAGCAGGAATTTTATCTGCGGAAATAGTCATGTTAATTCTTTCTCCTTGTTTATTAGTTACAGTTAATCTTTCTCAAAGACTGTTTTTAAAATCGAAGCGATTACAAGATTAATTAACGCTTACAGCTGTTTGAGAAGTTGCTCGACCGTCTGCTTGTAAAGATTCTCCTTCAATAAAAGAGCGCAACATCCAAGCCATTTCTTCATGTTCTTCCATCAATCCAGTAAGAAAATCAGCAGTACCTTCATCATGGAAATCCGAGCTAGATTTATCGATATGCTCGCGTAAGTTACGGATAACTTGTTCGTGGTCATCTGCCAAATTAGATACCATTTGAGTAGCTAAAGGTAGATTTTCAGAACTTTCTCTCAAAGATGTTAGTTTTAGAAATCCTTCCATAGTACTTACAGGGAAGAAACCCAAAGCACGAACGCGCTCGGCAATGGAGTCGATGTTCATGGTTAAAGCTTCATAGTGTTCTTCCCACAGTTCATGTAGAGTACGGAACTGAGGTCCAACAACATCCCAGTGGTACTTTTTGGTTTTAACCAACAATAAATAAGCGTCAGCTAAATCCTTGTTCAAGAGTTCGCAAACGCCTTTTCGTTGTTCTTCGGTTAGACCAATACTAATGCTACGCATAATTCACTTTCTTTTTTCTTCTACTCTCTCAATTTCAACATATTAATCTTTGAGAAAAATCAATCGTAGGTGATATTCCTTCATATATAATTCTGGTCTGATACATTAAATTTTTTTGAACTCGACAGTAAGACAGAATCATCAGACATATATAAGTTAAAGGAGATTTACCCTGTAAATATTGCGTAAAACAGAATCTAAAAACCATTAAAGTTCAAAATACAGATAGGATAATAATCCACTAGTTAATTTGTAGAATAATCACTTATTTTGTAGCGAAATAGATAAACTTAAATAGTGTATTGATGGCTTGTATCAATATTTACTTACATCTATATCCATCAACTTGACTATATCATTCAAATTAAACTACCCCCAAAGCTAGATATATTTTTTCTAATAATTTTACAGTATTGATAGATATTGAATCATTTTGAAAAATTATATTTTGGTAAGCCGCAACAATTTACTATGCGTCGAAAAGCTTGTCTAATTTTTAATCCCGTTACTGGTTCAAATAATTTCCAGGAAGAGTTGAAGAGGATAAAGGAACTTTTATCTCCTCAACTTGATTTAGACATTCAGCTTACTACAAGGGAAAAAGGTGCAGATAAATTAGGTCAAGAAGCTGTAAATAAAGATTTTGAAATCATAATCGCTGCTGGTGGTGACGGTACCGTTTCCAAAACAGCTAAAACGTTAGGTGAGACAAATATATCTTTAGGAGTAATACCGAGAGGGACTGTTAATGCTTTTGCTTCTGCTTTGGGTATTCCAGAGACTTTGGAGGAAGCTTGCGAAACGATTTTATCTGGTAACACTAGACGAATTGATATTGGTAGATGCAACGGTAGATTAATGATGTTGCTAGCTGGAATCGGTTTTGAAGCAGAAACTGTTGAAAATACTACTCAAGAAGCAAAACAAGACTGGGGTGCTTTAGCTTATTTAGCTTCTGGGTTAAAGCAACTTCGGGAATTTGAAATATTTGAAGCTGAAATTGAAACAGATGACGAGAAAATTCACGTTTCTGCTGGGGCTATAACTGTAGCAAATGCAGCACCAATAACATCGATATTAGCTCAAGGTCCGCCAAATATTATTTATGACGATGGGTTACTTGATGTTACTATCATTTCATCCGATACATGGAAATCGGCGTTTGCTGCTTCTTATCATTTGTTGCAAACTGGTTTAAGGAGAAATGAAGCTAAACGCGATGATATCAGTTATTTACGAACAAAGAATATAAAAATTAAAACTAATCCACCACAAAAAATTGTATTGGATGGTGAAATGATTGGATATACACCTTTAGAAGTAGAGTGCATTCAAAATGGGTTACAAGTGATTGTACCGATGCAATCGGGAAAAAAAGATGTCTCATAATTTAGAGCATTTATCCGATTTACAAGTTTAATTTATGAGATAATTATTTTAGATTAGTTGAATAGTTATAAACATAATTTTGAACTAAATAGTAGAGGTTTAATGTGCGCTTCGGAAAACTGATTGGCTTCCTATTGTTTGCAGTTGTTTTGTATATTTTATGGCAGATAAGACAAGTACTATTGTTAGGATTTACGGCGATAGCTTTTGCAACAGTTATTAATAGATTGGTGAAAATAATTCAGTCTCGTCTTAATATGAAACGGGGATTTGCTGTTGCTATCTCAATTGTTATGATATTAACAGTATTTATTGGAATCGCTGCAATTATTGTACCGTCTATTGTTGATAAAATACCGCAATCTAGCAATTTAGTTAATCAAGGATTTAAACAATTAAGAGATGGTTACAGTTGGCTGCAAAATATAATTCCCGGACAGTTACTTACCGATATTGGTAGTTTACAAAATTTTTGGAAACAATTACTTAGTTCAGATTCTAATTGGTTTGGTGGCTTTTTTAAGGTTTTTTCTAACTCTCTTGACTTCGTATTGAATTTGCTATTGGTAATTGTTGTCACCATTATGCTTTTAGCTAATCCTTCCGCTTACAGACAGGTTTTTTTATTACTGTTTCCCGGATTTTACCGTTCCCGTGCTTCGTCGATTCTTACTCAATGCGAACAATCTTTAGTAGGTTGGTTTATTGGGGTTGTATTTAATATGACGGTTATTACAATATTGAGTTTTATTGGTTTATTTTTTTTGGGAATTCCTTTACCTTTCGTTAATGCTATATTGGCAGGTTTTTTAACATTTATCCCGAATTTAGGACCAACTTTGAGCGTGATACCTCCTGCTGCGATGGCTTTAACTGTCGTACCTTGGAAAGCTTTGGCTGTAATAGTTCTCTACATACTAATTCAGCAAACTGAAAGTAATATTCTGACCCCATTGGTAATGAAGCGAGAAGTATCTTTATTGCCAGCGATTACTTTATTATCGCAAGTAGCTTTTGCTGTCTTTTTTGGTTTATTAGGTTTGTTTTTAGCTTTACCATTGGTGGTTGTTTCTCAAGTTTGGTTAAGAGAACTTTTGGTAAAAGATATTCTCAATGATTGGAAGCCTGATAATCGTAAGATGAGTATTCGCAGTAAATAAATAATTCGTTAGTAGGATGCCTGTTTTAGAACTTGTTATGTATAATTATTAAATAAATATAAATTAATAGTGATTAGAGATTTATTTAAAATACTAAATAATTACTAAAATATACTAATAAAAATCATATTTATCAAATTTTAACAATAGAAAATATTCAGTTAGAAGTACAAGCAAATGTTTTATTCACAAACACAAGAAGAGCCAGAGATAAATTATCTTCAATCTAAAAAACAGCAGAAGTTAGAAAAGTTAGAAGTAAATAATGATAATGAAAAAGATAATTCTACTTTGAATCGTAGTAATCATATAAATAAGTCTAAAACTCTACAAGATAGAGGAATCTTAGGTCAAGAAACATTCAGCAATCAGTGTTGTCCTTGTTGTGGGGATACATTACTCAATTGCATTCGTGAAAAAGAAATGTATTTATTTTGTCGAAGATGTTGGCAAGAAATGCCTAATATCAATCAATGTTAATTTTATTATTAACCTCTTCCTGAAATTTAGGAAGAGGCTTATTTACATGGCTTAAGGCTACTACATTTAATTGAGTAGCCCTAAAAACCTATAATTATTGACTGACTACACCCATCTTTTGTTGAATGCGAGTTTTAGCAGATTTAAACTGAGTAGCTAATTGCTCGCTTTCTTGGCTGCTTAGATTATTACGAATTGCAGCAAACATTGTACTTTCTTCTTGACGCATATGGTCGCCTACTGCATCCATTTACTGCTTGATTTTGTCTTTGAATTGAGGTGAAGAGGGATTAGTAGACTTGATTTCGTCTAATTGCACTTTCATTTCAGCTTGTTCTGAATATAATTCTTGAGTATCGCTTTCACTGTAGAAAGCACGTATTCTTGGATATACTACTTCCTCTTCAGCTTCTGCATGAGCGGTCAAATCTTTGTAAATTTGACCAAAGTATTCTTGAATTTTCTGCGGATTGTCGCTTTGCAAAAGTTCTGTAATATGAAGGTGGTACTAAAGTTGCTGACCACGAATATGCGCTACGATGTACCCGAACAAGATTTGCAAGTTAGTCTGTCAACAATGCCAGGCACTTTCCCATCGTTACGAAGTAATTATCAAGCAAGGCGATATTCTGTTTATTCCCGCTGGATGGTGGCATAAAGTAACTTGTAATGGTGATGGAGTTGTATGTTCGATTAATCGTTTTTGGCACGTTTTCCCTTTAACCAGAGCAATAACTTCTTGGAATAAATGGCGTTTATATCTCGATGCTTTAATGACTGCTCCGCATATTATCAAGGCTTGGTTAGAAACCATATTGAGTAAAGATAGAGAACAAAAATTGCGGCATTTAGTGCAAAGACTTTGAAATCTACTGTGAAGAGAAATAATCTCAGGTATCATATCCCTCTTCTTTCACTTTCTGCATAAATTAGACATAAACTAAGTATCGATTACCAGAAATATAATTCGTTTTTATCAAATGATTCAAATACACTCTTAGCTAATAATCAGCAGGTGCTAGGGGGAAGTGTATTACTCTCAATTTCCCCTAGCACTCATCGGAAACACGGTGAGGGTGAGCAAAATATTTCAATGGAAGACGGAACAATCAAAATATAGGTGGGATATTAACAAAAATAAGTGCTTGTACACTATACGTAAACATAATCAGGTCGCTTTAATTGGTAAGACGATTATAGGTTTACCTAACCAACCAATAAATCTTCCTCTGGATAATGCATTTTACTGGGCTTAGGGTCGCCGAGTATAGCCGACATTATAAGTAAAACCCCAACTCGCCCAAAATACATCAATACAATCAAAATCAGCTTTGCAACTGTAGAAAGACCGCTTGTGATACCAGTTGAAATACCCCCACTAGAATAAGCTGCAACAACTTCAAATTGAAGCTGAATAAAGTTTAATTCAGGCTCAACTAGAGAAATTAAAACGATACCAATAACTACAGTTGTAATCGAACCAACTGCGACACCAATTGCTTTCAGGATTAAAGATACAGCAATACGACGTTCATATAACAAAACTTCTTCTTTACCTTGAAGAATAGATTTAGTTGCACTGGTTAATACTCTAATTGTTGTAGTCTTCATACCACCTCCTGTACCTCCAGGACTTGCGCCAATAAACATAAAAAACATTGTGGCAAATAAACCAGCAGTAGTCATTTGACCTATATCAATGCTATTAAAGCCAGCACAACGGGTCATCGTTGAATGAAACCACGATGCTAATACTTGGGTAGGAAAACTCAAATTACCTAGAGTTTGTGGATTTTTGATTTCTATAAAAAAGAAACTAACAGTTCCAGACAGTAGCAGAAAAATGCTTGTACTAACTGCAACTTTATAGTCAAGAGATAATACTATATTTCTCGGTTTTCTACGTAAACGGTCGCGCAACCAGAAAAACATTTCTAATATAACCTGATAACCAATGCCACCAAAAATAGTTAAAGATGAAATTGCAAATACCAACAATACCGATGACTGGTAGTCAACTAAACTGTTTGAGAATAAACTAAAACCTGCATTATTCCAAGCGCTAACACTATGAAAAATAGCCAGCCACATTCCTCTATCCCATCCGAAATCTGGAATAAATACTAATAGCAATAAAAAGATTCCCGTAATTTCAAAAAATAACGTGACTCCTATAATAGAGCGAATAATATTACCACTACCTTCAATTTCTCGCCTATCTAAAGCTTGTTGAATAGCCATTTTATGCCTTAAATCAAATCTACGTCCGGTCAACATGATTAAGAAGGTTGTAAACGTCATGTATCCCAAACCGCCAATTTGTATAAGTAATAGTATGATTAACTGACCCCAGAAAGAATAATAACTTCCGGTATCAACTACAGTTAATCCAACAACACAAACTGCTGAAGCCGATGTAAATAAAGCAACAATTGGGTTATTCCAGGTACCAGAAGCTGTAGAAAAGGGCATTATTAGTAGAATAGTTCCTACAGCAATAACAGCCAAAAAACCAAAGCAAATTTTCTGAGTAGCTGTCATTTTAATAAGTAGTTAAAATATATTCTTACTGCAATAGCAAGATAAATATTAAAACTTCTTGCTTAAAATATTGCGATATAAAACATACATATATGTTTTGTGAATATATAGATTTAAATAATAATTATTTTAAAAACATTACTGTATTTATGATTGCCATTTTTTTTAAGTAAGCTGTATTACTATCAGTCAAATAAAAGCTTTTAGTTTGGGTAAACTAAAAGGCTGAAACAATAACTGGCAATTATAAGCTGACAGCCATTCGCTCATTCTACTTCGATGTATCTTGTGTATTGACTGATGCGATAGATGTGGCGCTAACTATTGTACGGCGTTTATCTAAATCGTTTCCTTTACCAAATGCTAAAAATGGGTTAATGCTATATTCATCTTTAGAATATTCATCTAATGATATATGGATATTAATTACTCAGTGTGTTTTTCGCGTTTGCGTTTTGCGATTTTTGTAATGGGCAAGAATAGAGTTTCTTCAATTGTCTTGCGTACTTTTTCATTAACTTCACAGCAGCTATTCAGACAATCTATTAATAACTTATTACTATAATAGTATTTCTGTAGCAAATTATTCTGTTTTTTCTTTGGCTTCCAAGTATTGCCAAGACAACGGTTTTCTTTCAATATAAAAGCCATTTGCCGCTTCCAATCATCGTCGTTAACTGCCCACCAATCATCAAGATAACCCCAACTTAAGCTAGCTCCAGGGTCATCTTTTGCGACATAATATTCAAATGGTGGTAATATATTAAAAATATATTTATTGAAGTAGGAATTTGAACAAATTGCTCCTAAGTAACCACTAGAAAAACACGAACCAGCATACATTGTGAATCCAATTTTATCATTTGGTTGCCAATCCTTGTTAGTTAGAATAGCCTTTGAAAGATGAGAGTTGAAGTAACCATTTGTAAAATGATTTACTATTAAAAAAATTATAAATTCATAGGTGGAATCATTAGGACGAGAAAAAAATCCGTAAACTAAGTCATATAGTAATTGGTATTCAGAATTAAGATTTGAATCCAGACTTGTAAGTAAGTGTTTACTTGCGTCTTCCTCTAAATCATGAATAAATGCTATCAAAATAGCTTTTATCGCTACTAATTTATATTTTTTATCATTATTTATCACTGATTTACTTTTTTGTTCAACCCATTTCAAAAACATATTTATTTCTTCATCTATCATGATTAACTCATCAATCCATAACTTCATTCTTATAGATAAATAATCTGCGTTTTTAAGTAACGAAAATACAAGTTTAAATGTTTCTCTCCATGATTTTTGGGTACTTCTAATCACTAATCTTTCCCAATCTTGTTTATCACAAAACCACTTAGCCACCAAATACTCTTGAAAAGTCAAATGCGAAAACGACCAAACCCTATATGAACGCTCAATCAATAACCCATGCTGAGACGCTATTGCCCGCAAAACCCTTTGACTTTTCCATCGCTCAATCCCTAAAAACTCCCCAATATACCCCTCCAATTCCTCTTGCTCGAACAACACATACTGCTTTTGCTCGAACTTTTTCACCGCAACATAACTCAACAACTCCAACTTTCGCTCCACCGACAAATCCCGATAAACCTCATCCCGCTCCACTTCCCGCGATTTATCCCACTGCTCCAACAATAATTCCAACCCTTCCTCATATAGCTTGGAACGCTTGGAGTAAAATTTCCCTGTTTGCTGGAATACCGCACAAGTCAAACTCAGCAATATCGGTGTAATCGCCAATTCCCGAATCGGTTTATTTTCTTCCCGAAACAACTGCTCCAAAAATTCTCGTGCTTGTTTCTCCCTTGCATCCCCGCAGACTGTCCTAAACCAATGCTCTGCAAAAGCCCGCACCTGCTCGGAGTTAAAATCCGCTACCTCTACATAATCAAAACGCTCAAACCGTGATTCCTGGCTTTGCGTCCGACAAGTCACCATCATCAGCACTTGGGGATAAACACGCTCAAACCGCTTGATTTCTTTGGTAATTTGCTTTCCTGCTTCCCCCGTCACCTCATCCAAGCCATCCAACAACACCAAAGCTTTACCCTGGTTTAGTACCAATTCCATGTCTGCATGACTCAACCGCCAAAGTTGTCCCAAAAATTGCTCCAAGTTGTAGTCATACTTACGTCCATCATCTACAAATTCCCGCAGCTTTATCAACACGGGTATTCTCTGCACTTGTAATTTTCCATTATTGCATTCGGTAACAATTTTTTGTAGATATGTGGTTTTCCCCGAACCCGGTTTACCTACTACCATCAAGTTTTTATCTTTATCTCGCTCCAGCACACTCAACCCGGAAACGCGCTTCTGTTGATTACCCAAACCAATCCGATCCAAACTGCGGTAGCTGGATTCACCTTTGGTAAAATCCTGCCACAAGTTATCTAATTCTGCCCTACGGCTACTGCTAGTTTTTTCTAAAATATTTACATCTACAAACAAATCTCCTAAAGGTACCCAATTATCGATTCCCCATAATGGCATTGTGCTGTGTAAGCTTTGGATACTGTTGTGGAGACGGGAACGCACTTGTTGCACCAAGTCATCAACCGGATTTATTGCCGTTAATTGAACTTTTTTTTTAGATTTTTGAATACTGGGGTATTTTCTTCTGGGATTCCTTGTAATGCAATAGCATCACAGCCACCATTATAAGCATCTTCAAACGACCAACCAGCACCTAATTCATCATAAAAACCAACTGCAAATTTAATCGCTGCATCATCTCCAATAGCGCTATTCATTCCGACTACATAATCAATATGTTCGGCGATCGCGCTGGCTTGAACTTCCGAATAACAAGCGTTGAGAACTACACATTCAAGTCCTCGCGTTGCAAATCGTTTAAATAAGTTTGCTAAAGCTTGAGTGGGGACAAGTTGCACTAATCCAGCATCATTTTCTAAAATTAAGCCATTCTCACCCGAACCATGACCGCAAAAGTGAACAATTGGGGGGTTAAAATCTAACAAAGCACGACGTAAATCATCGGGACGAACAGCGAATTTTGGCTGTAAACTAAATTTCTCTCTATGCTGTGACCTTCGCAAACCTTCATCTATTTCCCGCAATTCCTTATCTAGTCTCAATCTCGCTTCATTTGTAGGGCTTGAAGCTAATACTAAAATGGTTTTTCGCGAAAGACTTTGAGAATTTTCTGCTTGAAACAATTTGGGAAACTCCTCTTTGAGTATAGAACGAACAACTTCGCGGATTTGTGTAGCGTTAGAACCATTAATTACTGCACGAGCTACTTCTCTAATTGCTTCTGCATCAATTCCCTGGTAGGTTTTATCACAATATGAATGTTGTCTCCCTTTCCGATATTGATGTTGTACTTAGCAACTTGCAGGTTTTGAGCTTGAATATTTTGAATGCCCCCATTATTTAACTATTGACGCAAAGCTTCTACATCATCATCGGCTTGAGTTCTGTTGAGGATACGTTGAATAATGTCGTTGGGTTTGCTAGGGTTTGGCATTTATCGGATTTTTTTAGTCTTATTTTAGACAATTACGACGTTGCTTGCGATTGACAATGGAAAATCCCGACGCAACAGCTTTGAAAAAAAATGTTCAAGCTTACTTGGGTAATAACGTAATGGCTGAAGCGGAAACTGTAATCACCGAATTTATCCAACGTCGAGACAGAAGCGATGCTGGAGATTTAGCAACAGACCAGTTACTCAATGCTATTTACTTAGTAACCCGTGAAAGAAGTCCGGTTGGTGACGATAAAAAAACGACTGCTCAACTCACTGATGAAATATCTCACAAATACAAAATATTCTTAGCGTTTTTTGTAGCAGCGCTTCGCGATCGCAATTAGTATCTCCCTAGTATTGCTTGGTGGTTAGCTGAAACAGAAGATAAAGCAAATTTTAAAAGTTCTCTAATTGCAAACTGCTTATTACCTAGATGCAGCTGATGAAATGTATGGATATTTGGCGATTATATCCTGAGCAAGCCCATTGGGTGTCAAAAGTAGTAAGAGAATAGAGATACTGGTGTTTGCTTGTATCTATCGTATGTATTCAATCAATACAAAACTAACTGAAAAAATTTAACCCACTGAATCATCAGCGGGCTTTTCCTTAAGAAGCTTTAATAATTTTTGATGAGTTCGCCTGAGAGCTTCGTTTTCTTCTCTCAGGCTGATAATTCCCCCAAGCATTGCTGGTACTGATTAAGAATTTGGGTATGCTTCTCAAGAGTTTGCTGCATTTCTTGAACTTTTTGCTCTAAGCTAATTACATTAGTCGCTTGAGTTTCCTTTTCTGGTGAATTTAGATATTCGTTGACCATGCTTGAAATAACATCGGTAACGGTTTTTCCCTCCATGTTAGCTTTACGCTTCAAAGCTTCTTTTATTTCCTGTGTTGTTTCAACCGATATAAATGTTCTTTTAGGCATATCCTTCAATTATTCTATATGTCTAACTTAACTACATTTGAATTGTATTTACAACTGCATTGATTTTTGTATTGACTTAACGACATATAATCAATACAATATATACAGAAATAAGAAAGAATTAATAAAAACATTCATTTGAGGCATTACTTACTTTCCTCCTTGACTTACTTTGCTCCATTCAGCACCTTCTTTTTTTGCTTCTGCAACAGCACGTTCTAAAAGATAAGCAGCAAGATTTGATAGTGGTCGTCCATCATAGGTCGCCCATTTTTCTAAATCTTCTGCAAGCCTATCGGGAAGTGTAACTTGGATACGTTTGCTCATACCCTAAATCATACTTCCTCATATCAAACAAATACAACTTTACATCAATTAACCCTTTTATTGAGTTTAATCGACATCAATATGTGTTATATTTTGAGAGTAGAAATTACTGAAAGTCAAAATCCTAGTTATCAAATACCAATCAAGCTCAAAGTACCAGCGGCTGATTACAACGCTTAGTGATTCCTAACGTTCAAGAAAATAGCGCCCCTTTCTCCTGTATTATCAATGGTGGGATATCACCATAAAAAATGGGTGTTGAAGATAGCGTGATAGGAGACACAATTTAATAGTTGTAACTAATTTAATAACCTTTGATGGAGCCACTTGAATATTGTGAAAAATATGTTGAGAGTCCTAAACCAGGAGAAAGAGGTTACAGAGCCGCTTGTGTGAGAATTTTGACTGAAGCAACTTTTGGAGCCTATTCACATCAAACTATTGATAAGAACTGGGGAGGTCAATTTGAAAGAAGACCCGATGCTGTAGTGCGAATCCTTCAAATAGCTCACACAATCAATAGTTTATATCTGAAATTAGAGGAAATTCAGCCTGCGATAAATGAACTTTTAGAACAGGTATCTGAAGTTGCACCTTGCAAACGACATAAATAGATAAGTAAATTTTTATTTTGAGAAAGTAGATTTTGCCATGAAAAACGAGTAAAATAAGTGTATCTAGATTAAAAACACCAAAACCCCCCGTCCCGACTAGCAATCAAACCGAGGGGTATGGTTCTCCATTAGTTACAGGAGCTATCTTTATTATGCCTTACGAATTCCCAATTATCTACTCATTTGATTACAGCAACTTTTCTAATTCGCAGCTTGAGTCTAAAGCTCAACAAACATTATCAAATTTTATCGGCTTTGTCCGTCAAACCTTCGACGGTATATTAGAAAATGGGAAAGCATTAAACTCAATTTATCAAGACTGCATTGCTCATTGCCCAAAAGGTAAAAAAGTATTTGACAATTGGCTAGCATCCGATGATTTCGGAGCATCCCGATACATAGCCAAAGCCGCAATCGAAATTTATAATTGGTTTTCAAAGTTACCGAAACGGTTGCAAAGTTTAGTACGCGCCAACGTCCAAAAATGGAGCGCATCAGCACTGCGGCAACTAACCAAAGTTAGCCATAACTTGGTAAAAGAATTAGTGCGATCGCCAAAGAAAACAGCAGCAGAAATTAAGAAAGAGCGAGAGAAAGAGGAGCGGGAAAGGGGTAGAGAGGGAGGGAATAATCAAGAGCAATCCTTCACTCCCACTTCCCTCACTCCCTCCCTCCTAGAACCCGGAACGCGAATTATAGTAAAAAGTAGTGACAGAGGCTGGACTGGTTACACAGGAATAATTATGTCCGAGTGGAAGGGTGATTTCTGGGTATTGCTTGACCACGTAGTTACTCAAAGAATGGAGTCTAAACAGTTATTCAAGCCCCATCAACTTCAGCCAGAATCCCAAAAAACAGCTATAAAAACAGCTTCTCCAAAGCATATGTTTAGTGCCGCTGAAGTTGAAAAGAAAATAGCCGAAGCTTTAGCGCAACGGGAGAGAGAAAGAACTGAAGAGGAATTGGGAAAATTTGTTGAAATTCGAGATGCAGCCCTCCAAGCAGCTAAAGAAGAGATAAGTGCTGCCAAAAAACACGCGGCTCAGATGGAGCAAGCGAAACAAAAGCTAATCGAGCAATTAATAGCCAAAGATAACGAATTAGACCATGTTCGTGGCTTAGTAGAAGAAAATCAACGACTCGAACAAAGAATCCAAGATTTAGAAAAATCCCTCGAAGATTCCAATAGAGATAGCTGGAATAATACGTTTACTAAGCAAGCCGCAAAAGTAGTCAACAAGAATTTAGAAAAAACCATTGAGCCATTGATGTCAGAAGTTGAGCGGTTGAATAACGTACTTTCTCAAAGGGAGCAGGAATTAACTCAACTTCAAGATACGAGCAGGAAACAGCAGGAAGAATTGCAGCAAAAAATAAATTCAAATTCGATTATTAATGAGTTTGGTGAGATTGGAGAATATTTGGGTTGGAATGGATGGAGTAGTAAAGGATATCGAGCGAAAAATGGGATGTTGTATGGGGGAATTCATGCACTAACTGCTTTTATTTGTGATTTGAAAGTATCTCATCCAGATTATCAATACTCAGAAATTCCGTTTTAAATTGAGAACAAATCAGCTTTTTATATAATGCTGTCAATGTCTGTTGGTAGCAACTGCGTATAGCGAAAACAAACTATAAATAAGAGGCAAGCAATGCAGTGCCAAGAGAAGCAAGCTAACACTAAAAGAATTCCTCGCTGGTTGGCAAAATTTATATTGCTCAAGACTCAAAATAATCCCAATAATCAACAGAAATTCTTCACACTTCTAGAACCCATGACACCGCAAGAATGGTGCTACTTTTGGATACCTATTATCCATCCAGGAATAGAGATTCCTTACGATGGGGAACGGAATCCTCATGGCTACATGAAAGCTTGTACGGCAACGTTATCAGTATTAACTGGCTACAACCAAAAGACTATTGAAGGTTGGTTTTATGGTAAGTCATATCATTATTCGGTAGGTATATTACTGCGTTGCTTTCATTTGATATTTAAGGATTAGTACTAATCGCGGTGCGATACACATAGCATCGTAACTATTCTTAAGAAACAAAGTTCATTAATAAGAACCAACAACTGTATAGCTATATGTAAACCTGCTTTGATTTCTTCAGAGCAGTTTTTTTGATTCCATATAAGAACAAATTTATCAAAAACATCATATGTCGTATAAAGCACTTGTCATTACGTGTATCAAAAAAGTATAATACATTTAGATTGTCAATATTATCTTATCTGTATTACTCATGCCGAAGAAAAAAAATGATGAATCAATTACCCTGTCAGCGTTAGAAGAAGACCTGCTGACAGCCCTGTTTAGCAAAGAACTTTACGGGCTGCAAATTATAAATGCCATCAATGAGGCAAGTGAAGGCAAGCGTCAAATAGGTTTTGGTAGCTTGTATCCAACCTTGCACAGAATGGAGAAAAAGGGTTTGGTAAAAGCGCGTTGGGGCGAACAAACTGACCCAGAATCTGGTGGTGCGCGGCGCAAATACTACCAAGTCACTGGTTTGGGAGAACAAATACTTCAGGAAACTCAAGAATATCGCGCTCAATTAGCTGGATGGAAACCAGTATTAATCGAGCGATTCGGCTTTGTGCGATTGGTTTTTAGTCAGATTGGAGTATAGGAGTATCAAACCATGAATTTATTTAAAAATATTGACAAATTTCTTAAACTTGTACCCAAGCTGCCAATAATATTAAAAGCATTACTAATACCCGTGCTTGCAATACTTTCTTTTGTGTGTATATCCCCTGTATTAATATCGTTTATTGTCCTCTATTATGGCAAATCCTATCTAAAAGAATTCGTCGAAAACTTTATTGAACAAAAGAATCACTCGATAAATCTTATTACAAACAAACTAGAAGAAATTTACGATAAAGCAATACTTCAAATTGAAACTCTAGATAAAATTGATAATGCTTTAGGCAATAATGCCTCACCACCGACACAACACGAAATAGCTAAATCAATAGAAACTTTCCAAAAATCCAAGCAAGGATTGCAAAATGCAAATGCCGAATTCGATGAAGCAGTTAAATCGTTCTTCGATGATAATCCAAAATCCAAACCAAGCCCAAAATTACCCATCTGGATATTATCTAAACTTAGAGAAGATTGGCGTAGAGATATTGTAGAAAAACGACGCTCAGATATTAATTCGGGATGTAAGGGAATAGTTTTACAATTAAAAACTATTAAATACCTTATTGAAATGTATTGGGCTAGCTTAATGATTAAATCTCAAGATTTTAGAGATGGTCATGCATCAAATAAAAGTACAAAATTATAAATAATTTGAGTTTTAATTATTAAAGATAAAAGCATCTTTAATCTTCTTTTTACAAGATGTTTTTAAACAAAATTTAACACGAGTAACTACCTCTTGAAACATTTATGAATTTGACACTAAGATGAGTAAATTGTCTAATTATTCAACACAAGAGCCAGACGATAATCCTTACCGACAAATTGAATTGAGCATTGTTGAAGAGCGCTTGCGTCAAGCTCGCCAAAGTTTCAATTTAGCCTTATTTACAACAGCTATATGTAGTGGAGTAACTGCGGGAGGGGCAGCGCTTTTGCTTAATGGTACTGTTGCTCCTGGAACACTCACTACCATTGGTGGTGTTGCTTCGTCAGCGTACTGTTTCAAATTTGCTAGAGATGCTAATGATAGGTTAGATAAAATTACTTCTGATTTGAGAAAGAGGAATTAATGGTGAGAATAATTCCTCCTCTCTTAATTTTTTAAACTTTCTCCTTAGACGCTACTTTCTTCAGCCAAAACATTATTTACAAACTTTATGCCATAGTTTCTTGCTGCCATAGAATTAATTAAGAATATCAATAATAGTACGGATGTATATATTATCCAAATACGCAAATTGGCTAATAAAAAATATGCAGCAAAACCCATAACTACCAAGAATAAAAAACTAAAGCCAGCTAAATCTCTCGTTAAAAGAAACTTTTGATGTGCATCTTCAACTGCTGTCTTTGATTCGTGCTTCTTATATATTTTGTACCAAAGACGATTCTGCTTAGTTGGGTCACTCGGGAGATTACCAAATTTTGTTTTCAAGATATTTGGGTCTATTCTAGGGTCTTTATCCATAAAATAAGAAAATGCTCGACACCCAGGAAGTGGTTCTTTGATTCTCCAAAAAACAAGTATTGCTTTGAAATTAGAACTAAGCTGACCGTTTATAACTTGTGCAAAAATACTGGAAACAAGCAACAATGGTGCTGACGTAAGCAATTTCTCTAGAATTGACTCCATAGCTGTATTAACAGATATTCCCAAATCTAAAATTAGGAATATTAAGATGTTAATAATAATGTAGGTGATGATAGACGAATTGTTTTGTTGATTCAAAGATTTTGCATCAGTGGACATAAAATATAACCTCCCAATTGAATAAAAATTTAGGATATGGATGCCGATACAGCATAATACGTTACTGGAGTCCGTATCAGTAAAACCGAAGGAAGAGTTCGGCTGTTTGCAATCTTCTTAGCTGTTTGTAAGTCCTGATTGGAAGCACCTGAATCGGTAGGGTGACTGTGCCAAGTTCCTAAACAGTAAAGCACTCCGTTGCATGATGATAAATATTTTTCCAACATATTCCCGGAAGTACCCAACACAAACTCAAACCGCGAACGCTGACTATTTTCCGGTGCTGGTAAAACATCTGTTACTACAAAAGCTTGCTGCGTTTGGAATATTCGCCCAACAAGAATACCGCCGGTTTCAACATTGGGGTAATTGCCACAATCTTTGAGAATCTTTTGATGGGCAGGTTCAGATATTCTCACACTCCATGATGAGTCATTGTTGATAGGTACAACATGAAAAGGAGGCACGTCTATGGATTTCCAGCTAAGTCCCATCTCATTCTCATCAATTGCTCCCAAAAGAATGCGACCACTCTTCGAGGGTAAACCTTTAGCAAGCATTTTAAAAATACCCGTAGCCATTGGTGCAGCGAGCATTGATATTCTGGCATCGGAAATAATCATAGTCCTTGAACCGCATCCTTGACCTGTAGCGTGGTAAGATGTTGAATCTTCGGCTACGAATACTGCATTCCTTAATTGCTCTGAAGTCCTCATCACTTCATATGCTTGAGCAATAAGGTCAACCGAATTAGGATTTCTGCCAGGTCCCTCAATTGTCATCAATCCAACTTTACCTTCAGCAAAAAGGGAAGTTTCAATAACTCGCAAAGGTAATTTCTTCGGTTCAATCGCAGCTAAAGCTTCTCGTACAGCTAGCGATGCTGTTGTATTAATTACTGCCCATGCTTTTCTTGGAAAAAGTTTCTTTAATAATTTTGAATCATCGACTGCTTGAGTAACATCTGCATCAAAATATGAAGAATCTTGCCCCAAACCATTGATGGCAAGCGCTAATGCCCTAGCTTTGGAGCCAAACCAAGTACTATCGCACTTTATAGCTTCGGGTAGAAGTGCATGACGTGCTGCATTGTGTGGAGACAAATTTTTATTATCGATAACGATAGATGGTGCTATGCCGGAACGAGCCATATGCATAGCAATTTTCGATCCTACACTTCCACAACCAACAAGAACAATATCTTTATTTTCAGGTAATTGTCGTTCTCCAGAAAATGTTTGTAACAACTGTGGAGTAATAGCGTACTTATGAATTGCGCTCCAAACAGGAGTTTTATCATCTTTGGCTAACAGTTGAGGTGCCCCTACTTCAAGAATATAAGGTACTAATTCAATCTCTGATGATTCCCCAATTAGGTGAAATGGACGGCGAACGCATAAAATTATAGCAATTGGAAATGTTGCATTTTTTGAATCTAGCCACTTGAGTCTTTGTTGGAGTAAAGAAAATGCTCTTTCAAAGTTCTTGTTACATCCAAATTCTTTGGCTCGCTCCCGCAGACTACCAACATCAGTGACATTTTCCGGTAAATACTTATCTGCAATTTTAAATTCACCATTGGGAAGCTTATCAGGTGGAATAATAACGGCAAGGCTGCGTCCATAGGAAGATTTCTCCCCTATCATTTCACGGAAAAGTATATCTAAATCTTTTACTTTTAGCAGAAAACTATTTACTTGCCCGTAAATAAAATTTTTAGATGAATTGGGCTTTTTAACTTTTAAATACCCAAACACTAACAAAAAGTAACTTTTGTTTCCACATACCAAGTCGCGTAAATAATCGCTATCTGCAACGATAATATTCTCAAGACTATCTCTTCTAACTGGTTCCCAACCTTGATTGGGGTCAATTAGCTGGTTCATTGCAGCCTTCTCAAGCCAAAGTACTATTTGGTCTACAATCGCCAAAAGTCCTTGAAAAAGAAGTAATTCGTTGATATCGCCATCGTAAATACATGGAAGAACAGCTTCCTCCGGTGAACCAGGATTTACATGAGCCAAAGAACGGTCAAAATCTGCGCGTAACTTTACTATTGGTGCATGAATGGGAAAACTTTGTGGAAATGAGAAAGTCACAGCCTCAATAGCAGAAACTCCATTTGGACTTTTACCCTCTGCCATCCATTTGTTAGGAAGTCCAAGTTGTACTGCAACCACCGCATCAACACTATTATCTTCAGTGTTGAGATGCACCTCTAATATTTCATTTACAGACGGGTGGCTTGTTATTAAAGTAATATCGCGCTGAATTTCTGAGTTAATACCTTTAGGAAAACAAAATTGCTTGCTTTCAGTATTGGACATTACAAACACGCTCCTTTATCCATGACTCTGGGGTTGCTGAGTAATAATGACAGGGGAACGTGAAGACAAGTCTCCCATCATTAGACTTTTTAATCTAGTACCATATCTTCCAATTTCAAATTCCATAATGCGTGGGGATGTTTTAGTTGGATATTCTCCGGTACATTGGAATGACCCAGATACATTCTTAGCAATCGCTTCGTACTCTCGTTTGGCACCGATACACGGCGGGTCGGAATCGTTCGCGCTAATAGGTTTACAGCTTGCCACAATCACAGCGCCATAACGTCCTTGAGAAAGAGCCTGTCTGGCATATTCACTTACTTTAGCTTGTCTGCCCGACTCGCTCCAACTATCGTGGGACAAGGAACGCCAAGAACAATGATGGGGAGTCTGGAGGATGTCGTATTGCAGCCAATCAGGATGTTGATAATGTTCTATCCATAGACGTTCCCACACTGCAACTTCAGCATCACCAGCAGCAAGAAAGCGACAAGCAGCATGGTTTATACCACTTTTTAGGTCAAAACGAAGAATCACGCTTGAGCGATTTTTAGCCAAGGCTTCTTCTTGCTCTTCATTGTCAAATTTAGGTAAAGGACCAAGCAGTCGAGCTGTCATACCCGAATCTGCAACTCGATTAACTTCAGTAACCAATTCACCAACTCTTACTAAAATGTGACCTAAATCATCAGTTTTACCATTTTCGTCTTCGCCCATTATTTGGATGCTATTGCCATCTCCAACTCCAGCAAAATAGTTTTCTCTAAAATACTTTACCCGTCGTCTTGCTTCGGTGTTAAATGCTTTGGCATCTTCACATAAAGTCAGCGTCCTTGAGGCACGACGGAATACCATCGGCGAAGACCAAATCTCTCGAATGAAGATTTTATCTTCTGATTTACGGTATGTATCTGGAGAACCCAAGTGAAAATGTTTCTCCAAACCCCGGCAATGGTCTTGGTCAGGGTGCGAAAGTAAAAACACATCTACATATAAACGCCCTTGACTATCTGGTTTTAATTTAGAGCGCAACATTCTTGCTACATCTGGGGTTGAATCATTAGAGTCGTCGGCAGCCCCTCGAATATTTACATCAATAAGTATTGTTTTACCGCTTTCTAACTCAATCAACGTCATATCACCATTATCAACCGGGAAGAAATTCAGTGTCGCTACCATAAGCATAAATTTGTGAGTAAGTTTGCTTCATGTAACAATTATGGCACGTAAAACATTAAATTTACGAAATCATCCTCACAAAGTATACGCACACTTTTTTGTGAATCACCGTGAATAAAAAAAATCGCTCTATAAACCTTTCCGTGTCGGATTTAGATAAAGCTCAATTAGAAAAAATCGCCCTAGAATTTGGAATGAAATGGGGCGATCGCCCGAATATTTCAAAACTAGTAGAAGCAATTGCTCGTCGTAAGTTAGTTATTGCTGCTAACAATAACTGGTCAGAAATACTTATTACGACACTTAAGCAAGCTGTAGATGCTTTAGTTGATGCTGGTAAACTCGAAGAAGCTTTAGTAGTTGCCGATTTACTTTTAGAACGTAGCGAACTATCTTTGCCTTTACGAAAAGAAATAGAACGCTTCAAAGAAAACCCGCCACCATCTTGGCGTATAGAGATTAACCGTTACATTCGTCGTCAACAATCATTTCAGCTATCCTATCAAGATGCAAGAGGACGTTGGTTAAATTTTACCGTTCGCCATGCTAAAGTTGCCCCTCACGAGCAACGTCAATATCTTGATTGTTGGTGTGAAGAAACAGAAAGGAACTTAGACATACCGGAACTAATTCACAACTGGAGTTTGCGTTTAGATAGAATTTCAGAAGCAGGTATTACACCAATTTCTGATTCGTGGTGTCCCGACTTAGATTATATCGAAGTAGAAATGCGCTTGTTCGGTAGATTAGCTGTTTCTTATAAAACTAGAAATGAAGATATAATCAGTGAATTATTACCTGGTAAAGAGCCAACCCGAAAAGTAGTAAGAAAAATTTTTAGCACTTATTGGTTTATTAGAGAAATTTTGCCAGATGCGTCAAAAATTGCAATTGTGTCGCCTTTAGTTATACGCGAACGCCTTAAAGAAGAGTTAATGGCTGCTTGCGAACGCTGTAATATGGAAACAGAGAATTAGTTAAGATAATATTTAATAAATAAAAATATATAAAAATACTTATAGAATTGGAACTTTTTAATCAATAGATTGACTGTTGAAATATTAATCTTCACCGGAAGGTCCGCTATTCTCATTAGGAGGAATAATAAGCGGAGCATTTATATCATAAAATGCAACTCCAGCGTTTTTTAATTGAAAAAACCAAGAATCAGACGCTACATAATCTTCTGTTCCAGATAAGTATCCTTGCCGGTTGGCTTCATATGAAAGTAACCATTGTTCGCCATAAAGTTCTTCTTTTGATAAGAATTGCTCCCATTTACTTGTATCTAAACCCTCATTAATTTGTCCGCGTCTGCGTGCATCTAAAGCTAAAAGTGCTACAACTGAATCGGACATTTGAGAAATTGATTCAGCAGCGAGTTTGCTAATTGGTAAATTAAACACAATCGCTGACCAAATAGCCCAAGCTACCTCACTGCTATACCCAAGTGTCGCATATCTTGAAATTTGAAAATTTAAAATTTCTTCTAAAGACTTTAAGTCAATTTTGAATTTATTCTTTTGTTTATTACCTTGTTTATCTTGGATGATAGAAAGTGAGTCACGTAAAGTACTAGGGTCTATCGTAATTGACTGTAGTAACAAACTTTCTAGAAGAGGCCAATTATCTGGATGAAGATTATTTAGCTTACTAATTCGCGATACTGCATATTTGAGTACAGGTTCTTTAGGGAATTCATTTAATAATTGAAAGGTTCTATCAAAATAGCGAACAATATCCTGCATTTGGGTTGATTTCTTGTCATTAAACTTATATTCCGATAATTCTAAAACCCATGTAGAATCTAAAGAACAAGGTAACTCAATTATCTTAGTTTTATCTGGATTAAGAGCCAATTCAAATTCAAACAAAACCTGCTGAATTTGACTTAAAGCCGATTCTGCATCTGAAAGATTTTGAAAAGTGAATTCATAATCATCACTATAACGAAACCCTTTAAACGGGTAAGCGCAAGTATTTTTTAACCGCTTCTCTAATTCCACATCCGCAGTACAAAGTAGTAATTCTGCAACAACGAGTGAAGTATCGGGACCAATAGGAATTCCTAATGTTTGACCGTCCTGACTGTTTTGCAGCAATTTATCTAGTTTGTTCCCAAAATACTTGCTTGTAACCTCACGGTGTTTCTTTGCAGTTTTTTTTCCATGTACAGCCCAAGGAATACTATGGGTATAAATTGATTGATAAAATTGGGAAATATCTGTTTGTAATATGTATCGTCCGGCAATTCTATTTTTAGCTCGTTCAACAGGAATTAGACCAAATTCAAGCGCAGGAAATATAGAACGATTGCGCTGAGGTAATGGCGTATATATAGGTTTACTCTTTGAATATTTTGATTTACTTATTATTTGTTGAATTTCAGCCCATTTTTCATGTATTACATCGCAAAGCTGTAAAAAATATGCTGGATTAGGAATACCTAATTTTCTTCTAAGCGAACCATATCTAATATGATTATGATAATAAAGTTTCGTAGGTTTTTTAGAGCAGTTATTTAATAGTGTTTTACTTGATAAAGCTAAGTCGGCAAGCAATATTGTATTAAAAGGAGGTGGAAGCTCTTTAGGAAAATATCCTCTCTTGATTAAATCAGTTTTGTTCATTTATAAAAAAATCTCTATTCTCTTAAGCTGTTTTTATCCTATATCCAACCGCTTATCGTAACATTACCATTCCTGCTATTCAAGTTACTTTCAAATATTAATTACCTTTCGTGGAAGAAAATAATAATTATTAGTATTAATTTAGATAATAATTACCTGTTTCATATGAAATCAACTAATTTATATTTTAATTTCAAGGCAAAATAAGATTTATCAAATTTTGAATTATCCTGAAATTGCGGGAATATAGCTTCTAGTTTATAAACATCAGGTTTAATAGTAAATATCGTAAACGTAGCGCAACTGCAATTCAACTAAACTTGAATTCAAGTTGCACCTCACTAGTAGTTGAAAACGAATTGGGATGAAGAAGGCATGAAAAATATTCAGCGACTTTATACCCAAAGTACATTGGCTAAAAAATGTAACGTTAGCCTTCAAACAGTTAAGAACTGGTGTTTATGGGCTGGACTTACACCACCAAAAAAGGCAACTTATTTTAGTTGTGATGAACTCGAAGCTTTAGCTGATTTCTACATCGCCTATAAATTTCTGCGCGTTCAGCAAGATGCTTACATAGATACTGTTTTAGGAATGGGTGGTTTGAGAAAGTATATTGCTTCAGTACGGCGTATGAGCTTGCGTCAATTTGTTACGGAGTTCTTAACGACAGAAGAAAAAGCTCATTTTTTGGTACAGATTTTAGTTGAAAAATTAGAAGAGGAAATTGACAATGATGAATTTAACTTTGGTGGCACAGCAGCTTGAAATACCATTAGAGCAACTTAAATCGATTTGTCAGGTATTGAAGATTGAAATTGTTAAAAACGCAGTTACACCAAATGATAAACAGAAAATTCAAGAGTTTATTGGAGCTTGTAAAAATCAACAAATAACCATAGAACAAGGATTGTTAGAGCTACAACAATTACAAAAAGAAGCCCAAGCTCAACAACAAACTTTGGGTGAAAGATTCAACTTAGATGAATTTTTCAAACAACGTATTGGTACTTCACCAGAAGAATTAAATCCTGGCAGCTACCACTATGATTTATATCAGCTGCTTTTAAAATCTCAATCCATCTCTGAGGTTGGCTATGCATTGTTTAGAGAAGCTTTTCTGCGCCAAACTCAGGATTTGATTATGAACGGTACGGAAGCATCATCTATCAATCAAAATCAAACAGTTGCTGGTTTTGATAAAGCTTTTGATGCTGTTGAGACTCAGTTTGAGCAAAATTTTTTGGGAAATTCAATCAACTGGGAGGAACAAGAACATCCGATGTTAGCAGCATCTCGAAAGACAGCGTTACCTTCAAGACAGAAGACCAATACATCAACATCCCCGTCGTCGAAGAAGTAGTTGAAGTTGCACCTAAATTAGCAACCGCAACCGTACAAGCAATCGCGCCAACCATTAATAAAGCCTTCTTTAATGACCGTCGAACCATAGCTAACTTTATGACTGAAGCGGGATTTGTTGCAACAACTGCGGCAATCACGACAACTAGTAGCGTTGCAACAATTACTGTTTCTATAACTTCTCCACCAAAACCAGTTTTTATCAAAATAATGGCTGGTGGGATTAGTGGAACTATTTTGGGGGGAATTATCGCAGCAATAATCTTGAGGCACTACAGGAAAGAGGTATTGAGGAATGATGAGAACTCAACATCAACAACCGCAAATACAAAACAATCAAAACAACGAAGATGATTTTGACTCTGTATGGGTGCCAAATCCGCACGGACTTCAAGATACTGCTGCGACACATGGGTTAATCAAAAGTATTAAATCTGGAAGCTTAGATTCCTTGCTAACTAACCCTTGGCTGGTGTCGATTTTTGTTGCAACAGTAATTTTAGTTGTGATTGCTGCAATTGCAACGGTTTTATCTGGTCAACGCTCGAAAGAACTGAACCCATCCCAAGAAGCATACTCTGAACTGTTGCAAAAGTCCCAAAATTTAGATGCGGCTGACAGCAACTTCCGAGAATATTTGACCCGCAATGATTATAGTTCCGGCTTAGTCAGTAATCCTGGCTTATTGCAAGCTGTGGTTTTAGAAGCGAGTGCAAGGTATGGCAACTTCGTTATTGCCAGTCAAAATAACCCCCAAAATCCAGCTTACAACCAGCATGAAGAAGTCATTAATCACGGCTTTGAAATTGAAGCTTTGAAACGGATTAATCTTGGAGCATCAGGGAAAGAAGCAAAATTAAAATATGTTGACCCCAGTACAGGTTCTTGGGTAACTATTCCAATAGATTCAGCAGAATTAGCCGCCAGTGGTTTGGTCAAGCTGAATATTATCTCCAATAGTAGAAGAGAAACAACACAGCGATTCAACTTGGTAACGATTGCCCAGAATACGCGACTTCGTTTATCTGAAGTAAAAGCTGCTATGTTGGAATCTTTGCGTGTCAAAGGCTTAAGTCCGGTTGCATCGGAACTTGAAAATACGGATTGGTTTGGAAACAAAGCAAGTCCTCGTGATGCACAAATATCTGATTATCAGCAAGATAAACCAGAACCAACCCCTGCGACTCCATCAACCAAACCAGAAACATCACCAAAACTACCAGGGGGTAGAGATGCCCAGTAAATTAATATTTGCACCTATACCTCTGCTGGTCGGAGGTTGGATGTTTACTAGCAGCTTTAGTACAAACATAATTCAACAATCAGCAACACCATATTCCACCCAGCAGCAAGTTGTAGAAGTGGAAATGCCAGAACCAGCAAAATCTTTTCTGCGATTTGGTGGTGGTGTTATTGCTGTACTAGGAACTTCGAGCTTAGTATTTTGGGGATTAGCTGACAAAAAACAGAGTACACAAGCTCAGTTTTTATTGGCTCCCTCTCAAAATGTCGAGAGTGCAGTTCCCATGCTGAATAATTCTCAATCAATCCCGCCATTACAAAACAATTATGAACCACCAGCATATACCTCAGTACCCAAGCAAATTCAATCGAAAAATGATTCAGAAGATGCTGAAAAGTTTACACCTATTGAAGTACCAAATTTTTACCAAACAGGTGGATTACCTGAGTCATTGTCCAATGATTGCGATTTGTTAGGCGAATTCAAACCACAAAGTAGCTCATCCGATAAATATGAGTTGGTTAAATCTTTAGTCTATGAAAATACGGTTGGAATTGTTGGTAAAGAAAAAGGTAGTGGTAAAACGTCAAAACTTGGTTATCTAATTGCCGAACACATAAGGCTTGGTCATTTGGTGTGGATGGTCAACCCATTCGCTAAAGGTCAACAGTGGAAAGGTATTAAGGTTTTTGGACGCGGTTACAAGTTTCTCGAAGCTACCAATGCCATCCGTGAATTTACCCGTATTGCATTTTGGAGAATCGCAGAAGCTGGCGATGAAACAAAGGAGTACGAACCGTTTGATGATTATCACCTGCATCTATCGCTTGATGAAATGTCAAATTATTCCAGCGAAATAGACACGATTGATTCTACTGTTATGCCCAAGTTCTGGGAAGCAGTAGTGCAATTTTTGCGACAAGCAAATATGTCCGTATCCTTTGCCAGTCACGGCGATACGCAAGCTATGTTAGGTGGTGCAAAGGCTCTCGCGGGTAAATCGCAAACCATCAAAGATGCCATAGTGTGGTTATATGCCCAAGCCATTACTGACACTAATATTGAAGGTAATAAACGCTGCGCGGGTTGGGCTTATTTGATTCGTCCTGATGGAGGAGAAAGAGGAAAAGCAAGAATCGAAATTCCCTCTTGGATGCAAGGACCACCTGCAACTCGAATTGATGGAAAAGACCGATATAACTACATCCAACTCGTCCAAAAATACTGTCCTCAGTATTTGTATCTTCCTGCTACAGCTAAGAATACACAGTCAGAAGACAGTTCATCATCAGTCACAGATACCGAACAGTTTCGTCAAAAACTAATTGAAAAGGAGGATATATGGGGTTCTGATGGAGATAAAAATAATTAGCCTTAACCGAGAGTAGAATTGCTTGTTTAGATACTTTAACTAATTTTTTAGGAGCCAAAATGGTTAGAAAACAATTGAGAGGAAGGAATTTACCACAATTAAGAGAAGGTCATGATTTAGACACCCGTGTGATTGACGCGAATTATTCTGAATTCAATGATGATTATGAGAACCACTATTCTGATGGTAGTAGATGGGATAATCGAGCATACAATGCAGGACGTTATGCAAGAAAAGCTTATAACTGGAGCCAAAATTACAGTCGTGGCGTAACTCCGGCTATGGAGAATGGAGCGGGTGCTGCAATTGGAACTTTGGGTACAGTTGCAAATCATACTAATCCTTTTAAACCTTGGCGTTCTTTTGCTTTTTGGAGCATGAGTATCGGTACCTTGGTTGTCGGTTCTTGGGTCGCTCAATTTTTTTTGGGTGGACTAATTGCAACTCGTAATCCTCGACAATTACCGCAGAATACTTCAACCCCAGTCCGATTTGGTCATGGTGTTGTTAATGCTAGTAAACCCGTTGCGAATGGTGTTTGGAATGGGTTTGGTCAAGTTGCTACAGGTGCCGGAGATAGTTTAGATAGGGCTGTACGTTTACAGAACGTTGAATCTAATAATTGGCAACAACCATCTGTTAATGTGCAGCAGCCAAAACAGACAACTTTACCTTTGACTAATTGGACTGGGAATGGTCAATATCAACCTGTGAGGAGGAAGTAGAACATGAGTTGGGTAAGGGTTCCCTATTCGAGTTTTCTTATTACCAGTACTGTGTTTATTGTATTTATGCTGGATATGGCAAGTCCTGGGTATGGTTCGTTTGCTTTAATTCCAAATATGCGACCATTAATTGCAACGCTTACTACCGATATTCGTTCGGATCTAAAAAAGTTAACGCACTCAGAATCCTTACCCACTTCTACTCAAGAAAATCAACAGCCTTTAGGACATGAAAATTGTCAAACATTATTAGATGCTTATAACAAGAATGCTAGATGTCATTTCAACCCGAAGAATTACTCAAATATCTCCCAGTAGAGATTCAGTATCAAGAAATTAAGGCATCTGAAGAAGCATACCGTCAACTCCGATTATCTCAAGCAAGGGGAAGAATTTGCTGTTTTGGGTTGTCTTTAGCTATGGCGATCGCCATTCTACATCCTGATATTAATCAATGGTTTGAAGCCAAACTTCAATTAACCCGTATTGCTAGTATTAGTTTTTCAACAACCATCAATAAATCAAAAGAAGCGGATAAAATAGCTGCTGCCCTTGTAAATTACGCACGCAGTCAAAATTGGGAAGTCCGAACTGGAGAACGACGCTATAACGTGTTCTATGTACAAGGTATGTTTCCGTCAGGTGTTAAGAATAACAATACACCCAACAAATTCAATGATTCCCGGTTTTTAGTTGAAGTTAATCCGACTCCTAAGCTAGTCGGAGCTTGGGAGGCATCTATTGAACCAGGAAATCATTATACTGAGAAACCCATGAATGCTTCGGGGGCAGCACAAATAGAGGTACCCGGACAATATAAAGCTTGGCGCATTGGAAAACACAAAGGTCGTGAGATTGCACTAATCCAAGTTGCACCAGTAAATATAATCCGGGATTTTAATCGTAATAGCAAAGTTGATAAAGGAGACAAAAAAGAATATTCAATAATTGGAGCCAATCAACATAGTGGAAGCGACCAAAAGTTTGTTGATAATACAAGCGCTGGATGTCCAGTAGGACGCACCATAGAAGGACATCAAGAATTTATGAGTTATTTGCAAAAAGATGTAGATTTCCAAGCAAATGATAACTTCATATTTTCAACTACATTTATTTCAGCGAAAGAATTGAAATTTTAACTTTTATGCCCAGTAGGAAATTGATAATGAAAACAAAAAGATATCTTAGAGCAAGCGATTATTATTCATACATTAAATCCGATGCTTGGAGAAGTAAGCACTATCACTGGCTAAAACAATCTGGCAACAGATGTTCACTGTTTCCTTGGATAAGAATAGGAAAATATGCCCCTAGAAAATATGGTAAATACAATATTCATCATACAGGGGTTGGCTATAAGCATTTAGGACATGAGGAATTAGGTAGAGACGTACTTCCACTATGTCTGTTTGCTCATTGGTTAATTCATGGTGGACATATGAAAGCTAAAGCCCCTTGGCAACCAAATATTATTCAAAAGACTTTACATTTATGGTGCAGCTTTCCACTAATTATAAAACAGTTCATTTTGCTTTTTAGTGCTTCGTTGCTAGTATACGATTTCTTTACATAAATAAAATTTTTATTAGTATTTTATTTTTAATTTCAGGATGAAGCATTCACTAAATTTAGGATACAACTGGGATTTACTTAATATTCTATTGCTATTTTTGGTTACAAGTTTTGCACTAAGTAAACCAGCAATTAAGTTTATTTCTGATGGGGTAAAAAGTATCTCCTCAACTCATGCTTCATATTCTATCGAATTAAAAGATTTATTTGCTGATAACTCTTCTATAGGTGTATTAGCAATTTGTACGGCTGAAGGAAATTGTCAGCTTGATGGTAGTAAAACTAAGCTTTATTCAGGTCATATTGACCCAGGAAATGGGGTCATCAACAGAGGTTGGTGTAGCGACCAAGGTAGAGGAGGTAATAATTTAGATAATGCGGATGCAATATGTTTAAAAAGAACTAGAAGCCGTATTCCTAGATTAGTTAACAAACTACAAAATTTAGGCATAAATCCCCAACAAAATATTGAAGCATTTATTAATAATCTAGACCAATGGAATCAAGCATCACCTCGCGTATCTGATGCTTTCCCAAAAAGATACGCTGATGCTTTGAAAAAAGGATTAAAAGGTAAAGAAGCTATTTTATGGGCAAGGGTTGAGGCTTTTCGTAAAAGCAATCAGGAACTTGAAGCAGGTAATTCGCGAGTAGGTCTATTTTCAATTTGTGCTAATTCTCAAAATACTTACTACATTGCGAGGTTACGACAATATTCAATGTGGTCGGAACGTTGGCGTTGGAATTGCATTGCTTTAGATCAGAAGCGAAGATTAGAAGCTATTAATCAAGTTTTAATGAGAAAAAAGAATAATAACAATAACTATATCCCCATTAATTTTTACAATGAATACCTGGGAATGCAGTGAGAAATGAGAATATGCTTGCTACCTAGAGAATATATTTGCTTTGAAATCAAGAATAAGAACAAACGTTGTTAGTGATTGTAAGGCAGCCATCAGCCCCGTTCCCAAAATCAAATTAATCCTCGCTTTTTGGCAGATGATTCAAATACCAAAGTAAGTAATCAGAACCAGGTGCTATGGGAAAATATATCACTGCCGATTTCCCTTAGCACCCAATTAGAAGGTGAGAGCCAAAACCATTAAGACACTTCATTATTATCAACTGATTCAAATGCCCAAGTAAGTAATGACCATCAAGTGCTAGGGGAAAATATATTATATTTAAATTCCCCTAGCACCCATCGTAAACGTGGTGAGGGCAGTGGTAATATTTCCTGGAGTTAAGCCAATGCTAATAGCAATAAAAAGAAACCAGTCAAACAGCTTTACTTCGAGTGGGAATATGGGGGTAAAAGAGGAAAGACTTATGTGCGTTTAGCTGAGTCCCAAGGGGACACGCTGCGCGTATCACCCTCCGGGCGACGCAAGCCTTACTCATTATCGCTATAACGCCTACAGAGAAAGCGTTTCACCATATTATCAGAAATGATAATGTGGTAGTAAAACACTCATAAAACCACTATTACTCACTTAGACGCTTATGCTCGTGGCAAATAAAAACTCTACTTACCGTCCCTTATTAATAGCTGAGAACTTTAACAGATAACAATTTTAATTTTGCATTCATTTCTAAGATGTTGTAATAATTCTTCCTAAGTATTTGAGAATTTTTAAAACTTCGTTGAGATTATTTCGATACTGCGACCTAGTTGAAAATAAATCAGAAACACCATACTGTTTACCTAAAGTTTTGACAAACAAATGGCTACTACCATTAGTTATCATTCCGTAAAGAGGTTGTTCTGGTTTTGGATGAGCCGCCATGTAAGCTAGTGTCTGAGGAATTGCTAACTCCAAATCAAAGGTCGTCTTCTTCGATTCTATTAGCACAATCCACAATTTACCTTGTAAAACTAAAGCGTCTATCCTTCCTCGTAAAATTTCTTCCTTATCTCCTAATGCTTCAATTTCCACAGATACTTCGGTTTTAAACCTATAAGGTGACTGATAGAAGCCTGCAAGTTCCAGTAACGGTGAAAGCACCACCATTTTAATCGTTTCTTCTAAAAGACTTCCATCTGAAATTTGATAAAGATAATTTTGTCGAACTTGTTCTAATCTTATTTCTTCTGCTTCACTCAGGGGAGGTAAATCATCCATCCATTCGGTAAAAAATGGGCGTGCGTCACTAAGCTTTAATCCTAGTTTTTCCTCAACTTGAGTAAGGGTGGTTATGTTTTCTGCAATGGCTATATTAGTTGTCATATTTGTGTTTTAACTGCTTATTATTTATTCAAGTGAAATTTTTTACCGTCTTTGAGTAACTTAAAACTCTGGTACAAACAATTCCTTACTAGCTCCTGCGTAATGCTCGTAAATCATCTTAGGACTAGTTCCAACTAACTTCGCTATATCCTTTGCATCGAGCATCTTTGTTCTTCCGTCTGGGGTCGGAATTGGTGTTTCTAATGCAGCCGTGATGAACGTATGCCTAGTTTGATAAAGTTTACGGTACTCTATGGTGCCACTTAATTCTTGAAGCACAGAACGCCATACTCTATTCGTAAGGTTATGGACATCAATCCATTTACCTTTGGGGGAAGGAAATACTTTAGTCTCCCCAGTAGCATCTTCAGGTTTGATTGACTCTAGAAGTGAAGCGAGTTTCTTGTTTGCTGGGAAAGAACGTTTTTTCTGAGTCTTCAATCCTTTCTTACAAACCAGTCCGTTTTCTGCTTCAACTACCGCTTGCTCAAATCGTATTGTTCTAAAGTCTTCTGAAATATGCTTCCATTGCAAAGCAACAGCTTCTGATGGTCTGCATCCGCTCATGAACAGGAATTCTATTAATGGAGCGTAATGACTGTAAAAATGATTATCCTTGAAGCTTTGAATTATCTTGTCTCTTTCTTCTAAGCTAAAAGGATTAATATCTGAAGCCCCAGATTGACTTTTAGGAATTTTGATTTCACTCGCCATTCCAGAAAACGGATTGTGACTAATCATCTGGGATTTTAGCGCCCATTGACAACAAGCTGCTAATTGCGTGAGTATCCGTTTAGCGGAATTCGCTGTTTTATTAGCAACCAGCCAATCACGGATTGCGATCGCATCATTCAAGGACTTGCTCGGCAACTGTACTTCAATGCAACGAGCTATTTTAGTATAATCCTTTGCCAAAGTACTAGGCGATAGGCTAGAACGCTTAAAGTCCGTGTATTTCTCCCACAACTTCGGCAAAGTTAGTTGAGACACAGATGGTGTAGAAGATGGTGTAAATGGTGTAATTTCCCCTGAATCGACTTGTGACTTGTATTTATCCAAATCATTGGGGTCAAACCGCTCAAACAAAATATCTTTTTCAATTTCCGAAGCTTTCAATTTAGCTAACTTCCGATGATGTGGTGTATCGGGATAGCCAGTAGAAATATAATATCGTTTGCCAGCAAAGTGAAATCTTAGCTGCAAACGACCATTAGAAAGAATTACCGACACAGAACCTTTGGAAGCCCTGCCAGTTGGTGTTTTAGAAGCCATATGTAAAGAAGGTGTAATCTACCTTCTAGTTTACACAAGGATTACACCATCTTTACACCATTTTTTTATCCAAATCGACCTAAAGATATCCAATAATTTGATTACACCTTCTTTAAGTCGTCCTCCGAAACCCTTGCCTTGCAAGCAAAAACATCGGATTTTCAGTAATGCCAGGAACGAGACTTGAACTCGTGACACGAGGATTTTCAGTCCTCTGCTCTACCAACTGAGCTATCCCGGCGGGGTTATTTGACCCACGATTAAAGAATATAACAGACTTATCTTTCTTTTGCAAGAGTTTCGCCAAAAAATATGTTTATATAGATTTTATTGACAAATTTCTTTAGACTGAAGTTTGCAAAAAACTACTCCATAATAAGTATAAATAATCAATATTTCTGTATTTTTTGTGAAAAAAACACTTAATCCTGATATATTGTTGAAAATAATTTTTGATAAAACTGCTCCAGTCAAAATGGGGACAGGTGCGTGATAGTTATCGTTAAGTATGAGTCAACAGATGAACAAAGTATTCCGAGCTTTTCTCACAGGCCCTATTTTAGGTGCAATGATGGTTATCGGTAGCGATTCTATAGCGGCGCAGACTGTTATTAATTTAGAAGACAAGCAAAAAGCAGTTGTAATACAAAAAGATAGAGACGATAATACAAATCAAGAAAATGTTTTAGCACAAGTGACTTCAGTATCTCAGTTATCTGATGTACAGACTACTGATTGGGCATTCCAAGCTCTGCAATCTTTGGTTGAACGTTATGGATGTATTGCTGGATATCCTAATCAAACTTATCGGGGTAATCGAGCGTTAACTCGGTATGAATTCGCTGCTGGTTTGAATGCTTGTTTGGATAGGGTTAATGAGTTAATCGCAACAGCTACTGCCGATTTGGTTACAAGAGAAGATTTGGCTACACTGCAAAAGCTACAGGAAGAATTTTCAGCCGAACTTGCAACATTGCGGGGAAGAGTTGATGCTGTTGAAGCACGAACTGCTCAGCTAGAAGCAAATCAGTTTTCTACAACTTCTAAATTAGAGGGTGAAGTTGTAACGGCAGTAGTTGATGCCCTCGAAGGTGATACAAATGAAGATAATACGACTTTCGGAGCAAGAGCGCGGATAAATTTCGTCACTAGTTTTACTGGGAAAGATACTTTATATACTCGTCTTCAGACTAATAATATTGTTAGTCCTAACATTGGAACACCTGAAGGTAATCTTGCTTTTGGTGAAAGTAGCGATGATGCTACCACTGATGTTGCGCTTGATGCATTATGGTATGGCTTCTCATTAACCGAAGCAACCAACGTCATCGCTATCGCTAATGCAGGCGCAGCTGATGACATTGTAGATACCGTTAACCTGTTTGATGGTGATGGCACCTTTGGTGCTATATCTTCTTTTGGTATTCGTAACCCAATTTATAATCATATGGATGGTGCCGGGTTAGGAATTACCCAAGAGTTTGGCGATAGCTTATCGTTAAGTTTGGGTTATTTAGCTTCTTCTGCTGCCGACCCTTCTACAGATAATGGTATATTTAATGGTCCTTACGGTGCGTTGGCGCAGTTAACTTTTGAACCAAGCAAGCATTTCAAAGTTGGTTTGACTTATATAAATGCTTATAATCAGCAATTAGGTACTGGTAGTTTAGCTGCTAATCCTATATCTTTTCTTGAAAATGAAAATGTTCCCGATCCCAATAATCCAGGACAGACAAGCCCTGTAGAGATACCATTTTCCAGCAATTCTTACGGAATACAGGCTTCTTTGGGAATTACCGACAATATTGTATTAGGAGGTTGGGTTGGATACACCAATGCTCAAAATTTATCTACGGAAGGAGGTCGAATTGACCGTGGAAAGCTTGATATATGGAATTGGGCAGTAACTTTAGGGTTCCCAGATTTAGGTAAAAAAGGTAACTTGGCGGGTATCATCTTTGGTATGGAACCAAAGGTAACTGATTCAACTATCAACGAAATTAATGAAGACAGCGATACTTCTTATCACATCGAAGCGTTTTACCAGTTTCAAATCAATGACAACATTGCTATAACTCCCGGAGTCATATGGTTAACTGCGCCAAACCATAATGAAAATAATGACGATGTCGTAATTGGTGCCCTCAGAACTACTTTTACTTTTTAAATCAGATTTTCTATCAACTTTAAAAATCGGGAACCTTCAATTGAAGCAACCAAAATTATTTTTCGTTTAATACCCGATTTTTCGAGTTTAATTGTAAATCAGGTTTGCTCGCAAAACCTGATTTAACCACAAATACTCTTAATTAACTTATAGGACTGAAATTATTTTATACAAGATATTTTTTTATGATATAATCTATATATAAATTAAGTATATTCACTAATGTCAGCAAAAGCGTTTGAATTAACTTTATTTACAGATATGTAAGTTTATGGTAATTGCTTAAAGAAAACCGCAAATCGTTCGCAGCTTTTATAGTACCTCTTAAAATTCTGCTTTAATTTGTAGGGAAGGGGTGCAATTTCCTAATAAAAAAAGACCAGCTTCCCACAGCTGGTCTATCACATTTCTATTTGCGTTGTCTTATCAATAAAGTCAAACCCAAACTTTCGCGTTCCCAAAACGCCTTGGGTAATCTTTCTTTACAATATTGTAACAGGCAGTACAGAATTTTCCTGAAAATTTACTAAAAAAAGATATTTTTATCAAAATTGCGGCTTCATCTTTAAGAATAATTCAACATTCTTAGTGGATATTCAGCAAGGAAAATAGACAACGCTGGATTTATAATTCCTAGCTACTAATTATTAACCTCTAAATCTTCACTTTTGACAGATTGTGGTTTTCCCCAAAGTATAGTTTCGTGCTTGTAAATAGCGATTCCTGGTTTAGCTCCTTTTGGTTTATAGACGTACTTGGGTTCGGTGTAAATGACTGGAACCTGTTCGCTTTGCCGAGCGCGACTGTAGTATGCAGCAAGATTTGCAGTAAATTGTAAATCGTTTTCTTCAGCAACTGCACCGGGTTCTAATCTTAATAAAACGTGACTACCGGGAATTTCTTGAGCATGAAACCATAAATCATAATCTCCTGCAACTTTGAAAGTTAATTGGTCATTTTGACGATTATTGCGTCCGATTATTACTTCAAAACCATTTGGTGTTTGGTAACGATGAAAGTTTGTAGTCGCTTCGTTACAACTACGTCTGCGGTATTCGGAATCTTCTAAATATTTTTGTGCAATCAATTCCTCGCGAATTTCTTCTAAAGCCTGTAAATCTTCAGCTTCAAGGTAGTTGTCAATTTGAGAAATTGCTGATTCTACTTGTTCGAGGTATGCAATTTCCGCGTTCGCTTGTGCCAATAAAGGTTCGACAGCGGTACGAGCGCGTTTAAGCTTTTGATGCTGTTTATAAAGTTTTTGAGCATTTTGTACGGCGTTTTTATCGGGTTGTAATTTAATTTTGACTGGTTTGTTCGTCTCAAAGTCAGCCAAGGTGATTTCTTCCATCCCCGGTTGCCATTCTTGTAGATAAGCCATTAATAAATCGGCTTGAGTGCGATACTCATCTGATTGTTCTGACTGCTGCAAGCGTTTTTCAAAAGTTTCAGCTTTGGAGCGCAATTTTCCTAAAATATTAGTCAATTTTTGAGTAAGCTGGTGCTTTAATTGAGAAAAAACTTGTTGATTGAGTTTATCTGTATAGTAGCGATTAAGCAATTCTTGAATGTCTTCTACTTTTTTGAGTGCACCCCAACCAAGTACGGTATAGCCACTTTCAGTCCAACCCGGTTTAAAATTTTCTTCTTGTAAAGCTTTAAGCCATTCTTGCCATTGCTTAAATAATAAATTCCATTCTTTAGTTGTAAGTTGATCGGTGGTGCTTTCCGTACTCAGATTTGCTGCTAAAAGCATTGACTGTACTAAGGTTGGAGAAACACCACGATAATTTTTAGGTAATTGACGCTTGATTGCTCCAGGTATCAAGCTTACCCTTTCGTACCAATCTTGTTGTGATTCATCTAAACTCGGAATTGCGCCTGTAAGCTTCGGTGGTTGCTCGTAAACTTCTCCAGTTAAAATAGGGCGAACGCTTGATTTTTGCTCGTTGATCTGACGACCTGCGGTAATAATTGTATTTTTCGCATCCGTAAGAATCACGTTGCTGTACTTACCCATAATTTCTACATACAGGTGGTATAAAGCTTGTTCCCCCGGTCTACGAGCGAATTGCAAATTTATGACACGTTCCCAAAGCGCAACTTTCTCAATTGTCACCAAAGCCAAACCTCCTAGCTGGTGAACTAATTGTTGAGAGAATGTAAATGTATCTGGTATGCGCGGTGGTGGAGAGCCGATATGAATGCGAGCAGCTTGGGGATGCCAAGAAACTTCAAGCCAACCCCGTCCTTTAATAGTACGAAGCGCAATTGCAATAGTATAGCGATCGCGCTGATAAACTTGTTCTAAACGCGATGGTAACCAGTTAGCACGAATATCGCTGCAAACTGCACTCAAAGTAGTATAGTCAAATGTTTGCACAGCGATTTTTATTATAAGGGCATAGATATTCGTCAGTATAGCTCGGTTAAAACACTAGATGCACGCTCCAAAGACATATAAATCACACAGATGTGCATCTGTTAAAGAAACTATTTTTAAAAGTTACACGAGAAATAAGACGGGAAAAAATTTTAATTCAGTCAGAGGATGCAATTTTATTGACTATAAATTTAGATATTAATTATTAATTTTTAAAAAAATAATTGGTTTAAAACATTTAACGTAGTCGCAAAATGGTTTTAAACTACGATACCAATTGAGAGATGATATTCTAAAAATCTGTATTAGCTAATTAAGTTAATAATCATTTTTTACTTTCGATTGGATAATTCAAATTCCGTAAAAGTAAATATTATCAACTTTGGAGTCAGCAATTTATCAACCTTTCCGTTGTTTATATATCTAGTAAAACTCTGCTAGATAAAAATTTATAGGTAAAAGTATATTGTTAATTAAAACTTTTTCTTTAGCTTAAGGATTTGATTTTTTTATTAACAACACTTAGAAATAGGTTGCAAAATATAATTTTTATAATACTTACTAAAAAATAAATTCGTCAGTAAATTACGTGGATATTAAGTATCAATACGTAAAAAAGAGCCAAATTTTATAATTTAAAATTCTTAGGACTGCGAAAACTTAGCAAGGTAATTGGAAAGAAAGTATGCCAACACAAACAAAAGCCCTCAGACTAGATAGAAGTCTGGGGCTGATATTGCGAATTTAACCAACTACCTTGGTTAAAAAAGTTCCTAGCTTAGATGGTTGGTATTGGTTTATATAGCTAGACTCTAACTGGGTGTTAGGTAAATTATTTGTTCAAAATTGGGATGGTTCTATAGGCAATAAAAATTAAATTTATTTGCGGTAAATCCCATGCTCGAAATTACTTGTTCTCATGATTTATGTATTATTACTATTACTTTTAACTGTTTGCCACCATAGGCTGTTCCACAGATTTGTGCAATAAATTTTTGTAGAGTTCGCTTAATTGCATCGCAACTCCTTCCCAACTAAATTTATTTTCAACACGCTTTCTCGCAGCCTGACCTAATTGTTCGCGCCATTGAGCATCCACTAAAATTCGGTCAATCGCATCAGCGAAATCTGAAACATTTTGCGGCGCTGCTAATAAGCCAGTTTCTTCACTGACAACAGTAAACTGAAGTCCACCAACATCACTAGCAACTACTGGCGTATAACTTGCCATTGCTTCAATCGCTACTAAACCAAAAGGCTCGTAATGACTAGGAACAACGCAAACGTCAGCAGCAGCATAATAAGATGGTAAATCCTTTTGACTCACACGACCGGGGAATTCGGTCATTTGAGTCATTCCTAATTCTGCAACAATTTTTTCAATGCGATCGCGCTCTTCACCATCACTGTGTCCAGCTCGACTACCACCACAAATAATTAGCTTGAAATTTTCAGAACCTAGTAACTTAGATTGTCCAACTGCTCTTACCAAGGTTTCAATACCTTTGCGCCGATCAAAGCGTCCTACGTACATTACTAGCTTGGTTTGAGGATTAATCCCTAACTCGTTTCTTGCTGTTTTCCTGTCCACACGACCGAAGCGTTGAATATCTGTACCGCAAGGAATTACATCAATGCTTCCTTTTGTTGAAACAAGAGTACGCATATGCTCTTCTTCTTGAGGGGAAGTTGCAACTATTCTTTGCGCCGTTTCTAATATCTGTTTTTCTACTCCCAGACGGGTGCTAGCAATTAGAGGGACAGTCTTTACAGTATTGTATTTAACTGCTCCTAGAGAATGGTAAGTATGAACTATACAACTTCCTTGTTTTTGTCTCAACTGCATACCAACCCAGCTAGAAAGCCAATAATTGGTATGAATTAAAGAATATATAATTCCATTATCTTCTTGGAATTTAAGAAAATTCTCTACAAATTCTGGTAAATGCCCAAAAATATTGTCTCGTGGCACGAAATCAACATCACCAGCTTTCAAACGAATTGTTCGACAATTCGGAGAATGCCAAACGATATCTTCTTGCTCGACACTTACTTTACGGGTAAACATATCAACTTGCCATCCAAGTTCAGCTAGCGCTTCCCCTACATGACGAACGTAAACGTTTTGCCCTCCAGCTTCTTCCTTACCTATTTCAATCGCTGGGTCGCCGTGGACGGAAATCAAGGCGATGCGTTGTTCTGTTGCAAGGTTCATAGTTTGTTGGTTATTTATGTGTTCGGTTCAATCGGCTAGCAGCTTTTCAAAGCGCGTCAACCCCTAAAACCAAAATCTTTGTAAATGTTCATGTAAGTTTTATTTTAATTTAATATGTGAAATATTTTTATTTATATATTGTTACCTTTACTTATCTCGCTTAAGTAATAATACGTAACAAAAAACATGCTAAAAATAATATACGTGTATTTGCTATTACCTCTAATGTCGCCTAATATTGCTCATAATCATGACTACGGCTAACTATTTACTGTATTATTTCCAACCAAATAAAAATAAATAGTCTATATTTATGCAATAAAAACTACAACAAATACTACTTTTATCTTAAGTAATATTATTTAATATTTTTCTAAATCAAAAAATAAAATCAATGCAAATTAGCTGATTGTAAGTACTAATGCATAAATAAATATATGTTAACTATGTCGTCTAATATACTTACTGCAATCTATAGTTAAAAAATGTGCCTGAAGCTACATTTTTGTATATATCGAGAAAAAATACTTATGAAAAAAAATGTAGTTTATATTACTTAGTATTTCTTTACTAAATATAGATGCTATATGATTATTTTATAGTTAATTTATTATTAAGATGTGGAATGCATAGAAAGTAATAACAGACTTGTTTCTTAACAAAAATCAACTTCTTCAATATATTTTTAGTTATACGACGGCAAAAGACTTGATAAGTGCTTGCTATAACGTTAAATTCTGAAGCGAGATTACCGATTTAACGTTATACGAATGTCAAACATTCTATTTGTATTAATAATATATGGAATTATAATAAATATTTTTTGTAAAGCAAAAAAATCATTTAATACTTATAAATAGGAAGTAGTGCAAGCCCAGCACAAGTAATGGGGAATAAAACCCTATACTCCAAACTCGGTGGGCCAGTCCATTCTTCCTTGTGACTTACCTACATCGAATCATAGATTATGAATGTATGTTTCTCGGCAACTCTTTTATAAGAGCATTACCTTAGTGCAACGTTTCGGGAGAAAATGATTCTAAGCCCTACCTAAAGCAGGACTTTCGCAATCAGTTTTTCCTTTCTTACAGATTGCATTGGTGCATTTCACTGCATTACATCTGCTGCCGGATTGTCATACCATAAATCCGAAATTGCAATTTGTCTCAACACCAACTTTGAGAATACGGTGTAAGCCTTATCACAGATAAAGGTAAATCAATTAGTTAGTGGTTTGGGCAGCAAGCATTTCCTTTAGCTTTTCTAGCTCTGTAGCCCAACGAGGATCTGGATAAACTCCATCCGAGGAAGAACCACTGCTACTGCTATTATCCTTAGAGCCACTACCGCGACGAGATTTTTTCTTACTCTTACTAGATCCAGTATTTCCAGAACCACTGCTAGCAGGAGTTGGAGAACTAGATGTTTTAGGAGCAGCATTTTCTTCCCCTTCCTCATTGCTCTTAGTCCGAGGTAATGCTTTCTCCAATTTTATCGGAGAATCTTTGAACATCTGACCGTTATATTTTTCAATAATTTGATCGGCTTGTTCGTCGTTATTCACCGTCATAAAACCAAAACCACGACATTTACCTGTCTTACGGTCTTTGATTAATTTAGTCGTAATACTGCTACCTTCTTCGGCAAAAATTGCTTGCAATTCCGATTTATCTATTTCTTCTTTGGGCAAATTGCCTATGTATAGGCGAATGGACATGAAAGAACCTCCAATATGGTTAGATGTTTAGGGACGGGTTTAAAACAAAAACTTGGCCTTAAAGACGACAGACATATGTTACTTAGTAACATTGCTGCGAACCATCTTTTTACTGCAAACTGTCAATCTTTACAATACAGTTTTTCCCAAGCTGATTTTTTTATGCGAAATTATGCGCTTGAACGCGCAAAAACTTAATCCCAAAAATTATAAATTCTGCATTATACTTCGTGCAAAACAAAACTGATTCAATGCTCTTTTGTATTATGAAGATTTAAACACCATTTTCTACAATATCACGCTATTCTTTGCACAGCTAGTTCAGCACACACATTTCTAGCCAAGTTATTAATGCATAGTAACATACAATACATTTTTTTCGTGAAGTAAACCCTTTCAAGAAACAAAAACCAGCCAACGGCTGGTTCATTTCCTGCTGTGTTGGAAGGACGAAAGGGGGGAAATAACAGCGCAAAAAGCCTTATTAATAAACGAAGCATAAAGCTTCATTATTGACGTTGCACTAATTATTGTTAATAAATGTAACACTTCATTTGATATTTCGCAACTTTTATTAACAATAATATTTTTGATTGTGGATTCAGGCAAATTTAATAGATGAAAAAACAGTAATGATTATCCTCTTAGAATTATATAAGCTCCCCCAGTAAAAGCAGCTACTGTCAAAATAGTAGACCAAATAGGATGGGGACTGCTGACCACTTTGCCAGTTTGAGTTTTTAAAGTTTGAATATCCAACCAAGGTGTTGCACCTCTTCGCAACCAACCAGTAACGGAAACTGTTTTACCGATAAAGTCTTGGGCATTAACAGATTGTCCCAACCAGGAAACATGATGCAATTTCAGCAAAATATTATCTACATGAATAAATAAGTCTTGTGCCAAGTAATTGCTGCTACCACGACGACCTAATAATTTTCCCGACAATCTAACAGGAATGCTGCTTATTGGTAGGTTAGCTGGATGTGTTAATAATTCTGGTAATGCTTGTGAAGTACTGACAGTCTTGGCATCGATATTTGCAAATAAATAATTTATTCTAAGTAAACTGCCGATGCTGAAGCCGATAAGCATAAAACCGGTAGCAAATTGCCAATTGTCATATATCCACTTGAGATTAATTAAATGCAGCAGAAATAACCCTTGCCAAACCAGCCAAAAAAGTAAGGCTGAGGCTGCACCAATCAAAATGCCCAAGAAAGGAGCAATTTGCAATAAGAATGGCTGAGGTTTTACCTTTAAAGACTGCTGATTTTCCAGATACAGTTCGGGTTCGACATGCCAATAACGAGCTAGTTTACATAATTTTTGTAAACGCATTCCCATCAAGGGATGACTATTGTTAATTACAAACCATTGACGATGAGGATTAAGATAATCCCACATCAATAACGATTCAAAGGTAGTATTTGCAGCCATACTACCTAACCATAAAGCTTGTTCGTGTCCGACAGGTATTAATAGGTTAAGACTTTCTAATGCACTCGGTGTTTGTTTTTTCTTGGCTATATCCGAAGCCGTACCAATAGCAATTTTTAGTAAAGCGCGAATCATAGCATTGGGGTTTCCAGTGACTTCGGCACCAATTCTATCGCTCAAGTAAATTCTTCTTCGGGATAACCATAAACCCGTTCCCGTCAGCAAACACCAAATTCCGTAAACGATATTACCAATGATTCCTATAACCGTACCCCCAATACGATTAGATATGTTATCGCTTTGTTCGGTAATCAGTCCGTATAGTTGATATATCGGAATTGTTACCGATAGCATTACAGACATTGCAGCAGAATCAAAACGAGCTATTTGTCCCAACTCAGAAGCAATTACTGCCGCGATTTCATCATCTTCAAGTTGTTCTAAAAGTCCTTGACTAACTACAATGCAAGCCGTGCGGGGTAAATAACCTAAGGTAAATGCTATTGGTGCTGCAAATGGTAAAACTCTTAATTTTGGTAACTTCCACCCTCGCGGTTGGCAGTAGCGTAGTAAAACCCGCACCGATTCACGAGAAAATTTATTTAAAGTTTCTCTATCTAAAGTTTTTTGTTTATAAAATTTACTTAGCTGCCAGTCAAGTAACCACGGAGCAGCAACTAATAGTACTAAAAATATACCCAGTAACAAAAAAGTAGGGTCATTATATAAAAGCTGTATTGGTTCTAAAAACGGCAGCCAAACTAAAATATTATTGATTGAATCCATCGCTAGTTGCAGCAATGCCCTGACTACGTAAAATAAAGCAACTAAAGTTGCAATTCCCAACAATGGCAAGCGAATAGATTTAATCAACTTTGCTTTGGGCAGAGGTTGCCATACCTTGGCTCTTCCTGCCAACCGCCAATGAATATTAGAGTGAATATCTGGAATTTTACTTTTTGCTTGATTTGCAAGTACTATTGCCTCACCAGAATGTTTTTTTTTCGTCTGCTCGGGAACTTTTTTGAATGAAGCATTTGTTGCCTCCGAATTTAACAAGCCGGGAGGCGGAGGTGGAGGTGGCGGAGGCGGTGGAGTAGATAAAGAAACTGATTCTTCCGGTGCTGCTTCTATTTGCTCTGCGGGTGATTCAAAAGCAACAAATCCCGTAGAACGTAATTCTGTATTTTTATGAGGATGTTTTTTTCTTAATTGTTTTAAAGATTTTTCTGCCCACTCTTTAACTTGAGAATTATTGCTTTCCACAAGCGATTCACATACTGCGATCGCCATTTCAATTTCCGAACTGCGCGAGTAAGCAACTACCAAGCCAACTTGGGCTTGCAAGCTTTTATTGGTATCATCATCCCTAGCTGCAACATCTTCTAAGATGATTTTTGCCGTGCGGTAATCTTCTCTTTTTAAGGCAGCTAAGCCATCCTTCAAAGATGATTTGGAGTCTGAAGACATAGATACTCTTTCACCAAACGTATTAAAAAATACTTACATATTTATGTCCTGCAAATGTGGCTGATATTATCAGGACTTATCAAACAAGCGGGCTTAGGAAGAGCCAGAAAATCAAATAGAGTGCTTTCTCAAATACATTTCCAAGAAAACTAAGATTGATGAGGATTCTACCTGCAAGGCAGAACCCTGGATATATTAGCCCGCCACAGCTATTCTTTGTGGATATTCTTACCGAATATTTTTACCAGCATTTTCAAGTTGGAGTTTTTCCGGATACGGGAGCGATGGCATTTAATTTTAACTCTGGATGGTCTTGCTTTAATTGATTTGTGTTCCATTCATTACGAAACAACAGTACCGGTCGTCCCATACTATCTTTCATGGTGGTAGTGTTGAATAAACGTCCTACTTTTTCCAAAGCTTCCCAACCACCTTCAACCCAACGAGCAACACTATAAGGCAAATATTCTAAACGAGTTTCTACACCGTACTCATTTTCCAAACGGTATTGTACAACTTCAAGCTGTAGCTGACCGACTGCTGCTAAAACCGGATCGCGTTTGGATTCATCTACCGAATACATAATTTGCACTGCTCCCTCTTCACGCAATTCCGTTACGCCTTTCTGAAATTGCTTGAATTTAGAAGGATTGGGATTTCTCAAAATGGCAAACAACTCCGGTGAAAAATAAGGAATACCTTCATATTCTAATTTTTTACCAGTGTAAATTGTATCGCCAATTGCAAAAACACCGGGATTATTTAAACCGATAACATCTCCCGGATAAGCTTCATCAATGGATGCTCGCTCTTGAGCAAACAGTTTTTGCGGACGCGATAAACGCACGTTTTTTCCAGTACGGGCGTGGTTAACCGTCATATCTTTTTCAAAGCGACCAGTACATACGCGGATAAAAGCAACGCGATCGCGGTGTTTGGGGTCCATGTTTGCCTGTAGCTTGAACACAAAGCCGGAAAAATCTGGATAAGTAGGGGGAATTTCGCCCAAGCTACTAGAGTGAGAACCGGGCTTCAGAGCGTATTGAAGAAAATTCTGCAAAAATAATTCTACGCCAAAATTAGTCATTGCCGAGCCAAAAAATACCGGAGTCATTTTGCCTTGATGAATCAAATCTATATCTAATTCGGGACCGACTCCATCTAAAAGTTCCAAATCATCTTTAAGTTGATGATAAAGGTCTTGTTCTAAAAGTTCTTCAATTTTGGCATCACCTAAATCAACTATCGTGTTCGCCGCTTCTTTGCTACCGTGGGCACTTCTTTCAAACAAGTGAATTTTGTGTTCCTGGCGGTCAAATACACCTTTAAAACGGTCGCCCATGCCGATAGGCCAATTCACCGCATAAGTCTGTAAATCTAATTCTTGCTCAATTTCATCTAAAAGTTCTAGCGCTTCTCTGCCGGGACGGTCTAATTTATTTACAAAAGTAAAAATTGGAATACCCCGCATTTTACAAACTTCAAATAACTTTCGCGTTTGCGGTTCTAAGCCTTTTGCTACGTCAATCAACATCACCGCATTATCGGCAGCGCTGAGAGTTCGATATGTATCTTCACTAAAGTCTTGGTGTCCGGGAGTATCTAATAAATTTATTTGACATTTTTTGTACTCGAACTGTAACACTGTTGAGGTAATCGAAATACCCCTTTGTTGTTCCATCGCCATCCAGTCAGAAGTAGCTTTACGCTGCGCTCGTCGAGCTTTGACGGAACCAGCTTCATGAATCGCACCCCCGTACAAAAGTAACTTTTCAGTCAAAGTAGTTTTACCAGCATCTGGGTGAGAAATAATGGCAAAATTGCGACGACGTTCAACTTCTTCGTAAATTTCTTTCTCAAGTTCAGTTGACATAAGGTATTTGTTTGATTGTATTCTAACTAAAACAATAGTTTTTCTGAGTTAAGCACAAGTCTTTTCATATTAAGACAACTATCAAGGTAATCGGTTCGTTATATAATTCAAAAGCTCAACATCAGGGGAGGAGAAAATGTACGACACCGACAGTAGAAAGCTTTTATCAGCACTTTGTCATGGAGCGATTTTTTTTAACTTCACATTTATATCTATTGCCGTTCCTATTGTTATACTTTTTACCGTTAAAGATCCAGTTGTCAAAGAAAATGCAAAAGAAGCTCTCAATTTTCATCTAAATGTTTGGCTGTGTGGATTAATTATCACTGCACTGGTTTGGGTGACTTTTGGTTTACTTACCCCTCTATTAGCTTTATGGTTTGTAGTTCATTGGGGACTCACTATTTGGGCACTGTACAGTGTTTTAAATGAGTCGGAGAAAGCTTTTCGCTATCCCTTCATATTTAGAGTTGTTTAATCTTTATTGTCCAATCAGCAGCAAACATCCGTAAATCTAGTTACTCACAATAGGCAAAAGTCAAAAATAAAATCCGACTGGTTATTACTCCTCGCACTTTCATAGTTATTTTTGACTTGCATTACAGCATTCACCCGCGTAACATTTTTCCAGTTTCCGAAAGTGTTCTTTTTTAGTCCAAGAGATGGAAATAATGAAAATTTAAGGGATTTCAATCAAATTTTGCTTAAGGGAGATCCAATAAATAAAATGTCCCACCGTTTTACAAATCTTCTAGGTAAAACCGAGATATACCGGGGTATCCCCCGATAAGACCACACCAACGGTGATTAAACAGCGCGCAGAGCGAAGGGTTTCCCCCCGTTAACCGCACCCAAAGAGCAAACACCCGCAGGGTACGGCTCAGTTTAGGGGAAGAGTATCTTCCCCCCCCAACTTCTCGACCTGGAAGCCGGAAGCAATTTCTGTGAGTGTGACTGCTGAACCCGAAGGGATAATTTTTTTTTATTTGCAAGTGCCTAAGCACTAAACATACAGCTACATGTTTAAGCCTATTTTTTCCAGGAATAATTTAGCTAAGCTGCGACCAAAATATTAAAATTTATAACAACTTGTTTACAAAATAACCGTCAATCTCAATTAAAAATTATTTGATAACTATATTTTTATTCATTATTTGGATCGGTATTTGAATCGGTTGTTTAAATAATTTTTTCAATATAGTTTTTTCAAGCTTTTGTAGGATATATATAAAGCTAACTGTACAATACAAAATTGCCCCACATCTTTTCAGACAGTAGGGCATAGGACAGTTAAGCGCTGTTTGCAGTTTGTCCTTTTCAAGTGCAATCTTGTTTATCAGTTGTGACGCTTTGGATTCTGTCTGTAAAAGTTTTCCTTACTGTTTAAAAAAATTATGTTTCCTACCCATCGTCCTCGCCGTCTGCGTAGCCATGCTCAATTACGTCGGATGGTACGTGAAACCGTATTGAATACAAGCGATTTTATTTATCCTTTGTTTGCAGTACCGGGTGAAAGTGTAGCCAAAGAAGTAAAATCGATGCCAGGAGTTTTTCAACTTTCTTGCGACAAAATTGTTGATGAAGCCAAAGAAGTTTACGATTTAGGAATTCCAGCAGTTATTTTATTTGGTATTCCTGAAGATAAAGACGTAGAAGCTACAGGAGCTTGGCATGATTGCGGCATCGTTCAGAAAGCTGCTACCGCCATTAAAGAAGCAGTACCGGATTTAATTATCATTGCTGACACTTGCTTGTGCGAATATACCAGTCACGGTCACTGCGGTTATTTGGAAGTCGGTGATTTAAGCGGTAGAGTTTTGAATGACCCTACCTTAGAATTGCTGAAAAAAACAGCAGCATCCCAAGCAAAAGCTGGGGCTGATATCATTGCTCCTTCCGGAATGATGGACGGTTTTGTACAAGCTATTCGAGAAGGTTTGGATGAAGCAGGATTCCAAGATACGCCGATTTTATCTTATGCTGCAAAATATGCTTCTTCCTATTACGGGCCGTTCCGCGATGCTGCTGATTCATCCCCACAGTTTGGCGATCGCCGAACTTATCAAATGGACCCAGGAAATTCCCGCGAAGCAATCAAAGAAATAGAATTAGATATTGCTGAAGGGGCTGATATGCTGATGGTAAAGCCCGCTTTGTCATACATGGACGTGATTTGGCAAGTCAAGCAAGCTTGTAATCTTCCAGTTGCGGCTTATAATGTCTCCGGCGAGTATTCAATGATTAAAGCCGCAGCCATTAATGGTTGGATTGATGAAGAACGAGTTGTACTAGAAACTTTAACTAGCTTCAAACGTGCTGGTGCCGATTTAATTTTGACTTACCATGCTAAAGATGCCGCAAGATGGTTAAAATAAGCCGGAAAAGACACTCTTTTTGATTTGTATTGCTGTCTCCAGCCATGATATCTCGACGCAAAGTTTAACGTCGAGATATCAATAATTATTAATTTAGAATTCAATTAAAAAATTAGTATCAATAAACTAACTATATAACTAAAAATTATTATCGTTTGCATATTGATGAGTAAAAGTTGAATGTAAATAGTTGAAAAAGCATAATCATAATTAGCACATCTATCTTTTTATAGAGATTACAAAATAAACAGATAGAAGAAAGTAGAAGATTGCAGTATGGTTAGATTGCTATACGGGTATACAATGTCCTATACAATAATATTGTTAACAAATAATTTTCGGTTGGCATTTTTACGTCAATTGATTTAATAAATCGAATTAATGAGTTTTAAAAAGGGAGCATTGAGATATGGATATGCAAGTCCTGAGAGAACGTGCGGGACTCAGCCGTGCAGAGGTTGCCTTCAGGCTTGCAATCAGTGAAACAAGTGTTCGTAACTGGGAAGCTGGGCGAACCGAACCAACCATGACACCGAAAAAATACTGGGATGCATTGCGCCTGTTTAAATGTACGCCAGAAGAGTTAGCACAAGCAAGCGAAAAATCGATTAATCAAAGGCATAAGCGCAAACCAGGAAGACCGAGAAGGTTTCCTGTAAGTCAGCTTCCTACAGCTTCTGGGACAAGCGAATCTGGAAAAAGCGTAACTCAAGTAACTTCTGTTGAAGATTCAACAGTTTCTTTTAAGCACTAAATTATTATTAGTCAGAAGAAACCGATATTCATGCAAAGACAATTTTTCCTAAAATTCTTTGTAGAATAAATAATACGGAAACTTACTTGCTAGCTCTTTTTTGAAGTACGTTTAATGTAATATCTGTTTAATGTCGCTGTATTTTGAGCGGTCAAGTAACTCTGATTGCAGTTACAATTTAACTCCAGCGTTTTAACTCTATCTGGGAATTATAACGCTGGAATTTTTGTTTTTTTTAATTGTGTAGTTACTATTAATAAACAAGATTATTTTCAGCAAAAATTGCAATTTGATTTTATCGCTATTAGTCTTCAATTAATTAACAGTTAGTTTGGGAATTTATCAAATAATTGTGTATTTACCAACTACATTTTTTGTATATTAAAACACAAGTGATAATATCTGGAGTTGAAAAAAATCTTTAAAGCTGGTATGTGCTAAATGTACGAGACGTAAATCTAATTCGGGCTTTAACTCAAAGTGTCATCTTCTATTGAGTAAAAGCTATATAATTCAATACGATGCAGTGATTTATTCATCTTTACTTCTAAAATTTTCGGTATTTTTGCACGAGTCGTGCAGTTTTTACCGTATTTTTTTAGGAGACACGATAAGATTCATTCAACAATATTTGTAATTTTTGATCTAATGGCAGAAACACTATTTTTTAATGCTTTACGGGAAGCCACCGATGAAGAAATGGCGCGAGATAAAACCGTGATGGTACTTGGTGAAGATGTAGGACATTATGGTGGTTCCTACAAAGTTACCAAAGACTTATACAAAAAATACGGCGAACTCAGAGTATTAGATACGCCCATTGCTGAAAACAGCTTCACTGGATTAGCAGTAGGTGCTGCAATGACCGGCTTAAGACCGATAATTGAAGGCATGAACATGGGCTTTTTGCTGTTAGCCTTCAACCAAATATCTAATAATGCCGGAATGTTACGCTACACTTCCGGCGGTAACTTTAAAATACCTTTGGTAATTCGCGGTCCTGGTGGAGTAGGAAGGCAGCTAGGGGCAGAACATTCCCAGCGTTTAGAAGCTTACTTCCAAGCTGTTCCAGGGTTAAAGATTGTTGCTTGTTCCACACCTTACAATGCTAAAGGTTTATTAAAATCTGCTATTCGTGACGATAATCCCGTACTGTTTTTTGAACACGTGCTGCTTTACAACCTAAAAGAAGATTTGCCCGAAGAAGAATATTTACTGCCATTAGATAAAGCAGAAGTCGTGCGAAGTGGAAAAGATGTCACAATCCTAACTTATTCCCGGATGCGCCATCATGTAATGCAAGCCGTGAAAACTTTGGAGAAATCTGGTTTTGACCCGGAAGTTATCGATCTAATTTCTCTAAAGCCTTTAGATTTTGATACCATTGGCGAATCTATACGTAAAACTCACCGAGTGATTATTGTAGAAGAATGTATGAGAACCGGGGGTGTTGCAGCAGAAATTATTGCTTCTATCAACGAACGTTTGTTTGATGAATTGGATGCCCCGGTATTACGACTTTCTTCTCAAGATATCCCCACACCTTACAACGGTAAACTGGAAAATCTGACAATTGTTCAACCAGCACAAATTGTTGAAGCAGTAGAAAAAATGGTTGCTGCAAGAGTCTAAACAATTTTAGATTTTAGATTTTAGATTTTAGATTGGGATACACGAGTGAGGAGTGAGGAATTAGGAGTTAATAGTTAATGCGAGCATCTTGCTCGCTAACTGTTCCCAATTAACAATTACCAATTACCAATTCCCAAAAAATAATAACTCTTCACTCATATCAGATAAAGAAACGTTATTATAGCGTTTGTCGCGCTTTTTGGGGATGGTATGCAAAAACAGCGATTGTTTTTAGCCTTGATTTTTGTTTTGGTAATTGCCGCAGTCACGGTAATTGCAACAATTAAAGTGCCTTTGGGGTTAGATTTGCAAGGAGGTTCGCAACTAACTATTCAAGTAAAGACGACTCCTGAAATTAAGCAGATAGGCGAGCGTGAATTGGAAGCAGTACAAACGGTTCTCGGTAATCGAGTTAATGGACTTGGAGTTTCAGAACCTGTAATTCAAACCGCTGGCAGCGATAAAATTTTGGTTCAGCTACCTGGTGTTGATAATCCAGCCCAAGCCGAACGAGTTTTGGGTGGTACGGCACAATTAGAATTTATGACTCAAAAACCGGGAACAGAAACTCAGGTTTTTGCTTTAAGAGCCAATCGCGAACAACTCAAAGCTCAACTCTCAGAGTTACTTGCAGCCGAAGAAAGAGATGAAGCTGCAATTGAAAAAATTCAACAACAACTGAAAACTAACCAAGAAGCGATCGCTGAATTATTTAAAAGTTTAGAAAAGCCGCTAACTGGTAAATATTTAAATAATGCTAATCCTTTAAGCCCCCAGCAAGGTGCGCGGGGTTGGAGTGCAGCACTAGAATTTAATCAAGAAGGTGCCCAACTATTTGCCCAATTAACTAAAAATCTTGCAGGCACCGGACGTAGCATTGGTATTTTTCTAGATAATGAATTAATTAGCGCTGCTTCAGTCGGCCCGCAATTTGCAAGCACGGGAATTACTGGTGGTAATGCTGTTATTGAAGGTAACTTTACAGCCCAACAAGCTCAAGATTTAGCAGTACAACTGCGGGGTGGTTCGCTACCAGTACCAATAGAAATCGTTGAAAATCGTACAGTCGGTGCCACATTAGGATTAGACAGCATTAAGCGCAGTATTTACGCTGGTGTTGGTGGTTTAATTTTAGTATTAATATTTATGGTAGTTTATTACAGACTGCCAGGAATTATTGCTGATATTGCTTTGATAATTTACGCCCTTCTGACTTGGGCTTGTTTTGCTCTACTTGGCGTAACTTTAACTTTACCCGGTATTGCCGGTTTTATCCTTAGTATTGGTATGGCGGTTGATGCTAACGTGCTTATTTTTGAGCGCACTCGGGAAGAATTACGAGCAGGCAAATCGCTTTATCGTTCAGTTGAATCTGGCTTTTACCGAGCATGGTCTAGTATTTTAGATAGTAATGTCACTACGCTAATTGCCTGTGCAGCGCTGTTTTGGTTGGGATTTGGCTTAGTCAAAGGCTTTGCCGTAACTTTAGCTGTAGGGGTAGCAGTTAGTATGTTTACAGCAGTAACTTGTAGCCGCACGTTAATGTTTTTAGCAATCAGAATTGATTCAATACGCAAGCCAGAACTTTTCTGTCCCAACCTGCCAACTTCAAATAAGGCAGAGGCTGCCAGATGAAAATAAGTGTTAATAAATCGCGAACTCTATGGTGGAGTATTTCCGGTGCGATCGTTTTAGCTGGCATAATTTCTATGTTGGTGTCTTGGCAGCAGGTTGGGGCACCACTACGCCCTAGTTTGGACTTTGTCGGCGGTACGCGGTTGCAGTTTGAGCGAGACTGCACTTTGCCCAATAACTGCGATCAACCTGTAGATATCAACCTGGTAAGAGAAGTTGTTGCATCGCAGGATTTAGCCGATAGCAGTATCCAACTTATTGCCGATAGAGAAACTGGTGAAGACAACGGTGTGTTAATTCGTACTAAAACCTTAGATGTCGAAAAACGCACCCAGTTAGAAAATGCTTTGAGCGAAAAAATTGGTACTTTCGACCCTAAGAAACGTCAGATTGATACTGTTGGTCCAACTTTAGGAAGGCAGCTATTTAATTCTGGTATCACTTCCCTGATAGTGGCTTTTAGCGGTATTATAATTTACTTGTCAATTAGATTTCAGAGGGACTACGCAATATTCGCTATTGTTGCAACTTTCCACGATATCTTAATGACGGTAGGAATATTTTCGATATTTGGATTGCTGTTTGGTATAGAAGTAGATAGCTTATTTATTGTTGCTTTACTCACAATTACTGGTTTCTCGGTTAACGATACTGTAGTAATTTACGACCGCATCCGGGAAACTTTAAAAGTGAATCCCAATCGTCCTATTGTTGAAGTTATAGACGATGCAGTAAATCAAACCTTAGCCCGATCTATAAATACTACGCTAACAACTTTACTGTCGTTGATTGCAATCTTTTTATTCGGCGGTGAAACTCTTAAAAACTTTGCTTTAGCGCTGATTCTTGGTTTCTTGGCAGGAGCATATTCTAGTATCTTTATCGCTAGCACGCTTCTTGCTTGGTGGCGAGAGCGTCAGGAAAAATCAGATCCTCCCTCCGCTAGTGGCAACAGCGAGCAGTTAACAGTTAACAGTTAATAGTTTCCGATTATCAGTTAGGGGTGAGGAGAGGAGTAAGTAAGGTCAAAGTTTAAAATCTTTCTTGTCACCCTCTCCCCCTCTGTGCCGTATCTCTCCATCTCTCTCATGGCTCCAATAGAACAACCATCTTCCGATCCATCTTTTAGTCAACAGGTGCAAAAACTGCATAGGCTTACAGTTTACGGGCGATGGCTGTTAGTTGGATTTTTATGGCTAACATTAGCACCTTTATGTTTGTTGGAATTGAGCGCAGAAATTCAACTGTTGCAGGAATATTTTACTTGGGCTTCAGTTCGATACGGTTTGTTATTCCACCCTTTTGCTGCTATCGGTTTAGGTTTATGTATTGGCATGACCCTTGCTGTTTTACTTTGGCAAAGTCGTAATATATTGTTTGGGATGCCAACAGCAGAAAAACAGCGTTTGGAAAAGCAAGTTTATCGAATCCAAAGGAAGGGTTCTTCTCATCCTTTATGGAAATGGGTGTGTAAATAATTTTGGCTCTTCATTACATAGGGCTTGCTAAAACTTTGAATTAAAGCCTTGAAATCCTTACTATGCTTAGGTAAAGACTGCGTTATCAATGAATTTGAACCATAAATAATTACTTTTAGCTTTGTTCCCTATTCCCTGTTCCCTTTTTTCAGTATTGTTTAAGCATCCCTTTGTACGGATGAACCATAATTTTTATAATTAAGTTTTCGTAATTAACTTTTCTATATCAATTTTTACAAATTTTAATTTAAAAACTGTTAACTTTATGTACTAAAATTAATGTTTATACAAAAAAAAGAAGAGAAAAATATCAGACTACAGCTTTTCAGATGTTTTATATGCTTTTAAACCGAAGAACACTTGAGAGCTTTGCGACATCAACAAAAAGCTTGCTATAACAGCACAATACAAATTCTATTTGGTTGCGATACATGAATAATTCTCAGATTTTATTTAGCGATGCAAAATCAAAAATTGACATAGTGCAATTGCAAAAACTATTTACTTTAGGGGCTTTTTGGGCAAAAGAGCGCAATGTAGAGGACTTAGCAGAAGCCATTAAAAATAGCGAGCCAGTCATTGCTGTGTGGAATAAACAGCAACTAATAGGTTTTGCTAGAGCAACAAGTGATGGTGTTTACCGTGCAACTATTTGGGATGTTGTAATTCACCCAGATTTTCGTGGAACCGGACTCGGTAGTAAATTAGTAGAAACGGTATTAAGTCACCCGAGGATGAGTAAAGTGGAACGTGTCTATTTAATGACTACTCATCAGCAAAGATTTTATGAGAAAATTGGTTTTGAGCAAAATAGTTCGACAACAATGGTGATATGCAATCGCTCAAATCTAACAAATTTAGATAGCCTTAATGCTGTCACTCAGCTAACTGAGTTTCTAGAGGGATAGAAATTTGCAGCCTGGAAAGATTTTCATTTCTACTTGTTTGGGGATATGAAACTATTTCGAGTTTTCCTGCCATAACTTCAAGTAGAGTTTGATTTAGTAATAGCTTCATTCCTTTTTGAATTAGCTCAATTTCTTGCTCGTCCATATTTTTATTATCTTCCGACTCAATTAAATTTATGGGTTCGCTAGAAGGAATGGCATCACGAGGTGCATCCAGCCAAATATAAGCAATATTATTTTGATCGTCAGCTTTAGCAGAAATAGATATTGTGCCTTCTTCCATGTTAGAAATAGCAGTATCTATCAACGTTACTAATACCTGTCTTAACCAACGACGATCTGCCAAAACAGTAATTTCTTCGCTTGGCTGCGATATCTCAAACGGATAATTACGATTTTCAGCCAGCATATAAGTTAATTCATATACTTCAAGTAAAATCTTATTTAAAGAGCAAGAACCAATATCCAATTTACTATTACCATGTTCTGCTCTAGCAATATGAAGTATTTCATCAATCAGGTTTAACAATTGTAAAGCCCGTTCGTGAGCTTGACCAATAAATTCCCGTTCTTCCTCTGGATTTTCGCATAAATCCGATAATATTAATTGATGCAGCCCAATTAAACCATTAAGAGGCGATCGCAATACATGAGTAGTACGTGCCAGAAATCCAGCTTTAAACTGACTCATCTCGTGCGCCATATGGTAAGCCAATTCAACTTCTCTCATGCGCTGAGATAAGTCAGATATATTCTGCTTATTTTCTCTATCTGGCTCGGAAAACAACAATTTATTGGAAATATTTTTGTTTAGTAAAAACCTACAAACAATGATTCCAAATCCTAATCCGCTTCCAAAGTATATCCAGTTGTTCCAATCCATAATTTTGTTGAAAATTATCAAGTTCTTAATTGATTACAAAGTAAGACTAAGCAATTCCATTCCTTAATACAGCACTTAGCAGATAAATAAGGCACAGCTTTATATTATAAAACTCTTATGAAAAATATATATTTGCCCGTCCGAATCTACCTTATTAACATAAAACATGCCTTAAATTAGTTAAAATCCATTTATGCTAATACCAATATTTAGAATGTAACAGCTTAAAAATTAATCATATTAAATCAGCATAAAAGTCTAACTGTAAGTATTAATAACTTAATTAAGAACTTAATTAATTTAATTAATAACTATAATAACGATTAATTATTTGAGATTAGATACTTAAATCAACTGCTCCTTGGCGTAGTATTTGCCACTGTTTACCATCCCACTTCGCCACAGTGGAAGGAATACCTATAGCAGGGGTGTTACTATCATATGCTGCTGAGGCTAAAGTTAATACATTGGGAAACGATGCTTCTATTTCCTGCATAGTCTGTAAAGGAGGCTTTCCGGACAAGTTAGCGCTAGTAGTGGCAAGGGGACCTGTTTTCACTAAAATACTACGAGCAATATCACTTTTAGGAACCCGAACCCCAATCGTGTTAGGGTCATTTGGATTCATGCATGACGGTACGGCAGTTGATGCAGGCAGTACCAAAGTCAGCGCTCCACCCCAGTATTTATCAGCAACGCGCCGCCAATTTTCATACTCTAAGCTACTGCCTTTGACAAAACTCCATATTTGCTCTGATTCGGCTGCCATGAGTATCAACGGCTTGTCTTTACTTCTTTGCTTGATTGTGAAAATTGACTCAGCATATTCAGGTGAAGCCGCTAATGCGGGAACTGTATCTGTAGGAAAACTAACTACTCTACCTTGTTTTACTCCGGCTACCAACTCAGCAATAGAAACCTGTGTCATTAATCAGCTATAAGTTACCAGTGATTACCAGTTAACAATATAAACTAAACTTCTCTTCATTCCTAACTCCTAACTCTTATAGGCAAGGGCAAAGCGTTCTATTCCTGACAAATCGCGATGAATTTCAACTTTACTGTAGCTACCGTTTGAATCCAGCATTTGAGTGACTCGATCGGCTTGTCCTGCCATCATTTCAACTAACCATATTCCACCAGGCTTTAAATAGTCAGATGAAGTATCTACCAAATGGCGGATGCATTCTAAGCCATCGCTACCTCCATCCAAAGCTAAATGCGGTTCGTGTTTAAATACTTCCGGTTGTAGTTCGGGCAGAGTACTGCTAGGAATATAAGGGGGATTAGATACCATGCCACTAAATTCACCTTTAAGAAAATTCAATGGCTCCCACCAAGAACCCTGATAGAATTCAATACGATTACTTAAACCATTATTTTCGGCGTTTGTTCGAGCAATAGAAAGCGCTTCTAGGGAACTATCTACAGCATGAATTATTGCTTCATTCAAAACTGTAGCTAATCCTAAAGCTATGATTCCGCTACCAGTACCCAAATCCGCCCAATGTCCCTGCATAATTTCCGAGTTACCAGCAGTGGCGCTTTTTACTAAGTCAATTATGAATTCGGTTTCTGGCCTCGGAATTAAAACTGAAGGTGAAACTTTAATATTAAAATGCCGCCAAGGAGTACTCCTTGCGATGTATTGTACTGGAAGACTTTCCTCTAATCTTTGCTGCCAAAGTTTTGATAATTCTTGTAGTGGTAACTTCAACTGAATTTGAGGTTTTTCTTTAAAAGAACTAATCCGTAACGCTAAAGAGTCTAATCCAGCTATTTCCTGTAACAACCAATCTATTTCAGCACAAGAAACATTAGCGGACGCAGCAGCCGATATAGCAGCATCTCGCCACTGTGAGAGTTCTATACCAGATACTTGTAGCTGCCCATCGTCCGCCATGTGTTGATTTAAAAAAATTTAACGTACTACTTTTTCTTTGCAGGTGCAGAGCTAGGAGCGTTTTGCTTGGGAAGTTTTTGAATATATTGCCTAGCTTCTGGATTCGGGAAAAACACTACTTTATCTAGCCAAGGGTCGTTTTTCTCTTGCAAAGTATTGAGTATACCGTCTACATCTACTACCTGAATATCAGCCTTGGGAAATTTTGGCTTGACTTGGCTTAGTAGATTGTTTGCGTCTTGCATACTAAAGAATAAAGGCACTACTTCCTGCTCGGCTTTATTCTCTCCTAGTTTAATTGGTACGTAGCTTTTATCTGGCGCAAATCTAACAATAAAAACAGGTACGCTTCTAAACTGTTTCACCTGCTGACCGCTTTTTTTCAACAATGTCATTGCTCCCTTAACTTCTTTGTCAACGGGTTTAAAGGCAAATAACAAGCGGTTTGGTTCATTCTTGGTTTTTTGCACCTGCTGGAAAATGACTCCTAAAGGTACGGGAGTGACTTGCAGGCTTTTCACCATTTGAGTCATCTTCGGATCTTTATCTTTTACCTTCTGTAGTTCACTGATAAAGGCTTGAGCTTCTTGTTTGCTCATATAAACGCCAGTTACAGAACCACTTGTTTTCTTACCATTTTGCTCCGGTAGAGGACGGCTTAATGGCAAACCCTGTGGATTGGTAATTAACCATACTGGTATATTATCGAGCTTATTTTTGATTTGTTGTTCTGATAACGCGATTACTGGAGCAATTGTGCTTGTGATAGTTGCTAGTAGAGTACTCCCCACTAAACCTAACGTTGCTCCCCAGCGAACTAATGATTTCATGACTTCTCCTAGCATCAATATTTCAAATAAGCCGAGTTGGGTAAGATTAGCTTGAACCGACTTTTTATAGTTATAGTCTCTTCAAGAGCTTTTTTAACTGCGGAACCTAGCTTCAAGGCCAAGTTTTATCCAATATTTTAATCAAGAACAAGGCAAGGTGCCGACAACAGATACATTTAAAGTACATAAAGTACAAAAGCGAAAACTGACTTCTGTGCTTATAAACATATCAAATGCCATTTTATTGCTTTTCTTGAATAATTTTGACGCAAAAAAAAATCTAATCGTTCCATATAGTGCCTTGAAGATTAGTTATTTTTTACACGTTTTTTTCAATACGTGATTGTGATTAATTGAAGTTATGTTACTTTGATTTATTCCCATATCAAATATTATCTTCCTCATTGCCAGTATATTTACCTCCGGGTAATCACTAGTACTTTAGAAAAAATGATTACTGAAACTGCACGGAAACAAATAATATTTAATCGGAAGAACTTAATTTTGATTTTTTGATACTTATAATCAAAAAACTTTAGAACTACTAATAGCCCTAAAGTTACACTCAACATTAATTGTGAAAATCGGGATGACAGGATTTGAACCTGCGACATCCTGCTCCCAAAGCAGGCGCGCTACCAAGCTGCGCTACATCCCGAAGCTTATATTAATTAAGCGATACTGTTAATGATAATATCACATCTACTGTAGTTATGGCAAATCAAATAACGTTTTTTAGAAATTTATAGGAATTTATAGGAATCTCCTAATTGCTATTGGGCATCATCAATAACGGTAATTCCGCGCCTTTTCAAACGCGGAATCTTAAGGCTGATCCGTATCATTACTATTAGCGAGCCTTATATAAGCTTTAAAATAAAAGTATTTTGTCGCTTAGAGACAAAAATCCGATTAATGAGGATACCAAAACATGCCTTTGATACCTTCCGGGTCGGACATAAAACCCAGATTGCGGTAGAAGTCTACAACATGAGGGTCGGCGAATAAAGTCACATTACTAATGTCTTCACTTCTAAGTTTCTTGAGTACGTATTTCATTAATGCCTTACCCATTCCTTTCCCTTGCACGTCAGGATGAACAACTACATCCCAAATAGTGGCATTAAAGGCGTGATCTGAAGTCGCACGGGCAAAGCCAACAAGTCTTCTTCTATTTCCTCGCACTTGCCACATAGTGGCCACGAGAAAACTATGCTCGATAGCTTTCTTTACTTTTCTTAAAGGACGACGAGACCAGCCTACAGCGTCACAAAGTTCTTCTAACTCATAAAGGTCAATATCTCGCTCCGTACTAAAAACTATGCGATCGCCGCTACTGTTGGAGTTGCCTCCAGAATTAGTAGAGGTATGTTCTTCAAGTCCATGAGTCGTTTTAGTTGTAACGACTCCATCGTTAGTATTAAACCAAGTTTTCCAAAAACCCATGCCAGCCTGGTTCGGGTAGTATAACTGAAGACGGTTTGCACGTCGATTTAACTCTAGCAATTATCAAAATTCACGACAAAAAACTTTTTTTAGTTTTCCGAAGTTTGATAGACAACGGCATCGAGGAATAAACGTGTTTAACATCAATTATTTTCAACTTTAGCATCTTGTTGACAGACAAGACGGAAAAATTAACCAAAAGCTACCGCCATTCGGTGAAAAATTAGTTTTATACAGTACTGCCGTAAAATTTTGAAGGAGGACAAAATCATTTTTCATATTTTTGGCTCAAGACAGTCGCATTTCCAAGAATATTCGGGCATCGGTGTCGCCAACGTTAGCAAATAAAGCAGCGTTTTTGCTCGGAATACTTGTAAAATGCTGGGACATTTTATTTTTACAATCTCTAGCTAGAGTATCAATTTTCACTACAAGCAAGTCTTATATTTAAAAAATGGCTTCTGGTTTAAAAACATCAACACTGGAATTACTCAAACGCTTTAATAAGTCGTTTCCCCAGTTTTACGAGCAATTTGTGAGCAGTGAGATTCAACTGCAAAATTTGCGGCTAGCATATCGCCTTTATAAAACCAGTCGTGCCGTTATTGAGTTGAAACCTGAAGGAGGTAAAAGTGCCTTACATTTCGCCTACCGCAATCAGTCTTTTCTACTCAGCGATATATTTGGTGTCCTAGCAGCTTATGGGCTTACTATTCATAGTTTAAGTTTGTACGGGCAAATAAAGCCACCAATGTTGGTTTTTATGAAACTAATCGTATCCCGAGGTAGTAAAGCTCTTTCAGAGAAGACGGCAGAAAATGCTTGTCGTGCAATTCGCGAAGCTTTAGGGGGACGTTTTGAAGTAGAAGAAATGCTGGCAGTAGAGTTTAACCTTGATGCTGGTTTAGAAAAAGTAGAAACCGAATTTTATGTAGATCCTGTATTTCATTTACCGGCATTAGTTATTGAGGCTGATAACCAACCCGGATTATTCTATAAAGTTATGTACGCTATGTGGCTTGAAGATTTGCTTGTAGTAAACGCTAATTTGCTAGTTTGGCGAGGGCGCACCCGCTTGATTCTTTATTTATTAGGACCAAATGAAAGTTTAATTCCCGAATATTTGGGTCATAAAATTGCTGAAAGCGTGCGGGGGAGATTTGAGGGGAGATGAATATCATTCATATGTGGAACTATAAAATTAGGCGATTGAATAACTGCGAAACTAAAAAAAGGTAATTCTTTTTGATATGAATCTAGTAATGTTTGGTTTTTGATCTCAAAATTTTTGTCAACAAAGCTTTTTTATCGCTTTCGTCCTTAAGGTACGAGCTATGCAGAAGGCAACTATCGAAATCTTCGGCATTCCCCACTCATATGAGCTAACGGGTGCCACAACAGCAGAAAACACTTTAGTCTTTATTCACGGTTGGCTTAATAGCCGTGGATATTGGCAACCTGCCATCGAGCGGCTAGAAGCAGATATGAGGTGTCTATCATATGATTTGAGAGGTTTTGGAGAATCTCAGATTGCAAAAACAGAACAGGCTGGCGATATGCCCCCCGAATCTAGCTTCGCTAATCGTACTGCTTCAAATTTAACTGTCACGGGACGAAAGGTTCCGATTAATCCTTTTGATTCTTTGTATGCGCCAGCAGCCTATGTAGATGATTTAGTAGTACTGCTTGACCAATTAAGTATAGATAATGTTTGGTTGATCGGTCATTCTCTTGGCGGCACTATTGCTTTATGGGCAGCAGCGCGAATGCCTCAAAAAGTTAAAGGAGTAATTTGTATAAATTCTGGTGGTGGCATTTATCTTAAAGAAGCCTTTGAAAAATTTCGTACCGCAGGAGAGCGATTTTTGCAACTCCGTCCCAAATGGTTGTCTCAGGTACCTTTGATTGACTTGCTATTTGCCAGAAATTCTGTCTTCACTCCTTTAGAACGTCATTGGGCGCGTCAGAGAATCATTGATTTTTTAGTTGCCGATCCTCAAGCTGCTTTAGGAATGTTATTAGAATCTACAACAGAAGAAGAAATAAATTATCTACCTCAATTAGTATCTCAACTTCAACAACCAGTATATTTTTTAGCAGGTGCCGAAGATAAAGTCATGGAGCCAAAATACGTCCGCCACTTAGCTAGCTTTCATCCCTCTTTTCAATCTTGTGGTGACAACGTCATCGAAATTCCTGATTGCGGACATTTAGCAATGTTAGAGCAGCCAGATATTGTCGCCGACCGTATCCGCTCTATTATCAAATAAGTATTGGTAACTCCTAACTCTTAGCTCCTAACTTCTAACCATTCACCGATACAGTTCCATAACTTTACTTAGCGAAAGTCTCGATTCCACACCAAGATTCAAAGAAGAAGTATGTCCTCTTGAAAGATGATCTGCCGCACAACAACCGATCATGGCAGCATTATCGGTACAAAATTTTAAAGAAGGGAATAGGATTCGCAGGTTATGAGTTCGTGCTGCCGAGACTAAATGCTCTCTTAAAGCGCTATTAGCTGCAACTCCGCCACCGACGGTAATAGTATTTAAGCCAAAATCTAAAGCACAATTTATAGCTCTTTTAGTCAGCGCTCTAGCTACAGTATTCTGAAAGCTGGCTGCAATATCGGCTACAGGCATTTCCATATCCTTTTTTTCTAACTGCTGTATCAGTCGCAGTACCGCTGTTTTTAAGCCGCTAAAACTTGTGTCATAGGGATGATAGCCTCCTTCAGGTAAAGAGACTCTTCCTTCCGGTAGCTTAAAAGCACTCGCATCACCTGTTCGAGCTAATTGATCGATAACTGGGCCACCTGGATATCCCAATTTTAATAATCGCGCTACTTTGTCAAATGCCTCTCCTGCCGCATCATCGCGCGTGCTTCCGAGAGTTTCATACATGCCGCAGTCTTTCACATGAATCAAGCTTGTATGCCCTCCAGAAACCAGCAAGCTTAAAAACGGAGGTTCAAGGGTGGGTTCGGTTAAGTAATTAGCATAAATATGACCTTCGAGGTGATGAACTCCTAAAAATGGCAACGAATTTACCATTGCCAAAGTTTTAGTTGCGGTTAAGCCTACTAATAAGGCTCCCACCAATCCAGGGGCACAAGTTGCAGCTACGCCATCAATTTCACCCCAATCCAATTGTGCTTGTTCTACACATTGGGCTATAGCCTGATTTATCGTTTCTAAATGTACTCGGGAAGCAACTTCTGGTACTACCCCACCGTAATTTTTATGAACGGAAATTTGCGAAGCAACAATGTTGCTAAGAACTTCACGATTATTAACAATTGCTACAGCAGTTTCGTCGCAGCTAGTTTCTATTGCTAAAACAGTTGGCATCTATCCAGATTATGTGAATGAAAATTTTGTTGTAGAAGCTTTAACTTTTATTTACTTCAACTTTACTCAGTTTACGTATCAAGAGTATGATCGCTTCTTAGTTAGACAAATTTAAATTTGTACAAGCCGCTTCGTTTTGTACAAAAAATTTTTGTTTCGTAATAAAAGGAAACAATTTCATGCGACGCTTGTTTGCTTTAATTTTAGCTGTTTGTTTGGCGTTTAACTTCGCCCCACCAGCTTTTTCTCTAGGTGCTGACTTAGTACCATGCAGCGAATCTCCTGCTTTTCAACAGCGTGCTGCGGCCGCCCGCAACACGACTTCCGACCCAAATAGTGGAGAAAAACGTTTTGAGCGTTATTCTCAAGCTTTATGCGGTCCAGAGGGTTTACCTCATTTGATTGTTGACGGTCGTTTGAGCCGTGCTGGTGACTTTTTGATTCCTGGCATTCTGTTTCTATACATTGCTGGCTGGATTGGTTGGGTAGGTCGTTCTTACCTCCAAGCCGTTAGAAGTGAAAAAGATGCTGAAATGAAGGAAATCATCGTTGACGTACCTACAGCATTGCCGCTAATGCTTTCTGGTTTTGCTTGGCCTGCAGCAGCAATCAAAGAATTGCTTTCGGGTGAATTGACTGCAAAAGATGAAGAAATTCCGATTTCTCCCCGTTAGTAGCAATTGTTAGTTAAGAGAACATTTAATAGCAACCTCAGCTATTAAAAGACCAGCTAATAATAGATTATTTATAATTAATAGTTGATTTATTAGCTGTCTTTTAAATTCTTCTCAATGCCAACAGATGCGTAAATCTACTCATCTAAAACCGATTAACCAGCTGTTTATTATTTGGGAGTAAAAACTCATGCAGCAAAGTAATTTTTTAAGGTTTCTTTCCCTTGCACCAGTTTTACTATTTGCAAAGCTGATATTTATTGCGGTTTTGTTGATTGTATTCAACTATATTTTTCCCGACCTATTGTTCCATCCACTGCCGTAAATTAGGTATAAAAGAATTTTTTTTCTGGAGTTAGCATTTAACAAGTAAATTCTAGCTCTGAAAAAACTCCTATTTATGGCGTAAAAATTGGTGATAAAACTAGCTTTTGCCTTGTTTGGTAAAAGCTAGTTTTATATAGATTTTATATAATTTTTATATTTATTAATTTTTCTAAAAATTACTGTTAAAAATCTCCTGCAAATACAATTATTAAGATGGAGAAAAATATCAAGTAATTTGAGAGGTAAAAATAAAATATGTCCAATATGGCTCAAGCAGCAGATTCATCAAAAAATAATTCTAGCGATCCTAGAAATCAAGAGGTTGTTTTTGCAGCAGCAGGCAACCCGCAGTTAGGCAACCTAGAAACGCCGATTAATTCTTCTCCTCTTAGCAAGTGGTTTATCAGGAATTTACCGGCTTATCGTCCCGATTTAACTCCTTTCAGACGAGGATTAGAAGTTGGTATGGCTCATGGTTACTTTTTATTCGGGCCATTCGCGAAACTAGGGCCACTGCGTAATGCTTCATCTGCAAACTTAGCTGGTTTACTTTCCACAATAGGCTTAGTTGTGATTCTCACAGCTTGCTTATCTATGTACGCTAATAGCAATCCATATAAGCCAGTTGCGACGGTAACCGTGCCCAATCCACCTAGTACTTTCAACTCCACCGAAGGCTGGAACAATTTTGCTAGTGCTTTTCTGATTGGTGGTATTGGTGGTGCAGTCACAGCTTACTTTTTAACTAGTAACCTCGCATTTATCCAAGGTTTATTCGGTTAATATAGCAGCTTAAGTTTTTTCACGAATAAGCTTTTCACAACTGTAAAAGCAAAAGGACACAAACAAAGACTTTCAAGGTCTTGGTTCGTGTCCTTTATTTATGTATTTATGCTATGCAGCAATCTAAAATAAGCTACTATCCGAAAACATTGCCTTCTCAATATCACTAATGGTGGTTTCTAAGTCGTCATTCACGATTTGAAGGTGAAATTCAGAAGCAGCATTAATTTCTTCCTTCGCACGCTTCAAACGGCGGGATATGGCATCTTCGGAATCTTTTTTTCTACCGCGTATACGTTTCTCCAACTCCTGAAAACTTGGCGGCAGTATAAAAATACTTAACAATTCGGGAAATGCCGCACGAATTTGTCGTGCCCCTTCCAATTCAATTTCAAGCAATATAGACTTTCCAGACTCCATTAAATCAATTACTGGCTTGCGAGGAGTACCGTATAAATTACCGGCAAATTCTGCCCATTCCAAAAATTCACCTTCCTCGATTAACTGCCCGAATTTACTGCGGCTAATAAAATAGTAGTCCTTGCCGTCCACTTCCCCCGGACGAGGAGGACGTGTAGTAGCAGATATTGAGTAATTAAGTTCGGGATGACGCGAAAGAAGTAATCGCATTAAAGTGCCTTTTCCGACACCACTTGGACCTGTTAAAACAATGAGTTTCCCGGGAGACAGTAATTTATTAGTAGTAGCACCACTCTTGGTCGATAACACTTGCATCATCCGCTTTCTCTGTGAATCAATTTATATACATTATTCACTAGTCAGCAGTCATTTGTTAGTTTTGCAAATGACTATTGACTAATGGATCTTGTAACATGAATGACTTTTTAATCGCTTCATTCACATGGTACAGAAAAATGGATACATTCTTCTTGTCCGGGATATTAACCCCGTTGCGAGTACCGTATTCTGCTAGGGACGGATTTAGTTTTCCGGTACGACGACCAGATGCTCCTTTGAGCTAACTTTTTTAGCTTATCCCTAGCATTTACAGTTCACCAGAGGGAGATTCCCTAAGGCAGACTTTACGGGAATTGTAACCTATACCATTTTTAGTTATCTACAACATGGTGCTCGCGGGAAATAACGAAACGATTTGCTACCGTTTCTGGCTGGATAGCCGAAAGGATAACGTGACTCGAATCGGTGATAATAACAGCCCTTGTCCTACGACCGTAAGTTGCATCAATCAGCTGACCTCTATCTCGCGCATCGGTAATAATTCGCTTGATTGGGGCTGACTCTGGACTGACAATTGCAACTACTCGGTTGGCAGAAACAATATTGCCGAAACCGATGTTGATTAACTGAATGTCCATAAGAAAACTGCTATGTAATGTGTGTGAGGATTAGACATGATTAATCATGCCTTGTTAAGCAACTATTTCCCATGTTATCCCCAAAAAATAGGGCTAACAATGCGCTTAGTTGGCAATTGCTTTTGTTTTTATTTACAAAGTAACCTTTTTGATAATTAGAAGATACTTTTTTGTTTAAAATACTCCTTAAGATATAGATAAGAATTTACCAAAACAAGGTATTATACGATTCCCTATAAAATTTGAAGTTCGCATATTACCCGTTCTTCATACACAGTTTCACTACCCCTATTCCTTTTCTAATTCTTAGAGATAGCAGCCTTCATAGATTCAAAAGCTCCTATGAAGATAGTTTGCATCAATCGTTCAAATGTTCTTTACCTTACAATATTACAGGTAAGTTTTTACCTATTTTGTATAATTATTTTTCCTAATGTTGATTTAAGAAAATTCTTATATATTTCTGTTCGGCTATAGAGTTAATTCTACATCTGTTATTCACTAAGTATGAATAGCAAAGGACTATATGGATATAATCAATAGTAAAAAATATTTTGCAAATAGTAATTTTATACTATATACGGTTTTACTTTAGAGGTAAAAGGGTATCTTTCTAATGCAGGTTTTGAAACATTTTTTTTTAACAAATTACCTGTAATTGATGCAGTAGTTTTCGATTAAGTTAAATGATAAGTAAGTTTATCTCTGTAACCCAGCAACCTTTAGTCTACGCCTTAACTTAATCAAAAATTGCTATATAGCGGTTTTCAGTTGGATGAAATAAATTGACCTCACTCCCTTCTCCTCTCCGATGACTTGGAGAGGGGTGTCCGGAGGGCGGGGTGAGGTTTCGGGTGTATTGCACTGAACCGAAAACTGCTATATATCCAAACATAACTCCTAAGTATATATAACTATAGTAATCTAATTTAAATATTAAAAAATTAACTATTTGTAGGGAAGGTAAAAAGTAGTATAGTTTTTTCCCAATTTATAGCCATAGGGTTATAGCTTCAGCAGGAAGCGCGCCGATTTATAACCCTATGGCTGTAGGTGAGGCTATTATTAAACTCAGGCTGTGACTACGCGATAAAACAACACTGATATCGGGGATAAAAACTGTATACCTGATTAAAGAAATAAGTGTAAATATTAGAAATTACAAATACCAGCTTAATTTTTTGCAGTATTTCTTATCTGCTGCCACTTGTGTCGCAGGCTATTTATATCTGGAGAGGTTTTTCCATAACGCCAACTTACATAAGCCTGAGAAATTTCTTCTATCACTTGAGCAGTACTTGCCGAATGATGCTCGTTTAAAACTCGGGCATATTCTAAAGGCGTTTGAGCGGGATGTTTAGTTACACCTGTTTGAGCATTCCACTGAAGCATTTGCCGATAAAGTCTTTCCATAGGCTGTAATTTTCCTAGGAATTGCCGGTAGCGCCATTTTTTCCATTTGTCCCAGCCTAACCAACAGAACAAGGAAACGGAAGTTAACAAGGTTAATCCGCTTAAGATGCCGAAAATACCTCGGGAAAATAAGGAGAAGAACCAAGATATAAGTCTCGTAATCGCACTAAACACATTTCCAAATATACCGTTTAGGAACCCCGTTACTGGAGAAGGAAGCCAGCCAGCAACCCAATTCCAAAATTGTCTTAAAGCCCGGAAAGTCTGAGTTTCTTCAATTGATGGAGGAATTAAAGGATGATTGGGTATAGGATCGAAAGCAAACCAACCATATTTAGGAAAGTAGACTTCCGTCATTGCATAAGCGTCGGTGTTGCGGACTTCGTACATGCCTGTAAATAGATTAAAACTTCCTGGAGCAAATCCTGCTACTAACCGGGCTGGAATACCAATAGAACGTAACATGACTGTTAGCACCGTGGAAAACTGATCGGGTAACCCTCCTGCGTTTTTAAATAAGAAAGCTTCTACCAAATCTTCTTTCTCATCTAGTAATGGTGCTTCAAAAGAATTTTTTGGAACTGTATAGTTTTGTTTTAAATATTGAGCTAGGTAGAGAGCGGTTTCATAAGGTGATGAAAGGTTTTTTTCAGTTTGACCTACTCGTTGACGATTATAGTCAGCAATAATTTTCTCAGTAAATTGCTTAACTTTGTCAGAAATGTTTGGAGGAACCTGTAAGTAATAATTCTGAATATTATTCGAGTACTTGTTTGCAGCTTGTGCTAACAAAGTCCGATCGCGGTAAGGAACTTCCGAAAGTACGGTATAAGTTAAACCTTCTGATAAACCAACCGGCGCTCGCAAGCCACCTTCTGTATCAACAGCTATCATTGGTGTAGGAAAATAAATTTCCTTGGGATATGACATCGCTGGAATTAAATTAGGCAACTCCGAAACTAATGTGTAAGTTTGTACTACTTCTTTAGTTTTTCCAATAATTAAGGGACGTTCTAAAAAAGTTTGGTAAGAAAAAGGAGAACGTTTGAGGCGCTTAACTTTATCGTTCCGAGAAATCTCCCATCCTTTACCCGTATAGCGATCGAATGCTAAAACTCGCCAGAAACCTTCTGCCTGAGAACGCACGCGCATAACCAGTTTCGGTTTCATCTCACCGCGCAAAGTCTGGTCGATTTTGGTATTAAATCCGTAATAAAAATTATCATCAACTTCTCGGCGATCGCCAGTTGTAGCGTTTGAATTACCGTTGCTATTGCTACCGCCTTGACCTTTGTTATTACCGGAACGTACATAACCAGGATTAACAATTTTGCGTCCGGTAAAATCCCCTTTTACATTAATAGGGGAACTAACCGGAAATGTTCTTAAACCATAACCGGGGACTCTTGGTAAAACGGCGAAAATTACTAATCCGATAGCTACTACTAAAGAAAAATTGACAAATAAGAATTTTAAATCAAAAGCTTTAATATCTTTTTTTTGTGATTGTTTTTTGAATGCTAGGGGTTCTAACCCGAGTCGCGAACGATAGTCTAATACAAGAGTAGGTAAAGCAATAGCTAAAAACAGCAGCAACACAGGTGCAAAAGCTAAAGTTTGACTCAGCGTTGCTGCAACACCTAATAAAATTAGTCCTATTACAATCGAATACCCCAAATCTTTACGTCGAGGCATATCAAAACCGTGCAGCACCTGAAGTTGAATCAGTAATTCTGCTAATAAAAGCCGGGTATCGTTTAATTCACCAATTAATCGCCCGAAAAAAGCACCCAGTGCTAAGAGCATCCCGATGGCGATACAAAATTTTGCCACTACATTCTTGTGCTTGCGACGGTAATAGCTCCAGATACCGCCTACCATGCTCAGAGGAACTGCCCAAAAACTAAATCTAGTCTCCGCAGCTACGTCTGTAGCGACAATTCCTATAATTACCAAAGCACTAACTAGCACCCTGAAAGCAATTGAATCTTCTACTTCTATCGGCGACGAATTCTGGATTTTTTGCTGCCAATACCCTATACGTAGATACCCACTGAACCTATTCATTCAATCAAATTTCCGTCTTCCTTATTACCCCACTTTACTCACAAAAATATTTGTACGCACTCAACTTAACACCGGAATATTCCTGTAAAGCTTGAGCGTAGTATTTATTTGAGTTGCTATTTTATGCTTGGGGGTGCCTGTATGTTAAATAAAGGTTCAGTTTCACTACTACCCCTAAACCTTTTCTTATTCATTGTTTATTTGATTAACCGTACTTGGATATTTAAGGAACACCTAAATACGCTTCGGTTAATTATTAATTAGCTAAGTTCGGACGAATTCGTCGGAACAATAGCAAATGTTAGCGGTTGAGTATCCATTTCTTGTAACTCAACAGCCAATGTATAAGTAGCCCCTTGTTGAACTGAATTCAACTCTAAACTGATACTTCCTGAAACAGAAGATTCTGCCTCTACTTGCAAATCATCTTTCCTAAGTTTCAAACTTCCTTGCTGAGGTAGTTGAGCTTCAACTAAAAGTTTTCCACCAACTAGATCGTACTTGATTCTCAAAGTTACATTACCTACATCCGTTAGCCATTGCTTTTCCACTACATCTTGGGCAGCATCTATGGTTACGGTCAGATTTTCTAGCAATTGTTTAGCAGCTAATAATGATAGTGCCATTTGCTGACGCGGCTGTAAATCTGAAAAACTGCCTTCTAGCGTCGTGCTTTTTTCTAAAGTATCGGCAGAACGATATGGGCTTCTCAATACCATCCCAGCTAAGTCATTAAGTGTCTGCGGTTCGTTAGGGAATAAACTTTCAACAGCCCCAACCAGTTTAGCTCCCAAAGGCACGGGAAATGTAAGCAATTCTTGACACTTTGCTAATAATTGCTGAAAAATTTTCTCCGGCATCGGAATTGGCAGACTCAGCTTCGATTGTTGTGCTGCCCATCCCCAAGCAGGAACCCAAGCTATAGATGGACTGTCAACATAATCGGGATAATCTATCACTTGTGATTCCCAAGGGAATAATGGAGGATTATCTTGAATTTGATTTTGTAACCGACGTTTAAGAACGGCTTGAAAACGTTTTTGCACAGCAGGAATTTCTCCCAATTGAAAAGGATAGGGCATTAGTTCCGACTCAGAAGCACCGCTTGTGGAAGCGGTGTTTGCCTTAGTGGTTTTAGCCCCGTTATTTTCCTCACTTTCGACCAAAAAATCCTCCTCGGTTGAAGCATCTTCTGCTAACAACCAAGCGAGTAATTGGTTTTGTAAGGATTCTGTGTCACTATTCATGAGTAGATGCACTTGATCCGGACATAAAAGAGTTACGAATATCCCAAGCTTGTTCGAGAATTTTAAACCACCTTTTTTGTAGTTGTGCCATAGATAAGCCTAGGGTTTTGGCAATTTGAACATCAGCTTGACCTTGTTGTTTCAGTTCTAATAAACAACGTTGTTTATCGTCAAGTTTTTCTGTATAAACCTGCCATTGGTATTCAGTCAAACCTAAATTGGTATGCAAGTCAGCTTCCAACCATTCGTGAACTAGTTCCCAACGGTGCAACAAGGCAAACCGAATCAGATGATATTTAAAGCGCTGCTGTAAATAATCTCTTTGACGAGGAGTTAAACCTAAAATTGACTCAATTTCTTGAGCTGATAAATCTTTTAGGCGCAGGGCAAAGTAATCGGCACAGTCACCTTGCTGTCTTTCCTCTAGATAGCTCATTAGTTCGTTAATCACTACAGAACGCAGCGTTTCCTCAGTTGGTTCCGGTTCTGGTTGAGATGCCATTGCCGTTCTCAACTGCTGTACGGCTGGATCTTCCCAAGAACCATCACCATCGTTGCTACTGCCTTCTGCGGCTTTTTCTATATCAACACAGGTTTCTGGTGGTTGCTGTTGAGAAAAAGTTTGTGCCCGCAGAATAATCAACTGCTGCTGTCGCCCCGGCAAAGGAATGCGTCTTTTTGCATAGCGTTCGGTAAACGCCATGTATTCTGCTAATTCTAAAAGAGTCTGGGGACGATAAGTCGGCTCTAATTTATTTTCTCTTCGACAAGCGTTCAACGCTTCGAGGTAAAAATTTTGTAGAAAATCTTCAATTACACTTAACCGTCCTTGATAACTTAGTTGTCTATTTGGCGGATTAATGTAACGATAAATAATTGCACTTAAAGTGCTGTGTAGCTCTATCCGACCTCGATTGGAACCCAATTGGTAGTATCTCAGACACTGAGATAGCCGATGTCGGGCTAAGGCGATCGCCGAGCTTTTAATATCTCCAGAAGCTTGAATACGTTTGCTCTCATGGCAAATCCGCATGACTTCAGCAGCAATTCGTGTTGCCACTTCATGGCAATTAGACTCGTGAGCTTTAGTTGAAGATTTAAGTTCTCCGAATAGGAGTTGAAATATCGCCTCCACGCCGATAGACTTTTCTCCCTGAATAGTTGTGGTCACGGCTGATTTCATAGTCTAGTTGTTTAAAAGACCGATTATATAGACAAAAATTACAACCTGTATTGTGTGGGAATAATGGTTGACTTAGTAATGCGTCAAAACGCCTTAGTCAAAATTAATTATCCCGTTATCATCAATAGTCGTAATATATTATTCCCCAAGATGTAAGGGAAATCGAAACGCATTTCATAGAATTTATAGCTAATGCCCACGAACTATAAACAGATAATTATGGATTTACAAGCACAAATTCAATCTTTGATTGATAATGCACCCCAAGATGGTATTACACCTCAACTAGTTGCGGCAATTGCCCCTGCACTTACTAAAATTGCTCAAAAATTACGCTTTCCTCAATATTACATACTCCGAAACCCAACTGAAGACTGGGTTCTAACAACATTGAGTCACAAGACAAATCCACAATTACAAAAACGAGTAATCTATGCTTATCCTACGTTACAAGATGTCAGTACTACCTCTGGTGTTGGGTTTGACCCTCATATGATAGCTGCACCAATCGGAGTTATTGAAATTTTGTTCCAGACATTAGCGTTAAAACCCGTAGATAGTATAATTTTTTTTGATACTCCTGGCACTACAGCTAATGCTGTAGAAATTGAACGTTTACAACTACAAAGTATTATTGAAAGCTCGCTACAACAAAATCGTCGCAGTTCGGACATTCCTCCTGACATTGCTTAATTTTGATTGGAAGCAGAAACTAATATAGTTAAAAGATATACCCATTTATATTGCCAAAGTATGCTTTCAGATAGAAGTTATAAGTTAAGGATTTATTACAAAAGAAAATTTGTAGTACTTCAAAGGCCCCTACCCTTTTAGGAGGGGATTGAGAATAAATCAATAACTGATAACAAATTTCCTCAGAATAAAAAACTATTGAAATTATATTTCGCAATTTTTAATTCAGGCGACTTAATACGTAATCAGCCATGTCTATTAAAGTTTGACGAGTAGGAGAAGATGGCAATTGTGCAATATGCTGTACTGCTAGTTTCGCTTTAGAGGCTGCTAAATCGCGGGAACGTTGAATCCCTTTACTATCTTCTACGAGCATCAAAGCTTTTTCTAAATCTCCAGCTTGTTTAAACTTACGTTTTATAAGCGTTTTTAGTTCCTGTTTTTCTTCCAAAGCATATATAACAGGTGCTGTAATATGCCCATCTTCAAGGTCGGAACCAGCAGGCTTACCTAATGTATCCGTAGAACTTGTGAAATCAAAAATATCATCAACTATTTGAAAGGCTAATCCCAGATTACGCCCATATTCATACAAGTTTTCGGCTGTTTGTTGAGAAACTTCGCTAAGGATTCCAGCAGCTTTAGAACTATTTGCAAACAATGTCGCGGTTTTGTAGTAAGTCTTTTGTAGATAAGTATCCATAGAAATATCGACATCAAAACTATTCACCGCTTGCACAATCTCCCCAGTAGCTAAGTCCATAATTACTTGTGAAAGCAATTTCACTACATCCAAATTATCTAAATTAGCTAGGTACCAAGAAGCTTGAGCAAACAAAAAGTCTCCTGCTAATACGGCTACTCGATTGCCAAATAAACTATGAACTGTATCAACACCACGTCTTTTTTCCGATTCATCTACTACATCATCATGTACTAGAGAAGCAGTATGAATCATTTCCGTAATTTCCGCTAAGCGTCGATGACGGGGTGTAATATCATCTTTGGACATTGTTGCCCGCGATACAAGTAAGACAATTGCAGGTCTAATACGCTTCCCTCCAGCTCCGAAGAGATGTTCTGCGGCGAGACTGAGGATGGGATGGTCGTTACCAACTAACTGTTTAAGGTTATCTGCTAATATATGCAGGTCTGCTTCCACAGGGGAAAACAAGGAGGTGGCTGGGGTCATGAATGGGCGGACTCTGACTTTAGTTACGAAAGTTTACATATCCTATACCCATTTTAAGATAACCTCGTGCCTTTTCTCAAAGCATTCTCTAAATGTTATTGTTCAGATGAAGGTTTAAATCCGTTTGTGCATACAACTATCTATTAGTATCAAGCATAGTATTTGATAGTAACAATTGAATTTCCTATACAAGCGAACATTCAAAAAAATTGATCGACGAGTATTACATAGAAGCGCATCAACGACAAAATTTTATTCATCTTCGGAATTTTTATTTCAGCTTCAAGATTAAAATTAAAGGAACTTAAACACTTGTATAGCAAGCTTTACAAGGATAAAATAAAATACGGTTTTTAATATTTTGCTTGTTGTTTTACAGTTACTAGGTAAAATTATTAAAGCCTCCTTAATAACCTCAGAGAAGCTTACAGGAATGACCGCAATTGTGACAATTCCCGGTTGGTGCGTGAGACTATAACCCCTATTATTACGTTCACAATTGCTTGAGGTGTCACAGCGAGGGCACGGCAAGGGCGCGCCAATAAAGGGGGAAGAGGATTTACAACTGGACACTTGCTACAAGTGGGGAACCCTTCAGGTAAGGCTAACGCCTCGCTCCGCTAACGGCAGTCCGCTCAACGGAGGGAACCTTGGCACGCGGCAGATCTCACCGCCCACCGCAGTGTCCTCCCTTTTTGCCTCCCTTTAAAGAAAAATCTGCCGGTTATGTAAGTTCGAATTTAGCTTCTTTGATTGAAAAAATTATTTTCTGGTTGAATAAGTAATAAATCCATTTTCTGAGACTATAGGAAGATAAAAATTTTAATTGGGTATTTTTTTAAGGAAAGGCATAGTCTATTTTCATAATCGATTAGAACAAAGCGAAATTTCTCATTTTATTCACTCCATTAAATTATACTAAGTATAATTACTAGTGAATGTAGTTTCTGTCATATAACTAAACAATCTCCATTCCGGGGCATTTTAAAGATAAAAGCTCTTATTAAGAAAAATTTAACATTTAGCGATATAGCTACAAGTATCTTTACTAACAGAGCCGAAAATGCGCTAGTTCTTTAAATATGACCTATGACACCATCCGAACATAGGGATAACAAGTAAACGAAAAATATTACCTCAAAAATTTCAAATTAGGCAACTAATTTACCTCAAAAGTTAGAGTTCTTATGTTACTCTTATATATAGGGATTTCAAATACTTAAAATATTCACTCAGAAAAAGTAAGTCGTCTTATTATTTGCGGCAGTCACTTAACTGGTGTTAGTGAGTTGAAATAAGTCAAATTATGAAACCAAGGGGATTATTCGTATTCTTAGTTAGCGAATAAGTAAGTTCCCCAAAAATACTTACGTGCTGCCCAAAAGATATATATTGGCCTATCTTGAGGACTCATCTTTAGGGAATCCAAGGTTTGTTCGTTGTATAAAAGAGGAAGCACTGCATAAGGCAGTTTGAATTCAGGCTAGGTAGATTGCACGGTGGCAAGCTGTTTTATTGTTACTGGCATAGCCTGTGAGACTAATTAAATACAAGTAGGTCGGGGTATTAATACTTAGCCCGATATGTGGTTGCACTAAAGCTGTAGCAAAAAGCTATAAGCAATATTTGTTGTGTTGAAATCGGACAGCTGTTTTAGCAGTGCGAATGGGATTGAAATTAAAACTTGTCGGGGGAAGTATACTTTATGATGATATTTATTTTAGCTTCTGGTTATCTGTTTGCTGTATATGTATTCTTAGCTGTTGCCAAGAAAATAATTAAAAAAACTGGAGCGACAGCAGTTTCTTCATTCAAGGAAGGTGATTATTCTTCTGAGATGTCTATAAACACGGCAGAATGAATCAAAGCGCATTTTTGACTTTAATTTGTATACAGCACACCACATGGTGTGCTGTATTGTATTTTAGTTCAATTATTAAAATTTTTGAGTATCAATAGCTAATTAAACCACCACTATCTTGTGGAAAGTGGTTGAAATTTAAATGTTCTAAATTTACTAATTCAACTATTGGAGTACAGCCCAGCCACTGAACTGAAGACTGAGCAAATTGTTGTGGACTTCCACTGACAGCAAATTTAGTTGGTAGAGGCGGGAAATTATTTTTCAATCCGAGTAAATCTAGTTCTTGGATACAAGCTTCAATAACACTTTTTCCTGGATCTACTAATTTAATTGATTCACCAAGCAGCGATCGCAGTAAAGTCGCTAAATGAGGATAGTGAGTACAGCCATATACTAAAGTATCAATGTTCTGCTCTAATAAGGGTTCTAGATAAGAACGCGCTACTTCTTTAGTGTACGGGTCATCAACGCGGTTTTGTTCGATAAGAGGAACGAATTCGGGACAACCAACCTGCCAAACTTGAGCATTACTGTTAATTTCTTGGATAGCCTGTTTGTAGGCATTGCTTTTTGCTGTGGCTGGTGTAGCAATTACGCCGATACGCTTACCGGCTTTCACCGCTGAAACTGCACCGGGTAGGATAAGTCCAAGTATGGGTACTTTGAATTCGGAACGTACTGTTTCTAATGCTAAGGCAGAACTGGTACTACAAGCCATAATTACCATTTTTACACCTTGGCTTTCCATCCAGAAGATAATTTCACGGGTAAACTGAATAATTTCTTCTTGGGAACGAATACCGTAAGGTAACCTAGCTGTATCGCCAAAGTAAATGACTGATTCCGATGGCAGTTGTTCGTAAAGCTGTCGTAGCACTGTTAAACCGCCAACACCACTATCAAAGATACCAATAGGGGCACGTTGGGGTTCTTGTTGAGATAAATGGTAAAGATTGCCTTCAAAGATAGAAGATGAAAACACGGGCAGATTTTGATAATATTTTTTGAATTTTGTACAGAGGATTTAGAAGAAACTTCAAGGTTTGAACTGCTAAATCCGAGATGAAAGAGGATTTTACATCCTAACTTTCAAGTTACTGAAATTTTTACTATATTTATTACTTAAATGTAGGTAATCTCCGATACGATTAAGTATCTTAGATAGATTCAATATATGTACTTCGCATATAAATGCAAGTTTTTAGGATTTTAAATTTGTTCAAATTTTTATTTAGCAGAAATAATTCGGAAATATAAAAATTAGCCGTATTTTAGTAAATATACTACAATACGGCTATTTCTATGATAATTTTTTTCACCTATCTTCTTCTAATATAGCTGAGAATACCGTTAGCAATTCCCTGTGCCATTTGTTCTCGATATTGAGGAGAAGCAAGTTTTGCTGCATCTTCTCGTCCTGTAACATAACCTGTTTCCACGAGAATCGCAGGCATCGAAGTTTTTCTTAATACGTAAAATCTAGCTTTTCTTACTCCCCTGTCTCTAACGCTTACAGAATTTAAGATGCCGCTACGAACACTACGGGCAAGGTTATAACCACTGCTGTAATAGTAAACTTCTAAACCACTGACATCCGGACGACTCAAACCTACGGAATTAGCGTGAATGCTGACAAATAAATCGGCATTTCCTCGTTCTGCCATATCTACTCGTCCTTTAAGGCTAACAAAATAGTCGGAATTGCGAGTCAGTACAGCTTGCACTCCATTTTGCTGTAAAATTTGTGCAACTCTTATACTTATAGGTAGAATAACGTCTTTTTCTCTAAGTCCACCTCTACCAATTGCACCTGGATCTTTACCACCATGTCCTGGGTCAATAATTACCGAAACTCTACCTGACGGAACTCGGGAACCTGGTATTGGTGATGTCGTTCGTGGCAGAGTCATAATCGGACGACGTGTTTGAGGTCGGATAATGGGTCGAGATATAGGAGGTAAACCTCTAGAAGTTGTAGGAGGTAGGACTCTACGATTACGTTGTAATCCTAAAGATAAGAGCCTGTTGCTAAGTTGATTGAGTTCGCCGATTTGAACTCCGGAAGCGGGTTGAACGAAAATAGCGACTTTATCATCATCAAGTTGCTGTAATCTAACTCGCAAAACTGGGCTGCTGGCGTTAAATTTAGGGCCTTTAACTTTAGGAGCTAATCTAGCATTGTTTACTGTAATACGATACAAACCGGATTTTCTGTCCCAACCACCGTTAGCTTCAAGATTTTGATTTCCTCTAATTAGTAATTGAGTACCTGTAGCAGCTAATTCTATAGATTGAATTGTTGCGACTCTATTTCTTGCAGTTCGTACTGCTGGAACGGGGAAAGAATCAGATTCGCTAGTGTCACTAGAATTATCAGAATCACTAGAATTATTACTTCTAGATAACCTGCTTCCGAGACGATTCGGTAAAACGATTAAACCATTATTACCACTAGTTGCAGCTCTCCAATTAGGACTGTTTTTGTCTACCTTTAGAGTCATGCGAAGAACTGGTGATTTGCCATCAACTTGGCTAAATTGAATGCGGCTAACATCATGCTTGTTTACCGATATCTCTTTTTGAACTGCCGACGACAAAGCTGCATCTAAAATATCGACGTTAATTTCCTTGCGATCGCGACTGCGATTCACTTTAATTTTGGGTTTTGAGCCGCTGGTACGCAGGTAAAAACCGTCTCCAGTAATTTGAAAGCTTTCAATTTTTGTGGCTGCATTTGAAGTGCTAGCAGCTATTGTTTTTGGTGGTGCAGTGTTAGATGTAGGGGTGATTACACTGTAAATGCTTCTTGGAGAAGCAGCATTTCGTTCCGGCTTTGGCGAAGGTAGCTGTACCGTCCATCTGCTGGGAGTTATACCTACAAATTTGACTTGAGCGGGGTCAATTGTATAACCCTTGTGCATTTCGACAACTATACGAGCTGTTTGAGGATTAAATTGTCCGACACGAAGAGAACGAATCGCGCCACCGCTGACTGGTTCGGTTAACTGGGGTCGCCCAAATGTCGTTCCTGGCAAATCAATTACCAAACGAGTCGGATTAAAGATTAATTGTGCTTGGGGTTGAACAGCACCATCGGTTTGAAATTCTAGTTTGTTTTGATTGGCATTAAAACGCCAGGAAGACAGTTTCGCGCCGTGAGCGGGCGACGATAGCATTAGTACAGAAAAAAAAGTAGTACCAGATACTAACCAGTTTATTTTCACAGCGTTTTCTCCTAATCGGTATTTTATTGATAACTATTAATCTCTAAAAGTGTTAGTGCTTCATGCTTACATTGCGAACGACTTCGGAGTCGCATCGGGATTGGTTTGTGGGATGACGATACCGCAAGCATTTTAGCGAATAATTTATCTTGAACAAAAACATTGTTAATCGCATTAACCTTAGCATGAAGTTCTTCGTTGAATCTGCCTCAAAGACATCATTATCACGGTTTTTAGCATTTGATTATACCAACATTCGGTGGAGCTAAAGTTTAACTTAGCAGTAAAATCCAATCGATGACATTTGATATGACTCAAACTTTTTATTGGTGACCCGTGCTTTGAATAAATAAGCGGTATTGGTAAAAATATTTTTACTAAAAGTGCTTATTGCTTCCATATAAAGATTTTAATCAATAGATTTATGTTTAAGTAGTTCTGACTATACTTGACTTCGGTGTTGAAATGCAGATGTCTTGTTTCAATACTGGGATAATAAAAGAATGTTATAGAAGATTTTTGATAGTGTTTTTGATAGAAATTGTTCCCCAATTTACAAAAAATAATATTTTTAGTTCGGGCAATATATTTTCAGTCATGACTGCATTTACAGTTGGTATGCAAAGAAGCTCGCCAATTTTTAAATACCAATATTTCAATTATCGTTTGCTCTCAAACAGGGGATAAATTTTTGAGGCATAGAAGAAACAACTATAGATATTAGCGAAATACCGAGCTTCTTCACTGCATATTGCATCATAATTACCTAGAATCCGATTGGAATCAAATTTTTCTCCATAAATTAACTTATTGCTATTTAATCTTTTTGAAGTAGCTTTTCTTGATTGCCAATCCCAACATCAGATGGACAAACAAATAAAAATAAGGGAATCGTAGCGAACAAGCTAAGAATTCCCTTATAATAACCGCTCTTTTCAATTTAAGCTGACTAATTATAATGAGTAAATTTACCCAATTTTACCGATAGACGTGAACCTATTTCTATATTTTTACTTACGCTTTAAGTACCTAAGAATACCATCTGCAATGCCCTCTGCCATTTTATTTCGATACCAAGTTTGTTTTAGCTTTGCGGCATCTTCTCTACCTGTTACGTAACCAGTTTCTACCAAAATCGCTGGCATAGAAGTTTTGCGAAGTACGTAAAATCTAGCCCGTCGTATTCCTCTATCTTTAACTTTCACCTTTCGAGTAATACCTTTACGGACGGCATCAGCAAGTCTTTTTCCACTGTTATAGTAATAAACTTCTAAACCACTAATATCAGGACGACTTAAACCTAAAGAATTAGCATGAATGCTGACAAATAAATCGGCATTACGTCTTTCGGACATGACAACTCGTCCTTTTAGGCTGACAAAAAAGTCGCTGTTGCGAGTGAGTACTGCATTTACTCCATTTTTTCGCAATATTTCAGCTACTTTCTTGCTGATAGGTAAAATTACATCCTTTTCTCGCAGCCCGCCAATACCAATTGCACCTGGATCTTTACCACCATGTCCGGGGTCAATCATCACGACTACTCGCCCTCTAGGAACTGGTTTTGGCGCTGGGCTTGGCTTAGGTTTCGGTGGTACTGGGACTGGCTTAGAACCAGCTACTGGGTTTGGTTGTGGAATGGGAGGCAAAACTACTGGTGGTCTGACTGCGGTAGTACGCTGTAATGGTAAAGATATACGGTCACCTCTAACATCTAGTCTGCCAAAATTAACTCGAGATGCTGGCAAAATGTAAATGGCAACAGTATTTGCATCTTGTTGTCGTATGCGTACTCGCAGCACCGAACTATTAGGTTTAAATTCTGGGCCTTTTACAGAAGACGCTAAACGGGCATTGGGAATAAGGATGCGATACATTGCAGTAGTTCTATCCCACCCACTAGTGCTTCCAGACAAGGATTTGTTCGCTTTGACAACTAATTTATTACCGTTATCATCTAATTCTACAGATTTAATTTCAGCAACAGAACTATTAATTGATGCAACCGGTGGGGGAGAAGATACAGGTGGATTTACTGATGGAATTGGGTTGCTATTTATAGGCGATCTGCTAACTGAGCCATTAGGTAGCAAAACGATACCACCGAAACTACTAATTGAGCCTCTCCAGTTAGGGCTATTTTTGTTTACCCTTAGAATGATACGAGCTGTTGTTGAGTTTAATTGCTTAAATTCAACTCCTCTCACACCAAAACGATTCATCGGGAATTCATTTCGCGGTAAGTTCGGGGATAGCCTAGCCCCAGAAATATCTACATTGATAAATTCTTTTCCGTTGCGATTAACTCTGACGCTAGAAGGTTTACCGCCACTTGTACGCACGAAAAAACCATCACCAGTCGGAAGTACTCTTTCAATTTGAGCAGTTCCTCTAGCAGTTTTAATTACTGTTTGATTACCGCTAGATGTATTGCTAGGTGAAGTATTGCTAGGTGAGGTATTGCTAGTTCGTACTACACTGTAGATATTTTTCTCTTCAGAATTTGCTCTTTCAAGCTGTGGAGATGGTAATTTGACTCTCCAACGACTGGGGCTAACTCCTTCAAATTTGATTTGATTCGGGTCTAAGGTATAGCCTGGGCTTAATTCTACCACCATGCGCGTGGTTTTAGGGTCGAATTGACCAATACGCACAGAACGAACAGCACCACCTACAGATTTTTTTAGCTGGGGACGACCGAATTCAACTCCAGGTAAATCAATCACCACTCGAGTCGGATTAAAAATTAGTTGCGCCTTTGGTTGTACCGCAGCATCAGTATTAAATTCTAGGCTATTTTGATTCGCGTCAAAATCCCAAGATTTTAGTTTTGCTGCATCCGCAGGCGACGATAACAGGGAGACAGTTAAAAAAGTCCCGGGTATTAACCAGTGTAGTTTCACAGTGCTTTCTCCTGAGTCGCATTTACTTTATAGCGGTTAATCAATCTATTAAAAGTTTCAATTATTGCTCGTACTATCTAACCTCAAACTGTCTCAAAGATAAATATGCTACCAGTAGCATTGCCGACGCAGATAATTTTTTACTAATATACGTCCACAGCAAAAAATGCTTGTTGAAAAACGGTGCAATTAGCTGTTGGCAAGAAATTCTAACATGATAAACAGGAGTGTTGTATCTCTTTATAGCAATCAAAATCTACGTATTGTATAAAGCATAATAATTACACCCACAAAGAGATAACCAGAATTAACTATTACAGTCAATGCTAGTTACAAACACTTTAGTGAGTAAAAAATTTGTCAAAAGGGAAAATGAAGCGGTAATCAATGCACGCCCGTTAAATTATCAGCTTTAAAATAGTACGGTGAGATGCAACAATTGAAAAAATATTCAAGTATCGGGTCTTACTAAATCCAAAAAACTCCTGAAAAATTATAATTTAATGGGACGGAGATTTTCCGACATAAGTTTCCATTGGTATAATAAGTGTTCAAGATAAATGACTTTAGGAATATTTTACTGAAGTATAAATACTTAGGTAAATTTAGAAAATGATACTTTAATTATGTTAGTCACAATTTTAGGTTATAAGATTTACGGTTATTAATATTAAACGAAAAGTTGATGTATTTTGAATTAGCTTCTCCTTGCGAAGAGTAAAGTAGTTGAAAAGCAATCAACTTAGGACAACAAACAAAAAAAGTTTTAGCAATCCTTGTAGAGCTTGGGTAAAGCTTTTGAGCATTAAGCACAAATCAACCGTCGAACCTTCTAACTCTATTTCATAAACATTTCTAGCTGCTTATCAAAACAAGCAAACCCTAACTACAGTTAACCGGCTTACTACTGTTCAATGATTTAGAGAAGATTCGGGCCTCGGAATCAATGTTCTGCCTAGATCCATTAACCCAAAGAATCATTTCTACATCAATCCAAGTTGCGATTCCTACAGGGTTGATTAAAAACACTAAAACCTGTGATAACTTTACCTGCGATCGCAACTCTAATCAGGAAAGTTGGCATAATTAAACCAGGAATGATTGCTTATAACGGTTCGATTAAAACAATTGAATAGATAATCGTAGCAACAGTAACCAAAAAAATTGGTAATCGCACGATTAGCCGTTAGAGTTCTTGATGCTTACTTGATGTTAATAACTTTCTCGCAAGCTTGATATCAATTTTTAATTCCTGCAAGTTCTAACAAATGTTGCCAGTATTGGGATGAAACTGGAACAATTGATAGTCTTGGTAATCGCAATAAGTCGAAACCGATAAATTTCTCATCTTGCTTAATTTGTTTTAAAGTCACAGGTTCGGGTAATTTAAGCTCGGCTCGTAAATCTACAACTAATCTTTTTAAATCGTTTAGTTTGGGGTCGGGATATGCAATGCTCGCAATTTTTGCGATTCCTATAATCCTCCGCTCTTTACCCGTGTGATAAATAAATGCTTGTTCTCCCGGAAGCATTGTACGCATGTTTTTTAGAGCCAAAGCATTTTTGACTCCATCCCACACCGTAGTGTTTTCTGTTTCTAAGTCAGTATAGGAATATTCGTTAGGTTCGGTTTTTAACAACCAATTCATGTATAATATGTCCTCACAATATGCTATGAAGACTATGATTTTTCGATCAAATTAAATCATAAATCTTGTTCTATACGGGTTGCCGTTTTATTTTCCTATAACTAATTTTACGGCAAAGGAACATTCAAATTAAGTAAATACTCTAAAACAGAATATCACAAGATGATAATTCAATATGAGGTAAAAATATTATGAATAAAATAAAATTATTAGAGTCCAAACAACAGAATTACCAAAAATTCTGGAGAGTTTTACCTATCGCATTGTTTTTGTGTGTTACTTCCGTCCAACCGAGTTGGGCTGAAGAAAAGGTAATGTTACGAACATTAACTGTTACAGGGCGAGGAACACAGACAATTCCTACAAGTTTGTCTAAAGTCAGTTTGGGCGTTCAGGTTCAAGGTAAAGCTGCCAATATCGTACAGCAAGAAGCAGCTCGTAAGTCCAATGCTGTAGTCGCATTACTCAAATCGCGTAACGTAGATAAATTAGAAACTACTGGTATTAGACTCAATCCCATATACAGCTACAAGGACAATGTACGAAAAATTAAAGGTTACGAAGCTACTAACATTGTAAGTTTTCAGGTTTCAACGGATAAAGCTGGCAAATTATTAGACGAAACGATAAAAGCCGGTGCAACACGAATTAATAGCATTCGATTTGTCGCTACTGAAGAAGAAATTACTCAAGCACGCCAAGAAGCATTAAGAGAAGCAACTCAAGACGCTCGGAAACAGGCAAATGCTGTTTTCTCTAGTTTGGGTTTTACAGCAAAAGAAATTGTCAATATAAAAGTTGACAATGCTTCAATGCCAAAACCTGTGATGTATCGAAGAAGTGTACCTACAGCAGCAATCGCAGAAGCTGCACCCACTCCTGTGATTGGCGGCGAACAGGAAGTGGGAGCATCCGTGACTTTACAAATTAGTTATTAGTTATTAGTTATTAGTTGTTAGTTATTATTTCATGAATGTAGTAGAAGCAATCATTATAAACGTATTGACTACTAACCACTAACTACTAACCACTAACTACTAACCACTAACCACTAACTACTAACCACTAACTACTAATTAAAAATGTTCTGGGCTGCTATTCATCATTTCAGCTTCAGAATCTCTTCTAGAACCTAATAACTGTAGGTCGTCTACATTAATAACTGGCGATGAACGAGGTACACCTGTGGAGCGGTCATTCCAACTATCTAGCTTCAAGGAACCTTTGACAGCGATTTGTTTGCCTTTACGCACGTAACTATTCGCAATCTCTGCCGTTCTTCCCCACAGTTCCAAATTAAACCAGTCCGGGCCGCTATCTTTTCTACGACGGTCAACTGCTAAGGTCAATCTACACTTAACACTGCCAGATTCAAAATATTTCATGTCGGGGTCGGTACCCACGCGACCAACAAGATGGACAACATTAATACTCATATGTTTGTGCTTTTAGTACGGGTGTACTTTGTGATGATGATTTCTATAATAGCGGATTAGAACACATTTGACGTAGTGTTAAATAATTGACAACAAAAATTATCAATTAGATGATAAAAATGACTATACCTAAATTGCAAAAGCATACTGATGGGTTTAGTGAAACGAGGAATAAAAAATCAAAGGGACCCGGACATGGTAAAGATTCGGAAAAGATATTTAAAAAGTTAATCTGCTTTACTAGACTCAGGTCAAAAAAAATAATAGAATCCAGCACGATTCGGTTCGCACGGACGTTGTAAAAAAGTAACGAGAATAGGGGGCGTAAAAGCGCGTGGGTCTTTTCAGTAAGTTTTCCTTGTCGCGGGATATGGGTATCGATCTGGGTACTGCCAACACTCTCGTTTATGTTTCTGGTAAAGGCATTGTACTCCAAGAGCCATCGGTTGTTGCCATCGATCAAAACGAAAAGGTAGCCTTGGCTGTGGGAGAAGATGCAAAGAAAATGCTCGGTAGAACTCCCGGAAATGTGATTGCCTTGCGTCCTTTGCGCGATGGTGTAATTGCTGACTTTGATACTGCCGAGCTAATGCTGAAGAATTTTATTCAGCGCGTAAACGAAGGTAAATCTCTAGTTTTACCCAGAATTGTAATTGGTATCCCCAGCGGCGTGACTGGCGTTGAAAGAAGGGCGGTGATGGATGCTGCTTCTCAAGCAGGGGCAAGAGAAGTTTATCTAATTGATGAACCTGTAGCAGCAGCCATTGGAGCAGGACTACCGGTAGCAGAACCTACTGGTAACATGATTATTGATATTGGTGGTGGTACCACTGAAGTTGCGGTATTGAGTCTTCAAGGTACTGTACTGAGCGAATCGGTACGTATTGCTGGGGATGAATTAACCGAATCAATTGTCCAGTATATGAAGAAAGTTCATAATCTGGTGATTGGGGAACGTACAGCAGAAGATATCAAAATTCGTATTGGTTCTGCTTATCCCACTCATGATGATGAAGAAGCAATGATGGAAGTTAGAGGTTTGCATCTACTTTCTGGTCTGCCAAGAACGGTTACGATTAAAGGGCCAGAAATCCGTGAAAGTATGGCAGAACCACTTTCGGTTATTATTGAAGCAGTGAAGCGAACTTTAGAGCGCACACCTCCGGAACTAGCAGCAGATATTATCGATAGGGGCATTATGCTTGCTGGTGGTGGTGCTTTGCTCAAGGGCATAGATACTTTAATCAGCCATGAGACAGGAATTGTCACACACGTTGCAGCAGACCCTTTAAGCTGTGTAGTTTTAGGTACTGGGCGCGTGTTAGAAAATTTCAAACAATTGGAACGGGTATTCAGCGCGCGTTCTCGCAATATTTAGAGAAGGTGTTTTCTGCTAGTAGATATTGGATTCTGTATAGAATTCAATATCTTCTTATTAAAATTATTAAATTAATTTGCAATCACCTCCTCTGGAGGAACACTAAGGCCATAATTGCCGCAATTCGCAGTTATATTTTTTAATGGGGCTATGGTCTCCAAACAACAAATTAGATTTAAAAATTAAGCGAATTAAAGCTCAAAAATTCATTAAGAAAATCTCTTGTATACAAAGGTTTATATGTTTACTGCACGTCGCTGGTGGGAGCGTTTTGGATTACAATTAGGGTTGTTAGCTTTGGTAGTTGGTGGTACTGTATTCGTTCGCCAAACTCAAGGTGAAGTTTTAGTTGAGTTGTACGATAGTATTACTCGTCCGCTTGAAGTATTCCAAAGCCAACCGGATCGAGAAGAATATTTAAAGGATGCTAAGGTACAGGAACTGCAAGCTAGAATTGTTGAATTAGAAAGCCAGAATAAAAATATTAAGGCTTTATTAAAATACGTTGAGAAAGAACCGAAAAATACACCTACTATTCCGGCTCGCGTAGTTGGACGTAGTGCAGATAATTGGTGGCAACAGGTAACTTTGAATCATGGTAGTAGTACAGGAATTCAAAAAGGTTACATAGTTAAGGCAGAAGGTGGCTTGGTTGGGTTAATAGATAGCGTAACACCCAATACTAGCCGTGTCTTGTTGATCAGCGATATGAATTCACAAGTAGGAGTAAATATCAGTCGTACTGGAGCTAAAGGCATTTTACGAGGAGATGGCTCTGCTGATGCGGTATTGGAATTTTATGAGAAAGTGCCGAATGTGAAACCGGGAGACGTTGTTTCTACATCTACTTACAGTTCTAAGTTCCCTTCAGGCGTACCAATAGGAAAAATCAAATCATTAGATTTAAAGAGACTTCCTGCATCAGTCGCGACAGTAGAACTTTTTCCCCCGATTCGTTCTCTTGATTGGGTAACGGTTAATCCTAAGCCAGCAAATCCAGAACCCAAAGACAAAAACACACAGAAGTAAGACAGACAGCAAGGCTATAAGTCAATGAAAATTCTCAAATTTCGGGAGAAAGAGAAGAAGAGACAAACTTCGGGGCTACCTCCATCCCGACGCAAAAAACCGAAGAAGCGCATCAAACCCCTTTCTCGCTGGCATCCCCGCTTGCGTCAAGCTACTGATTGGGCTGTAATTGCTGTTTCTGTATTATTATGTTTATTTCTGTTACCAAATCGCTTTCCCGGTATGGAATTATTGGGAATTGCGCCTAATTGGCTGTTGATTTGGGTTGTAGCTTGGAGTGTTAAGCGTTCGGCTTTACAAGGTGCTTTCGCTGGAGTAATTTTAGGTTTACTTCAGGATGCAATGACATCACCCCAACCGACTCATGCTGTCAGTTTAGGTGTGGTAGGTTTTTTAGTCGGTTTATTTCAAAAACAGCGTTTCATCCAAGAAGACTTTATTTCAATTGCCTTGATTGTTTTTGCAATGGCTATTTTATCGGATACGATTTTTGCTTTGCAGCTAATTGGGGCAGGTACTGCTAGTTCGGATGTCATTTGGGCATATTACAAAAAGGTGACTCTAGCTTCGGCGATTCTCAGCAGTCTTTGGGCACCTGTGGTTTATTATCCTTTAAATCGTTGGTGGCAGCAGTTGAAGTTAGCAGAACAATCATCTTGAGAGTCAAGAGTTAAGAGTTAGGAGTTAGTAGTTAGGAGTTAGGAGTTAGAAGTTAAGAGTAGCAAGTAAATTATTCTTCTCCCCCTCGCCTTGTCTCCCCATCACCCCATTACCGCATCACCCTATCAAAGGAGGAAGGAATCGCAGTCAAAAGCTGTTTGATTCCTTCCTCCTTAATTTTATTGGAATTTATCATGCTGCCTCTGGCAATATGGATGCAAGAAGTTAAGTGGAGTTTTTATGTTGCAGCTTTGCATATGGGCTTGTGTCAACTCCTCTTTCCTAATTGCTTTGGGGCTTCCGATTTTTCTGGAAAATGAACTATATCCACGTAAAACTACTTATTTATTATGAACGATTCTCCTGCAAATCCCAGTGCAGATAAATTAATATCTAATATCGAGAAGGAAAAAACAGATGAATTTGAATTGCTTTACCCAAAGCGATCGCCAGTAACAACGCTAGGAAGTGATTTTGACAGAACTATGATGCAGCGCTGTTTGGAACTGGCTCGTCGTGGTTTGGGGCGTACTTCACCAAATCCAATGGTAGGAGCAGTAATTGTCAAAAATGGGGAAATTATTGGGGAAGGGTTTCATCCTCGTGCCGGAGAGCCTCATGCAGAAGTTTTTGCACTCAAAGCTGCTGGGGATAATGCTCGTGGAGCCACTATTTACGTCAGCTTGGAACCTTGCAATCATCATGGGCGTACTCCTCCCTGCTCGGAGGCTCTGGTAGCCGCAGGAGTCGCAAAAGTTGTGGTAGGGATGGTAGATCCAAATCCATTAGTTGCAGGAGGTGGAATCAAGCGCTTGCAAGCAGCCGGAATAGAAGTAATTGCTGGAGTTGAAGAAGAAGCCTGTCGTAAATTAAATGAAGGCTTTATTCACCGGATTCTTCATAAAAAACCTTTGGGTATTTTGAAATACGCCATGACTTTGGACGGTAAAATCGCTTCTACAACTGGTCACAGTGCTTGGGTAACGACTGAAGATGCCCGCAGTGCTGTAAGAGTTGTACGAGCCGGATGTGATGCTGTTGTTGTTGGTGGAAACACGGTACGTAAAGATAATCCTCGCTTAACTTCTCGCTTAGTAGGAGCGCACAACCCTTTACGAGTAGTTATGAGTCGCAGCCTCGATTTACCTGCCATAGCACATTTATGGGAAACCCAAGAAGCCCCAACTGTTGTATTAACAGAAACTGGAACTAAACCAGATGTACAAGAAAATTTACGAAAACAAGGTGTGGAAGTGGTGGAATTATTACCACTTACACCCGAAAAAGCAATGGCTTATCTATATGATTTGGGTTTTTGTAGCGTGCTGTGGGAATGTGGAGGTATCTTGGCAGCTAATGCCATAACTCAAGGAGCAGTACAAAAAGTTTTAGCATTTATCGCTCCGAAAATTATTGGTGGGAGTAATGCTCCCACACCTGTAGGAGATTTAGGTTTAACTACAATGACTCAAGCACTATCTTTGGAACGTGTAGAGATGAGAATTGTAGGTTCTGATTGTTTGGTGGAAGGATACCTACCATAGTCATAATTGGCAATATTTCTATTTTTTGTAGCGAAAGCAGTTGATAAAAGCTTATATGTCCTTTATTTTCACCGCGAGGCGATGATTTTTCCAGAATTTGTTCATTAATTGAACGTTGATTGTAAATTGTATTGACGTTCATGAGCGATGTCGCGGATAAGAGGAAGTCGCGATTGAATATAATCGCAAAGAAAATCAACTTCGTGACAATCATCTAAAGATGCTTGGTTTTTTGTTTGTTTTACTAACAACTTAACCAAGCTGGCATCATCCATTTGCAGCAATGTCTTGGTTTGAGTTTTTTCGACTACCGACCAAACTTGACGCATAATTTTAGGAGTCATTAGACCTCTGTTTCGTGAAAATTTGATTAGTTGTTTTCAGGATACACAATTTAAACAGCAACGTCCGGTATTAAAGGACAACATAATGCCAGCATGAAAAAAAACTTAATATATTGAGTTATTACTTGATGGAATCTCAGAATTAATGATGAATATAGAGCAATTTTAGAACTAAAAATGAGATGTCGGACAAAATTTTTAATTTATATTTCGCGTTTTGTGATTCAAACTACGAATATATAGAAAATCATGTTTACAACTTTTATCAATCTATCTTTAATTAACTTATTTTACAAAAATTTACTTAAAAATGATTATTTACTTTCTTTGAATATTACATTTTTGTAAACAAGTAACAATTTAGATTTTACAAACAGCTTAATTACGAAGTTAGGACAAAACCATGTTGGCGAAACTTGTTTTGTCAAGAATATTCACATTCGACTTGTAAGACTTGAGATGAAACTGATTAAACTTTTAAGCAAATTAGTTTTGAATACAAAAGTTGATAGTTTTTGTAAATCATTTCTTAAAATTCATCAATATGACTTTACTAAAAAAATCTTTGCTTTGAAAAATGAAATTATTTAAATAAAATATATTCTTGCTCTCTTTTGGTACAAATTATCTGTAATTATGATTGTATTTGACATTGCGGACAATAATAATAGCGTCTTCCTCCGGTGGTATCTTTAATAATATTTGTGTTGCAAATATAGCAGGGTTTGGATTCGCGCCCAAATACCCAATGACGATATTCTTGTCGCTTGTATCCCTTTGCTTTCAATTGAGCAGCTAATTCAAGATTATTAGTAATACCTTTAGTTTCGTAGGATTGTTTGGGAACTGAAAGTGCAGCTTCAGCGAGTTTATGTAATTGCTTTTGGTTGCAGTCTATCGGACGTAAAAGAGGATGTATTCTTCCTACAAATAAAACTTCGCTACGTAGATAATTTCCGTTTCCCGCGAGAAAACTTTGATCTAAAAATAAGGTAGAAAAACGTTTTTTATAAAATTTTTTATCTTGTAGTCGATTAATTACTTCTTCTAAAGTAAGCGTTTCATCTAAAATATCTGGGCCAAGACGATTAAGAAACGGATGCAGTGCTAATTCGTCTTTATCTAAAACTTCAATATCGGAAGCACTATATAATAAAGCTGATTTTTTATGATTGTGAATTGCTAAACGTAGCTGACGATTAGTTTTGGGATAATTGTAAGCTTTACGTATCATCCACTTACCGTAAAGTTGATTATGGCTGTAAATTGTCAGTTCGTTATCGAAGTGAATTAACATCGCTTTTCCTTTGGTATCTACTTTGGTGATGCGATGATTTTTTAATTCTGATTCGTAGGGTTTAAGACGTTTAAAAGCGAAGAATATTTCTTCTACCGGGGAATGAGTGACAGCAGAAGAAATTTTATCGGCAGCTATTTTGATTTCTGGACCTTCAGGCATAAAATTTTTTATTAATGTAGATTGATATTTATATTCTTTGGAAACCTCACCCCCAGCCCCTCTCCTTGTTAAGAGAGAGGGGAGAGAACCTCACCCCCAGCCCCTCTCCTTGTTAAGAGAGAGGGGAGTAAGAAATGGAGTTATTGTTATCAACTAGTTCGATAAAATTTTTTAAAATGTCTGTATATTTTTCTCCTGCTGCATAAGGAAAGTTATTATGTTTACCGTCATCAACCCATAAGGAAAGTTTTGGTTCTGGTGCTTGTTTAAATAATTGTTTACCGTGAGAAAAAGGAACAATTTCATCCATTTTCCCATGCATTATTAATACAGGAGATTTTACTTTGGAAATTTTTTTTAAATTATCAAATTTATCAAAAGGTAAAATTTTAATAGGTACCTTAACTTTGAATATAGAGGTAAAAGTGCTTTCAGTAATTAAGCCAGCAACGGGTTTTCTAACAGCTAAATCAATTGCCGAACCTCCTCCGACGGAACGTCCGAATAATATGATTTTATCGGGTGGTATTTTTAATTCTTGGGTTAAATAATTGTAAGCCGTATCAATATCTTTATAAGCATTTTGTTCCGATGGTTTTCCTTCACTAGTTCCATAACCGCGATAATCGTAAGCTAAAACATTTAAACCAATATCTCTTAATTGTTCCATTCTAGGTTTAATCATACCTAAATCAGAAGCGTTTCCATGAGCGTGAAGGATTGTATATTTAGCATTGGGATTTGATAGGTAAATTGCAGAAAGTTTGGTTCCGTCTTCGCTGGTTAATTTGATGATTTCTTCGGTGTCTTGATAAGTGGAAGGTGGGGGAAGGAAAATTAGTTTTTCGACTTGGGTGTAGATGATGATTGCGAAGGTTAGGTAGATGAGGATTATGGATAAAAGCATTCGTTTTATAAATTGGGTTTTTGAAAGGGATTTTGGTTTTTGGGGTGGCATTGAAGTAGGAATGAATATTGTTAATGTATCTGAGATTCCGATACATTTAAACCTCACCCTCGTTCCCTCTCCTTATTAAGGAGAGGGAGGCTAATTTGGACAAGATGGGGTTTAAAATTTATTGAAAATAATTGAATATTTATAAGTTCAATAGGGCAAAATAAATTAATCGCAATTAACTGTTAATAAAAATCTACCATGAATAACTTTATTCAAAAAAATTGAACTATTTTATTCTCAAAATTATAAGGAAGTATATGACGAAGGGGAATTAATTAATGTGAAATCTCTTTATCCTTCTCAAACTTGGGATTTTGAAGTTAGCGGATTGGAAGAATGTAGCGAAGAAGAAGCGTATCTTGAAGAATGTGGTTATATTTTAAAGCATTATTTTAATCTTGAAGATATTCATATATTTATTAATTATTTTCCATTAGAGCGTTACCCCGGACATTTTGAAAAGTTTGTTGATTCTGATGATTTTTACATGGAAAATGTTGAGGAAGAAGATTTTGGATGTGTACGAACATTTGCAGTAACTATTGAAGGAATAAAAACTTTTGCTATTCGAGTCACTACAGATGGTGGTCACGGATGGTTGGAAGTATTTGATAATGAAGATAATAACCTTGGAGCAGCACGTACTGCTGGTGATAAAATAGCTTGGCGTTCGTTAGATTGCATTAGAGACAATTTTCCCGCATTTCCACCAGAAATTGATTGGAAATTGAGAAAGAGTAATTAATAATTTTAAGTTCTTTCCCCCTCTCCTTAATAAGGAGAGGGGTTAGGGGTGAGGTTTTCACTTTGAATTCTAACAGATAACCTCACCCCCTCAACTCTCTCACCTTCAACGCAATACTTTCTAAAACACCATCCAAATTCTCATAAACATCATTATTCGTGAACCTAACAAATGTAATCCCCAACGATTCAATATAATTTTGTCTTTCCCTATCATATTCAGCAGCACCTTCTTGAAAATGGCTTTCACCATCAATTTCTATAGCTAATTTCAATATAGGGCTGTAAAAATCAATGACAAATTTATATACACTATACTGTCTACGAAATTTACAATCTTCTATTTGTCTATTTCTTATTTTGTGCCAAATGATTTTTTCGGTTTTAACTATATTTTGACGTAATTTCCGCCGTTTTTCTTTTTCTAATTTTTTGTTATAAATTAGGGTCATTTTTGTAATTAAGTTGATATTAATGTGGTTTTAATTGATATCAGCTTAATTACATTGGTTAGTTTTTGACATCCGTTAAATTACCTCACCCCCAGCCCCTCTCCTTATTAAGGAGAGGGGAGTTTAGGGGTTCGAGTTAAGCGCTAAAATATTTAGCTACCGGATGATAGGTAATAATAGCCGTTGTACTTTGCTCGGGATAAATCTGCTCGCTTTCGTCCATATACAGGTTAATTCTGTCAGTTTTCAACAAATCTAATTGCTTGTACTGATCTTGAATGTTCGGACAAGCTGGGTATCCAAAACTATATCGCGAGCCGCGATATCTTTGGGCTAAGGTATCCCGGATGTTATCAGGGTCTTCGCCTCCAAAACCTAGTTCGCGGCGGATTCGGGCGTGCGTCCATTCGGCTAGAGCTTCTGCCATTTGCACTGCTATTCCGTGAAAATACAGGTAGTCTGTGTATTCATTGTTAGAAAATAGCTTTTGAGCGAATTCGGTAGCTATTTCACCTACCGTCACCGCTTGCATGGGGAAGACATCTATAATTCCCGTTTCTTTAGGAGCAAAGAAGTCTGCTATACACAGACGGCGCAATGATTTTTGACGGGGGAATTCAAATTCGGTGACTTTTTCGGAATGGTTTTCGGGGTTGTATATATGTAAGGTATTTCCTTCTGCTTGTGTGGGGAAGTAACCGTAAATTACTTGGGGATGCAACAAGTTTTCTTCTACTACCCGTTTTTTCCAGGTTTCTAGAATTGGATATACTTTCTCTTCAAGGAAAGCCTGATATTCTTCTTTTGTCTGGTCTTTGGGTTTTCTAAATTGCCATTGTCCGGCGATTAATGCTTGTAAATCCAAGTACCAAAAAAGTTCTTCAACAGGAATATCTTCTCCCTGCAATAATTTACTTCCCCAGAATGGTGGTGTGGGACGTTCGGTGTCTATTTCGACTGCTTCGGAACGTTTGGTGTCAATGACTTTCGGTTCTTCGGGTTTATCTTTTACAACTTTCTTTTCTACCGCCTTATGTCCGTTGCCGTTTTGAGAATCTTCCTCTGCAAATTCACCTAAGAAACCTTTAATATCATCCCAATTATTACCAGATTTGGCTGGCATTAATTTGTCCATGAAATTCAAGTCGGAAAATGCATCTTTACCGTAGATAACTTTACCTTTATAGGTACTTTGACAGTCGCCGTTCACAAATTTGGGAGTTAAAGCTGCACCACCTAAAATAACGGGAACGGTGATTCCTTTTTCGTTGAAGGTTTCTAAATTATCCTTCATAAACGCCGTTGATTTTACTAATAAACCGCTCATGGCTATGCAATCGGGTTTATGTTCTTCGTAGGCTTGGATAATGTTTTCTACTGGTTGTTTAATTCCTAAGTTAATTACCCGATAACCGTTGTTGGATAAGATAATATCTACCAGGTTCTTACCAATGTCGTGAACGTCGCCTTTTACGGTAGCGATAACAAAGGTTCCTTTAGCATTATCTACTCCACTTTCCGATTTTTCCATGTGCGGTTCTAAAAATGCCACCGCTGCTTTCATGGTTTCGGCTGACTGCAATACGAAAGGTAGCTGCATTTGTCCGGAGCCGAACAATTCACCTACTACTTTCATGCCATCTAATAAGTAGATGTTAACGATATCCAACGGCGGATATTTTTCCATTGCTTCTTTTAAAGCGTCTTCTAAACCAATTCTTTCACCGTCGATAACATGCTGTTTTAACCTTTCTTCAATTGGTAAACTAACGTCAACGCCTTTATCTTTCTTAGCGCTAACCCCTTCAAACATTGTGGTTAGTTCACCCAAGGGGTCGTAAACGCAGATATCTCCGTCAAATTTCCGGTTGTCGTAAATTAAGTCACGACAAACTTTTTGATGCTTTTCTTCAATTTTGGCAAGCGGTAATATCTTACTAGCGCTAACAATTGCCGCATCCATTCCCACTTGCATTGCTTCGTGCAGGAACATCGAGTTTAAAACTATCCGCGCTGCGGGGTTTAAACCAAAGGAAACGTTAGAAACACCCAATACAACGTGACATCCCGGTAATTCCTGACGAATCCGGCGGATAGATTCAATAGTCGCTTTACCGTTTTCCCTATCTTCTTCAATTCCAGTTGAAATCGGTAGCGCTAGAGTATCGAAGAAGATTTCGTGAGCGGGGATACCGTATTCTAATGCTTGACGATAAGCTCTTTGAGCAATTTCAAATTTCTTATCAGCAGTTCGCGCCATCCCATCTTCGTCGATGGTACCAATTACCACACCAGCACCGTATTGTTTCGCTAATTCCAATACTTTGAAAAAGCGTTCTTCGCCGTCTTCGTAGTTAGTGGAATTCAGCAAGCACTTACCGCCAGCAACTTTTAAACCGGACTCCATTTTTTCCCATTCGGTAGAGTCAAGTACTAAAGGTAAAGTAACATTGTTAACTAAACGCGAAACCAACTCGTGCATATCACGCACGCCATCGCGTCCTACATAGTCAACGTTGACATCAAGAACGTGTGCCCCTTCTTTAACTTGCGATCGCGCTAATGATACCAACCCGTCCCAATCTTCATCGTTCAACATGGTACGGCACTTTTTAGAACCGCTAGCGTTTAGACGTTCGCCAACAATTAAGAACGAATTATCTTGGTCGTATGGTTGAGTACCGTAAATCGAAGCCGCAGCCGGTTCAGTTTGCGGTTGTCTAATTTTTGGTGTCAAATCTTTAGCAATTTCTGCCAAAGCTTCTATATGAGTTGGACGTGTCCCACAGCAACCCCCAATTACTTGGACACCTAAGTCTTCGATGAAATGCATTAAGTGCATCTTTAACTCTGTTGGAGTTAATTTATAATGCGCTTGTCCGCCAACGTTTTCTGGTAAACCCGCATTTGGTACGCAGGAAACGATAAATGGTGAATTTTCCGACAAATATTTGATGTGCGGTTTCATCAAATCTGGCCCGGTAGCGCAGTTTAAACCCAAAATATCAATTTTGTAAGGTTCTAAAATTGTCACTACGGCAGCGATTTCTGTACCCACGAGCATTGTACCCATAGTTTCCATCGTTACGGAAACCATCAAAGCCCGTCTTTCTCCCTTCTTCTGGAAAACTTCTTCAATCGCGTTTAGCGCTGCTTTGATTTGCAACACATCCTGACAGGTTTCGACGATAAATAAATCGACTCCACCATCCCATAATGCTTCTGCTTGTTCTACATAAGCATTTTTCAAGGTGTCAAAGTCAATATGCCCCAATGTTGGTAACTTTGTACCGGGTCCCATCGAACCACCAACAAACCGGGGTTTTTCTGGTGTCGAAAATTCCGCAGCAACTTTCTTTGCTAATTCCGCAGCAGTTTTATTTAGGTAATAAGCTTGGTCTGCTAAGTCATACTCGGCAAGTACAATTGACGTACCGCCAAAAGTATCGGTTTCAATCACATCCGCACCAGCAGCCAAGAAACCACGGTGAACTGTCGCTACCGCTTGCGGCTTGGTGTGAACGAGATATTCGTTACAGCCTTCGTATTGGGCACCACCAAAATCTTCAGCAGTAAGTTCTTGTACCTGTAAATTTGTTCCCATCGCTCCGTCGAACACTACAACAGGGCGTTTGGGGCTTTGGAGATGTTCCAAAAATGAGTTAGCCATAAAATTCAAGAAAAATTTAGGTTAGCCTTAATTTATTATTTTCCCGGATTTCTAGACTAAATGACCTATTAGATTGCACCAACATTACATTTATGATGATAGAACAGCACGTTAATCGAGATGAAGGGTTTATCCGTTCGAGTATTGAGGATATTCGAGGTAATCTGCTCGAAGCCTTGAAAACAGTGGTTTTAGCGGGAAAGCGTATCGTTTTACAGCAAGCCGGAGAAGAAGTTGCTGCAATAATTCCTGTCAAGGAATTTGAACGTTTGGAATATTTGGAACACGAACTCGTACCTCCTATCTGGGAACCCCATGAAGAAGAATTTTACGAAGATGAGGGGGGAATTCACTGTGTTTTAGTTGATGAGATGGAAGCAGAATTTGACGAGATTATTACTGAGGTGACGGTATATAACGAGCTATTTGGTTTATTACCTCCACAGCATTTATCTGGCAAAGAATTTGATACTTTTGCACCGGTGGCTATTGTCATGAATATTGATAAGTTCTGGGTATCGGAGTATTGGATTAGTGAAAAGGATAGATTAAAAGCTTTTCATTGAAGAGTTTAGCAGTCTATGACGGCGGTAATCTTGGATTTATAAACTCTTCTACGACGCGAAGAGTACGGAGGCAAGAAGGTAATAGAGTGAGAAATATTCTTTTTTGAGATAAAAATTACTGATAATTAATTTAACTTGCTCAAATTATTTTGAGTGATTTCGTCTACCGGAAATAAAGTTTCAATACGTAATTCTTGTAACATGATGTCTTGGGGTGTACCGAGAGTGGCGATCGCTGAAAAAAAGTTGAAAGTTAATCCGTTTTTGAAGAATTTTACAGTCAATAATGGAATTTGCCAGATTTGAGCATGAGAAAGTTTCCACAGTTGTGGAACATCTGGATATGTCATCAATTCTTGATAAAGTTGCTGGGGTTGTTGGTTGTTATTGTCTGCTATTGCTTCTCGATAAACTCTTTTGATTAAATGACTGACGATTTCTTCCCAGTTTAAGACGAAGGGTTTTAAACCTTGGGGATGTAACATCAATCGCATCAAGTTGATTTTTTTGTCGATGTAGAAATTTTTGTGTAAATTTTCTGGATTAATCAACCAGTTGATTAACTGTTGCGATATCGGATTACTTTGAATTAAATTCCAATATCTATCCATTATCAACACGGGTGAGTGTGTTTGGGAAAGCAAAATGAAATCCAAAGCTTTACGGATGGGTTCAAATTCCGGTGAAGATAAATCGCTTTCGGAATAAATTGGTGTAAATCCCGCAGTTGTCAGCATCACGTTTTGTTCCCGTAAAGGAATATCTAGTACGGTAGCAAGCTGTAATATCATTTCCTGGCTGGGATTTGCTCTACCGGATTCGAGAAAACTAATGTGTCTCTGAGAAACATCGCTGGCTAAAGCTAAATCAAGTTGGCTGAATTTTCGCAGTTTTCGCCAATATTTGAGGAGATTTCCGAAGGTTGATTGTTGATTTGAGATAGATTGCATTTTTACATCAGGCTTTAATTTAATTTCTATTCCCTATTCCCTATTCCCTATTCCCTATTCCCTATTCCCTATTCCCTATTC
>JAHCMI010000002.1 GCA_019192545.1 Rivularia sp. MS3 | reverse complement strand
GCACTACACCCCCATAATTAGAAATTAGCGGCACTGTGCGCGGTTCCGGTAGGGATGAAGTAACTGGTATTAACTGTACTGCACAAGCTTTAAGTTCTGGTTCTAAAGATATTGGACAAGCTTCAGGATGGGTAAGGCTGTTTGCTTCGGCGTTGTCAGCCCACAAAGCTCCCCAATGCATGGGAACGAATACAGTTTTGGGTGCGATCGCCTTAGTTATTTTGGCAGGAAATTTAGCCGTTCCCCGACGAGATTTGATTTCTACCCAATCTCCTTCTGCAATATTTAATTTATCCGCGTCTCGGGGATGAATTTCGATAAAAGGATGAGGGTGCATTTTTACAATTTTCTCAATTCTTCCAGTACGGGTTTGGGTGTGCCAATGACCGTATAATCTTCCAACGGTAAGAATAAAAGGATACTCTTGACAAGATGGTTCTGCTAATCCGCGAGAATGATAAGCCGCGAATTTAGCCCTTCCATCTGAGGTATGAAAGCGTAAATCTGTATAAAGACGCTTTCCTTGAAGTGGTTCTTGTTTAGTGAAATTTTTTAATAAAGATGAGAAAAAACCAGAATCGTTTTCTTCGATTTCGATTTCTGCTTTTTGAGTGTCGTACCACTGCATTGGGCCGTTACTTGCCAAATTTTCGTGACTGATTTCTCCCATATCGCAAGGGCGATCGCGAGTTAATTTGACAAATTCGGCATGGACTGCGGCTGAATTGTCAAAGGCAAATTTTTCTTGAAAACCAAGACGAAGACCGACTTCGGCGAATATTTCCCAATCAGCTTTGGCAACACCTGGTGGTTCTCTAAATTTGGGACACAAAGTCACAACTCGTTCTGAATTGGTCATTGTTCCAGTTTTTTCACCCCATTGGGCTGCGGGTAATAGAAGGTGAGCGTAAGCAGAAGTTTCGGTAGGATAATAAGCGTCTTGATAAATGGTGAAGGGAGATTTAAGTAAAGCAGCTTTAGTTCGCTGCAAATCTGGCATACTTACTGCTGGGTTCGTTGCCGCAATCCATAATAAATCAACATCACCAGTTTCCAATCCAGTTATCATACTCCATGCATCGCGACCGGGAAAACGAGAAATCTGTCCTGGATTCAAACTCCAAATTTTTTCTACCTCGGCTCGATGTTGGGCATTTTTCACAGAACGATATCCGGGAAGAATATGAGCTAAACCTCCGGCTTCCCTACCACCCATTGCATTAGGTTGTCCGGTAAGGGAAAATGGTCCAGCACCTGGCTTGCAAATATTTCCCGTCATCAAATGCAGGTTAATTAAAGTACGTACTTTTGCAGTGCCTTCAGAAGATTGATTAATCCCCATTGACCACAAAGACAGAACTTTTTTAGATTCAGCCCAGTAACGAGCAGCTTGTTCGAGTTGATCGATGTCAATACCGCATTTTTGCGAAACTATTTCTGGGGGATAATGGTGAATCACTCCAGCATAATTAGAGAATCCTTGAGTACATTCATCGATAAACAAGCTATCAAAGGCACCCCAACGCATCAATAAATGAGCAATACCGTTGAGTAAGTCGATATCTGTTCCGGGTTTAATAGCTAAATGTAGATCGGCAACTTCTGCGGTTTGCGTGCGACGTGGATCTACAACTATCATTTTGACGTTGCGATTTCGTTTGTGATGCTTTCGCAAACGGTTAAAAACAATTGGGTGGCATTCAGCGGTATTTGTACCAATTAAAAAGGCACAATCGGTTAATTCTAAATCTTCATAACAACAAGGTGGGCCATCAGCACCGAAGCTTTGCATATAGCCTGCAACTGCTGAAGACATACACAAGCGAGAATTAGCATCAAAATTATTAGTTCCCAAACAGCCTTTGATTAACTTTTGGGCAATATAATAGTCCTCGGTTTGAAACTGACCGGAACCATACATACAGATGCCATGTGAATCACCGCGACTTTGAAGAGTATTTTGAATGCGCTCAACAATTCTATTAAAAGCTTCATCCCAACTGACTTTCCGGAAAGATTCTGACAAAGTATCTCGCATCATTGGGTATTTGAGGCGATTTTTATCGAGAGACTCTGTAACGGTAGCCCCCTTGACGCAGACCATACCTTTTGATGAAGGATGGCTTTTATCTCCAACTACTTTCCAAATTGGATTACCTTGACCATCTCGATGAGTTGCACGTCCCGAACTTGCCGGAGGAGAGACTTCTAAACCGCACCCAACTCCACAATAAGGACAAAGCGTTTTAACTGAGTCAGACATATTTTAATTAGGGGTTATTAAAATCAAAAAATTATTTTACCTAATAACTTTTGCAAAACATATGCTGTAGGGTGTGTTACGGCACTAATAAATGTGGTTAAAAAATTAGCAGCTAGAGAATACCGTAACGCACCATGTTTGTTTTATTAATATTCTAATTATGAATGATACTTTAAAACCTGTATAAATTATAAACTTGATTATCTTATCAAGGGTTTTATACACCCAACAAGACTTTTTATTTGTTAATATTTTAGTTGATTTTGATGCGTAAAACCTATATAAAATATAGTTGTAATTTATATATTATTGCTGATTGAACGCACCTTACAAAGTTTTTTGTGCGAATATTTAACTGCCTATAAGACTTGAAGACTGTACAAAATATCGTTTTAATTTATATCTCATAGCGACTTACTTACACCTGACCAGATTTCACATCTAAAATCTAAAAAAAAGGAATCGATAAATAAACTATCTTTTATCGATTCCTTAAGTCAAACACACTAAATTCTTAATGAATTCCTTTAGGTTCGATTATCACTTCAGAGTACTGTTCTTCTCCTTCATGATGATCGGCAAAGGAACCTTCGGGTTCTTTCAAGAAGAACCAGCATAAGAAAGCAACTATCAAAGCCGCAATACCCATCATCTGGAAAAAGACTGTATTCGATTGAGCGATAACCGCCGGAGTCACTTCTCCACCACCGCTTAACCACTCTGGTAACAAACTGAAGATAGTTAAATAGGCAACCGCACCAACATTACCATAAGCTCCAACATTACCTGCAATTTGACCGGTAACGCGACGCTTGACTAACGGAACAATTGCAAATGTGGAACCCTCTCCAGCTTGTACGAAGAAAGAACAGGTCATAACCAATAAGATAGCTAACGGTAGCCACCAAGCGCTGCCTACTGTTCCGAAAATCATATAGCCTATGCCCATACCAGCAGTCAGAACTGCCATAGTTATTCTGCGGCTACCCAGTCTATCTGAAATTAAGCCACCACCAGGACGAGATACCAGGTTCATGAAAGCATAGCTAGAAGCAATCATTCCCGCCAAAGCTGGATTTAAAGAAAATGTTCCTTCAAAAAACGCTGGAAGCATGGAAACTACAGCTAATTCTGAACCAAAGTTTACAATGTAGGTTAATTCTAGAATCGCAACTTGAGAAAAACTGTAACGGTCTTTTGCAGGATACTTTTTCTTACCTGAAAGCAAATCTTTGTTTACAACCCAACAGTTATAAGCCTGGAACAAGTATAAACCTGCTAATGCTGCCAATACTAATAACAGAGTACCGTCACCGTATAAACCAACCTTTTTCAAACGCCAAGCCAGAACCATTAAAATACCGGTTAGAGGCAAGTTCATTAACATCAAGAACCAGAAATCGCGCACGCTGGTTACTTCTAAGCCTCTAGCATTCTTAGGCTTTTGATAGACTTTTCCAGGAGGATGATCCTGTACGCTGAAAAAATACAGAATTCCATACAGAGCAGCAACAATACCACTGCCAGCAATACACAGTCTCCAGTTAAGAGTATCAACCGCTCCAAAAGCTAAGAATGCACCAATTGTAGGTAAAGTGAAAGCAGCAGCAGCCGAACCAAAATTACCCCAACCTCCATAGATTCCTTCAGCTAAACCAATCTCTTTAGGAGGAAACCATTCTGCAACCATGCGGATACCAATTACAAATCCCGCACCCACAATACTTAATGCCAAACGGCTAATTACTAGCTGTGTAAAATTTTGAGCGCTAGCAAATGCTATACAGGGAATCGCTGCATAAATAAGCAACAGAGAATAAGTAATTCTAGGACCGAATCTATCTAGTAACATGCCGATAATGATTCGCGCCGGAACCGTCAAAGCAACGTTACAAATTGCTAGGGTTCTTATCTGACTTACTTCCAAACCGAAATCTGCTTTTACCTGTGTTGCTAACGGAGCCAGGTTAAACCAAACAAAAAATGAAAGAAAGAAAGCAAACCAAGTCATATGCAGGATTTTGTACCTGCCACGAAAAGATAATAATTCTCCAAGCATTGTAATCCTCTTAATAGTTCGCAGTAAGATTTACTTTTAGGTTTAGTATTGACAACACAAATGCTTTGAAGCAGATTGTCAGATAGTTATGGAATGGGAATTTTGATATCGAAATTAGCTTTCGATTTTGCTTATTTTCATGCGTCGGGTTGAAATTAATTATGTCTGTTAACGTCACAAATTACTGTAACAATTGAAACGCTTCGCTCAACATAATTACTAACTATACTTACCCATTAATTAGCTACAAAAAACTAATTATGCTTTGGTTTTGCGGCAAAAGATTCTATTAATATACGCCTTAAGACAGTATTAAGCTCGTCGCAAGGAATACCTTTGTTCACGCAAGTTCCTAATTCGGCATCTTTGCCTACTTTGCCGCCCATGTATAAGTCCACCCCTTCAACTGTTTTGCCATCTTTACGGACTTTAGTCCCCATTAAACCAATATCGGCTACTTGAGGCTGTCCGCAAGAGTTAGGACATCCTGTCCAATGAATTCTTACAGGGTTTGGTATTTCTAATTCTGCATCTAACTGTTTAGCTAAAGCTAAAGCTCTATTTTTAGTTTCGACTAATGCAAAGTTACAAAATTGCGAGCCAGTACACGATACCAATGCTCTTTCTAAAGGTTGGGGATTAATAGAAAATTTTTCTAGCAAAGGCTCGGTAAGAAAATCTGACAAATTTTCATCAAGAATATTCGGAATAATCACATTTTGCTCGACAGTTAAACGAACTTCACAACTACCGTAAACTTCTGCTAAACGCGCTAAATCGAACATATCTTGAGCATGAAGCCTCCCCACAGGAACATGCAAGCCAAGATAATTTAAACTCGGTTGCTTTTGTTTGTTAATACCGATGCAATCCCTTTTTTCCCAGTCGATTTCATCTTTTTCGGCTGCACTTTCTAAAGTACGTCCAAATTCTTGTTCAACCATTGAACGGAATTTATCAGTTCCCAATTCATCAATCAACCACATTAAACGAGATTTTTGACGATTAGCACGGGAACCGTTATCCCGATACACAGATAAAATCGCTTGACATAAATCCACAACATCATCGTTGGGAGGCACCCAAGCATTCAACGGTATCGCAGCTTCACAGCGTTTTGCTGAGAAAAAACCACCAACTAAAACATTGAATCCTAATTTTTCGTTTTTATAAGCTGGAACAAAAGCAATATCGTTTATTTCAGCATGAACCGAGTTATCCCGTCCACCTTCAATAGCAATATTAAATTTTCGGGGAAGATTGGTAAATGCATAATTACCTTTACCACTGTTGGTAATCATGTCTTGGACTTTCTGCACCAATTCGCGGGTATCAATGAGTTCTGAACCATCAATTCCCGCAACTGGCGAACCAGTAATATTACGGACATTATCCATCCCCGACTGCATGGAAGTCATTTCTGCTCCATCCAAACGACGGAATATATCCGGTATGTCTTCGAGACGAACTCCCCGCAACTGAATATTTTGACGAGTTGTAATGTCGGCACTACCATCAGCACCGTAACGCTGCACAATCTCGGCAAGTACGCGCAGCTGGCTGCTAGATAAGATACCGTTGGGTGTTCGCATCCGCAACATGAACTTACCTGGTGTCACGGGACGATAAAAAACTCCTACCCATTTAAGACGATGTTCTAAATCGGATTTTTCCATCGCTTCCCAACCAATTTGGGCAAAATTCTCTAATTCGTCTTTTACGTCTAATCCATCTTTTTCCGCTTTAATTTTTTCAAACTTGTTAAGAGTTGCCGGTTTAGGGGATTGGGTAGTAGACACGATTGGTTTACTTCAATAATCAAAGGTTAAGTTATGGCAAAGGCTGCACCAACTGCGACAGTCGTACATCTAAGCAAGTATTTTCAGCCCCAAGATGATTAATTTAAGTGTTTCAATCTTTACTTGGTTAAGTTCTTATTAAATCGATAAATAGATTGTTTTTTTTGTATCGCTCGTAACTATTTGCTATTTTTATAGAGAACATTTTGCATAAAATGCATAATTTATATTCAAAATATGCATTTTGTTATTGAAAAAGAGCATTAGATATTGCTTTAGCTGCTAGAAAATACTTAAATCCATGACAAAGTGAAATAAGAACTTGGTGGAATCAACACTCTTACTTTGCAATCTATAATGTTAAAAAATTTTGACATAATTGCGGATGCTGTAAAACAAGCGAATTGGATACTAGTTAACCAGCAGTTACAGCAGCTACTAGATAAGAAAAATAACGCAGAGGCTGTAGAAGATAAAGAATTAGAACAAGCTGTGGCGATGGCATTGCAAATTCTGCAAGTAGGGGATTTTCAAGCCAGATGGGATATAGCCAAGATTTTTCCCAAAATAGGTAAACCAGCGATCGCTCCCTTACTGGAAATATTAGAAGACGAATCGGCAGAATTAGAGATGCGTTGGTTTGCTCTTCGCATCTTGGGAGAATTCAACGAACCGCAAATAGTTTTATCCTTAGTTAAACTACTTGAAAAGACACAAGAAGAAGAATTGGCGATCGCCAGTGCCCAAACCCTGGCAAAAATTGGACAACCTGCTATAAGTAGCTTAGTTGAATTACTTAAAGAAGAAAAATCCAGATTATTAGCAGTAAAATCTCTAGCTCAAATTCGACGCTCGGATGTCATCGAACCTTTACTTTCGGTTGTGAATGATGCTGTCGCAGAAGTGCGGGCTACAGCTATTGAAGCCCTCGGTAGTTTTCACCATAAGCATTTAATGCCGGTATTTATTCAAGCTTTGCAAGATACATCTTTTTCTGTTCGTAAAGAAGCAGTTATCGCTTTAAAAGTACGTGACTATCTCAAAGAAGAATTTGATTTAGTAAATCATCTCCAACCTTTGCTATACGATTTTGATTCACAAGTTTGTCAGCAAGCAATATTAGCAATGGGTTGTATGAAAGACGAAGCCGCGATGAAAGCTTTATCTGATGTCTTGAATTTTAAAAATTTTCCCTTATTTCTCAAACAAGAAGCAGTACGGGCTTTGAATTGGAGTAGTAGTTTTTTAGCCTTAGATTATTTAAAAGAAGTTCTTTACTCAAGCGATATTGCGTTAGCTCAAGAAATTATTACCGTCTTGGGAAGACAAGAATCAATAGAATTTAAATCTTATGTTACTGAAATTTTGATTGACTTTCTTAACAGCAAGCAAGAAATTACGCATCAGTCGCAGATAAAACAGGTACTAGCAACATCTTTGGGAGAATTAGGAGATTTACGCGCTCTGACTCATCTTGAAAAACTTGGTGATGATGATGATTCTAAAGTCAGATTGTATGCAAAGGCTGCGGTTAAGAAACTGGATAGTAAACAGTTGAGGGGCTAGAATTTGGTGTTCAAGTATCCGGCGGTTAAAACCGCTACTACACACGCTAAGTCCACCTCCGTGGACTATTAATTCTTAATTGGTGCAAACGGGTGAAGCCTTGTGTCAGATTATTAGAGTGATTGAGAGGAAGGTTAAGAGGTGAAGGGAGTTAGCTTCAAAAAATCGCCACATCATTGGAAGATTACTTATAACGTAGGTTGGGTTGAACAGAGTGAAACCCAACATTGGTGTTGGGTTTCTTCAATTTTTCAGTAATCTTAGAGCGGGATAGGAATAATTTATCAGGGTTTATTTTAATAATTGTTGTAATAATTTTACTGCCATTTGATAACCAACAGTATTATTTTGAGTTTTTAGTAGTGGGATTGCTTTTTGTAAATCCTCAATAGCTTGTTGTTTATTCCCTCTCATAACATGAATAGTTCCTCGAAGCGAAAGAATATTACCGTCTTCAGGATTAATTTTAATAGCTTTATTAAAATCAGCAAGTGCTAATTCCCATTTTTTCTGTTGAGAGTAAATCGTCCCCCTCAATTGGTAAAATCTAGCATTATTAGGATTAATTTTGATAGCTTTGCTGTAATCAGCAACTGCTAAATCCCATTTTTTTTTGTTTGTATAAAGAATTCCCCGAAACTGGTAAGACTTAGCATAATTGGGATTAATTTGAATAGCTCTATTGTGATCCTTAAGTGCTAAATCCAATTGATTCTGTTTTTGATAAATAATTGCCCGATTGTTGTAAGCTTTAGCATATTCAGGATTAATTTGAATGGCTTTGTTGAAATCAGCAAGTGATAAATCCAATTGATTCTGGTTAGAGTAAAGAATTCCCCGACTGTTGTAAGCATTAGCATATTCAGGATTAATTTGAATTGCTTTATTGTAATCAGCAACTGCTAACTCCCATTTTTTTTGTTCAGAGTAAAGTTTTGCTCGATTGAAGTAAGCTATAGCATATTTAGGATTAATTTGAATAGCTTTATTGTAATCAGCAACAGCTAAATCCCATTTTTTCTGCTTTCGATAAATAAGCGCCCGATTGTTGTAAACTCCGGCATCATCAGGATTAATTTGAATGGCTTTGTTGTAATCAGCCAGTGCTAAATCCCATTTTTTTTGGTCATCGTAATGACTTGCTCGATTGAAATAAGCTGTAGCATTTTCAGGATTAATTTGAATGGCTTTGTTGTAATCAGCTAATGCTAAATCCCATTTTTTCTGGTCATGGTAAAGAACTGCCCGATTGTTGTAAGCAGAAGCATCATCAGGATTAATTTGAATGGCTTTGCTGTAATCGGCTAGTGCTAAATTCCATTTTTTCTGTTTTTTATAAAGAATTCCCCGATTGTTGTAAGCTTTAGCATATTCAGGATTAATTTGAATCGCTGTATTGTAATCGGCTAGTGCTAACTCCCATTTTTTTTGGTCATCGTAAAGACTTGCCCGATTGTTGTAAGCTTTAGCATATTCGGGATTAATTTGAATCGCTTTATTATAATCAGCTAGTGCTAAATCCCATTTTTTCTGGTCAATGTAAACAAGTCCTCGATTGAAGTAAGTTTTAGCATTTTCAGGATTGATTTGAATGGCTTTATTGTAATCAGCTAATGCTAAATCCCATTTTTTTTTGTCTTGATTAAGAATTCCCCTATTGTTGTAAGCAGAAGCATTTTCAGGATTAATTTGAATGGCTTTATTGTAATCGGCTAGTGCTAAATCCCATTTTTTTTTGTCTTTATAAAGATTTCCTCTATTGATGTAAACAGAAGCATCTTCAGGGTTGATATTAATGGCTTGATTGTAATCAGCAAGTGCTAAATCCCATTTTTTTTGGTTTCTATAAAGAATTCCACGACTATCATAAAATAAAGCACGAGGACTAAGTTTAATCGCTTCTGTTATTGCAACTTCTGCTTGTGCATACTGTTTTAAATCACTTAAAATTACTCGTTTTATAAGATACAGATTCGGGTTTTCTGGCTGTAGTTGAATTGCTTTATTGATAGTGAATAATGCTTTATCTAATCGCTTTAATTTTCTGTAGTCTAAACTTTGGCGTTTCCAACCAGCAACAAATCCTGGTTTGAGTTTGGTAGCTTGTTCTGATGCAGTAATAGCTTCCTTATATTTTTTCTCCAACCCTAACGCTAAACCCTTACCATAGTAGGCTAAATAAACAAAAGATGGTTTTTGCTTAATTGCTTCATCAAAGGCTTTAACTGCTTCATCATAACGACGCGATCGCCATAGTTGATTTCCTCTTTCCAACCATTGTGCAGCAGTCGCATTTCCTCCAGAAACATCAGTTGATAATACTGCTTCTTCGATTGACTTCTCTTTTTGTGCATTCAGTTGAGGTGGTCGAATATTTTCTAATTGCTGCGGTTTTGTACCTAATCGAGAAGCTAACCCTAAAAAGGTACTTACAGGAACACCCAAACTGTATCCTATCTGAACTGGAACATCTCCGGCTTGTTCTCCTTCCGAACGTCCGTGAATACCAATTACTCGTCCAAGTGAATCCAATACCGGACCACCACTCATTCCACCATAAGTGATGCTGGTGTAAACTAATTCATATCCTCCTGTTAAAGAAATAGCACTTTGCAATTCGTCAGAATCATCATTTTGAAAGTCCGATTGGTTAACTTGTATTAATCCTTGTTCTTTTTCAAATATACGTCCTATAGTAAACCGCCAAGGTGAATTGTTTTTTAATTTAGGAAATCCCGCAGTAAACATATAGTCATCTTCATTAGGATTGTAATCAGCAAGAGTTGCTATTTGATAATCTTCAGAACTCTTAAACTTAACTACCGCTAAATCAACGCCTTCCTCGATTTTGATACTGCTTTTATCTACAGAATATTTATTCCCATCTGGTGCAAAAATTTCATAACTAAATCCACCACATGGCTTTGTTGCATCTTGTCTTTCACACAACACATGAGCCGATGTTAAAACCGTGTAAGTATTTCCTTCTTTAGCAATAATTATTCCCGAACCATTAGCATTACTGCTGCTATCAATTCTTACCGTAAATTGTTTAGCCTTTTGTTCTAATTCTCCCAACCATCCTGTTAATCCTCTGATTGGTACATCACCAGAATATTCTGGTAAAGGCAATTTATAAGCAGTCAAAACATCACTATCAACCCACGTTAAAACAGTTGAAATCGGAATTCCCCAACTCAACTTTCTCATTTCTTGAATTTCTGCTTGATTCGGACGTTTACCGTTTTGATAAACGTAACCAGTATTTAAAATCGGATAAGCACTTTTACCATTTATCCCTACAAGTTCACCCATTGAATTAAGAATTGCACCACCGCTCATTCCTTGTTCGATGTTGCTGCTGTAACCGATTTCGTATCCTTCTTTTAAGTTAGATGTCTTTTTGACTTCCCCTTCGCTAAATGCAATGTTTCCCGTCGAACCAGAAAAACCCGCAGCAACTACAGGTGTATCAATATTAGGAGTTTCTTTAGCAATTTCTGATAAACAATAATTTTGACTGCTTTGGAATTTTAATAAGGTAATATCTGAATTTTTAAATTTATTTTGCGGTACTATTTCTGCTGAATAAGTTTTACCGTCAGCGGTTTGCAGTTTAATCGAATTAACACCTTGAATAACATGAGAATTTGTCAGAACTAAATAATTATTTCCTTGTTTACCGATAAGCGTTCCCGAACCACCGTTATTATCGCCGATGACTTTTACTGTGATTTTATTAGCGAGGGTTTGTAATTCTTTGGTTGAATAAAATTCGTCTTCGCGTTCGATTTTGCAAATTGATTTTTGGGTGATGGAAGGAGGAGCGGCTTTAATTGAAGCGATAGGGATTTGCAGCAGGAGTAGGGAAGAGATAAGAATTAGGTGGCGATTCATTTAAGGAAGTGGGTGAAAGGTGAATGGATGGCTAATAAATGAGCGAGGGATTTTCGTTGTTTCTTCAATCAAGGTAATTTAATTGACCGTATAAGATGCATTAATCTCAGTCAATACACTTAACGGCAATATTTTTGTGTAAATTCATCTTCAACCTCTCGAAATTAGCTTCTGATAGGATTACTGTCCGATGTATGATTTTTTACGCAAATTATGGAATTTTTTGAAGTCTTTTATTCTTTAGTGGCGAATATTCACATTGATTCGTTCGTAGTAGCGCTTTAGCGCATCTGAAATCCGGATGCGCTGTAAGTGAAGCTTTCTCACAGAGTAGCGCTACTACAAACCACCCTATAGGATTACTATTTAATTTTGGAAAAACACGTAGGGTGTGTTGCTTGCTGCGCGCAACGCACCATCATATCTATATTTAGGTGCGTTAGGCTGAAGCCATAACACATCCTACAATTACTTCACTACATTAATTTTGAGGGGTTCTACGTGCGAATGTATCTGTTAAAAAGCCGACTATCAGAAAACTAAAGTCCCAACTACGAACATGGAAGTATCCCGCAAAATTAATGTGGCGGAGTACTAGTACCCCACCACATTAATTTTGCGGGGTTATAAACTCTCTTAAAAAAAAACCGCAGAGTACGCAGAGGGCACAGAGAAAGAGGATAAGAAGGATTAGTCTTGTTAGCAATGAAATTGGTATTACCCCTGATAACTTATGTGGTTGAGTACTAGTGGTCTGTCCCGTTAGTTTTGATGGGCATATCGTAAATATAAAAAATATTTTCTTCCCCCACTCCCCCACTCTCCCCCTCTCCCCCTCCCTGCCCTCACCCGTCAATTTTAATGAAACAGAGTACTAGTGGTCTGTCCCATTAGTTTTTATAGGGATTTTCTAGTCATATTTATATGACTTTTGCTATTAGACAGGGGTTTGCAACCCCTGGCGAGCTATGGTGAAAACTCATCACTTTTTATGGGTTTGTAGTAGGCGATTTATCGCTGTAGGGGACGCGCATTCCTTACTACAAATATGAAATTACCCTTTCAGCTTTTATCTATTTAATTAGTATAAAAACTATAAAACAACCATTATTTTTCTTACTAAGGAAGCGATATTAGTGACAATTACGACAAAATAATCGATTAAAAAACAGTATTTTTTTAATCTTCTATAGTTCCAATTGAAAAATTAAAATAATTTAAATAGTAATAAATGCACAAATAAATATTAGAATATAAAATTCATCCAGGCGTGTAATTGCTCCCATGACCGCTACATCCCAACCTCCATTTTCGACCGAAGAAATAGCCAAAGAAGGCATAAAACCTGAAGAATACCAAGAAATCGTCAAAAGATTAGGTCGTCATCCTAATAAAGCCGAATTAGGAATGTTTGGCGTAATGTGGTCGGAACATTGCTGTTATAAGAATTCTCGACCTTTATTAAAACAGTTCCCAACTACCGGAAAACGTATTCTTGTGGGGCCTGGTGAAAATGCAGGTGTTGTAGATTTAGGTGATGGTTTACAACTGGCTTTTAAAATTGAATCCCACAATCACCCTTCGGCAGTGGAACCTTTTCAAGGTGCGGCGACGGGAGTCGGTGGAATTCTTAGAGATATTTTTACGATGGGTGCGCGTCCCATTGCGGTGTTAAATTCACTGCGTTTTGGTAATTTGGAAGATGCCAAAACCCGAAGATTATTTAGTGGTGTGGTATCGGGAATCGCTCACTATGGTAATTGTGTCGGCGTTCCTACAGTTGGTGGTGAAGTTTACTTTGACAAAGCTTATTCTGGCAATCCTTTGGTAAACGTAATGGCGTTGGGTTTGATGGAAACGCCAGAAATCGTTAAATCAGGTGCATCGGGGATTGGTAATCCGGTGCTGTATGTCGGCTCTACTACCGGACGCGATGGCATGGGGGGAGCAAGTTTTGCCAGTGCGGAATTATCCGATGAATCCGTTGATAATCGCCCTGCGGTACAGGTTGGCGACCCTTTTTTAGAAAAATCCTTAATTGAAGCTTGTTTGGAAGCCTTTAAAACGGGTGCGGTAGTAGCAGCCCAAGATATGGGTGCGGCGGGTATTACTTGTTCTACTTCTGAAATGGCTGCAAATGGTGGCGTGGGTGTGGAATTTGATTTAGATAAAATTCCCAACCGCGAAACTGGAATGATTCCCTACGAATATTTACTCAGCGAATCTCAAGAGAGAATGCTGTTTGTTGCCAAAAAAGGTAGAGAACAAGAATTAATTGATATTTTCGTGCGTTGGGGATTAAATGCAGTAGTAGCAGGAAAAGTTATCGAAGAACCGATTGTACGAATTCTGTATCAAGGGGAAGTTGCAGCGGAAATACCAGCCACAGCTTTGGCAGAAAATACCCCAATTTACAACCGAGAATTATTAGCCGAACCTCCAGAATACGCTCGTAAAGCTTGGGAATGGACATCAAAAGATTTACCAGATTGCACTTTTGAAGGGATTGAAATCAAAGGAAAATTACAAACCTGGAACGATATTCTGTTAACTTTACTTGACACTCCCACCATCGCTTCAAAAAGTTGGGTTTATCGACAATACGACCATCAAGTACAAAACAACACCGTAATGTTACCAGGTGGTGCGGATGCGGCGATTATACGGTTACGTCCAGTTGGAAGAGATGGGGAGATAGAGAGACAAGGGGACAAGGAGATAGGAAAAGAAGAAAATTCCCATGCCCAATCCCCAATCCCCAATGCCCACTCCGGAGTTGCTGCAACGGTTGACTGCAATTCTCGGTATGTTTATCTCGATCCTTATGAAGGTGCCAAAGCAGTGGTAGCTGAAGCCGCACGCAATTTAAGCTGTGTAGGTGCCGAACCTTTAGCAGTGACGGATAACCTTAATTTTGGTAGCCCTGAAAAACCGATTGGTTATTGGCAGCTATCAGAAGCTTGTCGGGGATTAGCCGAAGGTTGTCAAGAATTATCGACTCCGGTAACTGGCGGAAATGTCTCTCTCTATAACGAAACTTTTGATTCCCAGGGTAATCCCCAGCCCATTTATCCTACTCCCGTTGTCGGAATGGTAGGATTGATTCCCGACTTAAACAGAATTTGCTCTCAAGCTTGGCAATCAGAAGGAGATATAATTTATCTCCTCGGTTTACCAATTCAATCCACAATCGAATTAGGAGGTTCGGAGTATTTAGCTACCGTTCACGATAGCGTTGCTGGAAAACCACCAAAAATTGATTTTGACTTAGAACGTCGCGTACAAAAAGCTTGCCGCGAAGGAATTCGTCAAGGTTGGGTACGCTCTGCCCATGATTGTGCTGAAGGTGGAATTACTGTCGCTGTTGCCGAATGCTGTATTAACAGTCATTTAGGTGCCGATATTCATTTTGAGCTACCAGCGAACAATGCTCAAAGATGGGATGAAGTACTTTTTGGTGAAAGCGGAGCCAGAATTATTGTTTCAGTAGCGTTAGCCCAACAAGAAAATTGGGAATCCTACTTACAGGAAAATTTAAGCAGTAAATGGCAAAAAATTGGTGTAGTCAAAAATCCTCAAGCAGATTTAAGGGTATTTACCCTTGATAATAAAACTTTAATAAACGTTACGATAGATAATGTAAGCAATCACTATTATCACTCAATTACTAAGCGTTTAGCAGTTAATAAACAGTTAAACACTCAGTTAACAACCGAATAGCAGACAGTGCGCGATTAGCGTCAGTGAGCATAAATACTGTACTCTGGTAAATGGATGGTTAAGAATTAATTAAGTTTTATCGAATTTCTTCAGCTATCCAGTTTCACAATCCCAGTGGCTTGACGGGTACTCTTACAAGTTTTTTCTCCAGAAAAAATTTAAAGGAACCCTTGACATCATCATCAGGAGCATAGCTAGCATGATTCCCCCAAATACCAAAGCCGTCACTTCGGATAAATACGCCCAAAACAATAGCAATCAAATTAATTTGAATGAGCGCCCCGACAAGCAAGAAGAAGCTTGCGGCGTTTTTGGCGTTTATGCACCCGAACAAGACGTTGCCAGACTAACTTACTTCGGACTGTACGCCCTCCAGCATAGAGGTCAAGAATCCGCTGGGATTGCCACTTTTGAAGGCAAAAAGGTACACCTGTACAAAGACATGGGTTTAGTTTCCCAAGTTTTCAACGAATCTATTCTCGATCAACTACCTGGTAACGTAGGTATCGGTCATACCCGTTATTCCACTACAGGCTCTAGCCATGTGGCTAATGCCCAACCGGCTGTAGTTGAAACTCGATTAGGTGAGATAGCTCTTGCACATAATGGTAATTTAGTCAATACAACTCAATTGCGCGACGAATTGCTCAAGAAAAGCTGTAACTTGACTACTACAACTGATTCAGAAATGATTGCTTTAGCAATGGCTGAAGAAATAAATGAGGGTGCAGAGTTATTGGAAGGAGCAATTCGTGCTTTCAATCGTTGTCGAGGAGCCTTTAGTTTAGTCATCGGTACGAGTGAAGGGATAATGGGCGTGCGCGATCCTAATGGTATTCGTCCCTTGGTAATTGGAACTTTGGAAGGTAGTCCGACACGTTATGTTTTAGCTTCAGAAACCTGTGGTTTGGATATCATTGGCGCTCAATACTTACGAGATGTAGAACCAGGCGAGTTGGTTTGGATTACCGAAGAAGGTTTAGCATCTTTTCAGTGGAGCCAGAAACAAGAAAGGAAATTATGTATCTTTGAAATGTTTTACTTTGCTCGTCCTGATAGCATCATGAACGAGGAAAGCTTGTATAGTTATCGGATGAGATTAGGGCGAAGATTAGCGCAAGAATCTCTTGTTGATGCTGATATTGTTTTTGGGGTTCCAGATTCGGGAATACCGGCTGCAATTGGTTTTTCTCAAGTTTCCGGTATTCCTTATGTAGAAGGATTAATCAAAAATCGTTACGTAGGAAGAACTTTCATACAGCCTACCCAAGCGATGCGTGAATCGGGTATAAGAATGAAACTAAATCCCCTCAAAGACGTACTATCTGGTAAAAAGGTAATAATTATTGATGATTCAATCGTGCGGGGTACTACCAGTCGTAAGTTAGTAAAATCCTTGTACGAAGCAGGTGCAACGGAAGTACATATGCGAATCTCCTCTCCTCCAGTTACTCATCCTTGTTTTTATGGTATCGATACTGATACCCAAGACCAACTAATCGCAGCAACTAAATCAGTTACAGAAATAGCCAAGCACTTGGAAGTAGACAGTTTGGCATATCTAAGCTGGAAGGGAATGTTAGAAGAAACCAAGCAAGATATCAATAGTTTTTGTTCGGCTTGTTTCACTGGTGATTATCCCGTACCAGTACCTGAAAGGCTCAAGCGTTCTAAATTAATGTTGGAAGAAGCAATGGTTTAGAAGTATTGGATTAAATCGCATTTTTTTACAACACAACAATATAAATCATTAAATCATTGATGTAGAGACGTAGTAATGCTGCGTCTCTTTAGTTATGTAAATTTATATAATTAGTTCCTATAATCCGAAGCAGCGAGAAAAATTCCCCCTCCATTACTTCAGATTTCGTTTTAGAATTAATGTCCCCAATGACTAAAGGACTTACGCAAACGATATATTTTGTTGTAGGGTGCTGTGACACTTGGATTTATTGTCAACGCAGTAATAAGGCTTTTAGTGTCACGCACCAACCGAGTCTTGTGACAGTTACGTAAGTCCTGGACTATTTAAGCGATGCTCAAAAGAACATGCTCGAATATAGCGGTTTTCATTTGGGTATAATACAAACTCAACCTCACCCCTTCCCCTCTCCTTAGTAAGGATACTGCTGGTTATTCAGGGGTGACACCCCTGAATAACCAAAAAAATGAGGGTTTGAGGAGTGCGATCGCACTCCTGCTGATAACTTAAAATCCCTATTAATTCGTTGGGATGAGGGGTCTGACCTACTATTCGCCAACAGTATCCTTAGTAAGGAGAGGGGTGCCCGGAGGGCGGGGTGAGGTTAAAAATGTAGTGGACTCAACTGAAATTCGCTATATTAGATTCACCTGCAACTCGACCGGGAGAAAATATTTTACAAAGAAGGAAGAAGTTAGGAGGAAGAAGGTTTGAGCGGTATGAGCATAAGAAAAAACTTTAGTTGTGGGTATAAAGCCCACTAAAAATAAATATTTATTTCAAGGCACGTAGCCCCCAACTAGATTCACCGCGCAACGCACTGGCTCCCCAAGACCGCGCTGTCTCACCAATTACCAATGCCCCATTCCCAATTCAACTTTGTACTAAAAATTCAATTGTAGGTAATAAAGGGTCGGTAACAATACCTACACCATTAAAACTCCATCTTTGAAGTATGGTTTTTATTTGAGTACCCGTAATAGTTTCTACACCAAGACGCTCAGCTAAATCACCAGCATGAGTATTAAGATAGCTCAAAGCATCAAAATTTTCTTTAAATAACAATACAAAAGTAGCCGCATCATCTTCATTAGGACGTGCTGCCAAATAACGACCATCAGCTTTAGAACGAATTAAATAATATGTCTCTGATAACATAATATTAAGGTTTAAGGTTTAAGGTTAGAGGTCAAAGGTAGGAGTGAAGAGTTTGGAATTTTACCCTATATACCTCCCTCTTCCCCTTCTCTTCTTATCTTCTTGTGCTTAATACCTAATCCCAAATTTAGGATTTCCCTAAAGTAATCCGAGGATCGGCAACTTTTAGTAACAAATCGGCTATCAAATTACCAACAATTAATAGCACCGCCCCCATTATCAAACTAGCCATTAGTACGTATAAATCTTGGGCACGTACTGCTTGTAAAGTCAACCTACCTAAACCGGGCCAGTTAAAGAAAAATTCGGCAATAAAAGCACCGCTTAATAAAGCTGCTAATTCAAAACCTAGCAAAGTAATTAATGGGTTAATAGCATTGCGGAGAGCGTGAACGTAAATAACGCGGTTTTCTGGCAATCCCTTGGCGCGGGCTGTTTGAATATAATCTTGACGCAGTACATCTAATAATTCACCGCGAGTGATGCGCTGCAAACCAGCAAAACTAGTGATACTCAAAGCAATGGTAGGCAAAATCATGTGCCAAAGAATATCAATAATTTTTCCTATAGGTGAAAGCTGAGCGTGATAAATGCTTGTCATGCCTCCTACGGGAAACAAAGGAGCGGTAATTTGAGCAAAAATCAACAATAATAAAGCCGTGATAAAGCTGGGAAAACCTTGTCCTGCATAGCTAATCACCTGTAAAATTCTGTCAGTAGCCCGGTTTTGCTTTACGGCAGCGAAAATACCCAAAGGAATGGCGATCGCCCAAGTACAAATCAAAGAAGCAAAAGCTAAAAGTAAAGTCGCCGGTACTCGTTCCCATATCAGTGAAGCAACCGAACGCTGATAGACAAAACTTGTTCCAAAATCTCCTTGGGAAATAATTCGCCACAACCACAAAAAATATTGAATGTGCCAAGGCTTATCCAATCCAAATTGTTCTTGCAATTCCAGAATTCTTTCTGGAGAAATTTTAGGGTTTTGTCGTAGATTATCTAAATAGTCTCCTGGAGCCAATTGAATAATAATAAAAGAAACTACCGATGCTAAAAAAATTGTCAGCAGTGCTTGTAATAGTCGTTTGACAATATAAAGAAATGTTTCGCTACTTACTATCTTAAGAAAAGAATCTCGAGTTGATTCCCAAAAGCTTTTCGACGTTGTTGCAGTCATAGCACCTGAATTAAAGGTCAAAGGTCAAAGGTCAAAGTTCAAAGGTAGGGAGAAGAATTTTTAAATTAGTACTAATAACTATTAATTCCTAACTCTTAACTCCTAACTCCTAACTACTTGCTGTTAACTGTTTTAATATTCCACAAGAGTAATAATAGGTACATCTGGTAACTTTTGACGACCTTGTAATTCCTGTAGCTCGATGATAAAGGCAAACCCGACTAATTCACAGCCAATTTTTTGAATCAATTCGGCAGTTGCATTAGCGGTTCCACCTGTAGCAATCAAATCGTCAGCGATTAAGACTCGGCTACCTTGTTGCAAAGCGTCCTGATGAACTTCTAAAGTGTCCGTACCATACTCTAGTGCATATTCGATTGCGTGTATTTCTGCTGGCAATTTACCTTTTTTACGGACGGGAATAAAACCTGCTCCTAGCTTATAGGCTAAAGGTGCCCCAAAGATAAATCCTCGCGATTCCATGCCTACAACAAAATCTGCCGTCATGCCAGCATCGATACATTTTTGTGTAAATAAATCAATCGTGTATCTTAACCCTTGGGCATCACGCAGCAAAGTAGTGATATCTCTAAATAAAATTCCGGGTTTAGGGAAATCAGGAATATCGCGAATTAAAGATTTCAAATCCATAATATAGAAAAGTCTACAATTAGCAGTGCGATTAAATCTTTACCCCACATTTTAGTGGCGTGGAAAGTTACTGTCGCACGGTCATCAATTTACAATATATTTTGTACCAAAGCTGTTTGTGGCTGATTTAATATATCGTCTTTCTTAGAATCAAGGGGAAACTGACAATTAGCCCTTTATTAAAATTATTTTTAACTTATTTTTTGAGTATGAGGTCTAATATATAACGTCCGAGAATTTTTGACGATGGAGGTTAAAAAGCTAGTAAATCAGTATTCTTACAAATGACTTTACCGATTAAGTAGCGGCAAAATAATTGAATTGACAACAAGATTGCTATAGAGTTAATACTCTACTTGAATATAGCTTGTAAGTAGATTCGTATATATGGTTATTGCTACAAATTGTTGACGTAAGCTGTAAATAAGACCCCGCAAAGGTTTAGGCTATAGTGGAGAAACCTGATTCTGTGGAGAGACCTTCTTCAATTGCCCTATTTTTGCTTTGAATATGTTGTTTAACCATAGTTATTGGAATCTACGATCGCAATTGCGGTTGTAATTGCACTACCATTCTCATTTGGGGTTAAAAATGCTTTAAAACTTCGATTTTAGGTATACGGAAAGCTTGGATATGAAACAGTAATTAATGTATATATCAGGCAGTTGCATAACTGCCAGAGTGCCAACATATTTATATTTGGCTACCATTGTTTAATTAATTTTACCTATTTTTCTTAGAATTTCCCCCACAAGGAACTGATAAATGAATGTTTCCGCTCCTCTAACGCCGTTCAATAGTCCGGCAGAACAAGATTTGCCCATGATTCTGGACACGCTACCCGACCCCGCAATAGAGGGGCAGGGATGCCCCCGCAGAACTAGGCAACAAATTGACCTTATTCTACTCGCAATTGAAGCTTTGGATCTTGGCGGTTCTGAAGCAATTTTGGCGTTTGCTCAAGAATTGGATCTGAAAGGAATTATCAAAGATCGAGTTAACTTATGGCGAATGCGTAGCACTAATCCTCTACGCAGAGCTAATATTCGCCGCCCTTTAACCATTATGGAAGCAAAAGCTTTAGTGGTTATTTCCTGCTATCTAGCAAGAAGATTAACGGTTGTTATTCGACAACTGTTAATGATAAATCAACAGATGGTTGAAAAGCAGATTCCTCTAGAACAGAATTTGCGTCTTTCTAATTATTTGGAAAGATTTAGAGCGCATTTTAGAAGCCGCATGAATAAAAGACGCTCTGGATTAATGGCACTAAATTCTGACGATAAATTAAACGAACTAGCTGTAAATTTGTTAGCGCAATTACTTTTCTGTACGGGAACAGCCGGAATGCAGCGCTTTTGGATTAGTCTTTTTGATGGTGAAGTAGAATGAATATTCAACGTAAATATAGTTTGCCTAATTGCACGCTACTTTTAGAAGGATTAAGCGATGCTTCCAAAACAACACAGTTTCAGGAAATGCGCCCGGAACTTTCTATTTTGGTAAATGCAGAATGCACTTTATCTGGCTATACTCAAACTTTAGCAGGCGGTAGAGATTTTTTTGAAAGCTTAGTTAGAGCAGTAAGCGCCTACGCTCAAGAGTTTTTGAGCAATATTTCTAACCCGCAAGCTCATAATTCTGAATCAGAATTAGTACAAATTGAAAAAGTTAACAGTAATATTCATAAATTAAGGGTACGCTCGGACATCCCTAAAGAGAATTTGAATAATGCTGGTAGCGTTAATCAAACAATTGAAGTTGATTTAAATTCAGTACAATTGTTCGATTTGGTAGAAGCAGTAGATCAGTTTTTTGCAGATACGCAAACTTTACCAGAATTAACCCTAGAGTTACAACCGGTTGCCAGAAGACATGGTGCTGTTAGTGGCGCTCTACTCGAACAAGCAGTACCAGCTACTGTTGGACTTACCGGTTTGGCAGCTGCTGCCATCGCATTCAATTTAATTCCAGCACCAAAATTCCCAGAAGAACCCGCAGCCCAAAACAAAGTAGACTCTACGGCTCAAACCGTCAATTCTTCTGACAATCCAAAAGTTCAAGCGAAGCCCGAAACTAACACAACCCAAGAAAGCTCAGTCCAGACTCCAACCACATCACCAGATGCACCTCAAGCAATTCAAGATTTGGAAAAACTAGTTAGTTCGGCTCCTGAAATCACCAATAGAAAGCGATTAACTAATTTAAATACTCAAGTATACAAACAAATCAACCAAGCTTGGAACAGTCGTCAAGGATTGTCATCTGATATAGTTTATCGAGTTGGTGCGGCTGCTGACGGTGCCATTATCGGTTATAAAGCCGAAAGTCAAACAGCGAATGAAGCGATTGAAAAAACTCCCCTGCCTAAAGTGCTTTACAGCCCTGCTTCGAGTGGCGCGATCGCTAACGAACCAATTGCTCAATTTAGAGTAGTTTTTAGAAAAACGGGAGTACTTGAAGTTTCGCCTTGGAATGGATATGGAAATAGGTCTGATAATATAGGCAAGCAAATTAACGACCAGAATACGCTTTCTAATCTAAATCAAAAACTATCGGCGGCACTTAGTCAAAAATCTAGCAGCAATACAATTTATAAAGAAGATTTGAAATATCGTGTCGCAGTTACAAAAAATGGAAGTATAGCCGATTACGAACCGCTAAACAAAGCCGCCTTTGAAAATTTCCGACAAACGCCTATTTTTAAATTATTTCAAGGCGATAATACTCGGAATGCTCAACAAAAAGAACAACTGGCTCAATTTCAGGTGGAATTTAAACCAGGTGGAAAAGTAGAAGTTACACCTTGGCAAGGGTATCGCTAACCAAAAAATATATATAGAAGGTAAAAGGTAATGGGTAAGAAATTACGATTTATTTCTCCTGTTTTAATACCATTACCTTAATACCATTACCGATTAACCATTATCTTTATCTGACGACTTTACCCATATATTTTCCCCATAATTGAGCAGCTTGAGCGCTGCTACCGGAAGTAGGAGAATTATCATCGTTTCCTAACCAAATACCCGTAGCAAGTCTTCTTCCGGGAATAAAACCGATAAACCACAAATCAACGTTTTTATCCGTAGTGCCGGTTTTTCCACCTTCTCCAAATCCAATAGCAGCACCGCGCCCCGTACCTCTTGTCACTACTTGACGCATCAAATTGGTCATTGTATTTGCAACCGGGGTTTTTAAAACTCGCTTGTTGGCTTCTCGATCTTGATTGAAGGAATAAATTACGCGGCAGGTTTTTAAATCATCGCGGTTTTTACAGTCGCTGCTATCAAGAATCCGTTTGATGGCATGAGGACGATTCCAAACACCTCTGTTACTAATAGCGGCAAAGGCTCCGGTCATTTCTAATACGGTAGTTTCGCTTTGTCCTAATACCAAACCAGGAACGGGATTTAGTTCCGAACGCACTCCCATACGTTTTGCAATTTTTACTACTGTATCTAACCCGACATCGCGAGCAACTCTTAAAGCGATGGGGTTTTCGGAAAGAGCATATCCAGTTGCAACAGTAATTGGAGCAGTACCACCTCTACAAGGTTTATATCTAATACCCTGCCATCTCACAGAAGTACAGCTATAGGTTCTTCCCGTTGAAATTCCTTTTTCGATAGCAGCAGCGTATGGGAAAACTTTAAAGGTGGAACCAGGTTGTCTCTTAGCTTGAAATGCGCGGTTAAATTGGCTAGTGGCATAATCGCGGCCACCAACCATTGCTAAGATACCGCCGGTACTTGAATCAACAGTAACTATTGCTCCTTGAGAAAAACCAAAACTTGCTCCAGCAGTTTTGATATGGTTTTTTAATGAAGCTTCTGCTTCGGCTTGAATTTTTGGGTTTAACTGAGTTTCAATAATAAAATTTCCTTCAGCCGCTAAGTCTTTTCCCAAAATAAATTCAAGCTCGTTAAATACATAACTATAAAAGTAGGGAGCAATTCTTTTAGCTTGACGCTCGCAAACCTTAGAACTGACTTCAACCGGCGAACGTCTGGCGCGATTATATTCATCTTGCTTTAGTTCGCCCATTTCGCGCATTCGTTTTAGTACACGGTTGCGATATCCTATAATATTTCGTCTGCTTCGAGCATCGCCGCAAAAATTAAAACCGTTGGGAGCGGGTAAAATTCCCACTAAAGTAGCGGCTTCTGCTGCTGTTAACTCTTTTGCTGATTTATCAAAATAATACCTTGCAGCATCCTCAAAGCCTGAAGTATTTACTCCTAAATAAACCCGGTTTAGGTAACTGAGTAAAATTTCGTCTTTACTATAAAAAGTTTCTAGCTTTAAAGATACAATTGCTTCGCGTACTTTACGCCCTAAAGAATCTTGTCTGCCTACATAATCTCGAAATAAACTGCGGGCTACTTGCTGAGTAACCGTACTAGCACCTTGTTGAACACCACCACTGCGAGTATTGATAAATAAGGCACGCAAAATACCGTAAGGATCGACACCGAAATGCCAGTTAAAACGGCTATCTTCTGAAGCTACTACTGCCGATGCTAAATAAGGCCCAAAATCGGACAATTTTTTCAAATCTACGTGAGCGGTGGTTCGAGGCTCTTGTAAAGGTGTTTCACCATCACCGGCGTAAACTACTACTGGTCCTTGAGTCGCTGCCGGTAAAGGTCTGACAGAAAATTTTAGCCATTCTATACCAATAGTTAAAGCAAGTAAGGCACTAACACCAGCAACTCCTAAACCCGCCCAAGTTGCAGCTTTTACATAAAAGGGTGGGGGGTCTACGTATTGTAAACGTACTGAAGCAGCCAGTTCGGGTGGCCCTAAAGTTAGAACATCACCGTGACGCAACTCCAACGAATCAACTCTACGCTTTCCTCGGTAAATGCCATTGGTTGATTTCTCATCCTTAATAACAAAAACCGGTTTGCGTTGAGACGAATCTCGCGATAGCGACAGATGAATTTGGCTGACTACCGGATTTCGGACAACGATATCGCAGGATTTAGAACTGCGACCTATCATATAGCGATCGCCAAGCAAAGGATACATCTGAGCCGCTTGAGTCCCAGCGTCTTGTACCCAAAGTTCTGGCACTCTGGCGTTAGGCTTAAGAGCCAGCTTGGAAAAATCGACCCGAGCTTGAATTGTTTGTACTGCTTGAGTCAGTTGACCAAGTAAAGTTTGCGGCTTTTTAGGGGGTTGAGGGGAACTCATGGGCTATTCACACCACGGTTATTATTTAATAATCGGGCAAAACTATGCCCTAAAATGCTGTCTTTTCACCATTCTACTTATAAGAATATATGAAGTTTAGCAATACGGAATTGTTCCTTATTATATATGATACAAAAAACACACTTATTAATCTTAGATATACGGTTGTTTTTATTACAACATAAAAGCTCCAATAGGTTGATTCTGAATTAATTTACATTCTCGAAATATTGATTTATTGTTGCTTTGGAGTTTTCTAATTCATATTCCTAATCAAGTATATACAAGTATATGTATCGACTAAAGGACTGCGAATAAATGATTAATTTTTTACAATTTAAATCAACTAAATATATAAATTTAAAAATACACATCCCCATTTAGACAGATTTTATAAAGCCATTTGTTTGATTTAATGGGCGGTGGTATTAGTTTCGAGGAGTGAATAATTATGAAGGGCAAATTTATAACCCTTATTGGCACAGCTCTGACTCTAGCATTAAGTAGCACTGTTGCGGTTGCTCAGTCAACTAAATTTCCTGAGAGAGACTTCCCAGAACGAGAAGAGCCTACAAGCGTTTCAGAATCTGATGATACTATTGTTGCAGCAGCCGAAGAAGAACTTTCGCCCGATGCAATGGAAATTTTATGCAAGCGTTTCCCATTAAATTCTCGTTGCTCCGGTGCTAATGCAGCAACACCCTCTTCTGAAGACACAATAGAGGAAAGCACTCCTGCTGAAGATAGTACTTTACCGGAAAATAGTATTGAAGAAACTACTCCAGGGGCACCTCTTCCCGATTCTTCTCCAGAAGGCATAACTCCAGCACCTGAAGAACCTCTTCCTGGTTCAACTCCTGAAGGTGTAACTCCATTACCTGGTTCGGTTCCTGGAGGCGAAGCAATCCCTAGTGAGAATGATGCTCCTACAAACATCACTCCAATGCCCGGTACAACTCCAGAAGGAGAAGCAATCCCTAGCGAGGATGATGCACCTACAAATATCACTCCAATGCCAGGCGGCGTAACTCCTGAAGCTACTCCCAATGAAGAGGAAGATGCTCCTACCAACATCACTCCAATGCCAGACGGCGTAACTCCTGAAGCTACTCCCAATGAAGAGGAAGATGCTCCTACCAACATCACTCCAATGCCAGGCGGCGTAACTCCTGAAGCGACTCCTAGTGAGGAAGATGCTCCTACAAACATCACTCCAATGCCTGGTACAACTCCTGAAGGAGAAGCTACTCCCAATGAAGAGGAAGATGCTCCTACAAACATCACTCCAACTCCAGACGGCGTAACTCCAAATTCCGATTCTCCGACAAATATGAATCAGCCAGGAGAAACAAGTCTTCCCGACTCCGATATTCCTACAAATACCGAAGAAAAAATTAATCCCACTGAAGATGGAGCAAAAATATTAGCTCCTCAGTAACAGATAAAATTCGATATCAACTTAGTGGAAAACAACAAAAAATAGGGTTAATACAAAAAGCAGATTCTGGTTTCTCAAGAATTGGTAATTAGGTTAAAAAAATACCTAAAGCCAGTAATGAGTATCCAGAATTTTTTTTTAAAGCTTATCTCAAAGGACGGGAATTCGGAGGCGTTTTTTGAAAAGAAGCAATTATTAAGCAGACTATACCAATATTAATGAATACATCTGCCAAATTAAATACTGGAAAATTAATCAGTTTGAAATCAAGAAAATCTATAACATAGCTATAGACAAATCTATCAATACCATTACCCATCGCTCCACTTAAAATTAAACCGTAGCCCCATTGCTCCCAAAGAACCAAAAATGGAGTAAATAAAGCTAATGCTATCAACGCCACACTTACCAATAAAGATAGCCAGCGCAACCATTCTACTTTGCCCGAAAATAAACTAAAAGCAGCCCCAGTATTCTGAACGTAGGTAAAGTGAAATATTCCTTGTATTAATGGTCGTGTTTCCCCCAAACTAAAAGTTTGTAGAACCCAGTATTTTGTCAGTTGATCTAACGCAAAACCAACAATAGCAGCTATCCAAAAGATACGATTTCTTAAATACATAAAGTATTAGTTATTAGTAACTAATAAAACATTAAATGCCGCAATACATATGCTATTACGGTAACGGCACAAACTACAGCTAATTGTCCCGGTAATGCAAACAATGAATACTTCAAGATTGCTTGCAATAATGATAAATTTTCTGTACCTTGCCAACCTAAAACATAAGTAATGACCAAATAACTAATACCGCACAGATGAACTGTTAACAAGCCACAGATACAACTAAATGCCAAAGTTTCTAATTTAGGTCTAGCTTTGAATGCAAAAAAGCCACAAATCCAAGCTCCAGGAATAAAACCTATTAAGTAGCCAAACTGTGAAAGTTTGACGTAGCCAATTCCCCCGCCATCCGCAAATACAGGCAATAAAGTTAAGCCCATAACCAGATAGGCAATCTGTGAAAGGGCACCAGCATTTTTCCCCCCCAGACAACCAACTAACAGCACCCCACCAATTTGATAGGTGACACCTAAAGAAAAAGCGTGAACTCCTTGGTTACCCCAACTCCAAGGCAGGGTGGTAATATAGGCTTCCAAGAAGGTACCACCCATAGTTAGTAGTAAGCCAATCATTGACCATAATAATTGGTTGGATGCGGCTAACATTTAAAAAATACTCATACAAAAATCGGAAAATAGTGTTTTGCTATTTGTTAAACAATAAACAAATATACTTACGTCCTTTATTTATGTCGCATCCTAGTTTAATGCGTCTAACTACAAGTGTCCAAAATCTCAGCTAAAACAACTAAGGAACTGCAAACTAGTTGGAACGCATTTTTATCTTTACACTTTTTCAAATTCTTATAACTTTATTGATATTGTCTTTACGGTCTCTACAACCATTCGGTAAGATATCTTAACTTGTATTTGGTTGTAGAGACATAGGTTTATATATTTGATATTTATTCCTTATATTCCCTATTTACAAACTTTCATCAGTATTAAAACAGTATTAAAACAAGTTTGATTTTTATCAATCTAACTTTGAGTGAGTGAAATTCCCTACTCATAATTCCTGTGTAAAACATGGGCAGTCGGGCACTCTTGAAAAACTTCTCAAGGATTCTCCAGGCTTACCGTTTTGACCCGGAAGAACCACAACGGGTAAGTCCTTACGTTTTCAAACGAACTTTTTTAAAGCCTGCTGATTTTTTCTAGAAGTGCGTAAGTAAAGGAAGGCATTGCATATTTATAGAACAAAAGTTCTAATGTATTATTTATTTCTTTAAGAAGAACAAATATACTTAAGATAACTGTGTTCGCAATAAATGTATATTTTTACGTAAATCAGTCCATATAAACGTAGCTAGCTGAATTTTGTTAACCTTATCTTTACTGATTAGGGATATATTATAAACGATACCTGCAAAATTACTCAACTTGCACATCCATGTTTTCTACTAAGTCTGTAGCGAAAAAATCTCGTATTACTTCTATTTTCTCAGTATTAGCACTGACTGCTACTTTGGCTGCTTGCGGCGGTGGTGAAGGAGCCGATAATGCTGGTGGAGATACTCCTGGTGCTACCAATGTAGCTGCTAACACCCAATTAGATTTAGGTGGAGACGTAACCTTAGATGGTGCGGGCGCATCTTTCCCAAGATTGCTTTACGAGCGTTGGTTTAAAGACATTAATGCGAAGTATCCTAATCTACGAGTTAACTATCAGTCAGTTGGTAGTGGTGCTGGTGTAAGACAATTTACCGCTGGTACAGTTGACTTCGGTGCAAGCGACGTAGCGATGAAGGATGAAGAAATCGCTAAGATCGATAGAGGCGTATTGTTGCTACCTATGACTGGTGGTAGCGTCGTATTTGCTTATAACTTACCTGGAGTAGAAGGTTTGAAATTGCCACGTGCAGTTTATACCGATATTTTATTAGGTAAAATCACCAAGTGGAATGATGCCAAAATTGCTGCTGCGAATCCTGGAGTTAATCTTCCCGACCAAAATATTACAGTAGTACATCGTTCCGATGGTAGTGGTACAACTGCTGTATTAACAAAGCACTTGAGCGAAGTTAGCCCAGAGTGGAAGAACGGACCTGGTGCAGGTAAAACTGTATCTTGGCCTACCGGAATTGGTGCTAAAGGTAATGAAGGTATCACCGCTCAAGTGAAGCAAACTCCTGGTTCTATTGGTTATGTCGAATACGGTTACGCTAAAAATCAAGGTTTAACTTCTGCGACTTTGGAAAACAAAGCAGGTAAGTATGTTGAACCTAGCGACGAAGCTGCATCCAAAGCTCTAGGAGCAATTGAATTACCTGAAAATCTCCGTGCATTCGTTGTCGATCCAGATGGAGATGAGTCTTATCCGATTGTTACCTACACCTGGATTTTGGCTTATAAGAAGTATGACAATCCTGCTAAAGCCAAAGCGGTAGAAGCAATGGTTGAATATGGTTTAACTGAAGGTCAAAAAGTTAGTACGGAACTAGGCTACGTTCCTTTACCTCAAAATGTAGTTGAGAAAGTTGCTGCTGCTGCTGACACAATCAGCCCCGAGTACAACATTAACGTTGCTGCAAAGTAGTTACTAATCTTTGAAAGCAAATTTGAAAGCAAATCTTTCAAGCCAATCGAATCGAAACTGAATTAGTTAAGAAATAATGTGGTTCGCTCCCACATTTTCTCTATTACATGGGTAAAGTTTTTTATGAATGCACCAACCCAGAGTAGTCAAACAGACGGTAAAAATCGCTCTGAAGCAGATAGAACGCTTGACAGCAGTTTTATCTGGTTAACGCGAATTTTTGCTTTTGGTATTGCCGCAGTTTTATTATGGATAGGATTTCAGGTTGCCGTCCAGGGACTTCCAGCGCTACAGGAATTTGGTCTTGGGTTTTTGTTTAATGCTGCTTGGGACCCAGTTAGAAGTAACTACGGAGTATTACCGCAAATTTACGGAACATTAGCTAGCTCGTTTATCGGTTTGTTAATTGCAGTACCCATTGGCGTTGGTACTGCTGTATTGTTAAGCGAAAATATATTGCCGCTGTCAGTGCGAACCGTGCTGGTTTTTCTAGTAGAACTGCTAGCAGCAATTCCCAGTGTTGTATATGGTTTGTGGGGAATTTTCGTTTTAATTCCTTTCTTGGGAGGTGTCGGTCAATGGCTGAATCAATACTTCGGTTGGATACCACTATTTAGTCGTCCCGAATCCGGAGCAATTGGCGGTCCGGGATTGTTACCTGCCGGACTTATTTTGGTAATTATGACTTTGCCGATTATTACAGCAATTTCTCGCGATGCACTAGCTTCAGTACCTAAAAATTTGCGCGAAGCTGCTTACGGTCTGGGATGTACTCGTTGGGAAACGCTTATAAGAGTGATTATTCCCGCTGCATTTTCCGGTATTGTCAGTGCCGTAATGCTAGCACTCGGTCGGGCAATGGGAGAAACAATGGCTGTGACTATGTTGATTGGTAACTCCAACAGAATCAGTCCTTCTTTGTTTGCACCGAGCAATACAATTGCTTCGTTATTAGCAAATCAATTTGCAGAAGCTGGTGGATTGCAAATCAGCGCTTTAATGTACGCTGCTTTTGTGCTGTTTATATTGACTTTGATTGTTAATATTTTGGCTGAGTTAGTAGTATTGCGAGTCAAGCGACTGTAAACAGACAAGGTGTGTTAAATAATGACTAGTTTTTCTGACTCACAGGATTTTCCACGAGGTAGCTTAAAGGGTTCAGCAAGCTCTCCTCGCACGCTATTCAATAATTTTATGAATGGTGTGATATTTGTTTGTGGTGCTTTAGCTTTATTACCTTTGCTGTTGGTACTTTCTTATTTGGTTATCAAAGGCTTTGGTAGTCTGAGTTTAGATTTGTTTTACAAATTACCTCCAGCGCCTTTGGATAAAGGCGGTGGTTTCGGTAATGCCATTGTCGGTACTTTGATAATGGTGGGAATTGGGGCTTTAATTAGCGTACCTATCGGAGTCGCAGCAGCAGTTTATCTAACTGAATTTAGCAAGGGACAAACGGCTCGTTGGATTCGTTTCGCTACCAACGTTTTGAGTGGAGTTCCTTCAATTATTGCCGGAGTTGTAACTTATGGTATTTTAGTTGCAACTAAATATGTTGGATATTCTGCCATTGCAGGTGGAGTGGCTTTATCAATTTTGATGCTGCCAATTATCGTTAGAACTACAGACGAAGCTTTACAGTTAGTTTCTCAAGACTTGCGCCAAGCTGCTGTTGGAATCGGAGCTACCAACTATCAAACAGTTTTATTGGTAGTATTGCCTGCGGCTTTACCATCAATTATTACTGGTGTCACCTTATCTATTGCTCGCGCAGCAGGAGAAACTGCACCTCTAATCTTTACTGCTTTGTTCTCCTTCTTTTGGATTAGAAATTTAACCGAACCAACTGCTTCTCTTGCTGTTTTGGTTTATAACTTTGCAACATCTTTCGACCAAAACCAGCAGTCGGTTGCTTGGGCTGCATCTTTAGTTTTAGTACTAATGGTTTTGATTTCTAGTATCATTGCTCGCTTTACAACTCGTAGTAAATAGAGTTGATTGAAAAAGTCAGGTAAAATTTGGGTTAGATTAAAATCAAAATAATTTTCCCCAAAGATAAAAAAGTTATCAAATAAGGCATCTAGAAGACGAACGCAAGAAATTTAAAGCTTTCGGAGAAACAATTTTACGTAATATTTATGGCTACACATATTTCCACCGCACAAGACACCCAAACTGTATTGCGTACAGAAGCATTAAACGTATATTACGGTAAATTTTTGGCGTTAAAGGATATCTATATGGATATCCCTAAAAATCAAGTAACAGCTTTTATTGGTCCTTCGGGGTGCGGTAAAAGTACTTTGCTTCGATGCTTTAATCGTCTTAACGATTTGATTGATGTATTTAGGGCAGAAGGAAAAATTTTATACAACGGTCAAAATTTATATGACCCCAAAATTGACCCTGTAGAAGTACGCCGTAGAATTGGGATGGTATTTCAAAGACCAAATCCATTTCCCAAATCAATCTATGAAAATATTGCTTTTGGAGCTAGAATAAACGGCTTTAAAGGTGATATGGATAAGTTGGTGGAAGAATCCCTCAAAGGTGCGGGTTTATGGGAAGAAGTTAAAGATAAACTAAATCAAAGTGGTTTATCCATATCTGGGGGACAACAACAGCGCTTGTGTATTGCTCGGGCGATCGCAGTCAAACCTGATGTTATTTTAATGGACGAACCTTGCTCTGCTCTTGACCCTATTTCTACTAATAAAGTAGAAGAATTAATTAAACAGCTTAAAGAGCAATTTACCGTTGTTATCGTTACTCATAATATGCAGCAAGCATCACGAGTCTCGGACATGACTGCATTATTTTACGTGAATACAAAACAAGGTGGTCGTAACGGTTATTTGGTAGAATACGACCAAACTCAGAAAATATTTCAAGATCCTCAGCAAGAAGAAACCAAAGACTATATTAGTGGTAAGTTTGGTTAAGTCTTAGAACTTTTTTACGAATAGTTACCAAACATGTTGGACACAACATACATAGCCCCCAGGTTTATCCTAGGGGCTATTCTCAATCTTTGCCGATTTGTATTCGCAAAAAACAACTCAAGCGGGCGGCGGGAATCGAACCCGCATCATTAGCTTGGAAGGCTAAGGTTTTACCACTAAACTACGCCCGCGTTAATTTTCAACCCTATTACTATATTACAGTTAAAAATAAAAATCAAGAGCCTTGCTGAATTTTTATTCGTATCAATGACTTGCTTGCACGTGGTGTTAGCTTTCCTGTTGTTGGATCTGTATCTGTTGCTGGCTCAAACAATTTCTTACCTTTCAAATTGTCATCTACGTATGTTTGATATTGCTGTCTTTTTGCTCCCAATGTACTTGGATCGACAAATAGCTCTTCGATTCTACCTTCCTCATCAATTGTTAAATAGACTTGAAACTCTACAGGTTCCAAATTATCTTCAGACAAAGTTTTAATTATAAAGTTTCTAGAAATATTTTGTTTCAGTTGAGGCGGATTTTCTGGTATGTCTCTCTTTTGTTTAAAAGAACGATCCATGTCCCAAGTTGCTGTTAATATTCCACCACTTTGGTTTAGTTCAGTTTGTTGACTTCGATTGAGTGGAATATCCTCTTGTTGATTGTTCTGAACGGGAGACTGTGGGGTTTGTTGATTAGTTGTGCTAGCCTGTTTTACATTTTGCCCGTACCGATCTATGATTTCATCGCTTATTTTCTCACCCACAGGAGAATTTTGAGACTGTTGTCTGGTTGCTAAGCGACGCTGTTCTTCCGCTTCTAACTTACCCTGTTGTGCTAAGCGGCGATTTTCTTCTTGCTGGCGTTGTTGAGCTTCTAATTGACGTTGCTGTTCTTCTTGCTGGCGTTGAATTTCTAATTGGCGTTTTTGTTCTGCTTCTTGTTGGCGTTGCTCTTCTAATTGACGCTTTTGTTCTGCTTCTTGCTGGCGTTGAATTTCTAACTGGCGCTTTTGTTCTGCTTCTTGCTGGCGTTGAGCTTCTAACTGGCGTTTTTGTTCTGCTTCTTGCTGAAGTAGCTGTTGCGCTAATCTACGTTGCTGAAGTTGTTCTTGTTGACGTATTTGAGCTTCTAATTGAGCTTGTTTGATTTGTCTTTGACGTAATTGTTCTGCTAATTGGCGCTGTTGTTCTGCTTCTAAAAGACGCTGTTGTTCTGCTAATTGCTGTTGTTGTAATAATTGTTGCTGACGCTCTTGTTCGGCTAATTGCTCTTCTATTTTTTGATTATTAAAAGCAATTGCATTTTCATCATTTGTAGATACTTGAGGCTTTTGGGCACTTGATGGCTTATTAGCAGGTTGGGAATTTTGAGGAATGATGGGTTTTACTGGCTTTGATAAGACTGGTTTTGATTTTGGTTGAACTGGTAATGACTTTTGTGGAGAAATTTCAATAAATTCAATCGGCACAGCTTCTCCAGAGTTAGCCGAACCCGATCCAAAAAGTTTATATGAATCAATAAGCCAGAACGCTATTAAATGCAGGATAATTGAGCCACATGAAAAAGCAATCCACCATATGGGTGAATGGGTTTGTCGTCTCCAGGTTTTTTCTGGAATGGAAGTTTTTTCTACAACCGATTGTGTCATATATCTATATTAAAATCGGTAGGACAGCGGAAGTTCTTATTTAATCGTACCGTTATTAAAAAGGTATACTAGTTGTTTTTGGCTATCCCGAAAAATAACTATTTGCTATTCTAACGAGCGGGCAACCAACTCTGAAGTCACAGCGAAAGTTAAAACTGTTTCATCTATTCCCTTTAACTCTAACGGTTTACCTTTAATAATTTCTTCTTCCTCCAAATAATCAGCAACAGCAGCAGAGACAAGAATACTACCAGGGTCAGCAGCACCTTGCAAGCGAGAAGCAATATTTACAGATGGACCAATTGCCGTATAGTCAGCACGTTCGGAACTTCCAAACATTCCCACCACTGCCGTACCTTGATGAATACCACAGCGAAACTGAAGTCCACTGCGTCCATCGCTATCAAAAATTCCTTGCGATCGCCAGCGTTCGTTTAGCTCGGAAAGAGCGCTTAACATTGCTCTAGAAGTATTTACAGCTCGACGAACCTGTTCGTTGGGTGTCAGTTCTTCTGGTGCGCCATATAAAGCCAAAATAGCATCTCCCATAAATTTATCTACAGTTCCGCCATTATCAAACACAGCTTTTGTCATCGCTTCTAAATATTCATTAAGCAATTCTGCTACTTTTCGCGACCTTAAAGTATTCGATAATTGAGTAAAACCAACGATATCGCTGAATAAAACCGTAATTAAACGCGGCTCTGGACGTAAATCTAAAACCAATTCACCTTTTTGAGCTTTCTGAACCAAAACGGGAGGTAAAAATCGCTGAAGTACAGATTCTGTAAGATAGGTATTCAATTCCTTTACTTTACGTTCGTTTTCTTTTAACGCTAAAAGGTTTCTTGCTTCTGCTAAAAGTTCTCTATCATTAAACGGTTTAGCTAAATAAGCATCAGCACCTTTTTCAGTTCCTTCAATACGAGTATCTTCATCGACTTTAGCAGTAAGCAGGATAATTGGTATCCCTTTAAGCTTTTCCTCCGAGCGTATAATCCGAATCATTTCTAATCCCGTTACTACAGGCATCATTAAATCTGTAACGATTAGATTAGGCTGAAATTCTTTAGCTATATTAAAACCTTCCGAACCATTCCGGGCTGTTTGTACTTGATAGCCGTTAGCGCCAAGAATGCTAGATACATAAGCTCGCATATCCGGATTGTCATCTACAACCAGAACTAACTGTCCTTTTCCTGTTTTCAAATCTGGAGATTCAACACTATTAGATAGCAACTCTGCTGGGATATTATCAGTGCTACAAGTATCTGTTGATTCTATTAATTCTAAATCGGCTAGCTCTACAGCAGCACGACTAACATTTACTTGGGCTACAGTTTCTACTACTTGTGAGGCATCTAAATGAGCGCTTCCTGGCTGAAGATATATCGTAAAGGTAGTACCGCTTTCGTATACAGAATCAACTGTAACTTTTCCTCCGTGAATTTCTACGAGTTCTTTAACTAAAGCTAAACCTAAACCCGTTCCCTCATAAGAACGATTTTCTGAACCTTCAGCTTGTCGAAAACGTTCAAACAAATGAGGGATTTCCTCTTTGGCAATACCAATACCTGTATCTTCTATCTGCAAGACACAATCCGAACCTGTATACTGCACTCTAACAGTAATATTACCGTTTTGAGGAGTAAATTTCATGGCATTCGATAGCAGGTTATAAACTACCTTATCGAATTTTTCTACATCTAAATAAACCGCAGGACAATCTTCTAAATCTGTAAGCAGATTTAATTGTTTTTTCTCGCAGTAAGGACGAAAAGACTCAACAATTTGACTCACAAATTCAACTAAATCGCACTTGCGGAAACTTGGCTGCATTCTTCGGGCATCCAAACGCTGTAGATCCAATAATTGATTTACTAGTCTTAACAAACGTCTGGAATTACGCAAAGCAATATTACTTTGTTCGTGAGATAATCCTTCACCACTGCTAACTGCCGATTCTAAAGGACCTTGAATTAAAGTTATCGGAGTGCGAAACTCATGAGAAATATTTTGGAAAAATTCGGTTTTTTGCCTATCTAATTCCAGCAATCGTTCGGCTTGTTCGCGTGTTTGTTGATAAAGTCGAGACTGCTGAACTGCAAGAGCGGCTTGAACTGCAACAGATACAGCTAACTCTATTTCTGATTTCAACCAATGGCGTTTCTTTGTACTCTGTCTCAAAGTAATACTGCCGATAATTTTTCCATCGGCAAGTAATGGAACTACCATCAACGAACGAGTAGCCATTTTTGAAGGTAAGTCAAAACTTTTCACTTCATTTGAGTAATCGTTAAGATTATTCACAATTACCGGTTCTTGAGTTTGCAAAATCTGTTGCAATATTTGGTTTCCACTAATCGGTGCCAAAAACTGAGGTAATTGATGAGTATTTAATCTAACTTTACCGTTTGAATGAGTTTTCGCCTCTACCACAGAACTATCATACAAACCAACACATTCTACAAACTCATCCTCAGCAGTCCATAAAGATAAAATGCATCCATCTACCTGCAAAGCTTGTCCGAGTTGTTGGGTAATAGCGGCAAAGATTTCTTGAGGATCTAAGCTAGAACGAATCGCACTAGTTATAGTATTAATTAATACTTCCCTCTGGGCGAGAGCATGTACCTGCTCGTAAGCATGGGCTTGAGATAAAGCTAATGCTGCTTGATTCGCCACCATTGCTACCAACTGCACATCATCTTCTTCCCACTCACGTGACTCTTTGGCTTGATGCAGTGCTAGTACAGCCATTAACTCTTGTTGGCAAATCAGCGGCACAACCAAGCTAGAACAAATTTGAGCATTTTTGAAGGTGAGAGCGCGATCGCTTTCCTCGGGAGTGTTTCCTTGAACCCGCTCATCCGTTGCTGCATCAAAAATTACCATTACCTCACGAGTTTCCCATACGGTGTGGGCTAATAGTTCGTTAGATGCAGGCAATATGGCTGAAATTAATTCATTTTCATCGTTTTGAGAACCAGGTAATTCTGCTTCTTCAAGATTTTTTTGATAAATAAAACCTTCATCGATTAAATGTCCATTTTGGAAAGGACGTAAAAGGCATACATCTACCTCCAACATATTACCTACATTATCTACAATTGCTTGCAGAATTTGCCGATAATCCAAGGCGCTGCGAATGGTATTAGTAAGAGAGTTGAGCAGCGATTCTTGACGTAATGTACGGGTTAATTCGTAGGTACGCGCTTTGAGAACATTATGAGTATCTAATGCTTGGCGCACTACTGCTTTGAGTTCCTCTGCTTCCCAAGGTTTCGTTACATATTTGAAAACCTTGCCAGCGTTTATGGCTTCCACTAAGTCTTCAACATCAGTGTAGCCAGTTAAAATAATCCGGATAATATCTGGGTACTGAGTAGCTGTTAGGCTTAGAAATTCTGTACCACTCATCATCGGCATTCGTTGGTCGGAGATAATTACTGATATATCTCCTTCTTTGGCTAATAATTCTAATGCAGCAGGGCCACTTGTAGCTCGTAGCACCTTATATTCTCGGTAAAAGGTACGGTATAGCAGATCGAGGTTGTCGGGTTCATCATCAACAACCAGTATTTTTGGCTTTCTGTTTACTTGAGATTTCATGCACCGCTTCCATGAAGTAGTAACGGCAGTCGGATAAACAATTTAGTTAGGTAAGAATGTTTTAACATTCGATTTAATGGCACAATATTTAAAATGCAACTGGCAATAGCTTAGTTTAAAGCAAACTCTTGGTATTAAATTCCTAAGTCTAGACTTGGCTTACACGATCGCCATCAACCTTGTGATGATGCCCTTAATCTGCTTCATACTCAGTTTCAGTTGTTAAAACTAGATATCTTATAGCCATTTTTTTCTTCATCCACACCAGGATTTTTTTAATTAAACGTACATTTGTCAACATTGGTTGAATTTATCTACCCAGCATCTGTTTTAATAGTTTTCCCGAGTTAGCACCAACACTAACATCTGAAAGTAATTTTTATTCATAGCCATCATTTTTCATCAGTCTTATTACTTAATATGTCTCGCAAGTTCGGTCTAAAATATAACAATTAATGACAGTAGTAGATGAGTCTAAACTTATAATTTTATTAGATAGACTGCTATTTTATCAATCACAAGCGATTTCGTAACTCAGTCTGCTTGATAAATGACCATCATGGGAACAAAAGACATTAAACATAGATTAGAATGTTTATTCCTCATGTTGTACGTTGTACTTTATTATTCAAATGAAGCTCTCAACCACTACTTCTTTAACTAAAAATCGCCGGGTGAGAAAAAGGAGTTTCTTATAGCTAGTCACCAAAATAAAATTACCGTTGCTTTATTGACTTAATTGATTACTAGTGCTTTGCCTTATTAGTTTTACTAGTTTTTATTAAACCTGTATGCTATACATATTAAGGCTTTCAAGAATATTAAAATTCTTCAAAATTAATAAGACAGACCATTAGAGAATCCCAAGCAATTCAATCATGGAAGATGAAGTACTTTCACGGCAAAGTCTAGATCGAAAAACTCGATATCTAATAAATAACTTGTTACTATCAATATTCTGGAGGTAAAAGAATACCTATTACAAGCCTAAAATAAACTAATTTGTTTTACAAAAGATTAGGTTAGAAATATAAGTATTGCAGAATATCACGAATGCAGCCCGAATGCTTTTAAGTTTTTTCCAGGTGAACTGAAGATAGTTTTTTGTCTTATTAACTAATCTCGCTATCCGTGTTGTTACTTAAAACCTATGATTTTTAATTCTGTTTATATAGTTAGTACAAAGTTTGAACCGCAGGAGGTTCTATGCAAGACAAAACAGATACAATTCAAACAAAATATAAACTTATGTATCGAGTAGAGTCAAGATATAAATTAATCAAATTTTTTGGTTTCCCATCTTTACGTTTGTTTTTATAATTGTTTATTAAATTAGATATGTAAAACATATTCCATGACAAACTCATATTTTTAAGTTTTCTCAAAAAATAGAGTTTTTACGTTCAGACAAATGGTATTTTACTAGATTTGACTAATATTTTCAATGAACAACTTTAACGGTAGGCTTGCTTTGAATCCTTGGCTTTCTCTTCCATCACATCAAAAATCAGTTGCGGTAGTCAATACTCCAGTGAATTGCGGCTTCCAAATAAGGATGTGTACGGTTAGCGACTTGAATAGTATTGCTCAAATTATCGCCGAAAGTTTTCATTCTCGTGATGGTTTATGGGGATGGGCTTTTCCGCTAATGCGTTTAGGTATTTATGAAGACTTAAAACATCGTTTAGCAACTTCTGCTCCTCATCATGTTTGTTTAGTAGCTGTTGATACTAGTAATAAAGCAAATTCGGATTTGGTTGCAACTGTTGAATTAAGCGTGCGTTTGGGTGATGCTTGGACTTACGCGGGTACTCGAAAGAGTTATGCTTATTTATCTAATTTAGCCGTACATCCGAAATATAGAAGACAAGGAGCAGCCCGCGCATTGCTAACTAATTGTGAAAAAGTTGCTATTGATTGGGGATTTAAAGATTTATATCTTCATGTTTTAGAAAATAATCATCAAGCACGAAAACTTTATTTTAAATTAGGATACCGGATGCACCAAATTGATTCTAATTGGAATACATTCTTCTTCAGACGCTCGCGACAAATTTTACTCTACAAACATCTTTTAGACTATTAAATAATCTTTTGACGATGCATCAGCTATTGCTAATTTCCGATATAAAAAACTTTCTAATGTGTAAATTACAGTATTGACAAAGTTTTTATCTAATGTTAGATGGTTGTCGGAATTTATTTAGCTCTCTATATAGTGGTTGATGGATATGTGAAGAATTTGATGTGTTCAAAAAATAATCAAGTCTAGATATGAAATTTATTTGTATTTTTCTTCGGTAAGATATTTTAATTTAATTGGCTGGGCATTTTCAGCTACAGATATATGAAATTAGATTTTCTTAGCCATCTATATAACAAATTTAGTAGAAATTAATCAAAATAGATAGCTAATATCTAGTCTGGAAACCATTTAGGAGCAATGTAAATATGTAAAGTCACCACAACTTTAGCAAATCCTCTATTATATTTATATTTTCTTTAAAATTTGGTTGAGATAGTTGTAGTAAGCTAATTTTTGTGGATATATTTAGCAAAATATATTATTAAGCTAAATTTTCTTTTTACTAACCGCTATCATAATTTATTTTATTAACATTAAGATAGTGAATTCATCTGAAATCAAGTATTACAAGCTATGAGCGTGAAATTACAGTGAAATTAATTAATGACTTACACTAACTTTGTATATAAAATATCTATCTTTATAGAAACTTTAAGTAAACATTCCTGTACTGGAAGACAAAACCAGTCAAATCACATAAAATATGGTTACTCGATAGGTTAATCTAATTTATTTTGATTTAAATTTAGTTAAACCGAACAATAAAGCTTTAGGCAATAGTGACACTAATAGCTGTATTCATTGATTTGATGACCTATTTCCTGTTTAAGTTCAAATAAGTTCCTTTATTGTTTAATTTTTAGAAAAGATGGATAGCGAAAAGCACCAACGCTATCAAACTGCTATGGTATCAACTTATTATCCTGACACTTGTTTCCTTGACTATCTTGTGATGCCAGATGGAATTGAGCAATCTTATGGCTCAGATCTACTGACAAAACTGCATAGTGGAAAAGTTTTTATGGTCAATAGTCGTAGACGCAATGGGCTAATACTTTTTAAAGGTTATCATGCAGAGTTTGCCGGTCCTGGAGCCGCTGTTGGTGGTGATTATGACCGAGATTGCCTTCACGTGTTGCCAATAGGAAACATTTCGTCTATGTTACTAAGCACGAGTTCCTCCGATGAGCGCCAAAAATCTTATTTAATAAGAAGGCAGTGGATTCGATTAATTAAGCAAATTACTGAAAATCCAGTTCCCCAACAGCGAGTTCAAAGAATTCTTGACCAGTTTGAACAATATTTTCCACCAGAGGTTGTAACTCAGCTACCAGATGAGGCCTTTGCTATGTTAGTAGGAGTTTTGCCACAAACAGTAGCAATAGTGCGACGTTTAGGAAATGAAATAGAACTTTAATTGAGAAAATAAATTTACGAAGCGCTATTTATTCATAGCTATAACTCAAGATTTTTATAAGCATGAAGGAATCTCTCTAAAGTACGGGCATTTTCTGATGGAGAGCCTACAGTAATTCTTAATCCGCCACCAGTCAAACGTGTTAAAGTTCCTGAGTTTTTCAGTTCTTTATGAAGATTTGTTAAAGCAGTATTCATTTCTTTGCCCTCCTGCGTTTTGAAGCGTAGAAAAACAAAATTAGCGGCACTTTCAAATATTTGTAATTCTGGATATTGAGACAAATCTTTAAGTAATTTTAAACGCTCTTGGTTTGTTTGAGAAACAGACTCAAGTAAAAGCGATCGGTTTTGAATAGCTATTAATGCAGCAGCTATTGAAAAACTTGGAAGATTGTATGGTAGGCGAACCTTTTCTAAGATAGCAGTTACTTCTGGATGAGAAATAGAGTAGCCTACGCGCATTGCTGCTAAGCGAAAACCTTTAGAAAATGTGCGTAATATAACCCAGTTAGGATGTTGAGAGAGTTCACTTGCTAGAGTATTTTGACTGAATTCAAAATAAGCTTCATCAATTACAATTAAAATATCTTCTGGTAAACTTCTTAACCATTCTAATTCTGCCACTGTTAAACAATTAGCTGTAGGAGAATTTGGGTGAACGACAAAAATTGTTCTGATAGGCGGGTGTTGAGTTTTTGCTACAGCTTCGGAGGCTGCTTGTAAATCAATTTCAAAATTGTCTGCATTTCTAGGTACTGATACTACAGGTATACCTAAAGCTTGAGCTAAAATCCCATACATTGAAAAAGTGGGTTGAGCTATTAGCACCGAACCATTACCTCCCAAACAGGTAGATATTAAAATTGAACGGATTAGTTCATCGGAACCATTCCCTAGGGAGATATTGTTACTTACGAAAACATTTGAAGAAATGTTAGCAGATTCATTAATATATTCACTAATTGCTTGTTTAAGTAAAGAATGTCCTCCATCTGGGTAACGATTAGTTTGAATTAATTCTTTATAAGTCCAAGCTAACTTTTCTTTTAAATCAATAGGTAAATCATCAGGACTTTCATTAGCATCAAGTTTATCTGACTGTGTTGGGGATGTTGAAATTTGAGAAGCTACACCAATCCCAAGTTCGGGCTTGTAAGCTGCTAATTCCACTAAATCGGTACGTAAGAAAGGAAGCATATTAGTTGTATATTTTGAATTTTGCTCGATTATAGGGATATTTATTGTGATTTACTGCAAAGTTTTCAAAACGGATCTTATATTCAGTTATTAGTTAATAGATTTGTTTATGTTTTATTAATTTAATTTAGATATGCGTTATTCACTATCATTTGTAATATTTTACATATGCAATCTTTTCAGTTGGTCTTCAAAAATCGGTTTTTCGTCGTAAAATTAAAAATTCAACGGGTTTGCGGAAAATGGTGCAAGTTTTATTAGTATTTAATTAATTGTATAATTTAAACAAATATACCACAAAAATATCATCATAAATACTTAATACATCTTATTAAATATTCTATATACTGCATTTTTAGCTAAACTACTTTTTAATTAAAGGTTTCTGGTTAAACCTGAGATAATTGACAAAAATCTTCAATTGCCTGCCAAATATCTATCATCACATTTTCTAGAGCATGATTGCTATTAAGTTCTATTAAATCTACCCAGTAACGTTGTTTAACGTAATCTCGACTGGCTTTGATAGGAATAACTTCATCATGTTGTCCATGTAAAACAAGCGTAGGTATAGGACGTTTCAAGCATTTTTGATGATATTGGTTTGCGTCGAGCAAAAAATTATAACTTAAAGCAAGTTCCTGTTTTAGCCCATAATGATAAACCATGAGGTATTTTTCTTTTTGCCAACGCTGTATAACTTCCGCATCAAAAGTAGGTAGCCAGTGAGACAAAAATTCAAAAGCAGGCGCTAGTAATATCAGACGTTTAACCTGTAGAAATTTTTCTCCTATATGGGCTGCTGTTAAACCCCCTAAACTTGAACCAATAATAGTTACTTCCAACTGTTTTTCCAAACTCGCAGTCACTTGTTTCAACTGACGTGTAACTGTAAGGTGATAAAAATCTTGACAATTCAAGTCAGGAATTTCTAGTTTTATTTGATTTTCGGCGAAGCGTTCGGCTATATACTTAGCTTTATTAGAATTTGGGCTAGATGCAAAACCGTGAAGGTAAATATAGTGCAATTTAATTTATCACTTATTAATAATAAAAGTGTTTTGCTTGCAAAAATGTGATTTGGTGAATAATTTATTTGTAAGATAGTTTGCACCCTAGAAGTTTAAATTATTCATCGTCAAATTATTACCGCATCGTCACAAACTCTTCTGCTGCTGAAGGGTGAATACCAACAGTCGCATCGAAATCTTTTTTTGTCGCACCCATCTTTACGGCTATAGCTACGCCTTGGATTATCTCTGCTGCGTAGTCTCCCACCATATGAGCGCCTAAAACTTTATCAGTTTCGCCGTGAACAATCAATTTCATCATTGTTCTTTCTTCCTGTTGGGGTAAGGTATAAAACATGGGACGAAAGCGGGTACGATAAACTTTAATTTTTTCATCTCCAAATTTTTCCTTAGCTTGAGCTTCAGTGAAACCAACGGTAGCAGCTTCTGGTTGAGTAAATACGGCAGTAGCAACATTTTCGTGACTAAAAACACGCTTCATATCTCCATATTCACTATCAGCAAAAGCTCTACCTTCACCGATTGCCACAGGAGTTAGATTAATTCGATCTGTAACATCACCTACGGCAAATATGTGTGGTTGATTGGTTTGACTATACTCGTTAACGATAATAGCGTTAACCGTACCGTATCCATGCCCTACAACTGTACTAGATACCAAATCGACTTTAGCTTTTTCCAGACCTAATCCATCAACATTGGGTACGCGGCCTGTAGCAACCAAAAACACATCAGCAGCTACTGGTTCTTGCTGCTCTCCTGACAAACTTATTTTCAAACCTTGCGATGTTTTTTCTACTGATGTGACTTCAGTATTTTTAATTATCCGAATGCCGTGATTAATCATTCCTTCTTGGATTCCGGTACGGATATCTTCATCAAAACCTTTCAAAATAAAGTCGCGGCGGATTATTTGAGTCACTTCACAACCCAACCCCCGCATAATGCAGGCGAATTCTGAACCTATATACCCAGCACCAAGAATAGCTATATGCTTCGGTTTTTGTTTGAGGTGGAAAATCTCATTAGAGGTGATAGCATGTTCTATTCCCGGTATATCAGGTTTAGTTGGTCTGCCTCCCACGGCAATCAAAATTTTATCCGCAGTAATTTCGCGTTCGTCAACTTGTATAGTATGCTCATCAATTAAGCTGGCGCGACTTTGGATTAATTCAACTCCTGCTCTTTCCAAAAAGTTGATGTGCAGTGCTGATAGCCTTCTCACTTCGTTGTCTATAGATGTAATGAACTTTTCCCATTCCAAGTGAGTATCGCTAACTTGCCAACCATAACCAGCTGCACTTTCAAATAAGGAAGGGAAGTGAGAAGCATACACCATCAGTTTTTTCGGAACGCAGCCACGAATAACACATGTACCGCCAACTAAATCATATTCGGCGATCGCCACTTTTGCTCCATAGCTAGCGGCGCGTTTGGAGGCTGCTAAACCTCCAGAACCGGCACCAATTACAAACAGGTCGTAATCGTAATTCATAATTTTAATCCTGTGATGCAGCAACAAACAAGTAAGGGTAAAGTCAAGCTTATATAGAGCTAATCTCAAATTACTTTAGTTCTCAGCCGTTTCTTGAGCTAAAAAGCTATTCAAGAGGGAATTTAAGTCATTTAAAGATTTGCCACGTCCTCACCATTTTCTTCCACGAAGACAGTTTTGGGCATGGAAGTCCAAGTGCAAGCCCTTAATTATTTAATTTAAGGTCAGAAATTCCTCGGCTGTAGTTGGATGAATGGCAATAGCATCGTCTAAATCTTGCTTGGTAATGCCTTTGCGGATTGCGACACCAAGACATTGAATCACATCGGCAGCATGTTCGCCTAGCATATGAATTCCAATGACTCGCTCGGATTCACCTTCAACAACTACTTTAACTATTGCTTGCTCTTCAGAAGAAGCTAATTGATGCATTAACGGTTGAAATTGATTGCAATAACATTTTACAGAGTCGCCAAATTCCGAACGGGCTTGACTCTCAGTCATACCCATACTTGCTATTTCTGGACGAGAAAAAACAGCAGAAGGTATATCACCATAATTTACAGTTTGAGGTCGATCGGCAAAAACAGTATTGATAAAAGCAACCGCTTCTGATTTAGCTGCTGGCGTTAACTGTAAACGGTTAGTGCAATCTCCCACAGCGAAAATATTTTCTTGAGTGGTGCGGCTATATTCATCGACTTTAATTGCACCTTTTTCCCCTACTTCCACTTGTGCATTTTCTAAATCAAGATTCTTGGTATTCGGAGTACGCCCAGTAGCAACTAAGATACTATCGGCAGCAATGGTTTTTTTGTACTTTCCGCTAACATTTAAAAGCAAACCTTCTTCATAATGCTTGATATGCGTCGCAGTACTGTTGTTGACAAATTTAATTCCCCGCTTCGATAAGCTTTCTTGAACGCATTTACGGATTTCGTCGTCAAATCCTTCTAAAACAGTTTCATCTGTATCAACAACGGTGACTCTACAGCCAAAAGCATTCATCATGCTCGAAAATTCTACACCAATGTAGCCACCCCCTATGATTGCCAAGCGTTTTGGCAAATAAGGCAAATGAAACATCTCGCGAGAAGTAATAGCGTATTCGATGCCAGGAATATCCGGAACAAAGGGACGTGCGCCTACAGCAATTAAAATTTTATCCGCGCTGATTTTGCGCCCATCTACCTTAATGGTATGACTATCGACAAAGGTGGCATGACCTCGAATTAATTCAATACCATTGTTTTCAAATTTTTCTTGATAAGAGCGATTGATGCGATCTATTTGCTTGTGTACCGAACGGATAAACTGCGTCCAATCGAAATGCGATGAACTTTTACTCCAGCCATAATCAGTTGCGATTTTATTATGTAGCGCGAAATCAGCTGCGTAGACAATTAACTTTTTAGGAATGCAACCGCGATTCAAACAAGTACCGCCAATGGCTTCTTGTTCGGCTACGGCTACACGCAAACCTAAAGAAGCAGCTTTTGAAGCAGCAGCCGCACCAGCAGAACCAGCACCCATTATAAATAAATCGTAATCGTATGTCATAACTGCGGAGATTTTTAATTGCTCTCTAAATGAATGCTTTTTATTCTATTTTTACTCGTCCGATTTGGATTCGGACAAAAAAGAAACGAAATAAGGCAGAAAATTCCGTAAGAAAAATAGGCTGGCTATTATTTAACTTAGTAAGGCTTATGTGACACCGTAAACGGCGAAAGAAAAACATGAGCCTATGAGCCTAAATATACCCTACCCGACTCTCCGATAACCTCTATGAGGAGATGGGAACGCTGTGGGCGTTGAACGGGCAAACAACGTTAACATAAATAACGTCAATCAATAGCTCGTGTTTCATCCAACAGCTTCCAACAGTTTGCTTGACTATGCATCAAGAATTACTTTCGACCCGATCGCACTTGCTAAAAGCGTGATTTCTCAGCCTTCACCGTTAGTACGGTTGAACTGCGGTCAATGGCGTTGAATGATTCGAGGTTGCAATTAATCTTAATTGTATAGATATTCCTTTGAAATTCGGAGATATGTACATAAAATTATGATTTTTTTTTGCAAGCAAAATATATTGTATACTCTATGAAGATGATTACAAATACTTATCTACCTCTAAAGTAATACCGCAACTATCTTTAGGATGATTTTTAGATTATTTTGCAATATTTTCAAAATAATTCTGACTTTAAATAGCACTTAGGCATAAATATTTTGTATTGCTAAATCCTATTACCTAAAAGAATTGTAAAGGTTACAATTTGTTTAGAATCTAGATAAATTCGCGCCCACCCGCCTAAATTAGCTATTACAGATTTATTGAGAATAGTAACAAGAAATTCGATACATCTGACATGCAATTTCGTTGTGACGAGAATCACAAGCATTCATGATTAAGATCCTCTTCTAACAAAGCAAAAGTATACATAATTATATATAACTGAACTCTAGCCGAGTCATTAATAGGGAACACACTAATAGCCGACAGCCTTGAGCAAAGGACTGTCGGCTTTTTGTATTTAGATTTTATAGAATGAAGCAAACAAAAGGATTTTTATCCGATAATTTGTATTTCGCGATTGGTTTTATCTAGCATTCTCATAACTAAAAAAGTTTCCCCACAACCTGTTGGTAACTTGACAGAGATTCTGCCGCAGCCACTAATCAAGTGTGGGGAAGATTTTAAGTTGGATTATTAGTTAAATCCGTATCATATTCAAGATTTCTTGCTTGATTATTGTCAAAAAATATGCGTGCGGACATCAGAGTGCAGAATGTCAACAATCCTTTTTTAACAACAAGCTACTGAGCCATAGCTTGAATAATCAAATCGAAATAAGGGGCGGCCTGCTGTGCATCTTCAGCACTCAATAAATTAACGGAAGCTTCCTTTAATCCCTTGATAGCTTCAACCATGCCGGGTACGGGAACTCCTAAAGAGTTATACATTTCCTTCACGCCAATCAAACCAATTTTTTCAATTGGGTCTTTATCACCTGCGAGTATTCCGTAGGTAACCAGGCGTAAATACCAACCATAATCGCGGATACATAGGGCACGTTCCCGTTGTCCGTAAGCATTGCCACCGGGTGCAATAAAGTCAGGACGCTTTTGCCAAAGTGTTTTAGTCGCTTGCTCGACTATCTTTTTTTCATTTTCAGTTAAGGTATTTACTATCCGCAACCGTTGTGCGCCTGTTTGCAAATAGTCTTGGATATTTTTTAGTTCACCACTGCTCGGATAACGCAGTTCATCGTCGGCTTGAAGAATAACTTGGCTTACTACAGTCATGATTTGTAAAAGAAAGCTCAATTTAATTATTACTGTTAGTTTAACGACTCAGGTGCCAAGAAGTGAAGGGGAGAGGGGAAGACAAAGGAAAAACAAGAAAGATAATTATTAACTCTTAACTTTTAAGTTCTAATTATTTTCTGCTTCTGGTGCGATGGAGGCTGTGGTGCTAGTCATCGATTGCGATTAACTGTTAATTGTTAATTGTCAGTTGATTACGGATGTGGGATGACTAGAACAAAATGGCAGCAGGGCGATCTGGTTGAAACTGTAATTACAGACTTGAGCGATACCGGTGATGGTGTTGCCAGAAGCGGTGAATTAGTAGTGTTTGTACCGGATACCGTTCCCGGAGATCGCGCACTTATCCGTTTAATAAATGTTAAGCGGAATTATGGCAGGGGCAAAGTTAAAGAATTATTACAATTGTCGCCCCATCGGATTAAACCTAACTGCATTGTTGCGGATAAATGTGGCGGTTGTCAGTGGCAGCATATTAGTTATGAATACCAATTAGAAGCGAAACGTAAAGCTGTTATTCAAGCTTTAGAGCGTATTGGTGGCTTTAAGCAACCGCAGGTGGATGCGCTCTTAACTGCTGGTAAACCGTTGGAATATCGCAATAAAGCGACTTATCCAATGGGAACATCTGTTGGTGGCAAAGTTATAGCAGGTTATTATCGAAAATCTTCTCACCAGATAGTTAACTTAAATCAGTGCCCCGTACAGGATTTGCGCTTAAATCCCTTTTTAGCGCAGGTAAAACAAGATATCCAATCACTGGGCTGGTCAATTTATGACGAGGGCAGTCATACCGGAATAATACGCCATCTGGGTTTACGTATTGGTCGTCGTACCGGACAAGTTTTGTTGACTTTGATTGTGAAAGAATTGAATTTGCCAGGAATTGAAGAGAAAGCCCAAGAATGGTTGGAAAAATATCCTTCATTAGTTGGAGTGATGTTAAATCTTCAGAGCGATCGCACTAATCGGATTTTTGGTGATACTAGCAGGTTAATTGCTGGGAATGCTTATTTAGAAGAAGAATTTGCTACTTTTAAATTTCAAATCAAACCAGATACTTTTTTCCAAGTAAACACTGAAACTGCTGAAGCATTATTGTACGAAATTCAATCCGAATTAAATTTAAAAGGCACGGAAATACTAGTTGATGCTTATTGCGGCATTGGGACTTTAACTTTGCCCCTTGCAAAACAAGTACATCTTGCCATTGGTTTAGAAATCCAAAAATCATCAGTTGCAAGCGCGAAAATAAATGCTCAGTATAATCACATAAACAACGTTACCTTCCACTCGGGAAAGGTAGAAGAATTACTGTCTCGGATATCTACGAAACCAGATATTGTTATACTTGACCCACCAAGAAAAGGATGCGATCGCACTGTAATCGAAACTTTACGCAAAGTAAAACCATACCGTATTGTTTACGTAAGTTGTAAACCAGCAACACTTGCTCGGGACTTACAGCAACTTTGTCAAGATAGTTTATACACTTTGTCGCGAGTACAACCTGCTGATTTTTTTCCCCAGACAGCTCATGTGGAAGTTGCAGCATTTCTTGTACTATCTGATGCCCGTCAAGTTACTTAGTGTAATTCTAAGATGAAATTTAAAAATTGTAGTCTAGCGCATAGTAAAAATGCTAAAATTGAATTAATCTAAATATAGAATACCTTTTGTATAAAGAAATTGACGCTAGTAGCCAACTCTAAACAAAGAAATAAGAAGTTGTTTAAATTACAAATCAGCATCGTTTTAGGAGTATTAAAATACTCATTGTTGCTTCAATTAAGTTTATAGTTCGTAAATGTTTGTAGAAAAAAAATTGCTGATTGAAATTTAAGCAACCTTTATTTCATAAAAAGAGTCAACGCTAAGTAGCATACAAAAATTAGTTGTACAGACATAGAAATTAAGTCAACATGACCACCTCAACCGAATTTCAGGGTGCGCGGTAGATAGCAAAATTCATGTCTAGCGGTCGCCGAAAGCTACGGGGTTTCTCTTGTGATTACCATTTCACTTCGTCCGGTAGGACGTAACTGGGGCACGATTAGTTTTGCCTCAACTCTATATCTCTGCCCAATTTTAGATTTGCTTTTGGCAGAAATTCCAGGAGAAATGCAAGCTGAATTAAGATTGGGGCTTCAAGAAGCCTTAGTTAATGCAGCGAAGCACGGCAACAATCTCGATCCTGGAAAAAAAGTTGTAGTTCGTTTTTCTTTAATTGATGATAGATATTGGTGGGTTATATCAGATCAAGGCAAAGGGTTTATACCCGAATGCGATTGTGAAGAAGATCCCACCGAGTATTTGCCACCTGATGAATCAGAAAATGGTCGCGGTTTATCGATACTGCATCTAATTTTTGACCAAGTAGAATGGAATCGTAGAGGTACGGAATTGCGCTTGTGCAAGCAATTAGAGCATAAACGGTCGAGAATACCGTTGTTACGGAATTAATTATTGTTTAGTTAAGAGTTAGGATTTGAAAGTTACCAATGCCGAAGGTGGGAGTTGAGAAACAACAAACAACCAACAAGACGGTAACTAACCATCTTTTTTTTCTCCATGAGTTGGACAAGGTGGGGCACTGATAGAACGATTGAGCCAGCCACTGGCTTGTTCTAATCTAGCTTGTGCTTCTTCAGATTGTTCGGAAAGAAGAAATACTAAAGCTGCTGCTGTTTGTTCGCAAGCACGAACTTTACGATTAGACTTGAGACGATGCCAATCATTAGGAGATATACTTAATCTCTCCAATAAAGTTTGAGCTAGTTCTAATGTAGTGCAATCTTGTAATTGACTAGTTTTAGGCAGTTGGCTGGATTGAGACATAATCTATATGGCGTTAAATTGATTCTAAGAAAGGATTATTGAGAGTTGACAGACATTTAGTCTTACTTTACTAAGCATAAAAGCAATTGAAGTAGTTCGAGGCTTATAATTTTGGATTTTCCGCAATTATTTAACGGAAGACAAGAAATTTGCAGGCTATTTATATGCTGTTTTCTTGATTATCGATTAATATAATTGCTTGGTTTTGCTTTTTGAGTCATAACCACCTAATAAGCGGTTATATTCTAGCAAAAATCAAACACGGGCAGACCGGACAAACTTGTTGGTAACTGTCTAAATGTCAAAGCTCTCATACGTACTACGTTCCTCATGGAGTCGCCTAAACAATCTTCCGATTCATCAGTTGAGCAAAATCTCGAACAAGAATTAGAGCATGAAATCTTATCAGCCGAGCAAAGTCTTAGTGATTTAAAACAGCGTTACGCTCAAATGCAGGCTGATAAACAGCGCCAAATTGAACTGGTGCGACGATTCGATGAAATTAAGCAACAAATGCAGCAAACTACTTCGCGATCGCTAAAAGCGGAGTTGAAACAAATTAAAGAACAGTTAGAAAGCTTGGATAATGCTTTAGGATTGTTTTCCGAGAGTTATTTAGTGCTGTTTGGTGGTAGCGTTATATTTACTAAAAGCGGTTTAAAAGACTTGTTTTGGCAAGTAGTCCGTTTTGGTGGATTGGGCGTTATCATAGGCTGGTTATTAAAGTCTATTGTTAGTTAGGAGTTAGGAGTGATGAGTTAGGAGTTAGGAATTAAGAACTAAATAACTAATAACTATCCATTAACAAATAACAACCAACGGCACTTAATTTTTATTCTTGGAAGAAATATATATGATAGAAAAGCGGATTGCAGAAATCTTACGGAGCGCTCAACCCAACGAGTCGGTAAAGGTGCAAGGTTGGGTAAGAACAAAGCGCGAATTAAAAGGGTTTGCTTTTATTGAAGTTAATGATGGCTCATCTTTGGCTAGCTTGCAGGTTGTGCTAGATCAAGATTTACCAGAATATGAAAATATTTTGAAACAATTAAATACAGGTGCTTCCGTGGAAGCATCGGGAATATTGGTTGAGTCTCAAGGAAAAGGACAGCGAATTGAATTAAAAGCGGAAACGCTAAAAGTTTATGGAGAAGCAGATCCAGAAACTTATCCGTTACAGAAAAAGCGTCATTCTTTTGAATTTCTAAGGACAATTGGACATTTACGCAGTCGTACTAATTCCTTGGGTGCGGTTTTTCGGGTGCGTAACGCTTGTGCTGCGGCTATTCATGAATTTTTTCAGCAGCGCGGCTTTTTATGGGTACATACGCCAATTATTACCGCTAGCGATTGTGAAGGTGCTGGCGAACTTTTTAGCGTTACCAATTTGGATTTAAAGAATATTCCCCAAACGGAAGATAAAAAGGTAGACTACAGTCAAGACTTTTTTGGTAGACCGACATATTTAACTGTTAGCGGTCAGTTAGAAGCCGAAATCATGGCAATGACGTTTGGTAACGTTTATACTTTTGGGCCTACTTTCCGTGCAGAAAATTCTAATACTTCACGTCACCTAGCAGAATTTTGGATGGTAGAGCCGGAGATGGCTTTTTGTCAATTATCGGAAGACATGGATTTAGCTGAGGAGTTCCTTAGATACGTCTTCAAATATGTAATGGAAAAATGTTCCGAAGATATGGACTTTTTCAATCTGCGAGTTGATAAAACAGTATTGGAAACCGCAGAGAATATTATAAATAATCAGTTTGAACGAATTACCTATACAGAAGCTGTCAAACAATTAGAAAAAGCCGATGCAAAGTTTGAATATCCGGTAAGCTGGGGTTTAGATTTACAATCGGAACACGAGCGCTATTTGTGCGAGAAGTTATTCAAAAAGCCGGTTATCGTTAGCGATTATCCTACAGAGATTAAAGCTTTTTATATGCGGTTGAGCGACGATGAAAAAACCGTTGCTGCAATGGATGTTTTAGCGCCGAAGATTGGAGAGATAATTGGTGGTTCCCAGCGGGAAGAAAGGCACGATGTGTTAGAAAATCGGATTAAAGCGCAAGGAATGAAACCAGAAGATTTATGGTGGTACATGGATTTACGTCGTTACGGTACCGTACCTCATGCTGGTTTTGGATTGGGTTTTGAGAGATTGGTGCAGTTTATGACGGGGATGGCGAATATTCGCGATGTGATTCCGTTTCCGCGTACTCCGGAGAATGCGGAGTTTTAGAATTCGATAGTAATTATTTGGGAGGGGGGAGATAGGGGAGAGTGGGAAGAGGGGGTAGAAAAATAATTTTTACTTCCCGTTATTTAATTCAATCAAATTTAATTAACCGTAGGGTGTGTGACGATGCAGAAAAATTTTGATTAGAAACTAGAAATTTGATTATATCGTCACGCACCAATTATTTAGTTAATAACGAAAAAATCTTGTTTAATTATTTGTAGGGTGTGTGACGATGCAGAAAAATTTTGATTAGAAATTAGGAATTTGACTATAGCGTTACGCACCAGTTATTTAGTTGATTAAAAAAAAATCTTGTTTAAAAGTAATAGTTTTAAGTTTGAATTAAAAAGAAATAGGAAGAAAAAAAACCGCAGAGGCGCGGAGGGCGCAGAGGTAAGAGGTATAGAGATATGTTAGTAGAGGCGAGGAAGAATTATTAAGTTTGAATTGCAAAATCTTCTGGTGGAATTCCCCAATTTATCCAAGTAATGGCTTCACGGGCTGTTTTCATTTGAGGAGGTACGCGCAAAACATGAATGTCTCCGGTTGAAGGGCAAATCATTTTTAATAAATAAATTGGTTCGATGTCGATATCTGAATTAATTTGAAGTAAAGTATATTCTTGATAAGTATTTAATTCTACGGCTTGTAATTCTTCGAGAATACGGCTATAACCGATTTCTTGAATTAATATTTTTCTTAATTCGGCGTTTCGTTCTTGTAGAAGCCATGAAGGTTGCCATTCTTTAGAATGATGTTTTCCGTATTTTTCGGGTAAAGTTGTACCGTGGTAAGCGTAGACGCTGTAACCGTCGGCGAATTGCATGGCGGGTTTGCCTTCTGCGTGGAGTCGGTTTTCATTGTCAAAATATAGCTTTACAGGACGTTCAGAAACTATACATATCTTTTCAAAAGGAAATATCCAACCGCAGTTTTGAACTAATGATTGAAAAATAAACCATTCTTTTTGAGGATAATTACAATTTAAGGCAGAAATACAAAAATCAAATCTACTTGCATGAAAATTCCATATATCAAACTGTATGCAAGAAAAACCAATAAATCTAGAAAAGCTAGAATATAAACCGCTGAATTTAAAATCTCTTTCTATTAAACTGGATAGTTCTATTAGGAATGAATTATTTAGTTGCTTTTCTAATAGAAGCCATATTTGACTACATTGTTTTTGTAATGTATCTCTTAATTTGCTATTAAATTTAGTAGTTAATTCATCTCTTAGACCATATATATTCGGTATTTTACATTCAAATTCAAAATCTATATTTTTTGAAAAATTCTGTAATGCACGATAAGGACTTTCAAAAAATAGAATTATAGGTTCTTTTTTACCAATAAATTCATAAGCTTGTTTAACAGCTTCCGCTGCTTTATCTCTATCAATTCTCTCAGTTGAAAGAGCTATTTTTTTCCACTTTTCTCGATAAACTGGAATTAAAGCTTCTTGTTCTGGTGTTAATTTTGCAATATACTTTTCTGGCATATATTTGATGGTGCGTTAGGCGCTTTTGGGTTATAACATTTTAAATAAATAGTTTTGTGTCAAAGATTTTTTGTACGGCATTTACAAAAATTCCGATACACCGTAAATGGTGCGTTACGGCATTTTCAGGATGGTAATTTATTGTTGAAGATATCGAAGCCGTAACAGCACCCTACAAGATTACTATTTATTCGTTTATATCCCCAAAACGTTCGCGATAACGAGCTAAAAGAGCTTCTGCTTCATTGGCGCGTTGAGTTTCTTCTTGAAGCTTGGTTGCTAATTCGTCGGGAATTTTTGCGCGATCGCGAATTTGTTTGCTAATATCCCAATTATGCATTCTTCCAGTTCCTCCTAATTCTTTTACATCAAGAGATTGATTTCCGGAATCTAGTAAAATCGCATCTACAAACGGTGCGATTTCAGTTGCTTCATTTATTGATTCTTCGCTGGTGACGTGAATTACTTGAACTATGGAAACTCCGGGTAATGCTTCTCGAATACCCTGATAACTACCAGATTTTATTTTGTCGCAAATTTGTACGGTGTTTGTACCGCAACGCTTTATTTGCTGAATAATTTCTTGATTATCTTGACTGGAAGTTAGTAAAAAGGTGGCGATGGGTGGCGGTATTTGAGCAACTATTTCGGTAATTAATGTTTCAGAAATAATACCAGGCCCGCTGGGCATATGAGATACAAATCCTAATACTGAAGCGCCGTAATTGATAGCAGTCCATGCTTCTTTTATGCTGGAAATACAGCAAATTTTAATTCTTGGTTTTATTGTTGGTTGCATGGTTTAATAAATTTTTATTTATTAGGATGTATAGCAATTTTATTGAATTATCTCAAATTTGGGAATCCGGTTTTTTATAAATACATGTTTCTATTTTTAATAATGGTGCGTGACGCGATGAAGATACGATTATGCTACGTTCAAATTATTTCGTCGCATCACACACCCTACAAAAAAAATTGTGTAGCTTGCCTGATTTATAAATTTTTAATAGCTATAATGAATTATTTCTTTTAATTAAGGGTGTAATCTATGACTGGGAAGAAAAGAAAGCGTAAGTTTAAGGCTTTTAGTAAAGCTGCTTCGATCAGGCTTGGTGTTTTACTGTTAATTTTCTTGGGTGTTATTGGCTGGTTGTGGTTTACATGTTTCCAAATGCCGGGGAAAAGTTATAGTGGTGAGTTGCTTTCTTTAACGACTGAAGAAAAGATAATTCAAGATAATTTACAACAAGATATTAATAAGTTAGCTGTTGAAATCGGTGCGCGTAATTATAATAATTATCAAAATATAAATGCTGCGGCTGATTTTATTGAATCTTCTTTTCAGAAAGCTGGCTATAAAGTAAACAAGCAAGAATATCAAATTAATAATAAAGCTTTTACAAATTTAGAAGTTGAGATAAAGGGTATTAAGAAACCCGATGAAATTGTTGTAGTCGGCGGACATTACGACACGGCTTTTAGTACTCCTGGGGCTAATGATAACGGTTCTGGTGTTGCTGCGGTTTTGGAGTTAGCGCGACGATTTGCGGATAAAAAGCCGAGTCGGACTTTACGATTTGTAGAATTTACGAATGAGGAACCGCCGTATTTTTGGACTGAAAATATGGGTAGTTTGGTTTATGCAAAGGGTTGTAACCAAAGAAATGAAAATGTTGTAGCAATGTTGAGTTTGGAAACTATGGGTTATTTTTCAGAGGAAGAAGAAAGTCAAAAATATCCGTTTCCGCTGAATTTAATTTATCCTTCTCAGGGTAATTTTATTGCTTTTGTAGGAAATATAAATTCTAGTAAACTTGTGAAATATGCTATTGATAATTTTCGCAAACAAGTCAAGTTTCCATCGGAAGGTGTTGCTATTTTTGGTCAAATTCCTGGTATAGGTTGGTCAGATCATTGGTCATTTTGGCAGCAAGGTTATCAAGCTTTAATGGTTACAGATACTGCGCCTTTTCGCTATACTCATTACCATACTTTGGAGGATACTTCTGATAAGATTGATTATGAAAAGTTAGCGCGGGTGGTTGCGGGTTTGGAGAAGATTGTTGAAGAGTTAGTTAATTGAAATAACCTCACCCCTGCCCCTCTCCTTGTTAAGAAAGAGGGGTATTTTTCCATCTCCTTAATAAGGAGAGGGATGTCCGGCTCTGACAGGGCGAGGTTGTTCGCATTTTAACAATCTATTAATTACGCAGAGCTTCCGCTTTCTCCTTTGATAACAGCAGCAGTAATTAAATGTGCTAATCGCAATGCTTCAGGAACTTTTCCGCAATCGGTTAATTTATCTAATACTTTGGCAATAATTTCTGGCTCTTCACCACATACTTGAAATACAAAAGGGGAATATTCGTAAATTGTACCGGCACGTTTTAATAATTCTTGGCGTTGTTGTAAATTTGGTAAACGACTCATAGCGTCGATAACTTTATCTAAATCTGGTTGACGGCGCATCACGGCGACGCAGGGAAGCTGGAGTTTTTCGGCTAATGTTGGTAAGTCAACAACGTTAAATCCACCGAAGCCAATTCCGTCGAGCAATACTATATGTAATTGCGGTAAAAATTTGCTGTCAAGTAGTAATTTACAAATGGTTTCTGTAGAATCAAAACCGTCTTGTTGTAATTCTCCCCAAACCATCCCTTCAAATCTAGTTCCCCCACAAATAATTCCTGCTAAATTAACTTTTTCTCCACTACCGCGAATAAATGGAGCATCGTCAAAGCCAATTACGCGGATTGTACGGTTTAATTTTAGTAGGGATTCGAGATTCATGGATTAGGGGAGTTAAGAGTTAGGAATTAGGAGTTAAGAGTTAGTAACCTCTATCATAAACTGCTTGAATCTCCCGCACTTCTTCATCCAAGAGCAGCTTAGAAGTATTTGTCGAATTGACTGCTAAAATCAATATTTTTTCATTATGCTATTCATTCATAAAGTTTTGTAAAGCATTTATGAAGCCAGCTTTATAGACATACAGTTAATAAGCCTATTATTTGGGAAAAGAAAAAAATTAGAACTTCTTCAAATTTAGAAAAGGGAAAAGGGGCTAGTAAAAATCTTTGCCCCCTCCCATAGGTGTCTTATTTATTAATGGGTGTAAGTCAAATCAATTTATGCAGTTAGGAATTAGGAATAGTAGGTAGCAAGTAACAGGTAGCAAGTAGAAACCAATTTATTGTTTATTTGTTAGTCGCTGCTCATTACTTACTTGCTTGCGACTCTAAGAATTCCCAATCCCCAAAATGCTGTAGGATAAAAAATATAAAACCCGGTATCTTGACCGAGTTACCGTAGATTAAAGAGGGAAACTACAAATGGGGCTTTGGCGCTTCGTTGCCCGCTTGACGACAAGAGGGGGAATTAAAAGTTTTGTTTTATTATTTTTGGTGGGTTTGAGTTTAAGCGTTTCGCTGATATCTTGTAGTGTGTCGAATGCCCAAAATTCTAAACGTGTTGATTTGACGCTGGTTTCCTATGCAGTTACTAAACCAGCTTATACAGAAATTATTCCGCAATTTGTGCAAGAGTGGAAGCAAAAACACAATCAAACGGTGCGTTTTTATGAAAGTTATGGGGCTTCCGGCGCTCAAACCCGTGCTGTAGTCGATGGTTTGGATGCTGATGTGGTGGAGTTGGCTTTGGCTTTGGATATGAAAAAAATTGAAAAAGCTGGGTTGATTCAACCGGGATGGGAAAATGAAGCACCGTCGAATAGTATGGTGACTGAATCCGTCGCCGCTTTAGTAACCCGTGAAGGTAATCCCAAACAAATTAATAATTGGCAAGATTTAATCAAGAAAGACGTTAGTATTATTACCGCTAACCCGAAAACTTCTGGTGTTGCGCGGTGGAATTTCTTGGCTTTATATGGTTCCCAATCAAAAACTGGTACAGAAGATAAAGCATTAGATTTTACCAGCAAAGTTTATCAACACGTCCCCATATTACCAAGAGATGCCCGCGAAGCCAGCGATGCATTTTTTAATCAAGGGCAGGGAGACGTTTTAATTAATTATGAAAACGAATTGATTTTAGCTGGTTTGAAAGGAAAACCGAGTAATTATATTGTCCCCGAAATAAATATTTTGATTGAAAATCCGGTTGCAGTAATTGATAAAAATGTAGAGAAACATGGCAACCGAGAAGTAGCACAAGCCTTTGTAGAATACTTATTTACTCCCGCAGCCCAAAGAGAATTTGCAAAAATTGGATTTCGCCCAGTAAATCCAGTTGTTAAACAAGAATTCGCGAGTAAATATCCTCCTGTGAAAACCTTATTTACTGTCAAAGAATTAGGTGGTTGGGATAAATTGCAGGATAAGTTTTTTGCTGACGGTGCAGCCTTTGATGAGATTCAGGAGAAAATTGGGAATCGGAGAGGATAGAGAGGGGGTAGTTAATTATTTTAAAACTAATTCCTAATTCCTAATTCCTAATTATTAGCTCTTAATTTTTTTTGACGATCCACACCCTCTTGGCAAAAACTGATAATGGTGCGTTACGGCATTATCAAAATTAACGTTTTCAATCAAATTATCTCGTGCCGTAGCACACCCTACAATTTATTAACTGATAACTGTTCGCTGTTCATTGATAACTGAAAATGGCTGTTGCAGAATCTCGAATTCATAATCCAAAATCTAAAGTCCAAAATCCAAAATTCTCTTTGCCTTGGGGAATTACTATTGGTTATCTGACTATCATGCTGTTGCTGCCGGTGACGGCTTTGCTTTTACAGGCTTCTGAGGTGGGGTTAACCGAATTTTGGCGAATTGCTACTAGCGCGATCGCACTTTCTGCTTATAACGTGACTTTTGTTACTGCGTTGGTTGCGACTGCTGTTAATGGTGTTTTTGGTTTATTAATTGCTTGGGTACTTGTCAGATATAATTTTCCGCTGAAGCGTGTTGTTGATGCGGCAATTGATTTACCTTTTGCTTTGCCCACGGCGGTAGCAGGTTTAACTTTAGCTAATGTTTATTCTGAGAATGGCTGGATTGGCTCTTTGCTAGCACCGTTTGGTATTAAAATTGCTTTTTCCCGCTTTGGGGTTTTTGTGGCGATGTTGTTTATTTCTTTACCGTTTATCGTGAGAGCGCTGCAACCGGTATTGCAAGAAATGGAACACGATATAGAAGAAGCTGCTTGGAGCTTGGGAGCGTCGAAGTTTCAGACTTTTTGGCAAGTTATTTTTCCTCCTTTATTTCCAGCTTTATTAACGGGTATTGCTTTAGGTTTTTCTCGTGCTGTGGGAGAGTATGGTTCAATTGTAATTGTCTCCTCAAATATTGCTTTTAAAGATTTAATTGCGTCGGTGTTAATATTCCAACGTTTGGAACAATATGATTACGCTGGTGCAACGGTAATTGGCACTGTACTCTTAGGAATTTCGCTGTTAATTTTATTAGCTATTAACTTATTACAAGCTTGGGGAAAGAGGTATCAATAATTGGGCATGGGGCATTGAGAATTGGGCATGGGGTATTGGTTATTGGTTATTGGTAATAGTATGAATTAGTTCTTAATAATTATTCATTAATTCCTAACTCCTCACTCCTCACTCCTAACTCCTAACTCCTCACTCATAACTCTTAATTCCTAACTCTTAATTACTTATTGTTATCGCTAATTACTAACTACTAACTACTAATAACTTTTTACTATTTAATTATGGGTAAAAGACTTTTGATTCTCAGTGCTATCACTTACCTAGCATTGGTATTATTTATTCCGGCTATCAATGTTTTTTATCAAGCTTTTAAGGGCGGTATTGGGCAGTTTTTTAGCTATCTGACAACTGATGATTTTATCAGCGCGGTAGGGCTGACTTTGCTTATTGCTTTGATTGTGGTGCCGATAAATGCGATTTTTGGGCTTTGTGCGGCTTGGGTGCTTACTCGCAACCGTTTTCCTGGAAGGGCTTTTGTAATGAGTATTCTGGATGTTCCCTTCTCGATTTCTCCAGTGGTTGCTGGTTTGATGATGATTTTGCTTTACGGGCAGAATGGCTGGTTTGGAGGAATATTGGATGCGATTAATATAAGGGTGATTTTTGCTTTTCCGGGAATGGTTTTAGCAACTGCTTTTGTAACTATGCCTTTTGTGGCAAGAGAAGTTATTCCTGTTTTGGAAGAAATTGGTTCTTCTCAAGAAGAAGCAGCGAATACCTTGGGTGCGAGTCAATGGCAAACTTTTTGGCGGGTAACTCTACCAAATATCCGCTGGGGTTTGCTTTATGGCTTAATTTTGACCAATGCTAGAGCAATGGGTGAATTCGGAGCGATATCTGTAGTATCTGGCAATATTATCCGAAAAACTCAAACTTTACCGCTGTTTGTAGAGCAAGCTTATAAGCAGTATGAAACCCAAACAGCTTTTGCTGCTGCGGTTTTACTCGCTTGTTTGGGATTTGTAACCTTAATTTTGAAAGAAATTTTGGAACGGAAAACGACAGTTAACAGCGAGCAGTGAACACTTATCAATTATCAATGAGAAACGAACACACAAATAAACTCTAAACCGGAGGCTAAAAGCCAGTCTTTGTAATGAACCCTAGCCGACAGGGCGAACGCTGATAACTGACGATCCACTCTTTACAGATGAAAACTGTTTGATTGTGCAAGGAGTCATTAGTTAATCTTTGTTTAAGTGACTCTAGCTTTTAGATTAGTAATTTAAATCTAAATTCTAGAGTCTTACTTATGAAATCTATGGTTTTACGCCATTTGATTTTCAATTGCCCAACGGGCTAATTCGGTGCGGTTGTGGAGGTTGGTTTTACCCAACATATTGGAGACGTGGCTTTCAACGGTACGCTGAGAGACGTTTAATTCTTCAGCGATTTCTCTGTTAGCCATGCCTCTAGCCACAAACTGCACCACTTTTAGTTCTGTTGGGGTTAGCTGGACATCAAAGGGTACTTGGATGCGAGAGCCATTTTCGCCTCCTTTAGCTTGATGTTCTTTCCAACGAATTGTTTGTTTGAGCGAGGATTCAACTTGAGCTACGAGTTCTTCAGGTTCAAAAGGTTTAACCATATACACGTCGGCACCTTTATTCAAACCCTTCACTCTGTCTGCGCTTTGTCCCTTTGCAGAAAGGAAGAGAACAGGTATCCAACTGGTGCGTTCTGTTTGTCGGACTTGTTCTACAAAGGTGTATCCGTCCATTTCTGGCATCATCACGTCGCAAATAATCATGTCTGGAATGTCTAGCTCTAATATTTCCAGAGCTTCTCGACCATTTTCGGCTGTGACGACTTCGTATCCTCGGAATTCTAAGTAGTCTTTTACCAGCAAGATGAGATTGGGGTCATCATCTATGAGCAGTAAGCGTTTGTGATCTTTCATGCTGGGTTCTTTCATAGCAGTGGCACTTGTCGCGCGTAGATCCATCAAGGTCTTGAATAGTTATCCTAATTGGTGGATGATTGAGATGTTGTCCCTTTTTCCCACTTACCTTGCCGCTGGAATCGTGGAACTCTCAAAGGAGATTACCGCCTCCATTGAAATTTCACCATCAACTCCAAGAGCCACAGTAAGGATACGTAGAGCAATAGTATTTATAATGCGCTATTATATATCGCTTTGAAAAGCACGGGCTAAAAACATTCCATCAAATAATAATATGCTTATGTGTTACAAGAGCAGTATTGGGCGAACATACCTCTTGTGAAAACAACCCGTGCCTTTAGCAATTTTTCGCTTTTACGTATCCAACTGAATGCTTCCCTTTCGTTTAAGATTTTATCTCTTATTAGGGAAGCCTTTATGGTAAGCAACTAACTTGCATTCGTCTCGAATAGCTTGGCTTTTTTGTAAGCTTTTCGCGCCGTACTGTTAGGACGCATTCAATTACTTGGGTAATAAGCGAATAGTTACCACAAATAAACGGGGGTTAAGCTACTATTATTGGTCTAAAACAACCGCTCCTGCAAGTAGTTAGTTTTTTTTGATTGGGTTCCGTTGCCGGTTTTTCCACTAGTACAGAGTCCATTTTGAGCTTAAATAGTCACTTTTTCAAGTATTTCTAAAACTTAAACTAGCTTCATTTGAGTAATGCCTAGGGAAATTAAAGCTAAAAATCATAGAAGTACACGTTGTTGATTTTTTGACAACCCTAAAGTTTCTATATAATTTATTAAGGATTTTATAGAGTAGAAGGCTAGTTGTTTTTTGTACTTGAAGGCTCGAATGAAAGACTGCATCATCAGGCATAAAAGGGCAACATTTTACAGTTCTATAACAATTTCTTGGCTTTGCAAATAATCGCAAACCATATCAAACTCTACGAACGAAGTTGCATAAAACCCGAAACTCCGCACAAAATTGAGCATTTATACTTAAATAAACTTGATTAAAATCCATATAAAAGTTTAGTTCGGGAACCCGTACTCTATAAAATATTGCCATCACAGGTCTGGCTTCGCTAAATTAGCACTCAGGAGTCGAGAGTGCTAAAGAGGCAAATTTAAGTTATGGCAGCTGTATCTCTAAGCGTATCTACAGTAAAACCTTTGGGTGACCGTGTTTTTGTAAAGGTTAACCCATCAGAAGAGAAGACCGCAGGTGGTTTATATTTACCCGATACTGCGAAAGAAAAGCCTCAAGTAGGTGAAGTAGTGGCAGTAGGCGACGGTAAAATGAAGGACGATGGTGGTCGTCAGTCAGTGGATGTAAAGGTTGGCGATAAAGTTCTTTACTCCAAGTATGCTGGCACCGACATTAAGTTAGGTACCGACGAGTACGTACTACTCTCTGAGAAGGACATTCTAGCTATCGTTAGCTAGTTGTTAGTGGTTAGTGGTTAGTTGGATGCCAAAACGGCAGCTAACGGGCAATAAATAACAACATTTTTTTAGAGAAAGTAAGCGAAAGGTACAAGTAGAGAATTATGGCTAAGCGGATTATTTACAACGAAAACGCTCGCCGTGCTTTAGAAAAGGGCATGGATACTTTGGCTGAGGCTGTGGGCGTTACCCTCGGTCCCAAAGGTCGTAACGTAGTATTAGAGAAGAAATTTGGTTCACCTCAGATTATTAACGATGGTGTAACCATTGCTAAAGAAATTGAGTTAGAAGACCACGTTGAAAATACTGGCGTATCTTTGATTCGTCAAGCTGCTTCCAAGACTAACGACGCTGCTGGTGACGGAACCACCACCGCGACTGTTTTGGCCCACGCGATGGTTAAAGAAGGTTTGCGGAACGTTGCGGCTGGCGCTAACGCTATTTCTTTGAAGCGCGGTATTGATAAAGCGGCGACCTTTTTGGTTGGAAAGATTGCCGAGCAAGCCCGCCCTGTAGAAGATTCCAAAGCTATTGCTCAAGTTGGTTCTATTTCTGCCGGTAACGACGAAGAAGTCGGGCAGATGATTGCTCAAGCAATGGATAAGGTGGGTAAAGAAGGTGTGATTTCCTTGGAAGAAGGGAAGTCTATGACCACCGAGTTGGAAATTACCGAAGGGATGCGTTTTGATAAGGGATATATTTCTCCTTATTTCGCGACAGATCCAGAGCGTATGGAAGCAAATTTCGATGAGCCTTTTATTTTGCTCACCGACAAGAAAATTGCTTTGGTACAAGATTTAGTACCCGTTTTGGAACAGGTAGCTCGTTCTGGTAAGCCGTTAATAATCATTGCTGAAGATATTGAGAAAGAAGCTTTGGCTACCTTGGTTGTTAACCGTTTGCGCGGAGTACTCAACGTCGCTGCTGTGAAAGCTCCCGGATTTGGCGATCGCCGTAAAGCGATGTTGGAAGATATCGCTGTATTAACTGGTGGACAGTTAGTTACAGAAGATGCTGGTTTGAAGTTAGACGCTACCAAGATAGATATGCTTGGTAAAGCTCGCAGAATCACCATTACCAAGGACAGCACCACCATCGTAGCTGAAGGTAACGAAGAAGCAGTTAAGTCTCGCTGCGACCAAATTCGCCGTCAAATGGACGAAACCGAATCTTCCTACGACAAAGAGAAGTTACAAGAGCGCTTGGCTAAATTATCCGGTGGTGTAGCAGTTGTTAAGGTTGGTGCTGCAACTGAAACCGAGATGAAGGACAAGAAATTGCGTTTAGAAGACGCTATCAACGCTACCAAAGCTGCTGTAGAAGAAGGTATCGTTCCTGGTGGCGGTACAACATTGGCTCATCTTGCTCCTCAATTGGAACAGTGGGCTAACAGTAATCTCAAAGGTGAAGAATTAATTGGTGCGATGATTGTAGCTCGTGCTTTACCCGCTCCTTTGATGAGAATTGCTGAAAACGCAGGACAAAACGGTGCGGTAATTTCTGAGCGCGTCAAAGAGAAGGAATTTAACACCGGTTATAACGCAGCAACTAACGAATTCGGCGACATGTTTAGTGCTGGAATCGTCGATCCTGCAAAAGTAACCCGTTCAGCACTACAAAACGCAGCTTCCATTGCGGCAATGGTATTAACAACCGAATGTATCGTTGTCGATAAGCCAGAGCCTAAAGAAGGTGCTGGTGCTGGTGCTGGTATGGGTGGTGGCGACTTCGACTACTAAGTCGAGTCAAGCTTACTGAAACGTTAATTTACGTTAGTTGAATAAACCCCTATTTTTCTAAACAGTCGTCTTTTGGAGGCGGCTGTTTTTTTTCAGTGAGCAGCAGTGCATTTAACCTCACCCTCGCTTTACAAGAAGGTAAATCTCTCCCTCTCCTTATCAAGGAGAGGGTTGGGGTGAGGTTAAAAAATTACTAGACTCAACTAAAAACTGCTATAGAACTGTTATAGATAGTAATTTTCTTTAAATATTCTGTCGTTTTGTGAAGATGGGAGGTTAACTAGAAATGCATATTTATAGATAAAGTAAATAATGGTTTCTGTTTTTGCAACCATGAAAGAAAAATATATGAATTCTGATAGCGAAATCTGGAAAGCAAGCCATGTAAAATGCAATTTGCTTCCTTTCTGCATTTAAAGAACAAACGTACTATTTGTTAAGTTAAACTTATTTCACGGATGCTTGTATGTAAAAAATAATTTTTAGCGATGTCAGAGTTAATACATGCTTTAAATCGAATTGTCAATTGGTTGAAAAATCATCCTTCGGAAAAATATGCTTCGGTGGATGTTTTGCAACCGGGATTGAGTTATGAGGAAATTGACAGGAGAGTTGCGGATTTACCTTTTAAGTTGCCAAAGGAAGTTTACGAACTTTATCAGTGGAGAAATGGGACTTGTGAAGGTGAGGAAGAAAGAGCGCGATTTTTTAATGGTTTATTTTTTCTTTCTTTAGAAGCAGCTTTGGATAAATATGAGGAATTACTGGAAGAATTTGAAGATTTTATAGAAGATGATTACCTTGTAGAGAGCAAAGATTATAGTGAGAAATCCGATTTTTGGGATGTAATGTGGTTCCCTTTATTTTGCTCGATATTTATTGATGAACCCAGTTTTTACTTAGTCAAAGGTGATAGTGAAGGAAATATATATCCCGATATATTTTATAGCAATCCATATGATTATCATTGTAAGGAGTTTAATAGTCTTGCAGAAATGATGCTGTTGATAGCTAAAAGTTATGAATCAAAAGCTGATTTACAAGTCAACAAGCCAACAGCAAAGTATTTTTATCAAATGTCTTCATCTCGAAATCTGACTAATTTAAATAATGCTTTTGATAGAATTTTAATATATTTGGAAGAACATGAAAATTTAAATAATGCTCGTTTTGAGTCGTTAAAATTTGGACTAAGCTACGAAGAAATAATAGAAAAAATTAAAGATTTACCTCTTTGTTTCCCTACGGAAGTTATCGAGCTTTATAGATGGGGCAATGGTACATGGAAGGGAGAAGAATTATACGGAAGATTTTTTAATAACTATACATTTCTATCTTTAGAGGCAGCTTTAGAAATATATAATTTGTATGCAACATCGTGGTTAGAATCTAGATATAGAACTAATCTTCCATATCTGAATGATGATAATTTAAGGTGGCGAAATTTAAGATGGAATAAACGCTGGTTTCCAATTATGGAAGATTTAGATGGAAAAGGGTTATTGGTAATAGTGCTGAATCAACAGCAAATCGAAACTAGTCCAATTCTAGATATTTTTTGGGAAGATATTGATGGTGAACCTGATATTATCTATCCTAATCTTACTAAAATGATTCAAGCAGAAGCCGAATTATATGAAGCTGGATATTATTTACCAAGAAAGAATCGAGAAATTGATTACGAAGCAGTAAAATGTATTCGCCAGAAATATCAAGAGATACCGATGAGAGTTTGGCGGGAGTAAAATTTAAATGAAACGCGATGAAGTTTTAGCAATTATTGAAAAGCATCGAGAACAATTACAAAATATGGGTGTAAAGTCTTTAGATTTGTTTGGTTCAGTTGCACGAAATGAAGCGAGAGAAGATAGCGACGTCGATTTTTTTATAGAATTTAATCGTTCGGTTGGATTATTTGAGTTTATAAAAGTAAAGCTTTATCTACAAGATATATTAGGACGTTCTGTAGATATAGGAACTTTGGACACTTTGCGAGATAATTTAAGAGAACCTGTTATTAAGGATATGATTCGTGCCCTCTAGAGATTGGCGTTTTCGTATACGGGATATGGTACAAGGGATTAATTCTATTCAGAATCGTGTTGCTGATTTAACATTTACTGATTTTGAAAATAACGAAACAATTGCAAAAGCTGTTTTCTACGACTTTCTAATTATAGGAGAAGCAGCAATAAATATTCCTCCCGAAATTCAATTGCGTTATCCTAACATCCCTTGGCGCATTGTTGCGGACATGAGGAATGTAATGGCTCATGAATATTTTCAAGTGAATCAAAGAATTGTTTGGAATACGATTGAAAATAACCTCCCTGAATTATTAATGCAATTGGAAGAGTTAATAGAAGAAGAAAATTGTTGAGTTATTAATTAAAAACTATCGCAAATGTCTGATTTAACAGATGCTTTAAATAGAATTGTCAATTGGTTGAAAAATCATACTTCGGAAAAATACGCTTCGGTAGATGTTTGGCAACCGGGGTTAAGTTATGAGGAAATTGACAGGAGAGTTGCGGATTTACCTTTTAAGTTACCAGAGGAAATTTACGAACTTTATCAGTGGAGAAATGGGACTTATGAAGGGGAGGAAGATTTTTCAAGATTCTTTAGCGGTTATGCTTTTTTATCTCTAGAATCAGCAATTAAAGAATACGAAGAGTTGAATTGGAAATTACATTGGTTTCCGATTTTTTATTTAGATTCACGAGATTATTTTATTATTTCTTGTCAATCTGAAGATTTAGCTTTAATTTTGAGAATTTATCTTGGTGGAGGAGAAGGTGAGCAAGTACTGTTTTCAAGTCTTACTAATATGATGTTGACGATAGCAGAATGTTATGAAACTGGTGCTTTTTATTTTGACGACGAGGGATATTTAACTAGCAGTTATTCCAAACAAGAATTTATACGTAAGAAATATAATCCAGAAACTAGAAATTTTTGGGGTGGATGGTGAATTTCTATATTTTATTCAATGTAAAGCTTAATTATGAAAATCCCAGATTTTATCACACATTATTATTTAGCAGAAAGACAACCATTTCTAACTCTCTCTGAACTCGAAATGGGTGAGAATAACCCTATTTTTAAAAAGTTGCAGACTCGGCATAAGAAAGATGATAAATATCATCGAAAATACGGAAATAATTATATCCACACAAGAAAACAAATAGAGGATAGTTTGCGCCGTCTTTTTATAGAGCGTGGTGGAAAGCCAATTAGGAAATATCCTTTTTATTTCGTACTAGGAGAATCAATTTGGTTTAAAAATCTGATAGAAGAACAAAAAGAAGTCAAAATACAACTTTGTGACTTAAATCATGCAACAACATCCTTCACTTTTCCCGATAGCTATGTTGCTTTATCTCGCAACGATAAACCATTTCATGGCAAAGTATTCCTTCTTCACGAACTTGAAAATTTTATAGTAAAGTATGGTATGCCAGTTGATGATCAATCTCTCAATTATCAACGCTATTGGGAAGGGGATTTTGAAAAATATATTGAGTTTCAAATTTGGGAAGATAGTATAGTTAAGCCTTTTATAGATGCTCATTAAAGAATATTAAGGATAAGCATACTTCATCTGGATAACCTGTACGTCCATCTTCTTGTACGGTAAGAACATCTACACCACGTAAACGCAAACCAGTTGTCACCTGTCGGGCAACATTTTCATCAATATAAAGAGCTATGCTCATTTTATTAGCCCTTGAGTTCTTAACCTTTTAGCAATCGCGGATTCACCAGCTTGTTGACGTAAATTCTCTACATTTTCTAAACGTTTTTGCATATCAGCATCAATCTCTTCTTTATTATCCCAGTAATAAGCTAATGCTGAATGAATTTGACTCATTGTTAAATGTGGGTACTGAAAATGCAGTTCTTCAGCACTCCAACCATAAGCGTAAACGGATGTAATAATTTCAACTACTTTCATCCTAGTTCCAATGATGAAAGGTACATTCTGTTCATCAAATTCAATATATTTATACCCAGTATTTGTGGCTTTAGTCATTGTTATTTTGTACTAATATTTATATAAATTGTACTCGCGAATAACTTATTTTTTCATTTATCAGCTTCTTCACTCAATAATGAAATAGCTTCTTCACACCACTCAATTCGATAAGTTTCATAACGAATACCGCAGCGTAAGGTAACATAAAGACATTTTTTATCGTAAGACAGTTGAGAAATATCTGAAAATTCTCGTTGCTCAATTTCTTTATATTCGGACAACTTTTGCAAGTGAATTTGTCGATGTCGTTCAATTTCTTGCAAAATAACTGATTTTGAAACTAATCTAGACGCAATTACTTTTACCAGCAACTCTTCACGAATTGACATTGGTTCGGCTGGTTCTAATAACCAAGTTTTCAGTTTTTCTATTCCTTTATCTGTAACTTGGTAAAGCTTTTTATTGGGACGACCTTCTTGAGGTATTAATTCTGATATTATTGCACCTTCTTTTTCTAATTTCCCTAGTTCTCTATATATTTGTTGTTGGGTTGCTTGCCAATAATATTTACTGGTTTGAGAAAATTTTTTCCATAAATCATAACCACTATAAGATTCGGAACCTAGTGTTGCGAGGATTGTGTGTGCTAGTGACATTTCAGTGAGCAGTGAACAGTGAACAGTGAACAATCGGAAGTACTAGGTTTATTTCATTTCATCTTGACATACTAAACTTGTTTTATATACTATAACTATATACACAATTTGTTGTATATGCAAGATTTGCATTTAATTAATCATCTTTCTCTGCGATGAAATCATGGATCAGCAGTCTATTCCGGAAGTTTCGGCACGGGTAAAATCATCTCTATCCACAAGATTACAGCTAATTTCGGCTAGTTTGCTTATCTTAGTTGCTGGTGTAGGAATTGGTAAATTTACTGGAATTGAAACGAATAATTCTCCAGTTCGAGCTACTACAAAAGCGACACCACTTACAGTTAAAACGACCGAAATTGAATTAGCTCGAAATTATCAGACAACCCAAAGCTATACCGGGGAAGTAGTAGCTAACCGCACTAGCGAGGTTGGTTTTGAACGTGGTGGTAAGTTAATCGAAATCTCGGTGGATGAGGGAGACAGGGTTATTAAGGGAGCGGTATTAGCGAAATTAGATACAGCGAATTTACAAGCACAGCGTCGTTCTTTGGTTGCTCAGAAAGCACAAGCAGAAGCAAAATTAGTGGAGTTGAATAACGGTGCGAGAAGCGAACAGGTAAGAGCAGCCAGAGCTAGAGTCGGGGATATTGAAAAGCAATTGAAATTAGAACAAATTAAAAGCGATCGCCGAAAATATCTTTACGAGCAGGGAGCGATTTCGAGGGAACAGTTTGATGAAGTTGCTTTCAATTCTCAAGCTTTATCAGAGCGTTTGAATAATGCTCGGAGTAGTTTGGAAGAATTGCTTAATGGGACTCGATACGAACAAAAAGCAGCACAAAAAGCAGCGGTTGAGCAATTATCGGCAGAAATTACCAATTTAGATATTACTATCGCTAAAAGTATTTTGAAAGCTCCATTTTCTGGGACAGTTGGAGTTCGTTCTGTTGATGAGGGTACAGTAGTCGAAATGGGTAAATCGATAGTACGTTTAGTTGAAAACAGTAATCGGGAAGTAAAAATTGGGGTTCCGATTAATGTCGCGAGGAAATTAATACCTGGAAGTCAGAAAGAATTAGAAATTGGGGGAAAAACTTATTCGGCTAGAGTCAAGTCGATTTTACCGGAAGTTGATGCCGCGACTCGAACAAGAACAGTTATTTTACGGTTACCATCGACAGCTAGAGTTTCACCTAGAGAAATTGCTCGCTTCAAATTTATTCAAAATGTCGCTACGGAAGGTTATTGGTTACCGATTACAGCATTAGTAAAAGGTGAAGGTGGTTTGTGGTCTTGTTATGCAGTTGTTGAGAAAAAAGATGGTAATTCGGAAGTTGAACGAAGATTAATAGAAGTATTAGAAACCAATGGGAAACGAGTTTTAGTTAGAGGAACAATTCAAGCGGGGGACACAATTATTGTTGATGGTGTTCAAAGATTAGTTCCCGGTCAATTGGTTAGTCAAGGGAGTGGAGAGTAATAAGTAACAAGTAATAAGAATTAAGGAAATTTTTAACTATATAACTAACTAACTAATTAATTAAATAATTTATCTGTTTTATTTTGCGTTTAACTCCTCGTTTTTTTAGATTTAATCAACATTTTTTCATAAATAAATATTAATACCTTGATTGGTGCGTGACGGTATGTCCAAATTATTTTGTTAGGTTTTATGAAGAATAATGACCGTTACTGCACCCTACAAGAACAATTACCTATTACCTATTACCAATTACCCATTACCGAATTCTATGTTTACTCTATTTTATCGAAATTCTCGTTTACTAATTCTAACTATTGTTTTAATCGCAGTCTGGGGAATTTCTTCTTATTTTACTTTACCAAGATTAGAAGACCCGGAATTAGTTTCTCGTAATGCTGTTGTTACTACTTTTTTTCCTGGTGCTGATGCTGAACGAGTTGAAGCTTTGGTTACGGAGAAAATCGAAGATAAGTTAACGGAAGTTGAGGAAATTGATAGTTATGAATCTACTTCTCGGACTGGTAGTTCTATTATTCAAATTGAATTACAAGATACTGTAAAAAAACAGGAAGTTGATTCGGTTTGGACGCGGATAAGAAATAAAGTTGATGAAGCAAAGGTCGATTTACCAGATAATATAATTGAACCGGAATTGTCAGCTGTAAAAGTAAAGGCTTATGCTTTGATTACGGGTTTAACTTGGAAGCAAGATGATAAACCAAATTATGGAATTTTACGTCGCCAAGCGGAAGTTTTTAAGGAGCGTTTAGAAGCGATTTCGGGGACTGAGGAAGTTGAAATTTTTGGCGAACCGAAAGAGGAAATTATAGTCGAAATTAATCCCGAAGCTTTGGCTAGTTATAATTTGACAGCAAGGGATTTATCACAACAAATTGCTTTGAGCGATTCTAAAGTTTCAGCGGGACAGTTACGAGATAATGATAATAATTTATTAATTAAAGTAGCTGGAGAATTAGAAACTTTAGCCAGAATTAGACAAATTCCAATTAATTTTGGTTCTCAAGGTCAATTCGTACCTTTACAAAATATCGCTACTGTTAGGAAGGGAATTAGAGAACCAGCAGCGGAACTTGCTTTATTAAATGGTCATCCTGGTGTTGTTGTAGCGGTTCACGTTCAGTCGGGGACAAGACTTGATTTATGGTCGGAAGTTGCTGAGAAAAAGATTGCTGAATTTAAATCGGATTTACCTCAAAGTATTGGTTTACCGATTATTTTTGCTCAAAGTAATTATGTAACGGAACGATTAAATAGTCTTATCTTAAATTTGCTTTTAGGAGCGGGTTTAGTTTTCGTTGTGACTGTAATTATGATGGGTTTAAAGAGTGCTTTGATAGTAAGTTCGGCTTTACCTTTATCAGTATTCATGGTGTTTGGTTGGATGAATTGGTTAAATATTCCTCTCCATCAAATGTCGATTACGGGTTTAATTGTTGCTTTAGGAATTTTGATTGATAATGCGATTGTGATGGTGGATGAAGTTCAAAATGAATTAAAAAAAGGGGTTAAACCATTAACAGCGATAAATCATAGTATTAAAAATTTAGCAATTCCATTATTAAGTTCGACTTTAACAACTGTTTTAGCATTTCTACCAATTGCATTATTACCAGGAAGTACCGGGGAATTTGTGGGAACGATTGCAATTACTGTGATTATCGCTGTTTGCTGTTCTCTATTCATTTCTTTAACGATAATTCCTACCTTCAGCGCTAAATTTCATCGGGATAGGAATAGTAATAAAGATAGAAATCAAAATGAGAAAAAAAATAAAAATCAATCCTGGCTACAAAAAGGTATTTTTATTCCGATTTTGAATCGATTATATAGACGTACCGTAAAATTTACAGTCGCAAAACCAATTTTATCAATTTTCCTAGCTTTATTAATACCAATCATCGGATTTATTCAAGCTGGTAGTCTCAGACAACAATTCTTTCCAGCAGCAGATAGAGACCAATTACAAATTGAATTTGAATTAACCTCTTCTGTATCCTTAGAAAAAACCCAAAACTTAATCAAACAAATCCGTAAAGATATTATCGATAATCCAGAATTTGAAGAAGTTCACTGGTTACTAGGTAGCAATATTCCTTCCTTTTATTACAACTTAACTGGTGGAAAAGAACAGCAAAATAATTACGCTCAAGCATTAGTACAGTTAAATTCACTGACATCAAGTACTATAACCAATAAATTACAAACCCAACTAGATAAAAACTTTCCCTCAGCGAGAATTGTTGTCAGACAATTAGAACAAGGGCCTCCCTTTGCTGCTCCTATCGAAATGCGGATTTATGGTTCTAATATCGAAAAACTACAATCATTAGGAGAACAAGTTAGACAAATTTTAGTCAATATAAAAGACGTAACCCATACCCGTGCGAGTTTAGATGAAATTCAACCACAAATCGAAGTTCAACTAGACGAAGAACAAGCACGTTTAGCGGGATTAAATCGGACAAAAATTGCTCAACAATTAAATGATACTTTAGAAGGAACCGTCGGTGGTTCAATTTTAGAAGGTAACGAAGAACTACCCGTCAGAGTTCGTTTAAAAAATCAACAACGAGGAAACTTATCTCAAATTACTTCCTTAGATTTGCTCGCAAATTCTAATAATGTTCCTTTATCTTCCCTGGGTAAAATTGAATTAAAACCAGAACTCGCTCAAATTACTCACTACAACGGACAAAGAGTTAATACAATTCAAGGTTTCCTGAATGCTGGAACATTACCAGCAGAAACATTAAGCAAATTTCAAACCAAATTAGAAGATTTCAAATCATCATTACCCCCTAATTATAGATTTGAATTTGGGGGAGAACAAGAACAAAGAAACGATGCTGTAGGTGGTTTAATTTCCACCGTGGGAATTTTAATTATTCTGATGATAGCGACATTAGTACTTTCTCTGGGTTCATTTCAACTAGCAGGTGTCATTGGAATAGTTGCTGTAGCATCTTTCGGGCTGGGTTTATTTTCTGTGTGGTTATTTGGTTATCCCTTCGGTTTCAACCCCATTATCGGAACAGTAGGGTTAATCGGTGTAGCTGTCAACGACTCGATAGTAGTACTCAGCGCGATTTCCAATCATCCCATAGCAAAAACCGGGAATCCTAAAGCAATTCAAAAAGTAGTATTACATTCAACCCGTCACGTACTAACGACAACACTAACAACCGCTATCGGATTTGTACCATTATTGTTATCTGGTGGAGAATTTTGGCCACCTTTAGCAATAGCGATCGCTGGTGGTGTAGTTGGTGCTACACTACTCGCTCTTTATTTCGTTCCTGCTGCTTATTATTTGATATCTAGGTTGGGGAAGAAGGGAGTTTCAAAGATTAAGATGGTGATTGATTCACAGGTTTAATTAGTGAATATCACAGGGAGCGGATTTATGAAGAAAGATTATTCGGTGTCAATGGTAGAGGCTAATATTTACGCTATTTTCGCAGCATTACCATTTATTGTCATTTTAATTGGATTAGATATCTATATATGGAAATCACCAAATTATTTTAGCGAGCTATTTGCTTTAGAACCACAATATTTTAGTCTTTTTATGTTAGCAATTTTTATAGGAGTTATAATTCATGAGTTAATTCATGGAATAACTTGGCAATTCTTCAGTAATAAGAAATCAAATGCTATTAGATATGGTATTAATTGGAAAACTATGTCACCTTACGCACATTGTAAAGAACCGATGGGAATTAAAGCTTATAGATTAGGAGCAGTAATGCCAGCAATTATATTAGGATTTTTACCAGCTATTATAGGCATCTTAACAGGTAATACTTTTATTTTTATTTTCGGTTTAGCTTTCATATTAGCAGCAGGCGGAGATATCTTGATTCTATGGTTAATAAGAAATGTGAAAGCTGGTTCGTTAGTTGAAGACCACCCAAAAAGAGCAGGATGTTACGTTATTGATAAAAACGAAGCTTGAATCAAATGTTTACTGATTTCTCATTAATCCAACCAGCTAATTCATCTTCATTTATTTGACCACTAGCAAGACGAATCCATATATCATACTTTTCAGTTTCTGAAGCTTTAATATCATAACCATTAAGTATCAGAAAAATCCTCGTTACAATATAAGAAGTTCTTTTATTAGCATCTACAAAGGGATGATTTTTCACAATTCCATATCCATAAGCTGCTGCTAATTCAAAGATACTTGGATTTTCATAATAAAATTTATTCTGCGGTCTAAATAATGCTGATTCTAATAACCCTTCATCTCTAATTCCTTCAATACCTCCATGTTCTGCTAATTGACGACGGTGAATAGCAATTACTACCGATTCTTTAACCCAAACAGGTTCCATCATTCTGCTAGTTTTCGTAAAACATTACTATCTTCAAGCATTACCGATTCAGCAATATCCATCTGTTTCACAAATTCTTCATCATAAACGCTAAGCTCAAATCCTCTTGGTGTTTCCGTAATATACAGCGTATCACCTTGACTAATGTGAAGTTTTTCTAGAAGTTCCTTGGGTAATATTATTCCTGTTGAATCACCAACTTTAGTAACTTTTAATTTCATGAGCTTAATTCATGTTAATTACTTTAACAAAGTATACAACAAAGTTATCAAACTAATTAAAAGCTATTTATTAAATAAAAAATTAAAACAGCAATATCTGTCAAGTATCAATCAAATTTACTCGTTAAACTGTAGTAATTGAAGAAAGATGATATTTTGAATGATTCAGAAAAATATTACCAGCTATCAAAAAGCTTTTTATCGAGTACTAGACTACATAGATACTCATTTAGACGAAAATCTTGACCTTGAAAAATTAAGTCAGGTTGCGGCTTTTTCAAAATATCATTTCCACCGGCAATTTACAGGATTATTTAGAATTAGTCTATTTAAATATATAAAGCTAGTTCGTCTTAAACGTGCTTCTTATCAACTTGCTTTTCGTAAAGATATCAAAATCATTGATATTGCAATTTCTAGTGGTTTTGAAAATCACGAATCGTTTACCCGTGCTTTTAAGAAGAATATCGGACAAACACCTTCAGAATTCCGAAATCAGCCAGAGTGGAAGTCTTGGAACGATAAATATCAATTTCTAAAAAATAGTAGGATTCTTCAAATGAAATCAAATCAAAATAAAGATAAATATCAAGTAGAAATTGTTGATTTCCCAGGAAGTCAAGTAGCTGTGTTTGAACATCGAGGAAATCCGGATTTAATTGGAAATTCAGTACAAAAATTTATTGAATGGAGCAAACAAAATCAAATATCATCAAATTCTAGAGTAATTTACAATCTTGTTTACGATGACCCAGCTACAACCGAACCAGAAAAATATCGGTTTGATATTTGTGTTGCTGTAAATTCTAATGTTAAAGAAAACAATTTTGGTGTTATCGATAAAATAATTCCTAGGGGATGCTGTGCTATGCTTCGTCACATTGGAACTGATGAAAATATTGCAGAAACTGTGAGCTATTTATATAGAGAATGGTTACCTTCAAGTGGTAAAGAACCGCGAGATTTCCCTTTATTTTTTCATCGAGTCAAATCTTTCCCCGACTTTCCCGAACACGAGATGATTATCGATATTTATTTACCTTTGAAAGGGTAGTTTCTCTCCCGTTGATGACAAGTTCAAAACCTCACCCTGTCCTGTCGGACATCCCTCTCCTTATTAAGGAGAGGGAACGAGGGTGAGGTTAATTTATTTGTATTACAGTGCTTTTCTAAAAATAATCTTGTCGTCACCAGGTTTATAATAATCTCGAATCCTCGCTTCTTCTTCATATCCCTGTTTACGATAAAACTTCCGGGTCATCTCGAAATTTGGTAAACCAGAAGTTTCTACCAATAATAAACGTATCTCTTGCTCTGCTAAAGTCTTCTCTATATGATTGATTATCGTAGAACCATATCCTTGACCCTGAGAATTAGGATGAACAGCAATAAAATATAGATTAAAAACACCATCAGCAAACTCTTCCGGAGCAAAATACCCTACTCCGACAACTCCGTTATCGTCACAAACAACCCAAGAATGACCTTCACCAAGACTACCTTCAAAATAACCACATAGCATAGCACCAAGTTCTTCAAGCTCCTCCCCTTTAAACATACCAATAGATAAGGCCAAATTCATTATCGTATCGGTATCATCGGGTTTAGCTGGTCGAATTATTGCTGTGGTAGTAGTCATAATATCAATTTCGATGATTGTTGGAATTGAACAATACTAAACGTAAATTTCAATCCTTCTGATAAGTCTTAATATTAAATTTCTCTTCCGGTGTGGGAGGTTGAAAATATTTTGTGATTGCTGTAAATTCTTCTTCCGTAGTAAATGCTGAACCTTCTGATTTATCCTGACTTCTGATTTTTAATTGCTGTTTACAAAGGTTGTCGGATGCAATGATGTAATGAAGTATATGATTAACTTCCATTGATTCAAATATTAACCGAAACCAATTACGTTGTGAAGGAGTATTTCCAGCAAAATCAAGCACGATTGATATACCTTGTGAAAGAATTTCTTGGATATGTGGAGTCAAAATTGATTTTAATCGACGAGAATATTTAATATAGTCATCAAAATCATTAATCTCTTCTGAATAAAGCTGTGACAACCAAACATCTTCAGATATCAAAATTGCATTATTCTCTTCAGCTAAGGATTTTGCTAAAGTTGATTTACCGCTAGCCATTTTCCCACAGAAAAAGTGTAGATTTGGTTTTTGGTTCATTTTTTTTATTTAATATTTTATTTGTAATTCAATTAGACATAAAATCCAACCTCACCCTGTCCTCCGGACATCCCTCTCCTTATCAAGAAGAGGGAAAGATAAAAATAAATACGAAATCACGATTCAGAAATTGCTAATCTTACCTGCTGCTCTAAATCAACTAAACTTATTCCTAACCTCTCTTTAAGAATGTAAGTTGCTACCCCTCCTCCTCTTTTAGCTTCTTCTAATATTCCTAATAGCAAATGTACCGAATTCATCCGCTCTTCTTTTGAATTATTTGCTTCATTACGAGCTAATTCAAAAACTCTTTTCATTCTCGGAGCAAAAGGAATTTTATCAGGAAGGGGTATTTCTCCAAGAGTATGTCTACCTAATAATTTGACAACCAGATTTCGGACAGTTTCAAAATCTACCCCAGCAGCTTTTAAAACTGTTGTCATAACACCAATATCTTCCGCTAAAAATCCCAAAAGCAATCCTTCCGTACCATAAAAATCATAATTTAACTCCCTAACAGCATTTAATCCTAAATTAATTACTTGCAAAGCATCAGAGGTAAAATTTTCATTCGATATAACTATATTTACCTCTTCTGAAATTGATAAAAACGAAACAGCTTTCAGTATATATTCAAAAGTTGCTGTATTCATTGCACCCCAACTTGCTGCTTCTCCACCCTGCTGTTGATATGTTTTTACAAGAGACTCGTAGAGAGTGCGATCGCCACGAATAAGATTTTTCATACTCCACTGCCAAATCCTTGCTAGCTCCTGCACTGAGGAACTATTTAAATCACTTCCCTTGTTCATCTCAACTTGCGCTTTAGTTATCAATTCTTGCCATTCCGGTTCCACATCAGGAAATCTTGCTTCAATAACTTCCTGCTGTTCAGGTGTAAAATATTGCTCTGTCATCGTAATTGTCTCCATAACTTGAATCAAGTTTTCAACCACAACCGATTTAGTTGTTTCTAATTCTCTAGCGACTCCATTCAAACGTTCGAGTAAAGTATGAGATAAAGCGATTTGCTCTCTTATTCTGTCTCGATGTAAATTGATGACTTGAGAAAGGGAAAAATCCGGATTCTCCAGACATTCACGAATCTCCTTCAAAGCAAAACCCAACTGTCTGAGGGATAGAATCTGTTGTAACCGGATAATATCCCTATCGCTATATAATCGGTGTCCAATGTCATTTCTATCGGAAGGACAAAGCAATCCAATCTCGTCGTAATAATGTAAAGTCCGGATTGAAAGTCCTGTTTGCTTCGCTAATTCACCAATTTTCATCGCTTTAGACATCATCACCTACGCTTGTTTGACCAGAGAACTACGGTTGATGAATTCATCCTAGAACCTGACGTAACGTTATGAGCAAGGGGTAGATTTAATTCGTAATTCGTAGTTCGTAATTCGTAATTTTATAATGTTATCAAAACATGTGTACTAATATATGAATTCAGCTTATTATATAAATGGTTGTTAATATCACCAAGTAATTTAATAATGTCCGAATTAACAAATGCTCTAAATAGAATTTTAAATTGGTTTCAACACAACAAAACTTCTACAGTTGAATCGTTACAACCAGGATTGACTGTTGAAGAAATAGACGAAAAAGTTAAAGATTTACCATTTCGATTAACTCAGGAAGTTTACGAGCTTTATCAGTGGAGAAATGGAATGATTGATGATGGAAATTGTTTTTTTCAAGCTTTCAGATTTTTTCCTTTAGAAGAAGCAATAGAAGAGTCACAAATTATGGAAGAAGCTTGGGGTTTATCGCTTCCTTTTGGTTGGTTTCCCTTGTTTGAATTTGAGGGAGAATTTTTTTCAGCGGTTGGTGCTGAAGAGAAGACAGAAAATTCTCCTATTTTACATACATATCACGGAATTGATATATCTTATAGAAATCTAACAAATATGATGCTGTATATGACAGAGTGTTATGAAACGGGTGCTTATTATGTAGGTGAATCAAGATTTATTGAAGAAAATGAAGTTGCTGTCATAGATATTTTACAAAAATATGAACCGGAATCTAGTTCTATTTTTAAATCTAGAGATGAAACAATTGAAAATTCAGATGGTTCTAAAATTGTAAATTCATATCATCCCGATAGCGATATTCTTTTAGAAAGTAGGATTTTAGATAGCAAAGGCAATACTATAGAATTAAATAGATATTTTCAAGGGAAAATATTTAATCGTATGACATGGAATTATAATATCGAAGGATTTTATCAATGTATATGTACAGAAAACTGGTTTAATGATTATGAAAAATGGGAGGAATTTTTTGTGGAATATCAACCTAAGTGTTTAGCTGTAAAAATGGAGAGAAGATATATCAACGGTGTTTTAAAGAAAGAGATTATTCATCCCGATAGAGAGCGCGATAACTTTTTTTAATCTCTGTGTTAATCGCGGCTATTTTTCAATTTATCTTCAGCGTCTTATTTTATATTGTTTACTTATTCAGGAATATTTTAATTAAGAACAATGCACCCTTAAATTAATTTGTTTATAACTATAAATATCGGTTTTTAAAAACCGCAGAGGACGCGGAGGACGCAGAGGAAGAGAAGAAAGAGAGAAAGAGAGAAAGAGATATTTATTAACTGTTCACTGATAACTGATTACTGTAATTCAACTAATTCCCGAATATTCCCCTTGATTTCACCCAAACTTTTATTAAATTCTCTATCTTGCTGATTAATTAACATTGGTAATCCACGTTTCGGTGCTAATACAATCAAAGCACTACGAGTAATTTTTTGTTCTGGTAAACATTGAAAGCGAAATTTCTGTAATAATATCGCTAATACAATTTTTATTTCCATCATCGCAAATCCCGCTCCAATACATTTACGAGAACCAGCACTAAAGGGATTATATTGAAAATTATCTACTTCTAATGTTTCCCAGCGTTGAGGATTGAATTTCAAAGGTTCTGGATAAATATCGGAATTTCTATGAGTATGAAAAATACTCACCCAAACTTCGGTTCCTGTCGGTAATTCATAATCTTCTAACACCGTCGGTTGAGATGTAGCACGAGCATTCCAAGGTACTGGTGGTAATATTCTCATACTTTCTTTAATTACTCGCTCTAATAACGGTAATTGCTGTAATTGTTCGACGGTTGGTGCTTTTCCTTTTAATACCGTATCGAGTTCGTCTAATAAATCAGCAGCTATTTTTGGATGTTGAGAAAGTAAAAATAATGTCCAGGTTAAAGCATTGGCGCTGGTTTCGTGTCCAGCAGCAAATATTACACTGACATGTCCGAGTAATTCGTCTTCAGTCAATGTCATTCCGGTTTCAGCGTCTCTTGCTTTAATCAACATTGACAATACATCTCCGGAGTCAATATCGGAAGCTTTTTTAGAGCGAATTATTTCCCTCATATCCTCGTCTAATTCAGCCATTAAAGTCATCATTCGATGGAAGGGAAACCCCGGTATATCAAAAGGTAAAACCATTGTTATGGGATTACCTAATAAAATTCCAATTTTTTGCAGAAGTTGAGCGCTTTTACTGCCTTTTTGTCCTATATCAGCACCGAATAAAGTTTTGGTGGCTATTCTTAATGTTATGAGTCGCATTAATTTAGCAATGTCTGTGACTTTATTGACCTCTATTTCTTGGCTAATTGATTCAGTAATTTCGACAAAGGTATTTCGGTAAGACTCGATACGTTTTTGATGAAAAGCTGGCATTAATAATTGACGATGACGGCGATGTTCGTTGCTATTTACACCAAATAAACCCACACCAAAATGTTTTAAAGGTTCTGTTCGGGAAGATTCATCTTTTCTACGATAAAGTCCACCAGTCAAAGGATATTTATGATAAATTTCATGGTGAGCCGCTACTTTTTGAACGTTATCAGCACCATATGTAAAAACGGTTCCGGGACAATTTGGTAAAGGAGAATAAAGATTAGTTCCACCATTACGAGCAAGGGAAACTAATTTACCGTATTCTTTAAATAATTGGCTGGTAAATCCCAAAGAATCTTTGACAAATTTTGATACTAATATATTCCTTCCAATTAATGGTAAAGGTTGAGGACCGGGAACTGTTAATTTTGCCATCTTAAAAAAGTCTAGTGTAATTCTTGTAATTAGATAAATATTAATATCTCAGTATAATTTTTAATGTTTACTATTGACTATTTTCCCTCTCCTTAATAAGGAGAGGGATGTCCGGCTCTGACAGGGTAAGGTAAAATTTATATTGCACATAAAATAATGCAATGTAAATGAATTTAAATACACCTCTATACAACCTCAATCCCTTAAATCGTTTCTCCGATAAAGCAGAAAGCTATACAAAATACCGTCCTAATTATCCAGATGTAGTTATCGATAAAATTTTAGAAAATTTATCATCACAAAATCAACTTGTAGCCGCTGATATTGGTGCTGGTACGGGAATTTCAGCACGTCAATTAGCTTCTAGAGGTGTAAATGTCATCGCTATTGAACCAAATCAAGCGATGAGAGAAGCTGCTGAAAAACATAAAAATATTGAATGGAAACAAGGAACAGCAGAGAATACTAATTTACCAGAAAAATCAGTTGATTTAATCACTTCTTTTCAAGCTTTTCACTGGTTTAAACCGGAACCCACTTTATTAGAATTTCAAAGGATTTTGAAACCACGGGGAAGATTAGCGATAGCTTTTCAAGATTTGAATCGAGACGATGAATTTACAAGCATTTATAGTCAATTAGTAAGTAAAACTGCAAATAATCGTCCACCAACAGACTTTAGTTCCAAAATACAACCTTTAAAGGCAAGCGATTATTTCAAATATATCGATTGCTATAAATTTCCTTGTCAACAACAATTGGATTTATCAAGATTAATTGGTCTTGTTCAAAGTATTTCGTTTATTTCTTCCGAGGAAACAGTACAAAAACAACTTGTTGATGATTTTAAAAAATTGTATCAACACTTTTGCGATCGCGATGGTTTCGTTTATCTTATTTATCGTATCAACCTACATTTAGCCCGTTTGTAGTAAAGACTTTGTGAAGACTTTAGTCCTCTTCCTCAGTGACAAACCCCTCACTACTAACCAAATATAACCAATTAAAATGACCCAAACAAACAAACAACAAACACCATTACATACATTAAATCCCTTAAATAGATTCTCTGATAGAGTCGAAGATTACGTTAAATATCGCCCTAGCTATCCGAAAGTAGCGATTGATAAAATCCTCGATAATTTTACCTTACCAATCACAGCAGCCGATATCGGAGCAGGTACAGGAATTTCTTCAAGGTTATTAGCAGCTCGTAATCTAAAGGTGATTGCTATCGAACCAAATTCCGAAATGAGAAATGCTGGAATTAAAGATAATACATCTTCGGTGGAATGGAAAGATGGAACAGCAGAAAATACCAACTTATCCGAAAATTCTGTTGATTTAGTAACTTGTTTTCAAGCATTTCACTGGTTCAATCCCGAACCAACATTATCTGAATTTCATCGTATTCTTAAACCGAAAGGTAAATTAGCAGTTGTATGGAATATTCGCGACGAAAAAGACGAATTTACAGCAGAATATAGCAAAATAATTCGTAAAGCTTCAAACAATAGTCCAGCAGAATCAAAGATGAAATCTGTTGAACCTTTAACAGAAACAACTTATTTTGAAAACTTTCAGGAATATAATTTTGTTTATCAGCAAGAATTAGATTTCACTGGATTAATTGGACGAGCAATGAGCGTTTCTTATCTTCCTAAAACAGGGGAAGCTTACGATAAATTAATTGCTGATTTTGAGAAGTTATATCAACGATTTAAGAACCAACAAGGTTTTGTTTATATGACTTATTTTACAAGCGTACATTTAGGAGAAGCCACAAACAGTTAACAGTTCAAATTTATCAAATATTTAATATCATATAGGGTGCGTTATGACGCTAGTCTAACGCACCATTTTAGTAAAAATAAAATTGTAAAATATAAACATATAAATATAAATTATTACAAAAATAATCTTATTTACCCATTCTATTTTTATAAAAATGCCAAAACCCCAATATCAATATTATTGTATTAACACTCCCACAAAATTAGTAAAAGAAGTATTCGGAGATATTAACGTCTACGAACAAAATGCTAAATCTTTGCTAACAAAAGCTAGTGGTTTTATTAGTGCTTATGACTTTACTTTAAATCCCTATCGTGGCTGTCAATATGGCTGTAGTTATTGTTATGCTGCGGCTTTTAGTCCTAATCCAAAGATGCGCGAAAATTGGGGAAAATGGGTAATCATCAAACAAAACGCTGCCGAAATATTAGAAAAAGAATTAGAAAGATGGTACAAAAAAAATCCCGACAAACCGCCTCGAATTTATATGAGTAGCGTTACAGATCCATATCAACCAATCGAATCAAAACATGAATTAACTCGCTCTTTATTAGAAGTAATGCATCCTTATCGTCCAATATTAGTAATTCAAACTCGCAGTCCGATTATTACTAGAGATATTGATTTTTTACAGCAATTTAAGCACCTGCGAGTTAATATGAGTATCCCGACTGGAAGCGAATCCGTTAGACGAGACTTTGAACCGCGATCGCCAAGTATTAAGGCTAGAATAAACGCGATTACAAAAGTGAAGCAAAGCATTAATTTTGATAAAGGTTTTATTCCTAAAGTTTCGATTACAATTACTCCTTTACTGCCAACTTTAGAAAAAGACGAAACGGCTTTTATCGAAAAGCTAAAAATAGCAGATAGAGTAGTAATTCAGGATTTTCACCCTAGTCAAAATCGTTCGTTAGTTGCTACAACCCGCGAAGCAGCAGCAAAAGTTAAGCAGAAATACGCTTGGTGGTACGACGAAGAAAAATTAAGCTATACAAGATTCAAAGAAAAATTAATGTCTAACCTTCCGGATGTAGAGATAAGGGAAGGAAAAGACGGTTTTGGTTATGATTAAATTTATATCTAAATGGTGGCTTTCTTTTCAATTCAAATTAGCTTTGCAACAAGGTAACAAGCTTCAAGCAATAAAGTTGCTGCGAGTAATTGAAAAATCTGGTGCAAGATTAACGAATTTAGAAAAGCTATTTAGAGATAAATTACAGTTTGAACAATCTGCAAAACAATATAAACAAGAAGCAGCAATTTTAAGCGGAAAACTCAACACCGCATTACAGGAATTAAAACAAAAAGCGGATTTACCAGCAGCTGTTAAAAATCAAAATCAAAATAATCTTAAATTAACTTCGGATAGAGAATTTATTAAATATATTTACAAAACATTTAATTTAATTCAACATGATGATAGTAAATTACAATGTACTGGTATAGACGAAAGAATATTTGATGATTTTGAAGCTCAGTTAGTTGAATACCTCAAAGAAGAATTTAATAAAATTTCTGAGAAAAAATTAGTAATTAAACTCGAAGATGCTTTAGAAGATATTAATAGTTTAAAGTGTGGAAAAGACCCAGATTATCGTTTTAGTCTAACTCCACACGTTTACTACATGAAGTATTTCTTAGAAAACGTATATTGCGTTTACATAGCTTGGTTTTTAATTTACGAATCTGGATTTTTATCAGCTAATATTAACATATTAGATATTGCAGCAGGACCGGGAACAGTTGCTTATGGTTTAGCTTTATTTTTGCAAAGTACCAGCGGCTTTTTCAAAATTTGCCAGATGCACATCTCTTATTATTCATTAGAAAAGCAAAATACATTGCAATTCCGAGGTTTGCAATTTTGGCGAAGATATATAGAATCAAGAAAAAGTCCTGTCAACACTTTCTTCCGCTTCGTCACTTCAGATATATTTAGTTGGGATAAACAATCAAGTAATATCCCTTCTAGTTTTTTTGATTTCGTTGTAATTTCTCACTGCTTCTTTAAAGACTCCGTACAAAAAATTGAAGCAAACAAAATATATACACAGATAATTAATAACAGTTTAAAAAATAACGGTTATGCACTTTTAATTATCCAAGATAAAACATTGTATAAAGGTTATGATGCTTACCAATGTGAAGACTGCAAACAAGAAAAAAGCTTAGTGAATAAATTTTTAGGGGAATTAGGATTAGAGTTAGTATGGTACAGATATTTAACTTCAACAGGAATAAGAGGTTCTCTCAAAGGAGCAGATTTTTCTAAATTTGCGAGAGAAAAACTACCAAAACAACAATATCTAAGTCCCTTACTTTTGAAGTATTTTAATCAAACATTTGAGTCAAACTATACCTTAGACGATTACATTATTTTAGCGAAAAAGTCTTAATCTACATATAGCAATACTAAATAATTTATGAGATTTTATAAACCCGGTTTTTCAGAAAAACCGGGTTTATAAGAAATATCTTTCTCATGACTCATATCGGATTGCTATATTTTATTGTTGTTTCTTACAAATTACGAATCACGAATTATACTTACTACTGCTTCCCTATTTTATGTTCTTTATTTTCTCCCAAAAAATCATCTATTCATGCTTTGATAGAATAAATATTGAATAAAGTAACGGTAATGCAACAACCCTGCCCAAAAGCAGAATCTCCTCAAAGCTGGCATGGAAAACTGAATTTAGTTTACAACCATAGCCAAAACAAAACGGCATTAATTCAAAGTAAAAATCAAGCCCCGTTAAAAGTACAGCGTCCCTTTTATCCCGAAGGACAATCAGTTTGTCATAGCGTCATTTTGCATACCGCCGGGGGAATTGTCGGTGGCGATCGCTTATCATCTGATTTCCATCTGCAACCCCACTCAAAAGCATTAATTACTACGGCAGCGGCAAATAAAGTTTATCGCAGTAACGGTTTACAAGCCAGACAAAATATCAACATAAAAATTGATGATGATGCTTGTTTAGAATGGCTTCCTCAAGAAACCATCTTTTTTAACGGTGCTAATTTTCGTCAAGATATCAAGATAGAATTAGCTGATAATGCCAACTTCATTGGCTGGGAAATTAATCGATTTGGACGTACCGCTAGAAAAGAGAAATTTATTACGGGAGGATGGAGAAACAATACCGAAATTTGGCAAAATAACAAACCATTATGGATTGATAGACAATATTTACCGGGTAGCGAAGAAATTTTTCATAGCCCCCATGCTTTAGCAGGAAAACCAATTACTGGAACTTTAGTCTATATAGGAAAGCCAGTTTCCTTAGAAATAATCCAAAAAATACGTACTTTATTTATCCTCCCCTCTTCTCCTCTTCCCCTCCCCTCCCCTCCCCACGGTGTTACTCGTATAGAAAATGGACTTTTGTGTAGATACCGTGGTGATTCTACAGCCGAAGTGAGAAACTGGTTTGTTAGTGTTTGGCAGCTATTGCGGATGTTTTGTTTAAATCGTAGTAGCTGCTTACCCAGAGTTTGGATGCTTTGAAACAGTAGTGTCTAATTCCCGTTTTATAAATAAGGAGTAAAAAATGCAACTAACACCTCAAGAAAAAGATAAATTATTAATTTTTACCGCTGCATTATTAGCAGAAAGACGTAAAGCAAGAGGTGTAAAACTAAATTATCCCGAAGCCGTTGCATTTATTACTGCTGCAATTTTAGAAGGTGCAAGAGACGGACAACCTGTATCTGAATTAATGAGTTTTGGCACAACTTTATTAACTCAAAATGATGTTATGGAAGGTGTTGCCGACATGGTAGAAGAAGTACAGGTAGAAGCAACTTTTCCCGACGGCACTAAATTAGTAACCGTACACAATCCAATTCAATAATTTTTTACTTTTGACTTTATACTTGTTACTTTTATTATCATGATTCCAGGCGAAATAATTACCTCAGAAGGCGAAATTGAATTGAATGTAGGTCGTTCAAACGTTAAATTATTAGTAGCAAATACCGGAGATAGACCAATTCAAATAGGTTCTCATTTTCACTTTTATGAAGTCAATGCGGCATTGAACTTTGACAGAGAAGCAGCTAAAGGAATGCGTCTTGATATCCCCGCAGGAACCGCAGTTAGATTTGAACCAGGAGACGAAAAAGAAATTACATTAGTATCTTTAGCTGGTAGCCGTCAAGTTTACGGATTCAATGCCAAAATAAATGGAAAACTATAGCAATTCTATATGAGTTGTGAGAAAGATAAATTTGAGAAATCCAATTTTTCCGAAAAACTGGGTTTCCAAGTTACTTAGGGATTTATGAATGCTATATAAACAACTAAAAATCTCTCTATATTCTCCTGCCTCTGCGCTCTTTGCGTCTTTGTGGTTTCTTAATTCTAATAACTATGAATACTAACAAAAAGCCCCAATCACTCATTAAAGCAGAAGCAATCAAACAGCTTCCCCAACAAACATTTTCCCACCCCTTAAATCCAAACTCAGAAATCAGCGGAGCTTCCCTTAGCGAATTAGTAGGTTTACAAAGAATAGGATTTCACTTAGCAAAAATAGCACCGGGAAAAGAATCATTTATATATCATTCCCACGAATTTGAAGAAGAATTTATTTACATACTTTCGGGAAAAGGTATAGCAGAAATCGATAACCAAGAATTTGAGGTAGGAGAAGGTGATTTCATGGGATTTCCTACTCCCTCCGTCGCACATCACTTACGAAATCCTTTTGAACAAGAATTAATTTACATTATGGGTGGAGAAAGACGCGAATATGAAGTTGCCGATTTTCCTCGATTGCAAAAACGAATGTTTCGTAACCGTCAGCAAAACCAAATAGCTGAATATGATAACCTCAAATCATTCATGTAAATACTCTTTCTCTTCCTTAGCTTATTCTCTGCTACTACCTCCGCGTACCTTTGCGTTAAAAAGCAACAATACCCGAAAAAATACTGAACATTATAACTACTTTACTAAGCTATATTTTAAATATTAAATAAATTTTGATAACTATATTTATTAATATTTAAATGAAAAAACAGAATAATAAATTTAGTCACCTTACTGCAATAGAAAGGGTGAAATTATCATATCCAGCGAGACTTTTGTTAAAAAAAGAATTACTTAAAGGCAACATTTTAGACTTTGGCTGTGGCTTTGGTAATGATGTCAAAGTATTGCAAGAAAAAGGATTTGATATTAAAGGTTATGACCCTTATTATTTTTCCGATTATCCGCAAAACAAATTCGATACAATAATTTGTTTCTATGTTTTAAACGTATTGTTTCCAGAAGAACAAGCCAATGTATTAATGGAAATATCGCATTTATTAAAGCCAGGAGGTAAAGCCTATTATGCTGTGAGAAGGGATATTAAAAGAGAAGGATTTAGAGAACATTACGTTCATAAAAAACCAACCTATCAATGTATGGTTAAACTTCCTTTTAATTCAATATATTTAAATGAAAACTGCGAAATATACGAATATACTCACTACAATTACCATATACATTCATCTGAAAACTGCATATTTTGCAATCCTCGTAAAACCCTAACATTATTAACCGAATCAGCAACAGCATATGCAATACTTGACGGATATCCCTTAAGTAAAGGACATACATTAATAATTCCCAAGCGTCACGTCAGCAACTATTTTGAATTACCATTTAAAGAACAATCAGCTTGCTGGTTAATGGCTAATAAAGTGCAAGAAATTATCGGAAAAGAATTTGCACCAGACGGTTTTAATGTCGGAATAAATATTAATCGAGATGCAGGGCAAAATGTCATGCACGCCGGAATTCATGTTATTCCTCGTTATAAAGGAGATGTTGAAGGGAGTAAAGGAGGGATACGAAGGGTGATTCCCAAACGCAGAGGAGCGCAGAGGTAAACGCGGAGGTACGCTGATAATCAAGCAACTTGCACTGTGCTAGGTTCGGGGATAGATTCACCTTCAGCCTGCCAAGCTTCCAAATACATCTCAATTACTTCTTCACCTTGACGAATCGCATCTTCACGAGTTTTACCGTGAGTACAAGGCATGATGACGCGATCGCTAAATTCTGGAATAGTAACTAGAAAAAGCTCGTCTTCATCTGACCATTGGATAATCATACTGTATCGACTCATGAATCTTCCTCTTGTAAATCCTGGAGTTGAGCTAATAACTGTGCTAACTGCTTTTCTAAATATGGTGGCACGTCATCTCCATCCTTGCCTGGTATTGTCATCGTCTTCCCTAACAAAGGATGTTTCCAACGTTCGTGGCTACCTTTACCACGTTTAGGTAAATAAACGAATCCTTCACGCGCAATCTGAGATTTCAACTCTCGAATTTTTCTTGGCATGAATTAGATTTACATCCGTATTTTATATCTCTCTACTTTCCCATTTTTTAAACTGCTGTTAACAAATAATTATTAATTCTCATTCCAACAACCAAGCAAACAAATCTCCGACTGTAAGCTGTAACTCACTGGCAAAATCCGGTACCGGAAGCAAAGTGTCAGATTCGTCAAACACCTCAGTTTCTTGCTTGGGACAAAAAATAAATACAGTTTGCTCAAGTGGATCTATTAACCAACCTATTTGAGTTCCATGCTTGAGACAATGAAGAATATTTTTGATTACCTTCGTCTGACTTTGGTCGGGTGATAAAATTTCAATCGTCCAATCTGGTGCAATTAAGAATGCATTAGCAACTTCCCCATTCTCATCGCGGGGAATGCGATTCCAAGCAAAAACACTAATATCGGGTACAGTTGAACGTCCACCAAAAGTACAGCGTAATTCAGGAAAAGCACGAGCAACACGTTTCGGCTTAACTACAGTATTTATAGTCGGTACGAGTTCATCCTGAATCGTGCTATGTTTCCCTTGTGGCATAGGTTTCGCAATAATTTTACCATCAATATATTCATTGGCTGGTTTGGTTTCTGGTAATCGTAGAAACTCTGACAATGTTATGGTTTTTAATATAGATTTTACCATTTTAGAGTTTTATTAAAAACTATTAGATGTACTTATGGAGTTTTCTATATACCATTATTCATAATTAGGTTTACACAGTTCAGCTTCATACTGTTTTCTATCAAATGTAAAAGGACCTAAATCAAGTTCCCAATCGCGATGGAATTGAGTAAATTCCGACCATATAACAGTTGATTTATTGAGCGTGATACGAACCTGCATAAACCAGCATTCCACTACACCACAAGTACAATCTAAAACAGTTGCTTTACCAATTCTAGGGTCGTCAGGTTCTAATATAAAGCCATGATTCCAAGGTTCGTCGAGAAAATTGCGTGAAGGTCGTAATACCATTGAAATTGGTAGATAATTATAATCTCCTGCGGGCAAAGTTATTTCATCAATATCATCACCCTCAGCACGGCGTTCTTTTATTTCAGCTTTAACAAATGGTTCTTCTGCTTGACGTACTAATTCTATCAACGGCTCGTTATTAATATAAATTTCAGCAACACAAAGTCCTTTACCTTGTGTCCAATATGTTTTAAAAGATGGATTTATTTTAATTTTAAAAATATCTAAAGTTGTCATTTATAATCTCTTTTTAAACGCAAAGGAGCGCGGAGTAAAACGCAAAGGTACGCGAAGTTAGAGTTTATTCGCTACTCGTTTAATTCCTTCTTTGAGGTGGATGACGTTAAAGTTGAAGAGAAGACCTAATTTACATTCTTTTAGTTTAAGGTAAGTTAAAAGTTGTACGCTGTGAATTGGTTTGAGAGATTCTACAGATTTGACTTCAATAATTACTTTATTTTCAACAATCAAGTCCAACCTATAAACACAATCTAATTCTACTTCTTCATAAACTAAAGGTATCGGAATTTGTCTTCCAACATTCAAACCTCTGTTCCTTAACTCATACTCCAAACACTTCTCATAAGCCGACTCCAACAAACCTGCTCCCAAAGCCGTATGCACTCGCATCGCACAACCAATTATAATTCCACTCAAATCATTTTCATACATACTCCGCGTTCCTTTGCGTTTCCCTCTGCGCCCCTCTGCGTTTAAAAACAGAAACTCAATCATAACCTCACTCCTCCTCCCCACCCAAAAATATAAACTTATACAAAAAATCCTCCTCCTCTTCTCCACTTTCCCCAACAATATTCAAAGTACTTTTACGATTACTGCATCTATGTCTTACCGAATGTCCCGTCGTGCTTACGCTGAAACTTTTGGCCCTACCGTTGGCGATAAAATCCGTCTTGCCGATACGGAATTATTTATCGAAGTCGAACAAGATTTTACTACTTACGGTGACGAAGTTAAATTTGGCGGTGGTAAAGTTATCCGCGATGGTATGGGACAATCACCGATTTCTAATGCCGATGGCGCGGTGGATACGGTAATAACTAATGCTTTAATTCTCGATTGGTGGGGTATTGTTAAAGCCGATATTGGCATTAAGGACGGAAAAATATTCAAAATTGGTAAAGCCGGAAATCCTTATATTCAGGACAACGTAGATATTATTATCGGACCCGGTACCGAAGCGATCGCCGGTGAAGGAATGATACTGACTGCTGGTGGTATCGACAGCCACATCCACTTTATTTGTCCGCAGCAAATTGAGGTTGCTATTGCTTCTGGAATTACTACCATGCTAGGCGGAGGTACTGGCCCAGCTACCGGAACAAATGCTACTACTTGTACGCCGGGAGCCTGGAATATTCACCGAATGCTGCAAGCTGCCGATGCTTTTCCGATGAATTTAGGATTTATGGGTAAAGGTAACAGCAGTCAAACCCAAGGGCTTGTCGAACAGGTACAAGCTGGAGCGATGGGGTTGAAGCTACACGAAGATTGGGGAACCACTCCCGCAGCCATCGATACTTGCTTGAGCGTTGCCGATGAATACGACGTGCAGGTAGCTATTCATACCGATACTCTCAACGAAGCTGGATTTGTCGAAAATACCATTGCTGCTTTCAAAAATCGCGTAATTCACACCTACCATACTGAAGGAGCCGGAGGAGGGCACGCACCGGATATTATCAAAGTTTGTGGTGAAGCGAATGTTTTACCGTCTTCTACTAATCCAACTCGTCCCTATACTGTAAATACCTTGGACGAACATCTTGATATGTTAATGGTATGTCATCACCTTGACCCAAATATAGCTGAAGATGTTGCCTTTGCAGAATCGCGTATTCGTCGGGAAACCATCGCCGCAGAAGATATTTTGCACGATTTAGGCGCATTTAGTATGATTGCTTCCGATTCTCAAGCAATGGGAAGAGTCGGAGAAGTCATTATTCGTACTTGGCAGACGGCGCATAAAATGAAAGTGCAGCGAGGAAAACTCAACTCTGGCGAGGAAAGAGAAGATAATTTTCGAGCAAAAAGATACATTGCCAAATATACGATTAACCCAGCAATAACTCACGGCATTGCTCAATATGTAGGTTCGGTAGAAGAAGGAAAAATCGCCGATTTATGTTTGTGGAAACCGGCATTTTTTGGAGTTAAACCGGAAATGGTAATCAAAGGTGGATTTATCGCTTATTCTCAAATGGGTGATGCGAATGCTAGTATTCCCACACCGCAACCAGTACATATGCAGCCGATGTTTGGTAGTTTTGCAAATGCGCGTCATGCCACTTCGTTTACTTTCGTTTCTCAAGCAGCAATGGAAAGGGAAATACCTTCGCAATTAGGAATGAAAAAAATGGCGATCGCTGTTTCCGGTACTCGGGAATTAAGTAAATCAGATATGAAGTTGAATGATGCTTTACCGAATATAGAAGTTGATTCGGAGACTTATGAAGTTCGGGCGGATGGTGAGTTATTGACTTGCGAGCCAGCAACTGTTGTACCGATGGCGCAAAGGTATTTTTTGTTTTAATTGAGCTTATTAGTTAAATATAAAAATTAAATTATTTACAGGCTTCAAAGGCTCAAGCTCGGCGTGCCGCTAGCAGCATAATGTTCGGAAAAATAACTATCAAAGCTGAACTCAGAGATTATTAGGTAGTAAGTAAAATGAATGACATTAAATACGTTGCAAAATCAGCAACACAGATGGAAGAAGTAGAAAAAATACGTATTAATATTATGAAAATTATACAAGTTAGATTTAAAGAAATACCCCAAGGAGTTATACAAGAAATCAATGCCATCGATGATAAATCTGCTTTAAAAAAGCTGTTTACGAGTTCGATTATTGTTGCAGATTATGAAGACTTTCAAAAGAGATTGCAGGCAATTGTGTCTAGGAAATAAGAAGATAAGGTTGTGAATACTCTCTTCACTTGCCGCCTTATTTATGTTGATAATCTTGATAGACATTGGGTGGTAAAAACATCCAATGCTTCTATTAAATATACCTAAATATAGATTTTTGCTATTTGCCTTGAATGAATTTTGCTCCAAATTTCTCTAAAATCTTTACCGAAGCAAGATTCAGCCAATTATAAAAAAAACGTAGGTAATATCCCTATATGAGCCTATATCAACGTACCCTAAAGGTAAATCAGAATTAATACTTGCTACTTGACTTTCAGGTAATACTTTTTGCTTGATAGTATAGACCTCTGCTGTTGATTGCAGTTAATTATATAAGTAGGGTAAATGTTTACTATGCTACTTTTGTTTAACTTTATTTTTACAAACAAACAGATTGCGAATAAATTAATATAGTGATTTTTATCACTGTGTTTTAATCTATATTACTTATACTATTTTCATATAAAGTGAAGTAATTTTTTCATCCATTGGAGTATGTAATATGGCTCAAAAGGTTTAAATTGACCTTAAACTTTAACGCAGGGTTTAACTCTTTTTAATCAAAAAAAAACTATTAATTAACCTTCGCAATAAATTATGAATTCTGACAATTGTACATCTGACAAAATATTAGTTGTTGATGATTCTCCCGATAATGTCTTTCTAATCAAAACTATATTAGAAGAAGAAGGATATGAAGTTAATACGGCAGAGAATGGTTCTTCTGCACTGGAAAAAATTGCTGAATCAAGCTTTGATTTGATATTGCTAGATTTAATGATGCCGGGAATGGATGGTTATGAAGTTACCAAGCATATCCGAGGAAATGCTGAACTATCTTTCATTCCAATTTTGTTAATTACTGCTCACGATTCGCCTAATGTGGCTCACGGATTGGACTTAGGTGCTGATGATTTCATCCGCAAACCTGTAACGGTAGATGAATTACTTGCACGAGTACGTTCGCTTTTAAGGCTTAAGCACAGTATCGACGAACGAGACGAAATTGCTCGTCAACGGGAAGATTTTGTTTCTCGTCTTACCCACGATTTACGCACTCCTTTGGTAGCAGAGGAACGAATGATGATATTGTTTCTCGAAGGTGCTTTGGGGGAACTATCTCCCTCAATGCATGAAGCGCTTACTATTATGGCTCGTTCCAACAGTAATTTATTAGCGATGGTAAATACTTTATTGGAAGTTTACCGTTTTGAAGCTGGACGTAAAACCTTGGCTTTCTTACCAGTCGATATTCGTCAACTACTTCAGGAAGTAGCGAGTGAATTAACTCCTTTAGCACAACAAAAAGGATTGGTAATCAAAGCGGATGTATCGCAAGCTGAAAATTTAGATAAAGTAATGGGCGATCGCCTGGAGTTGCATCGGTTATTTACCAATTTAGCTGGCAATGCCATCAAATTTACCGATAATGGTTCGGTGACTATGCATTTAGCAACTGATTTGAGCGATTGCGGCGCTGTAACTATAAAAATCATTGATACAGGACAAGGTATTTCCCCCGAGCAGCAAGCTACTTTATTTGAAAGATTTCGTCCCGGAAGTCACAAACGCTCTGGTAGTGGTTTGGGTTTGTACCTTTCCCGGCGTATAGTGGAAGCTCATCAAGGTACTATTGAAGTTAATTCCGAGCTTGGTAAAGGTAGTGTGTTTAGTGTTACCCTGCCTATTAAACAGTAAATCATAAGATTTTGGAATTTGAAATTTATAATTTACAATTTGCATTTGTGGTAGTTTTTCTCTACTTTACTAACTGCGATAAATAAAAGCTGATTGCTATAAACTGTAATATGTTTGCTGAAACAATCCACAACCAACGCGATTTTTTTCAAACTGGTCAAACTAAAGATATTTCTTTTCGTATTCAACAGTTAAAAATTCTTAAGCAAGCAATAGTTGATAACGAAGCAGCAATCTTAAATGCATTAAAAGCCGATTTAAACAAACCGTTCGCAGAGAGTTTTTTAGCAGAAATTGTACTTGTTGTAAAGGAGATTGAATATGCTATTAAACATATAAAAAAGTGGACGAAACCCCAGAAAAAAAGTACTCCTTGGCAATTTATTCCTGCTTCAGCAACAATTTATCCACAGCCTTTAGGTGTAATTTTAATTATTGGTGCTTGGAATTTCCCATTCCAATTAACTATTGCTCCTTTAATCGGTGCTATTGCTGCTGGAAATTGTGCTATTCTCAAACCTTCAGAGATTGCTTGTCATACCTCTAATTTAATTGCCGAAATTTTTAATCAATACTTTGATAAATCATATTTAACTGTCATAGAAGGAGGAGTTGAAACTTCTGAGCAGTTATTAGCAGAAAAATTTGACCGTATATTTTTTACTGGTGGTACTGCTGTCGGCAAAATCATTATGGAAGCCGCTGCGAAACACCTCACACCCGTTACCTTAGAGCTTGGTGGCAAGTCTCCTTGCATTGTAGACACCGATATCGATCTTAAAGTCGCTGCTAGACGTATTACTTGGGGAAAGTTTTTGAATGCAGGGCAAGCTTGTCTTGCACCAGATTATCTTTTAGTTAACAAAAAAATTAAAGAGAATTTATTAAATGAAATCAAAAAATATCTTCAAGAATTTTACGGTGAAAATCCTGCGAAAAGTCCCGATTATGCCAGAATTATCAATCAAAAGCAATTTGATAGATTGGTAAGTTATCTAAAAGATATAAAAGATTTAAAAAACGGAAAAATCATTATTGGTGGGGAAACTATTTGCGACGAACTTTATATAGCTCCTACCCTTATTGATGAAATTTCTTGGCAAGATGCAATAATGCAGGAAGAAATTTTCGGCCCTATCTTACCAGTAATTGAATTCACTAACTATCAAGAAGTCATTGATATCGTTAATTCTCATCCAAAACCCTTAGCATTGTATTTATTTTCTCGAAATCAAAGCCTGCAAAAACAAGTAATCGCAGGAACTTCCTTCGGTGGAGGTTGTATCAACCATACAATGATTCATTATGCCGCGCCCTGTTTACCATTCGGTGGTATTGGAAATAGTGGAATCGGCAGCTATCACGGAAAAGCTAGTTTTGACACCTTTTCTCACTACAAAAGCATAGTCAAAAAACCCTTTATCCTTGACGTGAAATTACTGTATCCACCCTATAAAAATAAATTATCCTTAATCAAACGAATTTTTGGGTGAGTATTAGGTATTGGGTATTGGGCATCGAAACTAGTAACTGCTAACTGCTCACTGCTAACTGCTCACTGCTAACTGTTCACTGTTCACTGCTCACTGTTCACTGTCTCAAAACCCACTATACCGTTGTTCCGCAAATGGTTCGCCGCGTCGATGATAGCCGTTACGCTCCCAGAAGCCTAATTCTTCACGATCCAAAAATTCTAAGCCATTTATCCATTTAGCGCTTTTCCATGCATAAAGATGGGGAACCACAGAGCGCATCGGGCCACCATGTTCGGCATTTAAAGGCTCGCCGAATAAATTAAAAGCAAAAAAGTTTTCTTCTCTGACAAAATCTTCTATGGCAATATTGGTAGTATAGCCGCCATAGCAATGTTCCATGATGTGAGTTGCTTTGGGATCTACCTCAATAACTTTCATAAAGTCAGTGACCTTAATTCCACTCCATTTAACATCAAGTTTAGACCAGCGGGTAACACAGTGAAAGTCGGCTGTAAACTCGCTATGTGGTAGCTGCATAAAATCCGACCAATTCCATTTCTTGGGTTTTACCAAACCCCATACGCTAAATTCCCATTCTTGGGTACTAACTTGAGGAGTTGCACCGTAAGTAAGCACGGGAAACCCTTTAGCTAAATGCTGTCCGGGAGGAACCCTATCGCCCTGTTCGGAAGTTGGCTTTTGAAAAAACTTTCCCAGCATAATTCTTTAAAAATATTTTTTCAATAGATAATAATATATTTTTACGCTAACTCCTCATCGTAAAATTTTTTTCATAGCCTTACGCTCTCACCTTTCCTCTGCTTTTCTTTACCTTAACGCCCTCAGCAGCTATATTAATTAAGCCTTTTATACTAATACTCCGCCACATAACTTATGAGGCGTAAAACAATGAAATTTGTAGGTTGGGTTGAACGAAGCGTTAGCGTTCACCCAACCTACGTAGCGACTTCCTAGCCCCGCTTTCACTAATGTGGCGAAGTACTAGTCACATACCCTACAACAAAAATGACCTTTGTGCTAAATCTTATTTATCAGGATTAATATTTAAACCAACAGGATTATAGATTTTGGTTTCAAGCAAGACGGTTTCTGTCTTATGTAACTTTTTGATCGTCGTTAACCTAAAATCCTGTTGGAAATTAACAAAAAACTAAATTATTCGTATCAAGAGCAAATTACTCTTCGTCTTCTTCTTCCTCTTCTCCAGATGGATAAACAAATGTAGAGCGTCCGGTCAAAATTGATTTACCAAGGGAAAGAGCTTTTTCTGCTTCAACACTTGCCTTGTGTCTCCAAGTTGCTCGACGCTTATCACGCTTGGATTTCGATGTTTTCTTCTTTGGAACAGCCATAAAACCAGATACCGTAATTTTTGACAACCTTTTTATTCTAAGGCATGAATTGCTTAATCGCCTGCTTAATTTATCGAGGCTTAAGGGGATATAAAAGAATAACCCCCTTTCAAAAAAGCAACGTCTAATATACTTATAAATTACAGCAGATTTTATATTGACGAGTTTTAGAATTTATCTTTGTACTTTATTTACAGTACTTTGCAGTTTAATCAGGTAAGGGTACAGTCTTAAATCCTAAAACTCTTGTGGGATAGGCATCCCTGCCTGTCCAAATGTACCTCACTAAGATCAAATATGCTTTATTTCCCTTTTTGCATATTACTTATCTATTCCACTTCAACCTGCGGTATAGGGATTGGAACAACTTCAGTTGACTGCGGAATATTTTCAACAGCATTATTTTCTTCACTTGAAGCATTACTATTGGCACTTTGCCCGAAAAATAGCAGCGTTCGCGCCATCTTGAAGTACTTTGCCCAACGTTGAGTATCCGGACGATTGCGCCATTGACTACGACTAACATTTAATTCCAAAACCGGTGCGATCGCGCCAAAGTTCTGGGCGGAAACGACTACGGATACATCTGTTACCAAAATATCTTTATCAAAACTGCGTTGGGCTGCTGCTCTTGCTACTGCTTCGGCTCTGTGCAACAAGCTTTTGTAATTATCTCCGGGCAAACGTGTAATTTCCAAATCAACTCTGTTAGTATAAGCTCGCACGATTTGAGGAGCGATAGTTTCAGTTCCTAACCATATTGGTGCAGCCATGCTCAGCAAAAGTACGGCTGTCTTTATCCGGATTTTCTTTGTAATTGATGGCATAAGTGGAATGAATGCTTTTATTTTTAACAATCTATTGCCGACCATTATTTTAAATAGCTCCTACATAATGCGATAAATGAATGCACTATTAACAACAGTGCCTGATGAGTTTAAGTAACAATAATGACTTATCATCTTCAAATTTGATGATAACCACTTAGACTTATAAACATAGGTTAGCTTTGTTTTTTTGGCAAAGCAAATTACATTAATTACACTTGCAGTACTTAGAACTGAAGAATTAGCAATCTATGGTTACTGTAAATATATATATCTATTTTTCAACAATAAAAAGGGCGCATGGCAAAACTATGGGCGATTGCTATTGGCATCAATCAGTATCAGTATTTTCAACCTTTGAGCTATGGAAGCGCTGATGCTGAAGCTTTGAGGAATTTTTTAGTCGAGCAGGTAGGTTTCCCCAAAGAACAGTGTTTGTTAATGACTGATTCTTCAGCACCTATAGGGGATAAATCAACTTTACCCACAAAGAATAATATCCTTGAGTTACTCGAAGATTTAGCTGCTGACTCCTGGCAACCGCAAGATACACTATGGTTTTTCTTTAGCGGTTACGGTATTAACCATCAAGCACAAGATTACTTAATGCCTATTGACGGAGATTCTAAACGAGTTAAAGAAACTGCTATCGAAATGCGCCAACTGATGCAAACTTTACAGGTTGCAGAGTTGGAAGTGTTACTATTACTCGACTACAACCGCGCTTTTGGTACCAAAGCAGATTCTTCTATCGGTGAAGAAACAATCGAATTAGCTCAAGAGTTACAGATTTCCACCATACTTTCTTGTAAGCCAGAGCAGTTTTCTCATGAAAGTAGTGAGTTAGGACACAGCTTTTTTACAGCCACCTTACTGGAAGCTTTGCGCTATGGTAACACCAATAATCTTACCGATTTAGAAAGCTATTTAAGCATTCGTACTCCCGAGCTATGTCAGCATCATTGGCGACCAACTCAAAACCCTGTTGCTTTTATAACATCGCCGCAACGCCTTTTATTTAATCAAGATTTCAAAGAAGAATCAGTACAATTAGATACAGCAGAACTACTGGGTATTTCAGCACCAAGGGAAACTTTTATGGCGCGAGAAGCACCAAAGCTTGAGGAAAAACCGGTACAAAGTTCAGCAAATAGCGCTTCTGCTTCAGTTGCAGAAGTAGTTACTAAAAGCTCTCCTATTCGTGCTTCCTTACAAGTTGAAACAAAACCGGTAGAAAGTTCTTCTTTTCCCAACACTGCTGCAACTTCTACCACCGAAACTCATAATCGGGAAGAAGAAGCCGAAAATCAAGATAGTCAAAACAATCAAAATAAATCAAATAAATTGCTGCTATTTGGATGCGCGGGAAGTTTAATTATTGGTGGATTACTTTTAGTGGCTTTTGTATACCATCAATCTCGTTCTCAAATCAAAATTACTGTTGTCAAACCTTTACCCAGTAATGTTGCAGGTGTAGAAAAACAACAGCCTCGCAATCGCAATCGCAATCGCAAGGTTCAAACTGATAATTCTAATTCGCAACCAACAATTCAAGCAATGTTGGAATTAGAAAAAATGTCTCTTAATCCCAATCAAGCTAGCGATTTAAGCAAAGCTATTACAACTGCCAAAAATATTAAACCAGGTGAAGCAAATTATCAGCAAGCCAGACAAAATATCAAGGTTTGGAGCCGGATGATTTTAGATTTAGCAAGAAGTCGTGCCGAAAATAAACAATATTCCGACGCAATAACTACTGCTGAACTTATTAGCAAACAAGAACCAAATTTTTCAGTAGCTCAAAAGGCTATAAAACAGTGGCAAATTGAATCTAAACAATATTTTAGTAATAAGACTCTCTTAGAAGCAGCCCAAAATTTAATCGAACCTTCTCAGGCCTCTACCTATACTAAGGCTATTGATGTTGCTAAAAAAGTACCACCTTCTCAACCGGGCTATGGTGCGGCTCAAGAATCTATAAATCAATGGAGTCAAGAAATTTTACAAATAGCTAAAAATCGTGCCAATAAAAAACAATATTCTTCGGCAATTACAACCGCAACTTTGGCTCCAGAAGGTACTGTTGCTTATGCCGAAGCTCAAGAATTAATCAAAAAGTGGCAACAATTACAGAGAAACTAATTCTCAAGTGTATAAAGGGCAATCCAGTTTAGCAATACTGCGAAATGTCCTCGCCACATTCATCAGCTAAATAACACAATCCTCTAAAACGCAATGCAACTACTTCTTCATACAAAGGGTTGAGCTTGCACATTGGAGGAATGTGGAACAAAGTTCTACCAAATAACTTCACATCTCGCTCAAACGGACATTGAGCCGGAATCAACTTACAAATACGATGAGCAAATTGGCGATCGCTCACCTCAATATTGTTTACCCAAAGCCGCAAGGGTTTTAAAATATCCCACTTAGGTTTAGCATTTTGATTCTGCTGCTGAGCTTCGTTGGCTTCACTTTGTTGTTCTCTATCAATTGATACCCAGCTTGCCAGAAATATGCTTTTTGTGGTATTATCGAATACCTTCATTATTTTTTCCTCTAATCCTTGGAGGGTTTTAAGTTTATTCAACGAATATCTACGAAGGGGTAAATCAACTTTTGCGAGAAGCCTTTTATCCTGACGAAGATTTCATTTATTTTGTTCGGTGGCTTCCTTAACTGGAAGCTGTCCTTTGCTACGTCAAGTTAAACGCAATTTTGTTTAAATCGGAAGTGTGATACTTCTATCTTGTTTATAACTTGACGTAATTTAAATTTTAGTAAAGTCATCTACCAATAGAAATATTGTAGTGCAACATTTACAAAAATTAACAATAAAAGCACTTATCAGTGAAATTGATAATATGCTTTGTGCTAATAGCTATCCAAGGTTAGCGTAGACTGCTTAAAAGTGGCTAGTATTTACATCACATCAAAGAGGGTATGCGTTAAAGTTTGATGGCGCAAGCAATGATATATCGTTGATAAAAGTCAATTTTGGTCTTTTTTGGCAAATTTTAAGCATATTTGCCATGACTATCTATTTAGAGAATAAGAAAAAGTTGTTGCTGCTGTAACTTTAAACCGCGTATTGCGATACATTCTAGCTGTATTAAGTAAATGCTTTAAATCTTGTATTGCCAGTCTAAATATTTTGATTAGTTTTGAAATATACTGATTGCGGGATAGTTTAACTCGGTTAACAATTGATCCTGAATTATTTTTTTTAGATAGAATTTTTACAAATCAGTTTGCTTATTTTGTTGTCTAGGAGAAATTATGTTCGAGGATATTATTTTTGAGAATTTTAATTGTTTTGTATTGAAAGCTCTATAGAGACAAACAAAATATTTTAAGATATTTCAAAAATAATTCTTAGGAATTTTGCCTTGATTGTATTTCGTTTAGCCAAGCTACAGCCATTACTCACCTTACGCTCTAAGATTGTTCGGTTAAACAGTTATCATATCTGTGTGGGCAGTAATGAGTAATGAGTAAAAGGCTATGTTGGTAATCACCGCCATCTGTTCAATAGGGTTATATTGTAATACCATTTCTTTACAAAGATGCGCCGAATTCAGTCCACGTAGGTGGGCTTCGTTTGATTAGCCCCACTCTTTCAGAGTAAGGGCGATTAGCGCAGCCTCATACAGAATTGGTATAAGTAAAACCGGATTTGATATGAAACCCAGCCTACCTTATGGGAAATCTTTTACCCGGAAGAAAGTAAATTGTCAAAATAAAAATCCTCCTTCTCTGCAAAAAAGGAGGACTTTATTTTAAAGTAGGGCTTCAAGACTTTCTTAAAACCTAAGACGCAACTTGTTGAGCAGCAGTACGAGTACGTCTTCTTCTACCATCAGAAACTTTCGCAGGTGGCTCGTCAGGAATCTGCATTAATAAAGTGACTGTAGGTTGACATCGTAACTCCCGACGTAAATTACGCGCCAAATCCCGTTCTATCGCTTCTTGCAAACCACCCCAATCTATATCTGGCTTTTTACCGTTCAAAGGCTGACCAAATTCTTGCCAACGTAATTCAAGTATTTCCTCAAATCGCTGCTGCACCCATTTTTGCACCATCGACTTCTCCATACTCGTGACTACACCACGCAAATGAATCTCCGGTTTTGCCAACATTTTGCCGCTCCAATCTACTGCGGCTGCAACGGTAACAATACCTTCTTCTGCCATACGTTGACGCTCTAGCAAAACTTTGTCGCTAACCATACCAGAACCGGAAGTATCGACTAATTCCAAGCCAGATGGTACTTTACCGGCAACACTAATAGAATTTTCTGTCAACTCGACAATATTACCATTCTCAATAATCACCATGTTTTCGGCAGGGATACCCATACTTTGGGCTGTTTGAGAATGTTTGACTAACATTCTATGTTCGCCATGAACTGGTAAGAAAAATTTAGGCTTCGTCAAGGCAAGCATCAATTTGTGGTCTTCCTGACAGCCGTGACCGGAAACGTGAATTCCATGAGAACGACCGTAAATAACCTTTGCGCCTTGCTGCATTAATTTATCAATAACCCCAACCACTGCAATGGTATTTCCAGGTATAGGATTAGCTGAAAATGCAACTGTATCCCCTTCTCGTATCTTGATATGAGGATGTTCTCCTCTTGCAATACGAGTCATCGCCGCCATTGTTTCGCCTTGAGAACCAGTAGTTAAAATCAATACCTTTTCATCTGGCAAACTACGAGCAACGTGCAAAGGTTGAAATAACTTATCTTCGCATTTTATATAGCCAAGATTGCGAGCATGGGCAATCAAATTCAACATCGAACGCCCAACTACAGATACCGACCTACCATGTTTTTGAGCTAGCTGCAAAATCATGTTGATGCGATGTACCGAAGAAGCAAAAGTAGTAATGAAAAGTCTACCTTCGGCTTGCATGACAATTTTTTCTAAATTGGGATAAACCGAACGTTCTGAAGGGGTAAAACCAGGTACTTCTGCATTAGTAGAATCGCTCATCAAGCAAAGTACGCCTTTCTCTCCATGCTCGGCTAACCTTTGCAAATCAAAATGTTCGCCATCTACAGGAGTATGATCTACTTTGAAATCTCCCGAGTGAATCACTACACCTAACGGCGTATGTATCGCAACTGTAAAACTATCACAAATACTATGTGTATTGCGGATATACTCTACTAAAAAATTCTTGCCAATCCGTACCATATCGCGCGGTTTGACGCTTTTTAATTCTGTGCGATCGCGAACTCCAGCTTCCTCCAATTTACGCTCCAACATTGCCATAGCCAGTCTAGGACCATGAATGACAGGAATGTCAAACTGTTTGAGGTGAAATGCAATCCCGCCAATATGGTCTTCGTGCCCGTGGGTAACTACCATACCCTTGATTTTATGACGATTTTCCCTAACATAAGTCATGTCGGGTAAGACAATATTAACTCCATGCATTTGATCGGTAGGAAAAGCCAAACCAGCATCTAATAAAATAATTTCGTCTTCATACTCAAAAATGCAGGTATTTTTGCCAATTTCATGCAGTCCGCCCAACGGAATAATTTTTAGGGCAGAAGATACTTCTTTCTTAGCCATTTTTTTCCTTAATTTGTAAGTTAGTTAGATTTTTCTTTTCAGTTAAAAGCTTGTGATAAATTTTTAATAAGACAAACTTTTATTGCTGCCTTTCGCTAAATAACGTCTCTTTTAGCAACATTAAATTAATCTTCAATTGTCATTCATAACGGATTTTAAATACCGCAATACATCTATGGGTCAATTACAACACTATAATCTTTTAAAACAGGCTTACTTACCACTGTTATATGTATTATATTTTACACTAAATTGACTGAGACATCATCTAAACTTCGTTCAAATTGATTTCTTTTAGAACTGTTTCCAATTTTTGAATCAATTCAGATTCAGCCTCGTATAAAGGTAGACGAGTTGAACCAACATCCCATCCTTGAAGATTTAAAGCTGCTTTAACCGGAATAGGATTAGCGGTTACAAATAAAACTTTGAACAGTGGAAAAAGTTTCAGGTGAATATCTTTGGCAGTTTGGACTTTACCGTTGAAAAAAGCTTGAATCATCTGCTGTAATTGCAAACCAACTAGATGAGAAGCTACACTTACTATACCTCTTGCCCCAATAGATAATAAAGGCAAAGTCATGTAATCATCACCAGAGTAAATCTGAAATTCTTGTGGTGTCAAGCGTCGCATCTCACTGGCTTGATCTATATTTCCAGTTGATTCTTTTATACCAATAATATTATCTATTTCAGCTAACCGAGATACCGTTTGAGGCTGTAAGTTTTGACCAGTTCTACCCGGTACATTGTACAACAATAATGGCAGTTCGGGTGCAGCTTCTGCTATCGCCTTCATATGACGATAAATGCCAGCTTGCGGGGGTTTATTGTAATAAGGTACAACCTGCAATGAGCCATGTACTCCTATTTTAGCCGCTTGTTGTGTAGCTGCCATTGCTTCTTTTGTGGAATTAGAGCCACATCCTGCAATTACTTTTGCTTTACCAGAAACGGCTTGCAATACACATTTAAATAATTGGTATTCTTCATCCCAAGTCATACTAGGGGATTCACCAGTTGTTCCACAGATTATCAACGTATCTGTACCATTTTCAACTAGATGCGCTGCAAGTTTTTCGGCTACTTCGTAATTGACACTACCGTCTTCTTTGAACGGGGTAACCATTGCGGTCATAACATTTCCAAAATCTACCACCACTCTTGTTTACTCCTAATTACATATCAAGGCGGTTTCTAATTCCCTTAGTGGCTGTCTGCACTTAATAATCGGCAAAACTGTTTTTTGTTCAAGGAGAAATAATACCTCATTCATTACTTTCTAATCCTTAAAATAATATCGTTTAATTAATATTTTTTACTTTAAATCGAAAAGATACTATTAATTTTTATTGTCTTCTGATGATTATTAATAATATTTCATTATATAAAAAATTATTCTGCTGTTTCTGTAGAAAGCATATTTTTGCTTACTAATAGTTCGGCAATTTGAACTGCATTCAAGGCAGCCCCTTTACGGACTTGGTCTCCACATAACCATAGTTCTAAGCCATTTTTATGAGAAAGATCCTGGCGAATTCTTCCCACTAAAACTTCATCTTTTCCTGTCGCTTCTAAAGGCATGGGAAAATAATTAGCTTGCCAATCTTCTACTAATCTCACACCTTCAGATTTACTCAAAAGTTTTCTTGCTTCCTCGACCTCAAAAGGTGTTTCAAACTCTAAATTAATTGCTTCTGCATGAGCGCGTAATACAGGAACTCTCACGCAAGTCGCAGTAATACTAATATTAGGGTCGTTAAATATTTTACGAGTTTCGTTTACCATTTTCATTTCTTCTTCACAATAACCAGCCGAATTTAATGGAGTATTATGAGGAAACAAATTAAATGCTAACGGATAAGGAAATACCTCGGCTACTGCTTCTTTTCCTTCCAGAATACTTAAACTCTGAGTTTTGACTTCTTCCATTGCTTTAGCCCCTGCACCACTTGCTGACTGATAAGTAGCCACAACAATACGTTTAATTGGCTTGACTTTATGCAGGGGAAATATCCCTACCGACATTAGTATAGTAGTACAGTTGGGATTTGCAATAATACCTTTATGATTTAGTAAGGCTTCAGGATTTACCTCTGGAACGATTAAAGGCACGTCAGGGTTCATCCTAAAAGCGCTGGAATTATCGACTACTATTGCACCTTTCTCTACTGCTTTAGGTGCCCAAACTTTGGAAATCGAACCACCAGCGGATGCTAACAACACATCTATATTTTTTAAAGCAGTCTCGCTTACCGCTTCTACTGATAAACTTTCACCTTTAAAGGATAGCTTTTTTCCAGCACTACGTTCCGAAGCCAATAATTTTAGCTCAGATAAAGGAAAATTTCTTTGTTCGAGTATTTCAAGCAGTTCTGAGCCTACAGCACCGGTTGCTCCCAAAATAGCTACACGATAAGTTTGAGACAAATTTACTTCCTCCTGCTAATAGTTCTATTTGTAATTATTTTCGTATTTTTGTAATCATCGTAATTTTTTATAAATATTGTATTAATCGCAAAAATTTTCATATTTTTATTAATCGTACTGTCGCACTTAAATTAATTTTATCTTACCTATAAATTACTTATAACTTTAAAGATAATTATCATTAGTATTTTAATAAACCATTACCATTAATTTTCTTACGTAAGACTCTCTTTATTATCATGCACTTTACAACAATTATTAATTAACTATCTATTCGTATTTTATAAATATATAAAGTATATATTATACACGAGTTTTGCTTATAAGAGTAAAATTTTAGCGATTAATATATAAGACCTTTGCTATAGGGCATTTAACTCCCCAGAGCAGATAATGAAAACGGCGTTGAGTAGAAGTGTTTATGTACTATGATTCAGATGGACTCTTAGTCAAAAGCAGGCGAAAAAGAATAACAATGATATAATTCACCGGATTGTGGTTGAGATGTTGCTCTAACTCTACTCAAGCATAAAATCCTAAATTTTCATGACAAGACAATTCTTGAATCATAGAAGTTTTGTTGAAAATAAGGATATCACGGTGATATCCCCCTCAGTTATAGATAGCCACGTCAAAGGAGATTAAGGTCGCAGAATTCTAAAATTCTAATTATATGCACGCAGACCCGGATATAGTCAGGGGGCTTGTACTTAACACTCTTTTTCAGATGATAAACAAGTCTATGCTACCACCAGCTAATGTCGGAAGTTGATACTACTTTATCTACATTGGCATAGAACGAAGTGATGCTTCAGCCTCGGTATTGATATCCCAAAATTTCCAGTAACCTTGTGTTTAATCGGATTATATGGGAAGTTTACCAACCGTAGTGGGACTTTATTCTTATAAGTAAGACGAACGGGGCTTCTAAAGAAAATTATGGTGGTGAAATTATTATCCGTAAGATAAAGCAGCTACCCCAAAGCTTTAGAGCATAAGTCAAGCTTAGTGCTTATCCCCACAGAAAATTGTTAAAAGATGAAAATCTAAGCTTCCCTCGGTAAATGCGAGGAATCAGAAGTTGGCGAATTTTAAGTACAAAAATAGCAGGAAATATCAACAAAATCTATGAAAGTAACCCAGGAAAAGCTGCCAGCAAGTCAAGTTGGTTTGGAAATCGAAATTGAGCCAGAAAAAACCAAGCAAAGCTATGAAAAGGTAATTCAAAATTACTCTCGGCAGGCTAATATCTCAGGATTTCGCAAAGGTAAGGTACCTCGGCAAATATTGCTACAGCGTTTAGGAAAAACTCGCATCAAAGCCGCAGCATTAGAAGAATTAATCCAAGATAGTATTGGTGAAGCGGTAAAGCAAGAGAATATTGAAGCTATCGGTCAGCCTGAGTTACGCTCTTCTTATGAAGAATTGATCGATAATTACGAGCCAGGAAAACCTTTGACTTTTTCAGCAGCAATAGACGTACCGCCTCAAATTGATTTGAGCGAGTATTCGGGTTTGGCGTTTAAAGCTGAGGAAGTTAAATACGATGCAGAACAAGTAGATAAAGTCTTAGAGAACGAGCGTCAGCAAATGGCGACTTTGATTCCTGTAGAAGGTCGTCCCGCCCAATTGGGAGATACTGCGATTCTTGACTTTAAAGGATTTTTAGCTCCCGAAGAAGGTGCAGATCCCGATGCCGAACTCGAAGTGATTCCTGGCGCGGAAGCTACCGACTTTCAAGTTGATTTGGAAGAAGATAAATTTATCCCCGGATTTATTTCAGGAATCATCGGAATGAATCCTGGAGAAAGCAAAGAAGTTGACGCTCAATTCCCCGATCCTTACGCGAATGAAGAACTAGCAGGGAAAGCTGCTAAATTCACAGTGACGCTCAAAGAACTCAAGGAAAAAGAACTTCCGGAGCTAAATGATGATTTTGCTCAGGAAGTCAGCGAATTCGAGAATTTAACTGAATTACGTAATTCCTTAGAAGAGCGGTTCAAAAAGGAAAGCGAGGATAATGCTAAAGCGAAAAAGCAAGAAGCTCTGCTAACAGAATTAGTTAAGCACGCAACATTTGACTTACCAGAAACAATGGTTCAGCAAGAAGTGGATGCAATGCTTACCCAAACTGCCATGCGTCTTTCGCAGCAAGGATTGGATATTAAGAAGCTTTTCAATCAAGATACTATTCCTCAATTGCGGGAGCGTTCCCGTGGGGAAGCAGTAGACAGGCTGCAAAGAACTCTTGCTCTGCGTGAAGTTGGCGAACGCGAATCTATCAAAGCTACCCCCGAAGAAGTAGAAGCTAGATTCAAAGAAGTAATGGAAGAATATTCTGGAGAAGATGTCGATCCTCAAAGAGTCAAAGAAGCAGTTGAAAACGAATTATTAACTGAAAAAATAATCGATTGGCTTTTGGAACGTTCTTCAATTGAACTTGTGCCAGAAGGCTCTTTAACCCCCCCAGAAAATGCCACAGAAGAAACTGTAGAAACCAACGAAGTTGAAGAAAGCGATAATGATTCTTCAAATGACGAGGAACAAACTGTCTCGGCTACAGTTCAGGAATAATGGCAGTTTATAGCACTCAGCAATCAGTACTGGATCGAAGATAAATACACAAAAGTCATTAATTTATCTCTACGGCAGTGGCTGAGTGCTACCTAATTCCAATAAACATCAAAAATATGCATAAATTTTAACAAAACTTAAAATTAAACCGAATCACCTCTTGCAGCCTTCAATATTATTGATTCGATTTACACGCTCTCGATTTATATAAGGCATAATGGTTAACACATACTGTCTTATAGAAATTCGGTTATTGTTATAGACAAGCAGCAATTGCTGTCTTTTGGCTACTGTTGTCTTAATTGTCATTTATAAGTTTTATGCTTGTATCGCAGTCGGGAAATTACCCATTGAGCAGTTTGAATCAATTACCTATTTATTCGCAAAGCGATAGCCTACCCGCTACCTCTATGCTTCCAACGGTAGTAGAACAATCAGGTATGGGGGAAAGGGCTTTTGACATCTATTCGCGCTTGCTACGAGAACGAATAATTTTTTTGGGAACTCCTATCGATGATGCGGTTGCGAATTCGCTTGTTGCTCAACTACTGTTTCTTGATGCGGACGACTCAGAAAAAGACATTCAAATCTACATAAATTCTCCTGGCGGCTCAGTTACGGCTGGTATGGCAATTTATGATACAATTCAACAAATCCGTCCAGACGTAGTAACTATATGTTTTGGATTAGCTGCTAGCATGGGTGCTTTATTACTAACAGCGGGGACTGCCGGTAAGCGGATGTCTCTTCCGGATTCTCGGATTATGATTCATCAACCTTTGGGCGGCGCTCAGGGACAAGCAGTGGATATAGAAATTCAAGCTAAAGAAATTCTTTATCATAAATCTAAGTTGAATGAGATTTTAGCATCTCATACTAGTCAACCATTAGAAAAAATAGAAGCTGATACCGAACGAGATTTCTTTATGTCGGCTGAGGAAGCTAAAGACTATGGGTTAATCGACCAGGTTATCTCCAGGCAAAATCTTCCTGCAGCAGGGGAAAACGTCACTAGAGTGAAATAAGAGGCTGGTATGACAGGTAAGTACGACTCCCATTTAAAATGTTCATTTTGTGGAAAATCTCAAGAGCAGGTACGCAAGCTAATCGCCGGACCGGGAGTCTACATCTGCGATGAGTGCGTTGACTTGTGTAACGAAATCTTAGATGAGGAACTGCTCGACACTAATGGTGCAGCAACGGCTTCGCAGCCAGCACCACGCTCGGAACCTCCTCAAAAACGCCGTACCCGCTCTGCCAGTCTCTCGTTTAACCAGATACCGAAACCGCGAGAAATTAAGAAATATCTTGACGAACACGTTATTGGTCAAGACGAGGCTAAGAAAGTGCTTTCAGTTGCGGTATACAATCACTATAAAAGATTGTCGCTGGTTAACGGCTCTAAAGGAGAAGGCGATCGCGAGAATGATGATTCAGACTCGGTAGAATTACAAAAATCTAATATCTTATTGATTGGTCCTACAGGCTGCGGTAAGACTCTGCTGGCACAAACTTTAGCGAAAATTCTTGATGTACCTTTTGCCGTTGCTGATGCTACTACCCTCACAGAAGCAGGTTATGTCGGAGAGGATGTAGAAAACATTTTACTGCGACTGTTGCAGGTTGCCGATTTAGATGTTGAAGAAGCGCAGCGCGGAATCATCTATATTGACGAAATTGACAAAATTGCCCGTAAGAGCGAAAACCCCTCGATAACGCGGGATGTTTCTGGTGAAGGCGTGCAGCAAGCTTTGCTGAAAATGCTTGAAGGAACTGTTGCCAACGTTCCTCCTCAAGGAGGGCGTAAGCACCCCTATCAGGACTGCATCCAGATTGATACGAGTAATATATTATTCGTTTGTGGTGGTGCTTTCGTTGGTTTGGAAAAGGTCGTAGAGCAAAGAACCGGTAAAAAGTCAATTGGATTTTTACAGCCTGGAGAAGGGCAATCTAAAGAAAAGCGAGCGGCTGATACAGTGCGCCATTTAGAGCCAGGAGATTTAGTTAAGTTCGGCATGATACCTGAATTTATCGGAAGAGTTCCAATGGTGGCTGTGGTAGATCCACTTGATGAAGAAGCTTTAATGTCGATATTAACTAAACCGCGTAGCGCTTTAGTCAAGCAGTATCAGAAACTGTTAAATATGGATAGCGTTCAGTTAGAGTTTAATACAGAAGCTCTCAAAGCAATAGCTCAAGAAGCTTATCGTCGTAAAACTGGTGCTAGAGCATTGCGAGGCATTGTTGAAGAACTGATGCTAGATGTAATGTACGAATTACCTTCTCGTAAGGATGTGAATATTTGTACGGTAACCCGCGAAATGGTTGAGAAACGTTCGACAGCAGAACTATTGGTACATCCCTCTTCCCTACCGAAGCCTGAATCAGCTTAAATATAATTAGGAATTAAAAGTTAGAAGTTAGGAATTTATTCTTAACTTCTAATTTTTTGTTTTTGATAATTAGTTTTTGATAGATGACTTATATTAAAGTTCGTGGCGTAGAGCATTATTACGAGTGGATAAGACAAACATCTAATGGTTTAGAAAAACCGGTGATGGTATTTATTCATGGTTGGGCAGGTAGTGCTAGGTATTGGGAGACTACTGCAAAGGTTTTATCAAAGGAATTTGATTGTTTGCTTTACGATATGCGTGGGTTTGGACGCTCTCGCGGTAAACCGATTATTGATGAGTCGCAATTTGTTGAGCAAGAAGCAGGAGAGGCAATTAAATTAACCTATGAGTTAGAAGAGTACGCCCAAGATTTGGCAGTATTGCTTGATGAATTACAGTTGCAGCGCGTTTATATTAATGCCCACTCAATGGGCGCATCAATTGCGACTTTATTTCTGAATCAATATCAAGAACGTGTAGAAAAGGCTATTTTGACTTGTAGTGGTATTTTTGAGTATGACAAAAAATCTTTTGAGGCTTTTCATAAGTTTGGTGGTTACGTTGTCAAATTTCGTCCTCAATGGTTAGCAAAAATTCCTTTGGTTGACAAAATGTTTATGGCGCGATTTCTTTATCGTTCTATAAAATCAACCGAGCGTCAGGCTTTTTTACAAGACTTTTTGATAGCAGACTACGAAGCTGCCTTAAATACAATTTATACTTCAGTCAGTAAAGCTCAGGCTGAATTAATGCCACAGGAGTTTGCCAAACTTCAAGTTCCAACCTTGTTAGTATCTGGGGAATACGACAAAATTATTCCCGCCGAAATGGGAAGAAAAGCAGCAGCAATGAGCGATAGGGTTGAGTATCAAATGATTTCTAATACGGCTCATTTTCCCATGCTTGAAGACCCAAAAACTTATTTAGAGACAGTTAAGGAATTTTTGCAATTACCTACGCCACTATCTGCATAAGAGACTGAGAATTGGGTATTGAGCTTTAAATTGAGCTTTAAAATTCATAATTCTTAATTTTTAGCTCTTAACTCTTTTCTGATGCTCGATGCCCCATCCTCTTTTATCCCAAACCTAACTCTCTTTTAAGTAAATTAATCGATTTACTGCCAATATAATTTTCACAGTAAACCATCTTAGGAGGACGAATAATGTCTTCTATAGCCATTTGCATCGCAGCTTGTACGGCACCATAACTAGTTTCGTCAGTACAAAATATGATTTGTGCCCGTTTGACTATCGCGCCTAATTTATAGCTATCTTTTGGTTGGGAAGTCATTACCAATATTTCGTCCCCTCGCAAACCATGAAGAATTACTTCTGTAGCTCGGAGAATTCCGGAACTAAGGCTGACAATACCAATACAGCTGTCTTTTGATAAATTTTTAACAATATTGAATTCTTTAGCGTAATCGTGGATATCAAGAGGGATTACACGTACTGCTCTAGGCGCTGCAATTGCTTCTACTTCTCCGATAAAATATCGGCTTGTAACAACTGTTGCTGAAGTTGTTTTATCTAATACAGCTGATAATTCTTCGGTAGCAACTAATTGTACTGGTATTTGTAGTGCCTGCTCTAACTCTTGTACTATTAATTCGCCAGCGCCAATATCTTGAGTTGGTACTGCTACTAATACCCTTGCACTACAACGTAACCGCCAATCAATTTCAGCCAAAAATATCTCGCGGGCCTGATTTAAGGAACAACCTTGAGAAAGTAGTTCGTCTAATGCCTTCTGAACAATTTTGTATGCTTGAGGATGTTGTTTGAGAATTGGCGATTGTAATTTGCTACCGCCCTCGTGTCCTTGAGCGCGGACGTAAATTCCTGAGCCAGCTAAACTTTCGACAAGTCCGTCCTCTTCTAATTGACGGTAAACTTTACTAATAGTGTTGCGATGTAAACCGGTTTGCATCGCCAACGCTCGCGTTGAAGGCAACTTATAGGCTGGTGGATATTGCCGCGATGCGATCGCGAATCGAATTTGGTTGAATAACTGAGTCGATGCAGGAATTTCACTATCTGGCTGAATGCGGAATTGAATCATCACCTTCGTTATAGGGGTGCTAGTAGCTTAATTGAGAACCTGTCACAATTCCTCTATTAAAAAATGGGCAGGCTTCCCTGATACGGGTCTTCGACTCGTATCAGGACGAGTCATCGGGGTTAAAACCGGAAGCTTTTTAAAAAGCGATGCAGCGCGGTCTTGGGGAGCCATTGCGGCCTTGGGGTCTCCCCCTTCGGGTATCTCCTTCGGAGACGCTTCGCTAACACCACTCCTCTCAAGGTCGGGATGACGACCCACGGGGGTGGATTCATCAAGTGGAGCAAATGGCGTGGTTTCCCCCACTCGCTGTTGCATCAAGATGCCTGCCCAGGGGTTCCCAAAAAATTTTTTCTTCTAAAAAATTTCTTGGGGTGCCCCTGCCCATTTTTTAAGGAGTACGTCGGTAAAAATAGGCGTTAGTTGCTTTCGGGCTGAATAATTTATTTATACATCGAAATTAATAAGGGAAAATTTTTCACGGGCAAAGGTTATTACTAATTCATAAGAGACATGAAAGTTAAGCTTTTATGACAAGCTTCCACTATATCCAATAATTACAACACACTCGTAAAAACTATTATGACAGAGCGTGCAATAGACACCAAAACAGTAAAAGTGGCATCGGATTCAGTGCAGATAGATGCTCATCTAGCAAAACCTCAACAACAGGGTACCTATCCGGGAATCGTTGTATTGCAGGAGATATTCGGTGTTAATTCCCACATTAAGGAAGTTACCGAGCGTATTGCTAGGGAAGGATATATTGCAATTGCACCTGCGTTATTTCAACGTCAAGCACCGGGTTTTGCTACCGGTTATACCCCCGAAGATATAGAAGTAGGTAGAAATTATGCTTGGGGACAAACCAAAGCATCAGAGCTGCTAAGCGATATCCAATCGACTATAAATTATCTGAAAACCTTACCTGAAGTCAAAAAAGATGCATTTGGCAGCATTGGTTTTTGCTTCGGCGGGCACGTCGCATATCTCGCCGCTAGCTTAACCGATATAAAAGCCACCGCTTCATTTTACGGTGCGCGTATAACCACGAGTACTCCTGGTGGTGGGACACCTACTATAAATGTTACTTCACAAATTCAAGGTAAGCTTTATGCCTTTTTTGGTATGGAAGATTCCAGTATCCCTACCGAACAAGTAGACACAATTGCAGCAGAATTAAAAAAACACAAAATACAAAGCTATATATTTCGTTACAAGAATGCTCAGCACGGTTTTTTTTGCGATCGCCGCGCTAGCTATAATGCTCTAGCTGCTGAAGATGCTTGGAAAAAGGTTAAAGAATTATTTGGGCAGCTTTAATCATCTGGATCGGATTTGTAGGATATGGTGTAAGAGTTGTCATTAATTATTAATCGAATAATCAACTTTTTATCATTTGCTTTCTTTTTTATGGTTTCAAAACTGTCTATAAAAGGCATTTGAAAAGGTGAATTATTTTATTTGCTTACTAATTAATGATTAATTAATCATAATTTGCTCTTATAAAGAGCATTCTAAATATTAATTCATCTTCAATTTCTTATGGAGAACGAAGCAAACATCTCTCAAAAAGCCAATACGTCTTTTACAATGGACGATTTTGCGGCTGCTTTAGAAAAACATGATTACCAGTTCCAAAAAGGGCAGGTAGTCAAAGGCAAAGTGTTTCAAATTGATCCAGATGGGGCTTATGTCGATATTGGAGGTAAATCTTCAGCCTTCATTCCCCGTCATGAAGCCGCTTTGAGAGAGGTAATAGATTTATCAGAAGTTCTACCACTTCATGAGGAACTAGAATTTTTAATTGTCCAAGAGCAAAACGCAGAAGGGCAAGTAACCATTTCTCGCCGTCAATTAGAAATGAGGCAGATTTGGGAAAAGCTACTAGAAATGCAAGAAACTACTAAGAGTGTAGACGTACAGGTAATGAATACCAATAAAGGTGGTGTCACCGTCGATCTTCTTGGTTTGCGTGGCTTTATTCCTCGCTCTCACTTACTTGAGCGCAATAATTTGGAAGCACTTAAAGGTCAAAAACTCACCGTTAGCTTTCTAGAAGTGAATCGGGATACTAATAAGCTAGTGCTTTCTCAACGCTTAGCAAAAAGTTCTGCGAGCTTCAGTTTATTAGAAATTGGTCAGTTAGTAGAAGGGAAAATCACAGGTATTAAGCCATTTGGGGTTTTTGTTGATATAAACGGCGTTAGTGCCTTACTTCACATCAAGCAGATAAGCCAAAAATTTATTGAAAGTCTTGAAAAAGTATTTCAACCCTCGCAAGAAATTAAAGCTCTTATCATTGATATCGATGAAGGAAAAGGTAGAGTTGCACTTTCTACAAGAGTATTAGAAAATTTTCCCGGTGAAATGCTTGAAAGTATGGAAGAAGTAATGACTTCGGCCGAAGCCCGTGCCGAAAGAGCTAGGAAGAAACTTTTGGAATCAGCTAACGCTTAATTAAAGTTATGAGTTAGCGGAAAGTTTGGGGTGTCGGTTTCCGGAGCCATTGCGGTCTTGGGGTCTCACGCTAGTCCGCTCAACGAGGCGAACCCCCGCACGCGGCTAGCTCCCCAAGTAGAGCAAATGGCGTTCCCCAAAACGCATCCTCGACGGAGTTAGGAGTTACAAATTAACGACTAACTACTAACGACTAACTACTAACTACTAATAAATCTTTGTTATGGCGGTAGCAATTTCGCAGTTGCTGTAATATTTCTTCATTAAAGGCGAATTTTATTAAGTTAATTAATTTGCCCCACTCATACAAAACTTTATCCCAAGGAGCTTGGTTAAATTGGATTGCAAAAAATTTTGCCCACCATATAGGTGCTTGCTTCCTGTAAACAAAGTTGTGCTGCTTTAACCAGCGTCTGCGCCATTTAGCAATTTCAGAAGCGGTTGGTGGCGCAACTCCTACAACTGGTGGAAAATCCGCGTAGCTGACAAATTTGCTCAAACCCTTGCCGTGGACATAGACAATATATTGCCAGCATTCCACTACATAAATATCCTCAAATTTTATTTTAAATTTTAAACAAACCGCTTCTTCAGTAACAAATCGTGCTAAAGGATGGATTGCTGATGATTTGTAAGAAATTTTTGATTGTCTAATGACGAGCTTTCTTGGTTTGAGCGATGTTAACATGGTAGATAACTCCTGAGAGCAAAGTAGTTGAATCCTGTATGCAGTAGTAGATGCATCAGTTAACAGATAAGCCCTATTTCGAGTAGGAGGAATCTGGTGATGCACTTTGTTTTCGGGATTTTGATTTTTACTTTGATTACCCTTTCTGTTACTATGAAGGGTAATCATTTATTTTTGATAGAGTAAAAATATTATCTGACTAAGTGTCGTCAGTTGTCAACAGGTTATGGGAATAATCAGGTTAAAAGTTAGAGAGCTTGCTGCTGAGAAAGGATGGACACTCAAGGATGTATCTGACCGTTCTGGAGTTGTTTACAGTACTTTAAGAACCTATGCCCGTTCGCCTGGAATGACGATGGTTGATTTTACTGCTATTCGGAAATTAGCGCGTACATTTGATGTGATGATTGAAGAATTAGTTGAAGTTTTAGAAGAGTAAATGTTTTAGGTGATTTTTTATTAGCTAAATAATTAGTAGCTTTATAGGGTTTGTAGGATTAAGGATTAGAGAATTTGCAAACGAGAAAGTTTGACCTCAAAGAAGTTTCTAGCCTTTCTCGATTAATTAACAGTACTTTAAAGACTTATGCTCGTTCTCATGTATGACTAGTGTTGACTTTACTGCTATTCAAAAACTAGCTCGTGCATTCGACATGATGATTGAAGAATTAGTTGAAATGCTTGAAGAGTAATTAATAATCAAATTTAATCCTACTAAGCATAAAGTAATCTCAAACTGATATCCGTTTCGTTAACAGTTTGAAATTACCTTATTATTTGTCGATCCATATAAAAATCAAATTTCTAGCAAATTGATTAAACAAGCTACTGTAAAGATTTTTGAACACAAGCAAATTTAAACCAGATAATCTGCTTTAATTGCGAACAATAAAAAAGTATACAAGTATAAAAAATCTATAATTCTGTTTAGATTTACAGCGAATTAGGTAAGCAAATCGGCTAAAAGCTTTATTATCATTACACTTAAAGCAATTAACAACTAATTACTTAATAACTAACAAATATATCATCTGACTGTATAACCACGGATGGGGAAAAAACTAGTGGTCAGATATTTCAGGAATAATGCGGACGCACTCACCTGAAATATCATGGTACTTTACACATTAGCGTTCCTCTGCTAATGAGGGCGGTTTAAGCCCGCCCCCTTAGCATTTTTCTTAGTGTAACTCAGAAATTTCTAAACATCCTCCCCATCTCCAATATCGCGCTTCGGTGGACGTTTATAAGTAAAGGTAAAAGTATCGCCACTAGTAATTACTCGCCGCATTTCATCATACATCGGATAGTTGCCAACACCGCTTAGATTTGCCCAACCCCTTGCTCTGGTTAAGGCTACAAACAGTTGGTTACGATGATTCATATCTGAATCGTTACGAGCAACTTTATCAAAGCCAACTACATAAACCATATCGGCTTCGTGTCCCTTAGCGCGGTTGATACGAGACACGGTAACACCGTCCTCATGCCAAAACTTATCTGGGTCGTTGTTAGGATATTCTGGATACAAATCGTTTAATATTTTAGCAGTCGGAATGTAAACGTCAATATTTTGGTCAATTAAGAAATCAGCAACTTCTCGTTCTAGTTCTATCGCTTCGGAATTAGAGCCTAAAACAACTACTAAAATATCGCGACTGGGATTGAGGCCATCATTGACAATATTGTGCATAATGTTCTCAGACAGAGCCGTTAATTCTTCTTCACGGGAATTATAGGTTTTAAATTCTAATACGGGTTCTCCCCAAAGTTCGGGTATTGGGTTGGGAGAAAATTGTGGCGATCGCACTATAGTAATTGGCTTACCGACTTTGCGAAAATCACCTTGGACTTCGTAACCGATTCTGTCCCAATCTTTTTTATTGGTGATACCCGAAAGCATTCCCTCATCGCGCAGCAAACCCATACCAATAGCATGGGCTGTGGTTAAAATTGGGCCGGGAGTGCGGTAACAATGACGCATGACTTCCGAACGTTTGATACCACCAGGGTATTGTGGCTGTTTGTTAAGAAGATTGCTTAATTCTTGACCAAATACTTCCTTAGCTTTGGGTACAACCAAGCTATCAAGGCTTTGTGCTTCATCGTAAGCCCAAATCAAGCGCTTTTCTTCTGGTGTTTCCTCACTTACAGGTCGTAAAGATTGATAAGCTAACCAGTAAATTGCTTGTTTGTCTTGATATTTCAAATTTTCGTCAGCAACTAAATCTTGACCTTCATCAATCAAGATAGCGTCAAACATTGGTTCAACAGTTATTTCTTCCTGTAAACGCTTGCATAACTCAGCCAAACCGCGATTTGGTTGTCCTTGGTTGGTGTCTACAACCGTTCCGCGTCTTTTACCGTGGTATTCGCAAATCGTTCCATACAAACCAGGTTGCTCTTTGGCACCCCAAGCATGAAGCACCCGCAACTTTAAATTAGTTTTGGGGTCATAATGTAAATCTCCACCGCTAAAACGACGCATCCATCGATCTAATAAGCCAATCATTAAATCATATAAAGAGCGGGTGAAAAATACTAAAGCAATATCCCAATCGGGGTGCTTTAAATGCATATGCGCCGCTTTCTGACACAGCAAAACAGTTTTACCAGAACCCGCAATCCCGCGAATACGTTGGGGTCCGGGGGGAATTTCTTTACCAATATGCTCTTGCTGTAAATCAATTTCATAAAGTCTTTGACGCAAAGCATCCATGACGCTTGCGCGGGTTTTACCACTAACAGCAATATCGCGTTGAGGTTTGCGAAGTACTGGAGTTCCGCCAATGACTGAAAGTAGTAATTCCCAGTCTTTATCTTCTAAATTTTCTCCAGGTACCAAAGGAGAAGTTTGTTGAATCCGTTCAAGCAAAGCAGCTTTAGTTAATTGCTCTTGAAAAATAATTGCTGGAAAATTAGGTAATTCGTGAAAACCTCTTTGCTGCCACTGTTCTTGAGTAATTGAAGGTAGTGCAATAATAATTCTACCGTTGACTTTACGCCAGATTGCCGGTTCTCGGTCGGTATATGCAATTAAAGCCCGTAATTGATGTTCTGCTAATTGGGAAGGAGCTGCTTGTGCGGTTCGGAAGTTTTCTAAAAGCCAATTACTTTCATTGATTTCGGCTATTTGGTCGATAGTAACTGGTAAAATTTCGATTACCGTTAAACCAAATTCTCTATCAGCAATCAGGATATCTGGTTCTTTACGAACTTCTCCTACTTTCGAGAAAATCGGATACCGCCAATATCCGATACAGTTTCTATCTGCAAAGGCATTTTTGACAGCATCCCATACTTGCTGCTCGCTTGATTCCGTTCCGGATTTTATCGCTTCAGTAGTGATAAATTTATTACTAGTTTCTTCAAGAATCATTTGTGATTTTCGCGTTGAATTTATGACTAGGGATGAATCTTTGTTACGCGAAATTACCCTCACCCGATTATGGGTAGGGCTATATATAAAAGATTTGTCTGGGCACCCTGTAAAGAAGTAACAAAAGTTTCATTCGTGTTGCCAAATTAGCATCGCTACAGTATTTGCTACCAGTGGATATACACGGATGAAGGGTGATATTACGCGGTTCCTAGTATCAATAATAATACTGAACTAAGTTAACAGGTTGAGTTGAGAGTTAGTTTACAAGCACCCTAGAAGGAAAATGGGAACCTATGGTACTTTAAACAATGCCGGAACGTAGTATAAGCTGCGTAACCCCGAAAAATCATCAAAATATTTAAGCGTGCCATAGTCCTAGAGGCTACGCAAAGCCACATCGCACCAGGCTTTTTATTGGGTAGACCAAATAATTAACAAATTTAGAAACTTGTTCGCAAGTTATTCATTCAACGGAGAGGGTGGGATTCGAACCCACGGTACCTTTCGGTACACTCGATTTCAAGTCGAGCGCATTCGACCACTCTGCCACCTCTCCAGGTAGCTGTCAGCAATTAATCTTAAGCATGAAGCTTTAGATAATGGCTGACCAATTAAAGATTATACAATACTTCTAAGCTGGTTGCACCATCGAAGTGGATTTTTGATAAAGAATGTCTTCAGATTTAATACTGAAGTCATTACCAATCCATACTAGTGAAGCTTTCGCAACTTTTCCGTCTTCAAGTTCGACTATTGAAAAATTACGCAGCTTGTCTTGAGGCTTTTCGATGATTCGCGGTACGCTGGCTGCATTTAAATAAATAATTCCTTCTGGACTTCTAAAAATACGCTTTCGCAATACTTTTGTATGTCGCAAGCTATGGTGCATATGACCGAATGTTACCAAAGGAATATTTTTATCGGTAGTAATAGCTTGAGAAATCGCTTCCGCAAAGTCTGGATCGCCGTAATCTCCACCGATGGGATGCCAGTCTTTACCACAGGGGTCTTCGGGTTTGTCTCCTAACCCAGAAGGCCCGTTATGACCGAGAAAAATGATTGTTTTATGAGCAGCACTGTTTACCGCTTCCATAATTCTGGTAGTTGATTCTTCAAGAGTTCCAACCCCAAATCTTTCTTGACATAAATCGGCAAATTTCCATTTTGGGCCACCCCAGGTAAAAGGACGACTTCCTACCACAGTTAAATCGAAATCGGGAAAATCTAACTTACCAAAACCTACGTGGGTATCGCCCAAAAAATCAAGCTGTTGCTGCACCCAATCTTCTTTAGTGCGGTCATAAGGACACTTTTTACGTCCCCACTCGGTAGCCGTATACCATGCATCGTGATTTCCCATTACCACCGCTTTGGGGATATCGAGAGAAGCTATTTTTCTCACAACTTCAACCGATTCATTTCCAAAATCGCCAACGAACAAAACTAAATCAACATCTAGATACTTAAGGGCGATACCGTCTTCCTTTTCCCACTGGTCGTGAACGTCTCCTACTACAGCTATTTTTACGATTTTCGAGTTTGTTATCTGACTGCTTGTCATGCCACTTTCCTTTCCATATGTTTCCAGGATAGGAAACTCAAACCGATTTTGGCACAATTTCTTTCAAGTCGTATTATCCCCCTAACAATTTTGGTAAAAAGTACTATAATTATTTCAAGATTAAGAATTGTATCTTGCACATCAGTATTATTTGATTGCCAAACCTTCTGAGATTAACAGCGAATGAGGGGCAAGGTAAGCTTTGGTACAAAAACGCAAGATTTTAGATTAAAAACATTAACCGAAACCTATTGTGTTTACTACCGCACTGCGAAGACCTGAAACAACCCAACTGGGTGCATTACCGCTAGATTTATTTGCAGCGATTGAGAAGCTCAAGAAAGAACTTAATGCTGTTATTTTGGCGCACTACTACCAAGAACCGGATATTCAAGATATTGCAGACTTTATCGGTGATTCGCTGCAACTTTCCAAAGCAGCAGCAGATACAAATGCAGATGTTATTGTCTTTGCTGGGGTTCACTTCATGGCAGAAACGGCAAAGATTCTTAATCCAGATAAGTTGGTGTTGTTGCCAGATTTAGAGGCGGGTTGTTCTTTGGCTGATAGTTGTCCACCGAAAGAGTTTGCAGCATTTAAAGCGGCTCATCCAGAGCATTTGGTGATTTCTTACATCAATTGCACTGCGGAAATCAAAGCAATGAGCGATATTATTTGTACCAGTTCTAATGCAGTTAAAATTGTTCGGCAAATACCGGAAGAGCAGCCGATTATCTTCGCTCCGGATAGGAATTTAGGGCGGTACGTAATGCAAGAAACTGGTCGCGATTTATTATTATGGCAAGGTAGCTGTATCGTTCACGAAACTTTTTCTGAAAAGAAGATTGTGCAGCTAAAAATTGCACATCCACAGGCTGAGGTAATTGCTCACCCAGAATGCGAAACAACCGTATTACAACATGCTGATTTTATAGGTTCTACAGCAGCTTTATTAAAATATTGTCAACAAAGCGATAGTGATGAATTTATCGTCGCTACCGAACCGGGAATTATTCATCAAATGCAAAAACAAGCGCCGCACAAAAAATTTATTCCCGCACCACCTACTAATAACTGTAACTGTAATGAATGTCCGTTTATGAGGTTGAATACCTTGGAAAAGCTTTATTTAGCAATGAAAAATCGCGAGCCAGAAATTACTATGAGTGAAGAGACGAGGGTTAAGGCTTTGCGTCCGATGCAGCGGATGTTGGAGATGAGTGTTTAGGTAGATAGAGTATTTAGACCAAATAAGGAGGGGCTTTTTTTTCCCTCCATGAAATATTAAAAGGAGTTGCGATTGTCAAATCAAGATACAAAGTGTTTTGGCTTATGAAAGCAAGTTTCTTATAAGTTTTAACCTAACATTGAGTCATCCAATCGTTATCACGCCAATCATTAAAGTATGCTCTTTGAATTGGCACTATCCCCTTTTTTGTAGCAAAACAACAAAGGTTATGAAGACCTCCTCTTCTAGGAGTATAAGTATCTGGATATCCTAATTCATAAGTAATTACTGGATCTATTGGATAATCTTTTATTGTTTCTTCTAATACTTTTGCAGGAGAAGTTTCATATTCCATACTCTTTATGAAACGGGAATAGTTATCAAACAAAGCACGAATATATGTCCGGCAAACTATTGAAGCTGGATTAGCTGATAGCAAAGCTGGTAATTATAGATTAGTTGATCGGATTACGAAGCGTTCGGAATAAATTATAAATTTTCCCTTACCTGATTGAACTGTCCCAGAATTTGAAACTTTGCAAATTCGAGAAGTTATTGAAGGTTCATATAGAATTATTTACAAGATTAAACCAGAACAAATAGAAATACTTGCTGTTGTACATGGTTAGCAGTAAATAAATTCACCCGATGATGATTAATATTTAATTGCTAATTTAATTTTTAAGCACTAAATAACTAGCACATTTTCCTTGTAGGGTGCTGTGACACTTAAATCAATTATCAACGCAGTTACAAGGGTTGTGGTGTCACGCACCACCCAAGTCTTGTGACACTCGCGTAAGTCCTGATTGTGTCAGTGTTATGGTGCCTTAGATAATATATTAAAGCTTTTTGTCTTAACAGATGGCTTATCGCACATCTAACACAACCTACAAAATTGCGTCTTTAAATGTTTTATCGCTTTGGTTTTAATGTACTATTTTCAAAAAACATACATAATGAAACTTCATAGATTTCACGATGCAAATCTGTTTTATCGGAAAGTTAAAGATTATTTATCAGAAGAAGAATTATTGCACAACCTACAGCTAGGAATTTGCAATAATTTGATTAATAATCCAAAAATATCTAAAATTCAACCTTATTTATCAGTTGTAGAGCAAGATGGAAATATTATTGCGGTGGCAATAATGACGGCTCCTTATAATCTACTGCTGTCACGCATTAAAAATTTTGCAGCAATAGATATTATCGCACTTGACTTACAACAGCAATATGAATCGTTAACAAATGTAAATGCACCGGTTATCGAATCACAAGCGTTTGCAGAAAAATGGTGTTTATTAACAAAATCATCCTACAAGTTAAAATTACCGCTGCGTATTTTCAAGTTAGATAAAGTAGAATTAGTTTCGCAAGCAAAAGGTAATTTTAGGATAGCTACGCAAAACGACAAAGAACTTTTAAAATCATGGCATGACGCTTTTAATTTAGAAGCATTGGGAAGCATTGAATCAGATAGCGAAAGCTGGGTTGAAAGAGTATTGCACAAAGGCAATGCTTATTTATGGCAAGATGAAAAACCAGTTTCAATTGCTTGTAGTAGTCGTTCAACTCCTAATGGTATTGGAATAAATATGGTTTACACTCCACCGGAATATCGCAAACGAGGTTATGCAGGTGCTTGTGTTGCTGCTTTAAGCCAAACTTTGCTCGATAAAGGTTATAAATTCTGCTTTTTATTTACCGATTTGTCTAATCCAACTTCTAATAAGATATATCAAGAAATTGGTTATAAAGCTGTAGCTGACTGGAATAATTACGCCTTTTATTAAATCTTAAGTCAATAGATAAGAGTTAGATAAGTTACTGTGGCTCTTGAGGTATATTTAAACGTCTCCCAAATCTGTCATAAACTAAAACATCCCACTGTCCGTTTAAAGTATACTCGAAGGCAATTCTGTTACCGTCGCCACTAATAGTAGGATTGCGGACTTCCGCTTGAAGATTACCCGTTAAATTTCGCGACTGACGAGTTTCCTTGTCATAAAGAAAAATATTACTTCTTCCCTGCCGAGAAGCAGCAAACACAATGTATTTAGCATCTTGAGAAACCGATGGATGACTGGCGATCGCATCAAATGAATTTAGCCCAGGTAAGTTAATTAAATTACGGGTTACCCTATCAAACATATAAACATCTTGACTGCCGCGACGGTCGCTGGTGTAAACAATATATCTATTAGAAATATGTGGATTTAATTCCGCAGCACCAGAATTAAGACCCCTACCACTATTGTCAAATGGGTAGCTTAATATACGCGGCGAACCGCAAGCAGTGAATAAACTCAAACTTGTAAATAAGCAAAATAAAATAAAGCGTTTCGGCATTAATAAATTATCAATAAGGTCAAAGGTTAAAGGTGTAAATTTCGTCCTTCTTACATCTCATAATTAAAAATTCAATAACTCTTTACTCCTAAATCCTAATTTTTCCCTTCTTCCCTCTCTCTCCTTGTCTCCTTGTCCCCCATCTCCTTACTCCGGCGGCGCACTCACCGTGGCACCGTTGGGAATATCTAATTCTACATTCGCTCCGCGATCAAGTACTTCAATATCCCATTGACCGCGAATAGTTGTTTCAAATACAACATATCTGCCGTCTGGACTGACGCTAGGGTTTTTTACCCAACCGTTGTATGTGGGAGTGAGAATTTGGGATTGTCCTATGGCACGGTCATAAAGTCCTACCACCGGTCTACCACGGTCGGTAGTACTGTAAACTATATAACGTCCGCTGTAGCTAAGACTAGGGCTTTGTGCAATTGCATTACGTCGATTCAAACGCGGTGTCGGAATCAACTTTTGCTGTTGTAAATCGTACAATAATAATTGCTGAGTACTGCTACGATTCGATACAAATGCTAAAAAGCGACCGTTTCCGCTTAAAGCTGGTTGCTCTTCGGTGTTGCGACTATTTAGGGAGTTAGAACCGATAGGAACATCATTGTAACTGCAAGATACAAGCAGGCTAGCCAAACTAAGACAAAGACTCCAACGAAATTGTGATTGGAGCCAGATAAGAGGGATAATTTTTTTCACCTGAATAAATTTTCTCTGCCTTTAGCGCTTATCTCCTAATTATTCGTCGTCTAATTTTACTTCCGGTGGTTCGTCTTTCTCATCTTCTAAACGAACAATTGGATTGTAATCTTCATAATCGGTGGGTATGACCTCATCCATTCCACTTCTTTCTCTTCTAGGATCTGAATCTCTCCTAGGACGACGCTTTTTGGAAGTTCTTGGTTGAATAATGTCTTCTTCACTTCTTCGGCGAGTTGGTCTTTCATTGCTCCGACGAGGGGCTCTTCTTTCTTCAGTCGGAGAATTATCCCAATTGTCTACTGGTGGAGAAGATGAATCCCAATCGTTTTTTTCGAGTCGTGATGTAGTGCGACTGGTAGTACGCCTGGAACTAGAAATACGACGACGAGATGCCCTATCTTCTTCAATTCTGTCTATATCATTACGACGTTCCGGACGACGGGGGGCCCGATCGTCATAGTATTCACTACGAGATGCACGACTGTCCCGACTTCCTCTTATTTGAGGACGTGATGGGGGACGTTCTTCTTCGTAGTAGGGGTCATAAGGTAAAGGTTCTCGGTCGTAATCTTCTACCTCAGCACCGTATCTACCCCTGTCGTCATAATCGTAACGGTCGCTGACATCCCGCTCGCGGTCTACAATCGGCGTGCTACGCTTAGCTTGCTGAGTTGCGATACCCCGCAGACGAATACTTTCATAAGCAAAATATACAGTTGTTCCGACTAGAAGCAGCTGACCAAATTGCAAAATTGGGTCTAATCGCCAACCTTGAAAAATAAAAATAAAACCGCACAATAAACCGACGGCAGCAAAAAATATATCTTGATCGCGTGAAAGTTCTGGACGTACAGTACGAAGAAAATATAGACCGGCTCCAGCAACGGCTAGAAAAATTCCTAAAATACTTGCTGGGTTAGTTCCTATATTTACCTGAGCCAGAACGCTGGCTGAGTTCAGCCCATAAGTTAGCATTGTTCTTTTCCCGATATCAAATCTATGTTAGCGACTCACAATTAAAATCGTTTAGCAGCAAGCACATATAAATGTACAGTAAAGACGCGAATTGTCTGACTCCTTACTGGAGTTATTCAATACCGCGTCTTGAGGGGCACCTTTAAAAGTTTTCATAACTGAAACAGCTTTTAAGGGACCTTTGACATTGTTAATTAAAGTTAACAAGACTAGGCTGGTCAATTAAGTATAACTCTTCCTCTGTATGAGGAATGGTTAAAACCTAGTCTGGCTAACAATTAGTAATGGTAATTTTTTTAATCTTGAAGAAAGGTAGTTATCTACATTTCTCTTAGAATTCTAAAAACGTTGGATTTTATCTCTTTGACTAATGAAAATCAGTGCTACTGTTGCGGGGATAACAACAATTGCACCACCCCAAGCTAAGCTCCAAAGAAAATTTGCTAAAGACGGAGTCATAGTTACAACCTTTTTTACATAATTCTTTCTAATATTTTAATACCACGAAACGAATCGCAATAAGTCTTAATTGTAAATAGGGCATTAGTGAATCAACAATATGCCGGTAAAATCGAATGATTTCAACAATCGCTAAAAATGTGTACTTGGGTCTCAAACTGGGTTTGCTAAAGAATACTCAACCAGATAAATCTAAGAAAATTCTAGAAACCTGCTTGAATTGATTTAATCTCGGACAAAGCATCATAACTCAGCTTCCGATAAAATAAGATAAAGATTTGTGAAATCTTTAAACAACGATGATAGCTAAGTTATTTTTTCTTCAGACAAACCATTAATTCAAACCATGAGTACCCTTGACGTTAGCAATTTGATTCTTAGTCTTGTATTAGGGCTAATGACGTTTTTATTTATTTTTCGCATTATTTTAACTTGGTACCCCCAAGCCGAACTGAATCGTTTTCCTTTTAATATCGTTGCTTTTCCAACAGAACCATTTTTAGTAGTGTTGCGAAAGCTAGTACCTCCCATTGGTGGTGTGGATATTACGCCGATTATTTGGGTCGGAATCTTTAGTTTGGCACGGGAAATCCTTTTAGGTCAGCAAGGACTGCTGACCATGCTAGCTCGGACTAGCTAAAGTGAATTGCTGATTTCCTGGATAAAATTGGTGTAGACATTGCCTTCCAAAAACTGAGGAATATCCATAACTTTCTGATGAAAGCCAACGGTTGTGGTAAGCCCAGTAATGGCACATTCTCTTAAAGCGCGTTTCATGCGATTGATTGCAGTGGGACGATCTGGACCCCATACAATTAACTTTGCTATCAACGAGTCATAGTAAGGAGGAATTTGGTAATCGGTGTAAATGTGGGAATCGATACGAACACCGGGACCTCCAGGGGGAAGATAGCCGCTGATTTTTCCAGGGCAAGGGCGAAAATCGCGATCGGGGTCTTCAGCGTTGATGCGACATTCAATAGCATGACCCCGTAAAATAACTTGTTCTTGAGTGACGCTAAGTTTTTCCCCCATCGCAACGCGGATTTGTTCGGCAACTAAATCAATACCGGTAATCATTTCTGTTACGGGATGCTCAACCTGAATTCTAGTATTCATTTCCATGAAGTAAAAATCACCAGATTTGTCAAGCAAAAATTCCACCGTTCCCGCACCGGTATAGTTAATATATTTGGCAGCTTTTACCGCAGCTTCGCCCATTCTCTGCCGTAATCCTTCATCAAGTGCCGGACTCGGAGCTTCTTCGAGAAGTTTTTGATTGCGCCGTTGAATCGAACAATCACGCTCACCTAGATGAATTACATTACCGTGATTGTCCGCTAATATTTGAAATTCTATATGACGAGGGCGTTCGATAAATTTTTCTAGATAAACCCCTCCATTGCCGAATGCAGCTTCAGCTTCTCCTTGCGCTGCTCGAAAAGATTTAGTAAATTCCTCTTGCGATCGCACTAAGCGCATACCTCTGCCACCACCACCAGCAGTGGCTTTAATCATTACCGGATAGCCAATTTCTGCTGCTGTCTTCAAACCTTCTTCTTCACAAGAGAGCAAACCATTGCTACCCGGAACTGTAGGAACGCCTGCTTTTTGCATGGTTTCCTTAGCTGTAGATTTATCCCCCATCCTGCGAATTGCTTCGGGTGAGGCACCGATAAAAGCTATATGATGGTCGGCGCAAATTTCTGCAAAACGAGCGTTTTCAGCTAGAAACCCATAACCAGGATGAATTGCGCTAGCATTGCGCGTTAGTGCTGCTGCAATAATATTAGGGATGTTTAAATACGATTTACTGCTTGCAGCGTCACCAATACAAACCGCTTCATCAGCAAGTTGGACGTGAAGAGCATTACGGTCAATATTTGAATGTACTGCAACAGTGGCAATTCCCATTTCCTCACAAGCACGGAGAACGCGAAGTGCTATTTCCCCTCGATTAGCAATTAATATTTTGTCAAAATTCATGTTTGTAATTTCTATATCTTTCCTGTAGATTGATAAGTTTTCATGCCAAATCTGAAAATAATGGTTGAATTTGATTCCAAAATTTGACTGCTTTGTTAATAGAACCCTCGGCTATAACGAACTACCCATAAGGCATTTTAAATAGATTGTTTGACTAAGTTAACGCAAGCAGTATTAAGAAATAACTCAGGAAGTTAATAATTATACGCATCAATCGATAACATGAGACATCTAAATTAGTAAACGCGCCGGATAGCTTTTACTAAATTTAAAAAAGCCGTTCTTAATATGACCTGAGTTCTATTTAATTTCTGTGAGCCAGTTATCCCAATTTGCCTTTGCCGAGCAGCTACGCCGGATAATTATCTTTTTTCAATGGAACAATTTCTGGGTGACAGGTTTAGCTACTTACTATATTTTTTTTGTTGTGCTATACTTCATTCCTAGATAAAAGATAAATAAAAATCTATCATGCGGATGTGGCGGAATTGGTATACGCGCACGCTTGAGGGGCGTGTGGCCTTGGCCTTGCGAGTTCGAGTCTCGCCATCCGCATTTTTTATGGAAATTAGGAATATACAGCCTATGAAGGGAAGGTTAAAGGTTAAAGGTTAAACCCCGTCGTCACGAATGCAACTTACACATTTTCAATGTTTAGCCTGAAATGCTTACTATATGAAGGGTTGAAAATGTATAGGTCAGGGACAAGAAATGATTTGTAGCAATTTCATTTAAGCTTAAACTTAAACCTTAACTGCTTGTTCTCTAACTGTTACTCCTTACTCATAACCTCGTATTTTGTGCTTTTATAGAAGTAGGTAAAGTATTGTTAAGAGCAGAGCATTGACTGCAACTTTTTCACAGAAGAATGATTTAACTTTACCTTGCTCGTGGCATAGATTAAATTCTATTTGGCAAGGTGGAGAAGAGGTAGTTCAACAAGGTTTGCCTCACGATCGGCTAGCACCAGCTTGGCAGCTATTGCTATTGGGTGATGGTTCTCCAACGCGACATTTGAAGTTGCTGACGGGTGAAGCCACAGAAGTGGATGTCATTGATATGTCATTAATTGGGATGGATTCCGATAATGCTCCCGATTTGATGCAGGTAGTACCAGGTCCCAGGCTGCGAAGACAAGTGTGGTTGCGTACTGCTAGCGGTCAAATTTTGGCGTATGCAACTTCATGGTGGGAAGCATCTCATGTTGATGAATATTTACAAAATCGTTCGTTAACGATTTGGGCAAGTTTAGCGCGTCTTCGTACTGAATTGTATCGAGATATTCAAGGAATTTACTACGGCTATTCGACTGAATTAGAACTAGGATTTAATCAAAAAGGTCCTTTTTGGGGAAGGCACTACTTATTTTGGCACCACGGAGAACCGTTAACGTTAATTTATGAGGTATTTTCACCTTATTTGATTAAATATTTAGGAAATACCCAGCTATAGCTAGATTATTCTTTGTTTGAACTTATTTTCTGTTTTTTGCTAGATGAAAACGATATTTCATCAAGCCAATTAAAACCACAGTAAAAATTTTCTCTTAACACAAAAATTAATTATTATCGGCTTTTGTCGCCATGATTTTTAGGGTTGGAGATTTTTAATACTGAACAAGGGGTATCACCCCTTGTTTAATCATCATAAATCAGCAAGGAAAATATAATATCCGATGCCAATCTGTATAGGATTTTTTCTAGCTAACTTATGATTTGAAGGCATCTTCACTAACTGAAACATTTCCTTTGTACATCAAATATCCCATATGTTCAAAGTCTCGGATACCATCGCTTTTGAGATTGAAGCTTTTGTTGAACTCTCAAGTAAATAGATGACGAGCCTTAAAAAATTGCCAAATTTAAAGCAGTCTCCGGACTTGAGTATTTTATAGAAACGCAGTAGGGATACCTTAATACATCTACATAGAAAATACTCACAAGCACTTTTTTCGATTCTTTTGATAATACAAAGTTGCCAATTTTGGAAAAACGGTGGAAACACTCCGTTTGCAATGATTTCACACTATAGGCGAGTATCACAATGAAAATACAAAGAAAATATAGTCATGTATTTTTAAGTAATTTTTCTGGAGATATTTTAGATTGGGGTAGTGTTTGGTTGTAATAGTAGTGTTAAACTTGCTGCGGAGGTGGATATAAAAGCCTGAAACATTGTAGTAGAAATAAGCAATAAAATGTTTGGTACTTTAAGCTACATTATTCGTAGTTGAATAATATCGAAAGTCTGTAAAATGCCAATGGTGATTTGATTGTAAAAGTACTATCATCTATTAGAGATTTATTTTCTGAGTGTAATCAGCAACCCTAGATATAAAAAGTAATTTTTGGTTAGCTGTACCAATAAAGCAATTGAAAAGTTCGGTTTTATGAGGTATTGGTTTCAATGACACTGCCTGTCGTGTCTATTTCTGGTAAGAAAAAAAAGAAACCGTCTTTAGTTTTGACGCTTTCTGGAGCGGGTTTATTAATTGGTGGTGGAATAGCTGCTTACTGGCTTTTGACTCAGGGAAAACCTTTGTCAAGAGATTTGCCTGTAGGTGCGAATATTATTCCCCAAGATGCTCTATTTACGGTTTCTTTGAGTACGGATTCAAGCCAGTGGGAAAAACTGCGCTCTTTTGGGACTAAAGAAAGTCAAGCCGCACTGGACAAAAATTTAATTCAGTGGCGCGATCGCTTTCTGGCAAAAGAAGGGTTTGATTTCAAAAAAGATGTAAGTCCTTGGGTTGGCGATCGAGTAACTATTGCTATTTTAGCTCCTAAAGCCCCGGTAACTGCATCTAAACCAGTAGCTAGCGATGGAAAATTAGCCACGGTAGAACAATCGCTGGTAATGGTTTTACCAATTAAAGACCAAAACAAAATTCAAACAGTCTTGGCACAACCAAAAGCTCTAAAAGGGAAGTGGGTTGATCGAGAATATGAAGGTATTACGATTAAAGAAGCACAAACAAATTCGGGAGAAAAGTTATCTACAGCAGTAATTGAAGAACGTTTCTTGGTGATTGCAGATAATCCCAAAGCTACTGAAAGAACGATTGAAGCGTATATTGGCAAAGCTACCCTGGCAGCAAGTAAAGGTTTTGCCAAAAATTTACCTAAGATAGCAACTTATCAGCCCCTGGCTCAATTTTACGTTAATGTTCCATCGGCGGCTCAAATTGCCAGTACAACTTCTGCCAAACGTCGTTTACCAGCCCAAGTTTTAGCACAGTTAAAAAACAATAAGGGTTTAGCCGGAACTGTTAGTTTAGAGCCTCAAGGATTGCGTATAAAAGGAGTCTCGTGGTTGAAGCCGAGCAGCCGCAGAGTTTTAGCAGTAGAAAATAAAGCTAATACCATGACTACTCGGTTACCAGAATCTACTTTGATGATGTTTTCTGGTGGCAATCTGCGTAGGTTATGGGCTGATTACGTTTTAACTTCGCAGAAAAATCCTCTTTCGCCAGTTAAGCCAGAAAGGTTAAGAAAAGGATTTAAAGACCTTAGCGGTTTAGATTTGGATCGGGATTTACTTAGCTGGATGGGAGGCGAATTTGCTGTATCTGTTGTTCCCCAAACTCCAAATAGACAATTTCCTCAAGATGTTCGCGCCGCTTTAGTGTTTATGGTACAAGCTAGCGATAAGCGCAAAGCAGAAGCATCTCTAAAGCAGTTAGATGATGCGATGAGAAACCAGTATCAATTTAAAATTAAAGAAGATAAAGTTGGTCAAGTGCCTGTTACAAGGTGGATTGGGCCTTCAGGAACTTTAACTGCTACCCACGGTTGGTTAGATGAAGATATTGCCTTTTTAACCTTGGGAACTCCGATTAGCGATAAAATTATTCCCAAACCTAAAAATATATTAGCTAAGGCTGGTTCATTCCAAAAAGCAGTGCCATCAGAACTTAATCCTATAAGTACTCAATTTTTCTTGGATATGGAAGGTGCCGCGAAAAACTTTTCTTTACCGGCTTTATTTCCAAATCAACAGAGTTTTCTTAATGCTGTAAATTCCGTAGGTGTAACAAGCGCCGTAAGCGATAGTCGCACTACTCGCTATGATATCTTGCTTAAGTTGAAGAAAGGTGATAAACCAGCTGAGCTTCCGAATGCCGAAGAAAAGAGCGACTAAGAAAATGGAAGACAAATAAAGATAAGCTAAAAGAGGTTAGAAGAGGTAGAAATCTTAAGGGATTGCTACCTCTTCTAAATCGGACTTGGAAAGAAAGTAAGATAAAAAATTATAGTAATTTTAATGGGGAGACACTTTTATGGATTTAGTTGTACTCCAGAATTGGCTTGATAATGCTTCCTTCCTCGTTCTATTTCTGACAATGCTGATTTATTGGGTAGGAGCAGCTTTTCCCAATATTCCAACGTTGGCTAGTTTGGGAACAGCAGGAATGGCGATCGCCAATTTATGTATGGCAACATTACTAGGTGCAAGGTGGTTGGAAGGTGGATATTTCCCTCTGAGCAATTTATATGAGTCTTTGTTTTTCTTGGCTTGGGGAATTACCACGATTCATTTAATTGCTGAATACAGCAGTCGCAGTCGTTTGGTAGGAGTTGCCACTGCTCCCGTAGCAATGGGGATTACAGCTTTTGCGGCTTTAACGCTTCCTTCAGAAATGCAGGTTTCCGAGCCATTAGTTCCCGCACTCAAATCAAACTGGCTGATGATGCACGTCAGCGTCATGATGTTGAGTTATTCGGCTTTGATGGTAGGTTCTTTAATAGCTGTAGCATTTTTGATAGTTACAAAAGGTCAACCAGTACAGTTACAAGGTAGTTCGGTTGGTAATGGTGGCTATCGCACTAACGGTTATCGCTTGCATAAAGCTGGTGAATTAGTTACCGAACCGAATGCATTTGGCTTTGAAAATAATGGTTTTTCTCCCGTGCAAACTAATAGTAACGGTAACGGTAAAACAGCCACAGCAGTTGCAGCGCGGATAGAAACTTCATCGAATGTAAATTCTGGAGAAACCCTTTCCCCTCAAAGATTAAGTCTTGCAGAAACCTTAGATAATATTAGTTACCGGATTATTGGGTTGGGTTTTCCCCTGTTGACAATTGGTATTATTGCTGGTGCAGTTTGGGCAAACGAAGCATGGGGTTCTTATTGGAGTTGGGACCCCAAAGAAACCTGGGCATTAATTTGTTGGTTGGTATTTGCAGCTTATCTCCACGCTCGAATTACTCGTGGTTGGCAAGGCCGTCGTCCGGCTATTCTAGCGGCTACCGGATTTGTAGCGGTTTGGGTTTGTTATTTAGGTGTAAATCTTTTGGGTAAGGGTTTGCATTCTTATGGGTGGTTTTTCTAGGTAGGGATGCCTATTTTATAAGTAGGGCGGGCAGGGATGCCCACCCCACAATAATATCTGGTGGTTGATTAATTGATCCGGCGGTTGAAACCGCTGCTACGCAAAGCGAAACCCGCCTTCGCGGGTTTAATAAGATGATTTTAAATGCTCTTTTCCACGGGTTGGAAAGGAGTTTTTTAATAGAAGTTAAAGAAAATTGTAGGTTGGGTTGAACGAAGTGAAACCCAACATTATCAAGACTGTGAGCATCTTAAAATCTAGCTACTACTATGGCACGTTAATGAAAAGTTCGTAGGTTGGGTTAAGCGCACGAAAAATAATAATGCCTAATAAGGAATTAAGAAGGGCGCTGTAACCCAACAAATTTTTTCGGGATATTTTAAAATATCTTAATTGTTCGCAATCTTAGTAATGTTGGGTTACGACACGATAATTATTAATTCGCGTTATAAACGAAAGTTGTAAATCGTGTCTAACCCAACCTACAAGCTTGAGTCTAGATTCCAATAGTAATCTTACTTATCAAACTTATCAAGCTTATTACATCAATATCTTTAACTGATTTACCTATATCAATCTTGTCCTCAATTTGTGGCACAGCATATTTCTTTAAATATTCCCAATCCATTGAAATTTCTTGAAAATCATTTGAATTTGCTATTTCCATCCTATTTTCACGCATCGTTATTCGATATTTATATGGCCATACAGGCAAGCCAACTTTATGCTCCTGAATTATAAAATATTCGTTCTGGCTAATGTTATCCCACCAGATTAAACCGCCAAGTGTAGTAGTTGGTTTTCTAAATGCCATAATATCTCCTTTAATGAACGATAAGGTATCAGATGAAGACTAAAGATTGCTAAAACAAATGTCCCCCAGAAAATTCTGAAGGGACATGATAATAAAGAAAAAAATAAATAGTTTTGTTATCCCTTGTTTTTAATAATCATTGCATCAATAATCATTTTGGCTTTGTCTTCTTGAATATTTAAGTAAAAGTAGAGATTCTGTAAAAGGTCTTCTTCTTCTTCAGTTACTTCACCATCCGCTAAAACTAAATCGGTTGCTACAGCAAAAGCTGTATCGTGTAAATGATGAGGCAATGAGGCAATCGCATTTTGTAATAAAGTATCACTTCCATGACGCTTTGTAATTCCGCACAATTTATCAAACAATCTTCTCATAACATCACTCGAATAGCTTCGGAACAATTCCATTCGATTCAAGGAAGCTATCATTACCTCAGTCTCCTCGTTTGATAAATAACCATCAGCAGCTACAGCAGCTAAGGCAATGGCTGCAAATGCTTCTGCGGGACTAAAAGAAACACCCTTTTCTTGGTTACGAGTAGTAGATAAACCGCTAAATAAACCCATATCAAATATGTTCTAATTCTTATATATAAGCTGACATATATTTTATACAACTCAATCAGTATTATTGTCTAGATTGAAAGTATTTTGCATTATTCTTACATCAGATAGACTTTCATTGCTGGCACATTTCTCTCGTAGGGTGCTGTGACACTTTGACTAATTTTCAACGTAGTAATAAGCTTTCTGGTGTCACGCACCAACAATATATTATGACAATTGCGTAAGTCCTAAGATAATTCTAAACAGTAACAGGAATTATCGAATGACTGAATTAACACTTACCAACTTTAAAATAGCTTCAGCACTATTTGTCAGACAAATCAGCGGGACACCTATTCGGGATTTATTTGGCTCTACTGATGGTAAAGCTGTTGGTACCTATATTGAGCAAGCGTTTAACCATTATCTGAGAGCAACCTACGACTATATACCGGGAAATGCTGCAAGCGGTATTGATTTTCCCGATTTGAATGTAGATTTAAAAGTAACTTCAATTCGTCAACCTCAATCGTCTTCTCCTTTTCGAGATGCAAGTCAAAAAGTGTATGGTTTAGGTTATCATTTGCTGGTGTTTACTTACGAAAAATCTGACGACAATACGACACAAACAGCGCGTTTAAATTTTCGAGATGCAATTTTTGTAGCGCGAGAAAAGACAGGGGATTATCAAACAACTTACGGTTTAATCGGAATTTTAAATCGTAACGGCAATAAAGATGATATTGTTGCTTATTTAGAGGAGCGTAACTTACCTTTAGACGAAATCGGACGCGATTTACTTGCAGATAGAATATTGCAAAATCCTCCTCAACTTGGATATCTTACAATATCAAATGCATTGCAATGGCGGCTTCAATATCGTCGAATTATTGATATAGCAAATTCAAAAACGGATATAGGAGTAGAAAACCTACTTGAAAGCTGAACTTGGTGATTTTCAAACCCCTCCTGCATTAGTAGCAGAAATATTAAAATGTTTGAGTAAAAGTAATAAGTATTGGGAAAGAGTTTTAGAACCAACTTGTGGAAGAGGAAATTTTATTTCTGGTTTATTAGCACTTTATGAACCTCCAAAAGAGATTCAGGGCATTGAATTTGAAAAAGAACACTTTCAAACTGCACAAATAATTACTGAAAATACCGATTCAACTCGTGTTGTTATTCGGCAAGCAAAAATATTTGATTTAGATTTACGTCATTTGAAATGGAGTACGAATGGTAATTTACTGGTTATAGGTAATCCTCCTTGGGTAACAAATTCTCAACTTGGAAGCTTGGGAAGCAGTAATCTGCCAATTAAAACAAATTTTAAAGGTTTAAAAGGTATTGAAGCTTTAACTGGAAGTTCTAACTTTGACATTACAGAATACATTTGGATAAAGCTGATTCAAGAACTTGTTTTAGAAAAACCAACTATTGCATTACTTTGTAAAACTGCTGTAGCACGTAAGGTGTTGCAATTCGCGTTTGATAGTCAACTTAAGATTAGTAATGCTTCCATTAGATTAGTTGATGCAAAAAAATGGTTTAGAGCGTCTGTAAGTGCTTGTTTGTTTTGTTTAGACGTTGGTGCGGATGAACCGAGTTATCAGGCAGATGTTTATTCTAATTTGTCTGCAAGCAAACCAGAATCAACTATCGGAATTGTTGATAATAAATTAGTTGCTGATGTTAAAGCTTATCAAAAATCAGCTTTTTTGAATGGAAGTAGTTCTTTAACCTGGCGACAGGGATTAAAACATGATGCAGCATCGGTAATGGAACTGAATTGTATTTCGGAAGGTGTTTTTCAGAATAAATTTAAGCAAATAGTTAATGTAGAAAAAAATTATATTTACCCTTTATTAAAATCTACCGATTTATTTCATGGAAAAACAGAGTTAAAGCGAGGCGTTATAGTAACTCAGAAGAAGATTGGTGAAGATACACGTATTTTTCAACAAACCGCGCCGCGACTTTGGCAATACCTAGAAAGTCATTCAACGCAATTTGATAAAAGGAAATCGTCTATTTATAAAAATAAACCGCCATTTTCTATATTTGGAATAGGTGATTATTCTTTTTCTCTATATAAAGTAGCTATTTCTGGTTTACACAAGCAACCTAGATTTAGAATTATTCTTCCAATCAATAATCGTCCGGTAATGCTAGATGATACTTGTTACTTTATTCCTTGTAATTCATTAGAATCAGCAATTCTTTTAGCTTGCTTGTTTAACAGCGATTTATGCTTAGATTTTATTAAATCAATAACTTTTTTAGATGCGAAAAGACCAATTACAAAAAAGTTACTTCAATCTATAGATTTTGATGCTTTACTAAATCATATTCCGAAAGAAAAATTAATCAAGCAAGCAATTTACGAATATCAAAATTTAAAAATAAATTCAGATAATAAATTAGATTGGTTATCTGCTTTAAATTTGTTATCAAAAAATATTATTCCAGAAACCTCCTCACCAAAACATAAACTTCAAAACCATAATAAACAATTAACTCTTAACCTTTAACCTTTAACCTCTAACCTCTAACCTTCTAAAACCATCTCCTTCACTATCTCAGCCGTAGCAGGAGCCAACAAAACCCCATTCCGGTAATGAGCGCTAGCCAAAATCACGTTGTCGTATCCCGGCAGTTTCTCGATAACGGGAGCCGGACGACCTTCGGGGCGCGGGCGTAAACCAGACCAAGTCCGGATTATCTCGGCTTTTGCTAACTCCGGACATGTTGCGATCGCGCCTTTTAAGGTATTATCCAAAAGTTCTTTATCGGCTGATAATTCACCATTATCTTGAGAAAATTCCACCGTCGCACCTACCCAATAATCTGTAGTTGGATAAACGCCAGCACCACAAGGAACTATGTATGTATCGTTACAGGTAATTGCCGGTTGAAAGTCGGATTTTGCTAAAGGATGTCCCAAACGTAAATGAATTGCTTGTCCCAATACCGGACGAATATCAACTTTTTGATTTAATTTTTCTGTCAAAAGTGATGAACCCAATCCCGCAGAAATTATAAATGTATCTGCTGTAATTACACCTTCTGTTGTTTGTAATTCTCTAGCGCTAGAGTTTTCACCATCGGATAATGACTTCATTCCTAATGCATTTACACCAAATTTAAAATCAACACCATTTTGTTTGGCTGCTTGTACTAAAGCTAATGTAAATGCTGTTGGATCTAGTTGTCTATCTTGAGGAGAATGAATTGCAGCTATATATTCTCTTGATTTTACATCTACCTGTGGACAGATTTTACTAATTTGAGCAACGTCTAAAATTTCTAATTGCCAACCTTGATTTTGACGAGTTTCTCGAAGTTTTTCCCAGAACGGCAAGTCATCGGTCGTTACTTGAGGTGATGGTAACAACATCAAGATTCCCTGACGATTGAAGGGGATTTTTTTATTTGTTATTGCTTCTAATTCTGGAATTAAAGTTCCATAACGTTGGACGCTTGTTTGTCGCATCCGCCAAGCTTTGCCTTTAACTTTGTGGCTGATAATGCCCATCAAAACACCCAAAGCTGCACCTGTAGCGGCTTGCGCGGGGGGCTGCTTGTCAACAACTGTAATTTTTAACCCTGCAATTAAACTAAGTTCGTAAGCTAAAGTTGCTCCAATAATGCCGCAACCGACAATAACTATATGATTCATGTCTTTTGAGATAATCTTTTGGGATATTTATCCCTGCCCGTCCTAATTTAATAAAGACTCGTGCAAATACAGAAACGTTACAATGTAATGTCTCCAAAAATTAACATTACAATGCAACGTCTCTCAAGATGCAATGTTAGATTCTAACCGTTAAATCTCAATTAAACTGTTTACCGATGACAAAAGTCTTTAAGCTTCATCAGATACAGACTTAGTAGGCATTAAATCCAAAAACTGGTTAATATCAGCAAAAGCCGCATCATAAGCATTCAAGGCTTGCCCGGAATTACCTTCACCAGCAGCTTGGTCAATTTTCACGAGATTGTTAAACATGTCTCTTACAAGTTTACGGGCTGGTTTTTGTTGCTCTGGCAAAAGGTTGGAAACAATATAGTTCATATTTAACCTTGCTTCTGCCATAGGACCATGTATAAAAGTTCCTACATCTATCCAATCTCTGTTTTGAATCAGTTTTTGCAACTCAGCACCGCGCTCTTGTACTGCAACGATTTCAGGTACGTATTCCTGGATTTTTTCTATTTGCGATTGAGTATATGTTGGAGGTGTTGCAGCGACATTCGGACCACCGCAGCTGATAAGTAATGTAGCTAAAGATATTAGTATTAACGAAAAAAGGGGGCGTAGACGCGACATAAATCGAACTTATTTATCTGGCAATTAACACAGTAATTTTAGCTTGTAGCGGTCGTTTTTCAGTACTCGCTGCTGATATATTTTGTTAAATTTACTCACAGTAATTGATTTTTGAAAAATAAAAATTGCTAATATATGAGCAAAAATAGAAATAAACGTGCGGCAATTGCCAATGAAACGATTGAGATTTTAAAAAAAGCATATTATCAAAATCAGCAACAAGAAACTATTTATATTCAAGAAAGTTTACAAGCTGCAATAGAAAATTCAATTCATTATTCCGAAGAAAGTTTTTCGTCATTGTTTTCTCTATTGCGTAAAAAGCAAAATAAAGAAAACCGAACTTTAGCTCAATTTGAAATAAATAATGAAACTACTCTTAATGCTGCTAGCAGGTTAGTGAATCAAGAAGGTTTTGCAAAAGTACTATGTTTAAACTTCGCTTCAGCAAAAAATCCCGGTGGCGGGTTTCTCAATGGTAGTCAAGCACAGGAAGAAAGTTTAGCCAGAGCAACCGGGCTTTATCCTTGTATTTCTCAAATGAGACAAATGTATGAGAAAAATAGGTATCACGGTTCGTGTCTTTATCTGGATGATATGATTTATTCGCCACAAGTGCCTGTAATCAGGGATGATAATGACGAATTACTTGATAAACCATATTTAATTTCGATTTTAACTGTACCTGCCGTTAACGCTGGTGCTGTCAGAAAAAACGGTAAAAAGCAAGAAATCAAGAAAATTGAAAGTACTATGTTGCAGCGTACTGAAAAATTATTATCAGTTGCAGCAGTAAATGATTACAAAGTTTTGGTTTTAGGTGCTTGGGGATGCGGTGTCTTTAAAAACAATCCCCATGATGTAGCAGGTTATTTTTACTATCATCTAGTAGAGAATACAAAATTCAGCGGTTTATTTGAAAAGGTTGTCTTTGCTGTTTTGGATAATACTAAGGAAGAAAGTATTATTAATGCTTTTAAAGAAAAGTTTAATTGATAGCACTGGTAGTCGTTTTCATTAATTCTGAGTGGTAAATAAACTTTCAGATTCCTCTTTTTTCTTGTCTCTGCGCTCTTTGCGCTCTCTGCGGTTATATTAATTGAGCCATCAAAATAGGACATACCACTAGTATTTCACCACATTAATGTTAAGGGGTTATAAACTCTCTTTTAAAAAACCGCAGAGGGCGCAGAGTAAACAGAGGAAGAGGATTTAGAGGATTATTTTAATAAAAATCAAATTGTTGTTACCCCTGATAATTTACGTGGTGAAGTATTAGAAGGGTATCGCTACATTTACGAAGCCTACCTGCGTAGGCTTGAAATCATCAGCCTGCGGGCGATTTTCATGCCTAACCTGCAATGCCCCATTTCCTCAATCTAATTCAATCAACTGATATTTTTGCACTTCACCGATAATGCGGTAAGATTGCGAGATTTGAGCGGCTTGTTTTTTACGTATCCAGGCATAGCTAGGAACAGTAATTTGGGAAATTTCTTTGACTCGTTTTCCATGCTTTGGAGTATAAAAATTGATTAAAACCCCAGTTTTACCACCAACATCAACGAAATTTATCGGATTATTTTGTAGAGTTTGACTAATTTCAGGTTTTTGTAGAAATGCTTGAAAATCAGGATTGTAGTTGCTTAATAAACCCAAACTACCAGTTACTGCTAAACTCAACCAACTGGAAATTAACCAAACCCCTATCCAGTAACGTGCAGTAATTAAGTTTTTACCTAGACGACGGCGAGCAATCCAAACCAAAGGTAAAGTCAACCAACCCAAGCCCAATACTAAACTAACAATTGCATAATTGCGGATTTCTCCGTCGATGTCGCTGACAAAGAAAACAACTGTACCCGCTAACAACATTAGAATTCCTAAACTACCAAAGACATAGTTTAAAGTTTTCAAAATTAGATTTGACGATAAATATAAGGGCAGAAAATTAACTTGAGAAAATAAGGCTATATTTTGTATCTTGATTTCGTTTGTTTGTTTATCCCAAATATTTCCCAGCCAATTCAACCCAACCGCAGCCAACAAAGCAATAAAAGGATATAAACACAGACTGTAGTGAGATAAGCGAGTTGAAAAAGTACTGAGTTCAATCAATAAAATTAGTGGGAAACAAATTAATATTGAAAAATCTCTAGAATATTTAAATTGAGTCGCATATTGCACCTTGATTAATAATTGTAGACTCTGCCTCCAAATTCTATTTCTTAAGCTGAGTGGTGGAAGCAGTAATAGTTTTTCTTTAGTTGCAGTTACTTGAATTTTCTTGTTGCGATTAAAATTAAATAAGAATTTCCTGATTAATAAACCTCCACCTAAACAGCTAAATAACGACCAAGGAAAAGCTAAAATAAACACATTCCAAAAATAATAAGTCCAATTATTATTACGACGTTCGCTGGAACTCAATTTAGTCACAAAATTAATTAGCTCTCCGAAGCTATCGCCACCAAAGCGTAAAGAACTTAGTCTTAGCCAGATTAAAGTCGGTGCTAAACCTAAAACAAATCCTAAATACAACATTGGATTTGCTAAATGCTTGTGGCGGCGATGATGCAATATTAAATAAGGTGATAAAGCTACTATCGGCAAAAAAATCATAAAGCTTCTAAATAAGAAGCCAAGAGAAAAACTTAATCCAGTAATTAAACCCCATAGATAACGATGTTTGGAATTTAATTCAGATTTTAATAAAGACCAAATTCCTAATAAAACTAAAAAAACCATAGATACATCTGGCGTACCCAAACGAGAATATTGCAGCCATAAAAATTCTACGCTTAAGATAGCACTGGCAAGCCAAGCAACTTTTTTATTTAATAATATTTTGCCGATTTCATATATTAAAAAAATACTTAAAATACTACCAACTAAATTTGGTAAACGAACGCTAACTTCACTAATGCCAAATAAACTGTAAAAAATAGCAGTTAACCAATAAAAACCTGGTGTTTTATGATGAGGAGTTTTCCAGGGATTTATCCAGTCTCCGGAATCGAACATTAAACGCGATCGCCAAGCGTAAAGCCCTTCATCATGAGCCATTAAACTGTTATTACTTATACCTAATAACAATAATGGAAGCATCCAAACTAACAAACTTAAATAAGGAAAACCTTTCGCGGTTCTAAACTTTTGTTTAACAGCAGAAAACTTTAGTTCGGATAGCATTTGATTAATAAAAATTGCAAATGACAAACTTAACTAATTTATTGTTAAATCTGATTTGAAAAGTCGTAAATTAGTATACAAAATGTAGCATATTTAAACAGTCAACAGCGAGCAGCGAACAGCGAACAGCGAGCATTTAACTGTTATTAGCTAAGTGTGAGTCAGAATATGCATCTTGTTCGTTAGTAAAAACCAGCGAGCCAGCCGCTCTTACTACCCTTCCTTCCAAATCACCATAGATTACTGCTAACTGCTCACTGTTTACTGCTCACTGATTTAAGGGGGAATTATATCGTGTTAGGACCAAATCAACGAATGAAGTTAGACGATACGGATGATAAGTTATTTTACGGACTTCCTCGTTTTGTTACCCATGTAGATGATGGGTTCATTCAACAACTTACAGACTTGTATCGCCAACGATTGCAGCCAAATACACGCATTTTTGACATGATGAGTAGCTGGGTTTCTCATTTACCAAAGGGAATGCAGTTTAGCCATGTTGAAGGGCACGGAATGAATGAGGAAGAATTAGCACGTAATCCCAGATTTGACAATTATTTCGTTCAAAATCTCAACGAAAATCCTAAATTACCGCTGAAAGACCAAGAATTTGATGCAGTTCTGAACTGCGTGTCCGTACAGTATTTGCAGTATCCAGAAGCAATATTTACGGAAATTCATCGCATACTTAAACCTGGTGGTATAGCAATTTTTAGCTTTTCCAACAGAATGTTTTATCAAAAAGCAATTCAGGCATGGCGCGATAGTAGCGAAGCCGGTAGAGTGCAATTAGTTAAAAGCTATTTTCAATCAGTTCCCGGATTTACTCCTCCAGAAGTAATCAAAAATCAATCAACAGCACCAAATTTCCTCCAGTGGTTAGGTGCGGGAGGCGGTGACCCATTTTATGCTGTTATAGCTCATCGAAATTAACAGTTAAAACAGGTTAAAGGTGAGCCATTGCGGTCTTGGGGGTTTCCCCCATGAGCAAATGGCGAACCCCGGAGGGGTCAAAAGTTAAAGGTTAAAGGTTATAAGGAATCTTTAAATATTGACTTATTTATCCTCAATGTTAAGAAGTTTAACTGTTGGTAAACATACTCACAGGTTATCAAAAAAAATTTTGTTGATTGACAGATGAAGTATAAAGGATGAGTCATAAAGTATAAATTATTAATCCTTTATACTTTATTCGGTCAAACTTAAATTAGGAGTCAAAGATGAATTTTCCTCGCGTGCGTAGCATATTAGCTGCACTACTTCTTTCAATACTGCTAATGACAACAGCTTGCGCTCAAAAACAAGCTGGACGTTTCGATCAAGTGCAGCAGGAAAGCACTCAGCAGAAAAGAGGACAGGCAGTTGCTAAAGATGCTACACAGGGTAGCAAATTTAACAAATTTTTCCCAGCAGCATCAGACGGTTATCAACGAGTTTTCACTCAAGAGAAAAAAGGATTTGCTCAGGCTAAGTTGAAAAAAGATGGTAAAGAGGTAGCGAAGATTTCTGTCAACGATACTACCAGCAATCCTTCAGCAGCAGCTAAATTTGCCGATAGCCCCAAACAAATCTCTGGTTATCCAGCAGTTGAGAGAGGAAAGCAGACAGCGGTTTTAGTAGACAATCGCTATCAAGTGAAGATAATTTCGAGCGATCCTGATGAATTTACAGCAGCCGATAGAGAAGCTTGGCTGAAAAAATTCGATCTTAATGGTTTATCGCGAGTCAAAGCTTAATAGTTATTTGTTTTTAGTAGTTAGTGGTTAGTTTTCAGTGGTTAGTTATTAGTTGTTAGTTGCTTGAATTACTTCTAACTTTTAACTTTTAACTTCTAACTCCTAACTCTTAACTTCTAACTCCTAACTAATACATAAAAGCAATCTTCCCAGCAAAAAGTAAATAATCAAGGATTTCTACCATGAGCAAGCCAGTTTTTGAATTGGTTGATGAGCTACCAACTAGCGGTATCACAGTTTCAGTATTAAATGCCCTAGATAATATAACTCCAGGGCATTGGAAAAATACAGTCGGTTTTGTCAATACCATTAAAGAGGTTACTGGCGAAGAAGATGAAGATGTAATACAGGAGATTGGTGAGCGGGCAATTTATCTTTATAATGACCGTTCTCAGGGATATCAAAAAGGTTTGTGGCTTTACCAAACCGTTGACAGCACTGATAAAGCTTTGGGTGCGGCAGCTTTAGCGAATAAAGTTAGCGGCAAGATTCCTTTATTTGGTGGTTTAATCAACAAGTTTACTCCCAAGGCTGATAAAGCTCAAACTATCGATTTATCTTTGAAATTAATCGCTGAATTGCTAGCTTTTTGCAGCATTAACGGTATTCCTGGAGATAGCATCGGTGATTTTGTCGCTTCTTTGGGTGAATACAGCGGTGAATCCTATATCCGCATGGTAGGATTAATCTGCCTCGATGGCTTGGTTCCTTTAGGCCCCGATTTTATCCAACAAGCTCAATCTGCACTTAATGGAATGAGTCCTAAAGAGTTAGAAAGTAACTCCACATTCCAACAGATGAACGATGCAATTCCTGGCAATAGTTCTGAAGGTAAACTAAACTTTATCGGTTCTAGCTTTGACTCAGTAAAAGGCTGGATGAGCAACACTGTAGCTAAAAATGATTTAACCCCTCAAAAAGTCACAAGTAAGTTGAGTGGTTTTGTTGATTTTGCCGACGATAAATTAGATTATCTCGCCGCTTTTCTCGATTTAAGCACCAATTATTTCGAGCATACAGGCACGCAAACCCTTACAAAACGATTAATCGAGCGGGCTGAAGCCGAAATTTAATAGTTCTATTTTTCGGGTAATTGGTAATAGTTCTTATTACCGATTACCTGCTAATAAAATTAGATTATCAATAGAAATAAAATTCTTTTTAAAAAGTAAAAAATAAGCATAAAATAAGCTGCTAATTGTTTAATTTCTGCTCCAACAATGTAGCCATTAATCGATATGATTATTTGATTCAGCATCGGTAGGAGAAAAACTAATTTCCCCAAATGAATCAGCATCATATCGAAGTAACTGTTTCAGCAGATAAACTCAAAAATAATATTATCCATATTCGCGAAAGCGTTAAGCCTTCCGAACTATGTGTAGTCATGAAAGCTAATGCTTACGGGCATGGTTTGAAAGACTTAGCGCCTACAGCAGTGGCAGCAGGTGCGGACTATATAGGTATTTGTACTAACCCCGAAGCAACAATTATTCGCGATTTAGGTTTACATGTAAAACTACTGCGCTTGCGGATGGGTTTACCTGAAGAATTGCAAGAATCCGTCGAATCGCTCAACATAGAGGAACAGATAGGAAGCATCGAAGCAGCAAACTATCTTTCAGAAGCAGGCATAAAGAGAGGCAAAAAAATTCCCGTACATGTCAATATCGATACAGGAATGGGTAGAAGCGGTTTTTATTCCCATCAAATAGAGGAACTTAAAAGAGTTTGCGGACTATCCGGGATTGATATCGTGGGCATCATGACTCACTTTGCAAGTTCCGATGGCAAAGATTTAGATTTTACCTACAAGCAAATAGAAGACTTTTACAAAGCACGTGAAGTCCTTAAGGATTACGTAGACCATAAAGTACTAACTCATACTCACAATAGCGCTGCTACGGTACGTGTTAGCAACGAGAGTAATCGTTTAGTAAGAGTCGGAGCAGCCTGCTACGGGGTACGAACTTCCCAGGATTTTGAAAATCCTCCAGAGCTAAAGCCAGTGATGTCAGTAAAAACTAGGGTTGCCCAAGTAAGAAAGGTGCCAAAAGGTAAAACCATCGGTTATGGCAGCTTATTTACAACTCAACGAGATAGTTTAATTGCATCATTACCAGTTGGTTTTGGTGAAGGTTATCCTCGTTCGTTATTTAATAAAGGTGTTGTGCTAATCAAAGGGTATCGATGTCCCGTAGTCGGAAGAGTATCTTTAAACATCACTACAGTAGATATTACTGATGTTCCAGAGCCGGTAGAATGGGGTGACGAAGTCGTATTAGTAGGAACTCAAGGTAAGGAAGAAATCACCTTTGAGGAACTAGCAGATAAATTCAAGAGCGTACACACCGAAATTAACTTGATGGCTGGTTTTATGAATCGGGTTAGTTATGTTTGAATAGGGCATGGGGAATAGGGGATTGGGCATTGACAATAGTTATGAGTAGCTAGCAAGTAGCAAGTAGCGAGTAAATTATCTTGTGATTGAAATTTTCATTGTATAAGTACCTCACTTTGAAATAATATTTGCTGCTCGTTACTTTTAGCTTTAACCGGAGAAGCCTCCCGCCTACACGAAGTGAGGCGGCGAGATGAATCCGAGGATAAAAGTCTTGCGTCCTAAATTGCGATGTTAATTTATTGACGTGAAGTCTGCCGGAAGAATCTTCTTCCGGCGAGCTTCACGAGTCTTTTAGGACAGCGAGACTTTTATCAATCTCTCTAGAGTCGCTGGGAAGCCTACACCGTAATCTCTGATTCGGTGTAGGTAAGTCACAATGTCTTGTTATCCCCTATCTCCCAATGCCCAATGCCCAATGCCCAATGCCCCATGCCCTATTCCTTAATTAGGTAACTTAAAATTTGCCACAACAGAATTTAGATAAGGCTGAAATATAGAAAAATTTTCCAACTTTTCAAAGTTGCCGCTTGATGGGGCATTATTAAAACCAGTGCTAATTAAATAAAGTGCTTTACCGTCAAAAGCTAAATAACCTCTATATTGCTCCTGCAAGCCTCCTTTTGGTTTAATTGCAGTAAAACCGAAAGTAACTCCTTGAAGTTTACCTACCTGTGCTTTCTGTAGGGGATAAGTAGAAAATAGTACGGCATCAGAGGTTTTAGCTGTTTTTAACTTATCGCTATCAGTATATTTACGGTTTTTGGCTATTACACCATAGTAATTTTGTACCCAATTATTAAGTGCAGTTGTTACCTGAGAAACATATTTAGGATTTTGGTAATTAATATTTTTATCGATGGGGATACCCGTATTGAGCAGAGCTTTTTGAAAATCAGGCTGGGTTTTTACAGGTAAAATTTTCATTTCTACCGTACCTAAAATTTTTTCATCAGCAGAAATACACAGCAGTGAATTTTTGTTTTCACAGGGATTTATATTCCAACCTGCTGGAAGCTTGGTATTTTCTAATAAATTATTCCAAATATTATCTTGACTAGATTTTGTACTAGTTACGGTTGGAGTTGGTATTTTTGCCGAACTTGGTTTTGTATCTTTCTTCGCAGAAAAATAAGATGCTGCGGTTGTTATTCCTATGGGAATTAAAATAAAACCTATTAATACATGATAGAGTCTTAGCATTTGGCTTCAAAAGTTAGTTATTAGTATGAACAGTTATTGGATAGTCAAAAACAATTTTTATTTCTATCTCCTTATCCTCCATTTATTTATATCTTTTAAAAATCGGTAGTCCTCAAAACGGTTTCATCTTCGCCATCATCATCTAAATCTAAAGGCATCATGGGTTCGCCTTCAGCACTTTCAATATGCCCTATTATGGGATTTGTGTTTATCACGGCAGAAGATTCACTAGCTTTAAAGGCAATCTCCGTTTTTTCTCCTCCATTTGTATCATCTGCTTGTAATTGATATGAAAGCAAACGTTTAAGTTCTTCAAATTTATCCAAAGAAAATACTGCACCATTTGCCAGAGCAGTTTCTTTTTGATTCTCCGCAATGGTAGCTTGAAATAAGCAGGCATTGGAAAGATTGACTAAATCTAGATTTACTCCTAAAAGATTAGCACCTGTAAGATTAGCACCGGTTAATTTGGCATTTGTTAAATTTGCATTTGTCAAATTTGCACCAGTTAAGTCAGCACCAGTTAAATTGACATCAGCAAGATTTGCTCCTACTAAACACGCATCTTTTAACTCAACATTCGCTAAATTCGTATTAGCAAAATTAAATCCAGCCAACATTGTTTGAGTTAAATCGGCTTTGACTAAGTTGAGAAATGTTAAAGATTTTTGGCTGATTCTGTGTTTGGTTAAATCTGAGTTAAAAACTGCTGTTTTTGCAATCAGTTTTGTTAATGCTTGAGGTTTAAGCTCAGTTGTAGAAAATGTATTTAAGCAAGGTGAAAAACTTCGTTTTGTTTGTTTATAGCAAGCACTAAGTAATAAAAATACATTAATTCCCACTGCTGCGTTTACCTGTTCTACATTTAAATAATTTTGTAGCTGTTTAAAATAAGCCCAAGCCTTATGCGCTATTCCTTCATCTAGCCAACGCCCAGCAGAGTAAGCGTACCAAAAAGATTGTAAGCGGTTGCACAATAATTCAAAGGAAAATTTGTGCTTTTGTTTTTGCCGCAATCCTTCTATAACAAGTTCTTCAATTTCTTGAGTCAGAATTCCGTAGCCAAGTAATTGATAAACATGCTCGGCTATTTCTTGAGCAGAATCTATAGCAAAAATGATTTCTCCATAGGTACTGCGACTATGTTTAGTCAAAGCTGCTAATTGTTCTACAATCGATGCAGCATATAGATATTCGCCGAATTTTGCGTGAGTAAATTTGAGATTAAAGGCGGAAGACAAGGTGGAATTTATATCAGTAGTAAAAGCATTTTTTGCTGTGTGAGTAGCTACAGCTTTAAAATAAAATGCTGGTAGCTGGTTAAAATCAGTTTGTAATGTTATTGTGGTTTTTCTTGAATGTAGAATTTGCAGTGCTACTGCCTGCATTTGATTGATTAATGTTTGGGGATGGCGATTTTTTACAAGGCAGTTAACGGCTTCTGGAGTACGGTGAATATGTGTAGAGATAGACGAAGCTAATATTTTTTGACTTAAACTGCGAACTGGATAACCTAATAACCATTGATTCAAACGTTCGTAAATTTTCCACAACACCACAGATGCATTGGTGATTTGAGGATTGGTAGAAGATTGCAAAATTTCATCGTCAAGTAGTTCGTCGCGGTGTAATATCCCCAGCAAATACAACATTAATGGTTGACGAACCAAATCTGACAGCAAAAAGTGAGATTTTTTAGAAAATGCCTTATGCTTTTTTAAGAATTTGAAGAAGCTTTGAGAAACTTCCATAGATTGGACTGTTGCCCAATTTGCAAACCACAGCTTCCATTCGTCTTGCGCCCAAGGTTGAATTTTAATCCGCCGCAATCTTAATGCCGTTTTGCTGAGAATATCTTCTAAAGCCCAGCTTTGACTTGTCAAAATAATTTTATGCTCGAAGCGCGACTTGAATTCAACTAACTGCTCTAAAAAAACAGCGATCGCCATTTTATCTTCAGCGTAATTGGGTAGTTCGTTAAATCCATCAAGTATTAGTAAGTATTTAGTTTGAGATTCTTCTAGCCAAGCAGCTAAATTGATTTCAAAATTATTAGAAAAGTTATTAGAAAAATTATTAGAAAAATTATTAGAAAAAGCCGATTCTAGAGTTTCGATAAAATTATCGCCAATCACAATTTCACTAAGGCTAATATGCACGGGCATCCATTCTGGATAAAGTTTTCGAGCTATCCGTGCAGCTAATATTTGACAGAAACTTGTTTTTCCACAGCCAGATTCTGATTCTATTAACGTAATAGTTTCATTATCATCAAGTTGTGAAACTACCCACTTCATTAAATCAACAGGCTGATGATTTCCTTTTAAAGGTAAACCACTCGGTGGTATATATATATCTTTGACAGAGAAAGATTCTATTAACAGAGGTTCGCCAAGTTTTTTAATTAAACTTGCTCGATATTTTTCTTTATTAAAATCAATATTATCGTTATTATTGTGAAATTCTAGAGAATTTCCCAATCTAAAAAATTTTTGTAATTGAACTAAAGTCGCTGGATTTTCGCTGACAATTACAATTAAATTTCCTAGCAGTTTCTTGTTTAATCGCTGAATAATTAATTCAGCTTCCATTTCTAGAACATTATTAGCCACCAACCAAGCTACAGCAACACAGTTCATCTGCTGTACCAAAGAAGAATCAGCAACCCTTAACAAAGCTTCTTCCGCTTTCACCTCACTGAGTTTTTCTTCTCGCAGAATTTTGATTAACGCCTGCAACCGTTCATCTTGCAAAGGTTTTACTGAAGCACTCGCCAAAACTTTCCCCGTACCAAGGAAACATCTTTCCAGCCAAACTCGGGAAACACTTGCTTCCTCAATTAACACTGATTCTAAAGCTTGCAAATAAGCAACTTGAAAAGCTAACCAAGTAGCTTGATTGCGATCCAAAGGCTGCCCAGGTTCTAATAAATTTAAAATGCTTCGGGTTAAGCGAGCAAATACACCAACCTCATGCCAAGCATACTCTACAGGAAGTTCCAGAACTTCTGCTAAAGTACATATATTAAACAAAAAGGGGCTTTTAACTTCCATATCCCGAATGATTCGCAAGGCAACACCTGTCATTTGTCCCTGCGAACACTCTTTAATTTGGCTTATTTCTATATAATTTTCTACCAACCAATGCCGAATGCTCAAATTCATTTAAATGCTTAGTAAGGGCTGTACGTAGCAGTTACGATTCATTTTCGATTTTAAGTACAGTGCGCTGCGTCGGTACGCATCGGCAGCGCGCCGTAGGGGTTCCCCCCGTTGTCGCGACTGCCGCCAACTTGTAACAACTAACGTTCCGTTGTATAAGTGTACGGGATTTTAAATTAACAACAGATACGTTTGTTTGTTTATTCTGGATTGCAATTTAGAAGTATGGGAGTTAAAAGTCGTAAGACGGCAAGTAAGCTTTTCCTCCCATCTCTCCACCTTTCCCTGTTTCTATCATCAGCATCAAAAGAACGTTCCCTTCCGTGAATTAACTATGAGCGATCGCCCTCTAAAATTATTGTTAATTGATTCCGATCCCATTTTTAGGTTGGGATTGCGTCAAACTCTAGATGAATTTCGGGAGTTGCAAGTTGTAGCAGAAGCAGAAACTTACACTAGCGCGTTGCAAATTTTAGCAGAATTGGCGCAGCAAGACGCTAATTTAGTCAACTTAGTAGTTTTGGAACCTGATAATAATCGTTCTGCGAATCGTCAAGAACTTGGTTTACAACTAATTAGACAATTAAAAAAGCAGTATCCAAATTTGCCGATTCTGCTTCTGTGTCATATTCTCCAACCCGGAATGCTTATAGCTTTAAAAGCTGAAGGAGTAAATGGCTACTGCCCAAAGGGTACTCCCATTTCCGAATTAATTATTGCCATGCAAGAAATCGCGGCAGGAAATTCCTACTGGGTATATGAATCCCAACAATTAAGAGAATGGAATGGTGAAACATTAGGGGAAAGGTTAATCCCAAAAACCAAATCTGCCAAATCTCTAATTAATAAGTTACGCGGTAATTTGCGTGAATCGGGAATCAGTTATATCAAACCTAACTTGACAGAAGTTACCAGACAACTGCAAATCCCCGGATTAACAGTACTAAACAAAGCCATTTTAGCCGGAAGAAGACGAGAACTACTTGCAGCCCAATGGTTACTCAATAACTTAGTAGATTCCAACAGCAAGCAACAACAAACTCCTCCCAACAACGTCATTACTTCCACAGAATTACCATTATCCAACCCGGCAAGTAGAAGTATTACCGTCACAAACTCCTCAATCAATCCTTCTTCACCGCCTTTACTCAGTCCCAGAGCCTTACAAGCAACATTACTAGCATCTTGTATTAACAAACTTCAATTTAACTTACAAAATGTAACAGATATTCCTTTAGAAATAGATATTTTACGAGAAGATAAAAAGCGAGAATTACTTTATCTACTGCTTCAAAAATTTGCAGATTCTCTGGATGAATTGCGTACTGCCGAAATAGAAATCCACTTAGTAAATGAAGTAACTCCTAAATTGTTAGCAGATGTATGGGAAGCCACAATCAAAGAATATTTTGGAAAATTTTCGCGGATAAAAATAGGAAATATTGAAGTAGAAACAGTAAATGTATTATTGCAAGATGCGATTATAGTACAAACAGAAATTATCAATAAAATTCCTTCAGTATCCGAATTATTATCTTACTTAATATTTCATACAGAACTTTATATAGATAATACATTTTATGCCGCAGGTAGCTACGAAGCTAACGAACATGCTGCCATGATTTTAGAAAATATGCTGATTAACCTTGCCAATGCTGTTATACAGCCACTGCTAAATAGATTGGCAGATGTAGAAGTTTTCAAAAAAGACTATTACAATCGGCAACTAATTTCTACCAGAGAAATAGAACGCTTCCGAAACAATTTATCGTGGAAATATCGCTGGCAAAACTACGTAGGTGAAGCTCAGCAAATATTCGAGAGTCGTCAGGAACTATTTGTACTTGCACCTCGCGGTATAGCCAAAGTACTTGTATATGCACCCCGTAACAACGAACTAGCCCAGCTAGGAGGAATTCCCTTAGTAGTCACATTATTACTAGAATTAAGAGATGCAGCCACACCCCGCATACAATCCCTAGTATCTTTTCTCGGTAACGGCGTAGTTTTTGTTCTTACCCGCGTAGTAGGTAGAGGAGTCGGTTTAATTGTTCGTGGTGTTCTTCAAGGCATCGGTAGCGCTTCTTTACCTGACAGAAAGAGAGGGGGATGGGGAGAAGGGGGACAAGGAGAAAAGGGGACAAGGAGATGATTACCAATTACCAACTACCAATTACCAACTACCAATTATCAATTACCAATTACCAATTACCAATTACCAATTACCAATTACCAACTACCTAACTTCTATTTCGCAAAAAATAAAATACACCATCCCAAAAATCTTGCAAACGTGCATTTTCAAATTTTTGCTTGCTCCATTCCCATGCCGTTTGTTCGATAATTTCTGAAAAGCTGGAATAAACAGGTGATAAATTAGCTAATTTGTTAATTTTAATTTTTTCAGCGATAGCCAAAGCAATTACATTTATTAATTCCTTAGCTTCGGCTCCTAATAAAGAAGCTCCTAATATTTCCCCATTACGGCGGACAATTATTTTACAAATACCTGTAGTTTCATCTGTAAATTGAGCAGTTGCTATTGCTTTAAAATACTGACGCAAAATTAAAACATCATTTTTTCCGTATCTATTTTTGGCTTGTCTTTGGGTTAAACCAACTTGAGCTAAACCTGGTTGAGTTAAAATTCCCCACGGAATAGCCCGATAATTAATTTTATATCGAGGGAATAACAAAGCATTTTTAACCGCGATTTTTGCTTCATAATCGGCAATATTGGGTAAATTGTAGCCACCAATCACATCTCCACAAGCATAAATTCGACGGTTGGTAGTTTGTAATTTTTTATCAACCAACAAACCGCGAGAATTATACTTTACTCCCACAGCAGCTAAATTCAATGATTCTATAAAAGGTTTTTCGGCAACAGCAACTAATATTTCATCGGTTTCAATCGCTGTATCTCCTGCTTGCAGCCACTTTTTACCTTCAATAAATCTAATCTGAGTCACAACAGTTTGTGTTAAAACACGCACCCCATCCACTTCTAACTGGGCTTGCATCAACTGAGCAACTTCTCGGTCAACAGAAGAGATAATATAAGGATGATTAATGATAAACGTGACTTGATAACCCAATCTGGCTAAACTTTGAGCGATTTCTACGCTTTGAGGAGTACCGCCAAGAATTACCCAATTTCTAGGTGGTGTCGAACTTTCTAAAACTTGCCAAATGTCTAATAAAGTCAAAAAACTCGTTTTTCGCAATCCTGCAATATCTGGAATAGCTGGAATTGAACCCGTAGCCAGTAAAAAATTACGTGCTGTTAACTTACGGTTATTAACAATAAAACTTAAATCAGGTACAGCTTCAAAATTACCGTTACCCACAATTACATCAACACCTTGCCCCGTTAAAAAAGCAGGTGAAAGCTGTTCGTTGATATTAGCTGCAACAGCACAACCCCACAAAACCGTTTTTTCTAAAGAAATTTGAAATTCTTCTTTCTTCTGTGGTTGAGAAAGAAAACCTAACCGATTTAAATTATTTAATTTTCCAAAAACTTTACCAACTTCTCCTATCCCCTGAAGTTGAATCAACTCGTTACGAAATAGCGGCTCAACCAAAGCAACCTTAGCCCTTTGTTGAACAGCCTTCAAAGCAGCACTTCTTCCTGCAAAAGTACCGCCAATAATCACAATATCGTAATCAACTGACATTAATCGTTAGTTGGTAATTGGTAATTGGTAATTGGTAATAGGTAATTGGGAATTGGGAAATAGTTAGGAGTTAAGAGTTAGGAGTTATGAGTTAAGAGTTATGAGTTAGGAGTTAGGAATTTATAATTGCTCACTGCTCACTGCTCACTGCTCACTGCTCGCTGTTACCCATTACCTCCTCGACTGCATTAAGCAAACGCTGATTATCTGACTTCGAGCGCACTGCTACGCGAAAATAGCGATCGCCTAATTCGGGAAAGCTAAGGCAGTCGCGGATAAAAATTTGATGATGCTTAAGCAGTTTATGCTGTAAATCAGAAGTTGAATGGTTTGATTCTACTAATAAGAAATTAGCAGCGCCTTCGAGCGGTTGCAACCCTCGAATCTCAGCTAAACCTTCAAACAAATCATTTTTTGCTTTTGTTAGCCATTCCCAGGTATGCTGCTGAAATTGTTTATCTTCTACAGCTGCAATTGCTGCTGCTGCGGCAAGGGAATTTACTGCCCAAGGATCGCGCCAAGACTGCCATTCTTGCAAGCGCTGGGGATTGGTAATAGCATATCCAAACCGCAATCCAGGAAGACTGTAAAACTTGGTTAAAGAACGCAATATTACTAAATTAGGAAATTCCTGCACCGCCTCAATTAGGCTTTGTTCCTCTGAAGGATGCAGAAAATCCATAAAAGCTTCATCCACTACTACCAAAGCAAATTCTTTTAGGTAAGGTAATATTGCATCTCGCGTTGATAATTTCCCCGTAGGATTATGAGGATTATTCAACAATAGCCCCTTATCCTTTGTCGTCAAACAAAAGTCAACAATTGATGACAAATCAGACTTGATTGACGACATAGGAAACTCCAACACTTCAGCACTGAATGCCCTCAAAGCTCGATAGTAATCGCCGAAGGTTGGAGTAATAAGAACCGTCGCGGTAAGCCTAGCTAAATCCCTTCCTGCCCAAGTCAGTAATTCTGCCGAGCCGTTACCCGGCAGAATCCACTCAGATGGCAGTTGATGAAAGCAACCTAAAGCTTGTTTAAGTTCGCTGTAACTAGGGTCTGGATAGTGCCTTATATTACCCAATTCGGAACTGATAGCCGCTAAAGTACTATCGGGAGGCCCTAACGGGTTAATGCTGGCAGAAAAATCCAAAATAGCTTTAGGGGGACAACCAGCTACTGCTGCTGCCCAAGCTAAGTTTCCCCCATGTCTAGGTTGCCGCATCGTAAAAAGTAGTAATTTAAGAAAGCTTACTCTTTTGGGGGAGCAACTCTTTCTCTAAAGAGTTTCCCTGCGGAGAAAGCAGGAACCTTAGTTGCCGGAATCTCCATTTTTTCATTGGTTTTGGGGTTGCGTCCTTCGCGGGCTTTACGCTCGCGAGACTCAAAAGAACCGAATCCTACTAACGTAACTTTATCGCCGGAAGAAACAGCTTCAATGATAGTTTCTAAAGCAGCGCTCAAAACTGCATCGGCTTGCTTTTTGGTTACGCTAGCCTTTTCAGATACGGCATCAACTAATTCACCTTTATTCATGTCAAACTCCCTATCAATTTAGTGTGCGTTTGGGTGCAGAAACCCCTGATGTATCCTTACTTGCATCCTTTTTGTATGCGATTAACAAAAGTCTGGCTTTTTGAGTATTTATGCTTAAAACCGCTGTAACTCCCATCTGCTAGACTTTTCAATGAATCATTCTAAGGTGTTGTAGCCATAAGTGGATACATGAAACGATTATTTTATATAGTTTTCAGGTTTTTTCATATCCAAAGCTGATTTTTTGCACTAAAAACGCTCTTATAAAAAGAAAAAATACTTAATTGTAATACCTTGTCACAAGGGTAACAGTGGAAAAAACATCAATAAGTAATGGGGGGATAAAAGAAGGTAGTATAAATAGGTAGACAGAAGATTATAGAGCCAATAGAGACAATAAATGCTTTGTGAATAAGCTTTATACAATGATTTTTTTATCCAGACAAATATTTAGCGTTTTCTCTTGATAACCATAAAATAGAGCTTTTAAATTCTTTATCTAATTAATGAAAAAACCAAAGCTTTAGTTATAAGTTATGTAAAGTTTGGAGTTCATTTAATATTCTGCCGTAGATATTAAACAAGAAATTTTTGGTTGATATAATATTTTGCACTCAAAGAAAAATGCTAATTATGTTCGTAGTTGTGCATAGCACTATAAAGCCGATTTGTAAACTATTTAATTTGTATTAAGCCTTACAAAAATGGGCTGGAAATGGAAAATGTAGAGACGCAAAATGCCGCATCTCTACAAAACAAATAGAACAATAAATTAAATTGTGAAATCCTCGTTAATTATCTCCGAGGCAACTTCAAGCCGCGTTTTTGCAGCATTCTGCGTACTTCGGGGCTGGGTTTATAGTTATATCCGTAAGAAGAACCTTGCGAATCATCCATAACTTGAGGTGTCAGCAAGACGATTACCTCATTGCGCTGGTTGGTTTTATTGGTTCTTCTAAACAGCGAACCGAGTAAAGGAATATCTCCTAAAATAGGTACCTTTGACACGCTAACTCGATCTGACTCTTGGATAATACCCGAAAGAACCAATGTTTGACCGTCGCGCATTCTAATTTGCCCGGATCTAAGGCTTCTTTCCGAAAGTAAAGTAATATCGCCATCAATACTACCTGTTGTTGCCGTACCGCTAGGGGCACTTACCGTAGGTGCAACAGACAAGGAAACAAAACCGTTATCATCAATCCGGTCAACTTTTACTGCTAGAGTTAATCCGGCGTTTTTAATAATTGGTTCTCTTAGAGTAGCTGTTGTTCTAATACCTCCATACACTTCAGCAGTCAAATTGACTACAGCCTCTTGCCCTTCCTGTACCATCAAAGTTGGGTCGGTAAGAACTTTAGCGTTACCGTTAGTTACTTGAGTTTGTAAACTTGCAAGAAATTTCTTGGGATATTGGAATAATGTCGGAAGCCCATAGGTAATTTCTGTAGGGGTTCCAGGAGTTGTAGTAGTTTGAAAACCAAATCTGGTAGGCTCACCAGTTACAGGATCGATTGCAGTTGGTACAACTTCTGATGTAGTTGTTGCTGGTGTTCCTGGAGTTATGCTTGTAATTCCAGCCTCGTAAGGATTGGAATCTGTACCAAAAGGTGGGCGAGCAGTATCAACATTACCAAACGGAGCATCAGTTTTAGGAACATCTAAGAAAGGTGCAACGTTCGCACCTTCTGGGTATGGAGCGTTGGTAACAGTCGGAACAAGTCTACTGCTTTGAAATTCTCCACTACTAGGTGGATTAATTCCACCAGTATTAGCATTTAATGTACCACCATCAACGCTAAAGAAGTTATCAGCAACTCCGAAAGAAAAGCTGCTGTTAAAATTCTTGGTTCCTAATAGGTTAACGTCGATAATTTTGACGTTAACTGCTACTTGCCGACGACGAACATCAAGCTGAGTTAGCTGAGCCATACCCATTTCCACTTGCTTGGGCGTTCCGACTAAAGTCACAGAATTAGTACGCTCATCTCCTAAAACTTGCAACCCCCTGAGTAAAGGATTGGAATCTTTGTAGTCAACACGTTGAGTTTCGATTCTAACTTCTGTAGTACTTTGAGTTTGAGTAATCGAACCTTCAGCACCACCACCCACGGGTACGGCATTAACGCTGGTAACGAGACGTTCGCGGCTAATTGCACTTTCCGCACCCAAACCAACCAAAAAGTTAAGGGCAACATCAACCGTTACCTGATTCAGTCGCATGTTCCGCATTACCGTATCGCGGGTAGAATTAGGCAATTTTGCCCCTACAAAAATAGTTCTGCCGCTGCGATTTGCTTCTAAACCACTCAAGCGCAAGACGTAATTAAACACATCTTGCACTGGTTCGTTTTCAATATCTAAAGAAATAGTTGGGCCATCAACCCCACCATTCTCACCCTCTTCACCTTCACCAGTTTTTCCATTTGTATAAGCTAGGTTTAAATTTGCAGCCCTTGCCAGAAGTGACAAGACTTCTCGTACTGGTGCATCTCTTAATACCAATCGAGGTACGCGCTGTTGAGTTCCTAAATCGATGACGCTCGGTGAAGCGTCGGTATTAGAAATAGCTATATCCCCTACCGGAGGAGCTACTGCTCTAGGTAAGAAAGGGGGAGCCTGATTCATGGATTGTCCGGGACCTGCGGGAGGTGCGGGGGTACCTTCAGGATTAATTTCAGGGTTGGGAACTGCGGGGGCTGATTGGGCTATTTGGTTATTTTGTTGAGATGGCGACGGAGCAGCAGTAGCACTGTTTCCTATCGAAGGCACTACCGCAAAGGTCAACCCGTTTTGTTGGCGTTCCACAGGTTGGGTATCAGGAGCATTACCCGTGCCTTTGATGATGACTCGAACGCTATTTGCATCAAGTTGACCGATGGAAACCGAAGCAATTCCATCTGTGGGATTATCCTGACGAAAACTGTTACCCTGCGGTAAACGTAACTGAGTATTGATAATATCTGCGACTAAAGCATTACCTCTTTTGGTAGTAAAAACTTGAGGGCGAGAGCCATCAGAAGTTTTTAATACAAGATTTACTTTTCCGTCAGCTTCGTTTAGTTTAACTTCGGTAATTTTCGTAGTTGCTTGCGCCCAAACCGGCTGAGATACTAACAATACAGAAACAGCGGTTCCAAAGATAAAACTACTACCGTGAAGTTGTTTCACAGTCCATTCCTCACTTTAAATAATTATTAGTTATTAGTTGTTAGTTATTAGTTGATAATTGATAGTTGACGAGCCAAATTATTGGAGATAAAAGCAGTTAGTAATTAGTTGATTAGCTATTTATTCATAACTCCTAAATCCTAATTTCTAACTCTGAACTCCTCACTCTCAACTCCTAACTATTGTTGAGCTTCTTCTTTTTGAGCAGCAGCAACTTCTTCTGGATTCATCGGAACCAACGCTTCTAACTTGAATGTTGTAGTTATTGGTGTTGGTCCGCTTCGTTGCGGTTGACCTTGTTCGACGTTTTCAGAGACCAATTCTGATTGATAATCTTTAACAATCAATAATGGCTGCAAACGTTCTATATTTCTGATGATAGATTGAGTTTGTTCGTAGGTACCTTCAATTACAACTTCGGTGCTATTACGTTTGAGCTTTCCATCAACTTCTGCGCCTAAAGAACCATCAACTACTGGTTGTGTCCCTTCAGAATCTGGAGCAAATTTTTGTAATTTTGCTTTGACTGCATTACTACTCAGTTGAGCGTTTCCTGCCTCTATTAAGCGATTTAAATCTATCAACAAAGTATCTAGAGTTTTCTCATTAGCAAATACAGCTAATACTTGAGATTGTTGTCTTTTAGACTCTGCTAACCTTGCGTTCAATTCGTCAATACTTTGCAGCTTCGTTTCTTTATTTTGAATGTCTATTTCAAGTTGTTCTTTGGTACCTTGTTTCTCCGTAAAGGTTTGCCAAGCTGGCATAACGATGTTTAAGAGCATATAACCTGCTCCTGCAAGCCCTAATACCCCAATCAAGATACCGCTAATAATAGGAGTAAAAGTTATACCAAATATAACCGGATAAGCTGAAGATGATTCTTCTTCAAACTCCGAGCCTTCAAAACTCATTTCATCGCTAAATGTCATTTTTGAAAGACTCCCGTTGCTTGCAAACTACGAATTCTATTTACTAATCCTCTTGCGCCCTTTTGATCCAGTTCCCGCATTAGTTCAGAAGCAGGTACATCGGTAAGTTGAGAAACAATAGTATATTTAACTATTTTTGGAGGTTTGATTCTCACTTCCTCCGGAATTCCTTGAGGCAGTTCACCATCAACTAGCTCTGCTGTAACTATTTTTCCTTCCGATGATTTGAAAAAGGGAGATTGCTGTAAGGAAAGTAAGAAATCATTAACATCATTAAAAGAGCGAGCAGAACCGCTAATTTCTATTCCTCCGGCAGGATTTGGTATTGAACCGTCTTCTGCTGCAACTTCAGGTGCAATTTGCTTGACGTTCTCAATCCTCACTCTGACAGGAATGCGATCGCGCAAAACTTGCAGCATTGCCGACCAAGGTTTAATTTGGTCAAAAACACTAACTAATGCTTGAGTTTCAGTTTTAATTGCCGCTATTTCTTGTTCTTTTTGGTTAATGTCGCCTAATTTAGCCTCTAACTCTTGATTTTTACTTTCTAATTCTGCAATTTCTTCGTCAATGTTGGCATTTTGGCTGTTGACGTATAACAAACCGGCTCCTAATAAAGCTGGAAAAATTATAGCTACAGCTGCACCAATATAAATTGGTGTCATACCTCCAACTGGTATTACAACGGGTTTTTTCGGACCGGGTTGGTTTCCCTGATGACCGGGACGGTCTTTAAGGAAGTTGACATCTAAGCTGTACATTATTAAGCACCTCGCATTCCTAAACCAAGTACCGTACCCAAACCAGGACGCTGTACAAAGGGGTAATCTTCATCATCTACTTGCAGGGATAAGGCTTGTACGGGGTCTATTTGAGTAGTAGGTAAACTCAAGCGTTGAGTAAAAAACTCATCTAGCTGTATAAGTCCACCCCCCGAACCTGCAAGTAATATCTGCGCGATTTCCAAGTTTTCAGCCTGATTCAAATAGAAATCGACCGAACGACGCAGTTCGTCGGTAAGTTCTCCTAACACTCTCAACATCGCAGCCATACCGGGATTTACCTCAGTCATACCCGTTTTACCACCCTCCATACTTGAAGCCGGTATAGTCATTCCTTCTAATAGTTCCATGTCTCTAGACGTAGGTAAATTCATGGCTCTAGATAAGGCTGCTTGCATTTGTTCTGTTCCAATAGGAACAGTACGAGAGAATTGAGGAACTCCATTAACAACGATGGCAATTTCGGTACTGTCGTACTCAATGTTTACTAACACCGCAGCTTCTTGAGGACCAAACTGACGTAGTTGATCGCGGATTGTCCGAATCAAAGAAAAACTACTAATCTCTAAAACATCAACCTGCAATCCTGCCTGTTCAAAAGTACTTATGTAGGTATCTGTAATATCTTTACGGGTAGCGACTAAAAGCACTTGTACTTTTTCGATGCCATCCTCATCTACAAAGTATCCCAGCTTTTGATAATCCACATCCGCCTCTTCACGGGGATAGGGCAAATATAAACCTGCTTCATGATTTAGAACCATTTCCCGTAACTCTTTATCGTCTAATTCTGCCGGTACGGGAATAAGACGCACAATAGACTCGCGTCCGGGTACGGCAGTTACAACACGACTCGCTTTGATTTTGCTTTCCAAAAGCGCCTCTTGGATGATTTGTGCCATAGTAGGCGGATCTGCAATTTGACCATCAATAAAGATGCCCTCTGGAACTGGCACTGAAGTTAAAACATCCAATTTCAAACCTTGGCGCTGCTTGCGTAACTGAGCTACATTCACTCGTTGTGGTGCAAGCTCGATGCCAACCCCGCTTTTGGATTTCCCAAACAGACTGCTTAAGCCTTTCACCACTGTTTTACTCGTAGGAATACTAAAAGATTAAAATCCAAATCTGACTAAAAACTGCTCTTGATATTAGGTAATGGATTGAGCTATTGATTTTACAAGTTGTTTTATAAATTTCGCATAGCGTCTTTCACCCCGATTGCTGATAAAGATTATTTACTATGGTTATTCAAATTAATTTGTTCAAACAAATAGCTGGCTGTATGCCATAGCTAATTTTTGATAAATCATGTTGCTTTTCACAGCCCTTTTATGGATTTGATTGGGGTGTAAAAGTAATTGACTGGCAATTGTATATCAACTCAACCTTAATTAAACGCTTAATTATTAAGTCTAATTGCAACTAAGTAAGCAGTTAAAAGGGTATAAAGAAAAATTCTATGAATTATCTTTTTATCAAACGCAAAGCCAAATATTAACAGAGATTTTTATATAGATGCCACTATGATTAATAGACATCATTATCAAAGTCATTTTTGACTTCAGCTTGCGAAATACTTACCTAGCAACTCTTCTACTCAACTCAAGCTATTCTTACTATCAAGAAAGACGTTAAGAAAATTATGCTTTTGTCAGCGATAAATATGGCATATCCCAATATCTCGATGATGCAGTTAATTAGTTATAACATCGATTAATTAAAGCAATTATGTATCATAAATGTACTCAGTGCATACACTAGATTAATAAATATCGTGCAAAGTACGAGCAAATATCTGAGTCAGTATGTTTGACTATTGAATTTTCTATTCGATAAAGATTTAAAATATATATTGTAAATAGAGTAGTAGTTACTCCGACTTTTTACGGAGAATCAAGCTTTAAATTATTGTCAGTCATTAAATTAAATAAAAATTATCAAGCAATTGATTTAAAATTTGTTATCAATTGATAGGAATATCGGTAATTTTACCAATTAAATAAAATATTATTTTTTCGCATCAGTAATTTTAATGAATTCAGCTTTTTATTTTTTTAGAAAATGTCCTACCAAATAAAGCGAGCCACATAAAACCACTAAATGTGGATTTGAGCTAAAAGCCTTAGAAAAAGCTGATGTCAAGTCAGAATAGGTTTGGCATAAACTTAATTGCGGGCAAATATTCTGCGCCAATTTTGCTAATTCACTTTCGTCAGCAGAGCTACGAGCCGGTACGGGTACCAAATGCAACTCATCATTTGGTCGTAATAAAGTTGTCAAAACTTCCCCATGTTCTTTTGTGGAAAGCATCCCCATCACCCAAGTAACCCTAACTTGAGATTGATTTGAACGAGCAACTACTCTATCAACGTAATTTCTTAATGCTTCTGCTGCGGCTTTATTATGGGCACCATCGACTAATAATTTTTGTCCGTTCCAAGTACTCCATTGCATCCTTCCGGGCCACTTAGTTTTAGCAATACCTTGAATAATTGCGTTTTGAGATATTTGCCAGCCCTGCTGCTGCATGATTTCTAAAGCAGTTATAGCTAAAGCGGAATTAATTAGCTGCACTTCTCCCTGGAGCGGTAACGAATATTTGATTGATTTGCTAATTGGCAACTCGGCATTATTTTGCTGTTGTATTTCTATTAAAGCCAAACCACTGCTAAGTTCTTTAGCTGGCGATGGCTTAATTACCGGACATTGCAACTTATTTGCATATTCTCGTACTACCAATTCAGCTTCTTCCGGTAATTGTCCGATAATGGCGGGGCATCCAGCCTTGAGAATACCTGCTTTTTCTTTGGCGATCGCGCTGATTGTAGAACCTAATTGTTGCAAATGGTCGCGACTGATAGAACTAATAATAGTAACTAAAGGTTTTTTGCAAACATTAGTAGCATCCAAGCGTCCTCCCAATCCAACTTCCACCACTGCCACATCAACCTCCTGCCGAGCAAAATATAACCAAGCTGCGGCAGTAAATACCTCAAACTGAGTCGGTGATTCTTCTTGAGAATCAATAGCTTTTTGTACCTCTACGAGTAAATTAGCAAGTTCGGATGAAGAAATTTGCCGTTCCCTCAAGCAAATCCGCTCCGTCCAATCAACTAAATGAGGCGAAGTGTAGCGTCCCGTTTTATATCCAGCTTCAGTTAAAACCGAAGATAAATAAGCACAAACAGAACCTTTGCCATTTGTTCCGGCAACATGAATTACCCGAACTCGATCCTGTGGATTACCAAGATTTTTCAAAAGTTTTTCAATGCGCTCCAATCCTAAATGAACCCCAAAACGTTTGCGAGGTTCTAATACAGCATCTATATCTATTTCCATGAGGTTAAAAGTTAAAGGTTAAAGGTTGAAGGTTGAAGCATGATTTACCGACTCGAATGCCTTAAAGAGCTAAAAATTCGGGCTTTTCATAGTTCGCGCCGACGGGCTACAGGGGAAAATACGCCCTAGAGGTTAAAAATTAATCAGACTGTATTAAATGAATGAAACCGACTGCTCTATGAAGGAAAACAGCCGGTTAAAAGCGAAAATTATGAAATAGTTACGCTTCTTTATTTAAAAAAGTTTGCAGTTGTCTTAATGCAGCAGCGCCGATATTAAATAACGCCCAACCAGCAGCAATAGCTAAAGGTGCTACAACAATCAATATACGAGTATCAATGTTCATATGTACAACCCCTCTTTTAGGTGAAATTTTAAGTTTTATCAACTGGTCTCATTTTTATTTTTAGCTGAATTGGCAAATTTTTCTACCCCTGCGTGTAAAGAATGTTTACAGATTCTGCTAAAAGTTAGCAGCGAACAGCTATTGGCAGGAGTTTGAAGTCAAAGACCAGAAATTAGAAAATAAAGCAATAAAAAAATTATAAATTAAGAATTACCACATACTTATTGTTTAACAAAGCCTAAATCTGTACCTTTCCCAGCATGAACTAAAGCCAATTTTTGATAGCGTTTGGCATGTTCGATTAGTTCTGCTGCTTCTTGAGAAGAATTTTGACGTATTACTTTACCCGGAACTCCAACAACCAGAGACGAGGGAGGTATATTCTTAGTTACTACTGCACCTGCACCAATAATACTGCCGCTTCCCACACGTACCCCATCAAGGATTACTGCGCCAATGCCGATTAACGTGCCACTTTCGATGTATGCAGAATGTACTACGGCTCGATGTCCAACGGTAACATAGTCTTCTAAAACAGTAGGCTTACCCAGATCGCCGTGAAGAATTGCTCCGTCTTGGATATTGGTGTATTTACCAATTTCAATCCGCTCTACATCACCTCTGACAACCGCGCCGTACCAAATACTTGCTTGTGCCCCAATACTAACCGAACCCATGACAACAGCATTAGCCGCAACAAAAGCTGCTGCTGAAATATCGGGAGAAGACCAGTAGGAAGTAGTAGACACGATAGAATATAAATATATTGGAGAAACACGCTTTCGTACCCCAACCTTTTAATGCTTGGAGTACGACCAGAATACCATGACGTAATTTCGGTAAATGTTAACGGTTGTTAATACAGTTGACATAACAGATAGATCTACAGTTTTTTATGTCCACGAAAAACTGTAGATTTATCTAAGTCATGCTCTACTAGTAAGATACTTTTTAAGTAAAGCTAATTTATAAATTGCTCTGTGTCTAAACCTTACGCGTTCGCCTACTTAGAGTAATTGTATTGTAAGTGTAAAATTAAACAATAAAGGGTGATAAAAATAAAGATGTTTATATACACTTCATGATGAATCCAGGCTTGCAGTACCCGATATTTGGTCCCGAAATTCAGTGCCCCCACTGTCGTCAAACTATTCCGGCACTGACATTAACTGATACTTATTTATGCCCCCGTCACGGAGCTTTTGAAGCAAATCCGAAAACAGGTGAATTAATTCATCTGCAATCCGGGCGACATTGGCGAAGATGGAAGGATGAATGGTATCGTCAGCATACTCATCCCGACGGAATTAGGTTTGAAATTCACGAAGCACTCGATAAGCTATATACTCAAGGCTATCGAGCGACTAAAGTGATTATTGCTCGCCGGTATCAAGAATTAATGGGCGGTTATTTGGAGCGTAGCTCGCCGTGGCGCGGGGTACAAAATTCAGAAGTAACTTCTGCGCGATTGTACGGTTTACCGGTGGATTTCAGCCCCGAAACCAGTAACGATTCTTGTTGGGAAGTGATAAATTTTGATTTGGAAAAAGAACCTGGAGTTCCGGTACGCTACCCTTACTTCAGATTGTTTGAATAAGAAAGGAATGTTAGGAGTCTTTTTGGCTATAACTCCTAACCTCTGTTTCTAAGCACTTTAGAAATATTTATTGCTTAATATTAATAAGATACAAAATGCATCACGCTTCTATTCGGACTGCGGATATCCACCAGGCGATCGCCTTCTACGAACAATTAGGTTTTAATGTATGCGAACGCTTTACTACAGGTTATACTTTGGCTTGTTGGATGGAAGGATTAGGGGGAAGAATCGAACTAATTCAAATTCCCGAACCTAAGCCTGCTGCGGATGCATTTGCTGACGAACATTATGTGGGATATTACCATTTATCATTCGATATCACCGAACTTGCGTCCGATTTGCCGAACTGGTTAAATAATCTCAAAGAAAAATTTGCCGCAGCATCCCTCAAACAGCCAAAAGTAGTACAGCCTTTGAAGGTACTCTTAGAACCAACTCAGCAGCAAATCGGCAGTTGTATTTATGAAGTTGCTTTCATTGCTGATACAGATAATTTACCCCTAGAATTTATTCGGAATTTAACAATCAAATAAATACTTGAAATTAATTACTTTTGTCTGTAGAATAAACACTCTCTGTAGTGTTGCCGAGGCGACAGTTTCATTGGACAGATTAGACTATATTCATAGGAAAAATCTGTAGTCAAGCTTACAGATAAATCAAGCAAATAAATGTCTGTATATTTTACGTTTTTACGTATTTGTCGTTTTCAGTCTTTAGTTTTAGGACTAGTACCGTTCCTAGTTCTACTTCTTAGCAGTAAATCGAGTGACAGCAGATTATTAGCTGCTTCAAAATGCGTAAACAATCGCAAGGAATTAGTGACGAGAGAAAAAACAATATTAACTGTCGCAGAAAATGCTCGTAAAACTACGTTAGAGAATGGGCTAACGGTTATAACCAAGGAAGTACATACCGCACCAGTGGTGACCGTACAAGTATGGTATAAAGTGGGAACCCGTAATGAGACAGTAGGTGTTAACGGCATTGCTCACCAGTTAGAGCATATGATGTTCAAGGGCACAAAAAGCCGTCCCGTACAGTTCGGAAAGCTTTTTAGTGCTTTAGGCAGCGATTCTAATGCTTTTACAAGTCACGATCAAACAGTGTATTACGGTACTGCCGAACGCAATAAATTAAAAGCACTTCTGACTTTAGAAGCAGATAGAATGCAAAATGCGGTTATCGATGCGAAGCATTTAGATAGTGAAAAGCGGGTAGTAATTTCTGAATTGAAAGGTTACGAAAACAGCCCCGAGTATCGTTTAAATAGAACATTGATGCAGGCTGCTTTTCCCAATCATCCTTATGGTTTACCTGTAGGTGGAACCGAGAAAGATGTAGAACATTTTACTTTAGAGCAAGTAAAACAATATTATAAAAATTTTTACAGTCCTGATAATGCAGTGTTAGTAATCGTTGGTGATTTTAACACTAGTAAAACTATTGGAGCTGTTAAAGAAATATTTGGAAAAATACCAAAAAATAAAAATACCAATTTAATTAACTCTAAGACTGAAGTTAGCAACAAACATTTTTCAGGTAGTTCAGCCCAAACCTCTAATGCTTCCCCACCAATTGTATTAAGGCAACCTGGTTCTGCACCATTATTTCAAGCAATATATCCCCTACCTTCGGCAAAACATCAGGATGTGCCAGCTTTAGATGTAATGGATTATATTTTGGCAGAGGGAAGAAATTCCCGTCTTTATCAAGCTTTGGTAAATTCAGGAAAAGCTAGTGATGTATCGGCAAGTGTAATCAGCTTACAAGATGCAGGCTGGTACGAATTATTAGTCACAGCAAATTCCGCTTCTAAGTTATCTCAAATCAAATTGATAGTTAATCGCGAAATTAGTACTTTAGCAAATAAAAAAGTCACATCAGAAGAATTAAGTCGAGCAAAAGCTCAGTTAGAAGCTTCAGTAATTTTAAGCAATCGCGATATTACCTCTTTGGCAATGCAGTTAGGTAACGATGAAGCTACTACAGGAGATTATACTTATACAGATGGTTATTTAGCTGCGATTAAAAAGGTAACAGTTGAAGATATACAGCGGGTAGCTAAAAAATATTTTAAACAGCAAAAACAAACAGTCGGATTTTTTAAGCCTATAAACACAGCAGTTAAAGGAAAAACCGACAATAACGAGAATAAAGAAATATCTACATCAAGCAGCGAAAATTTTTCTAAAAGTACTCTGAGAAATAGTGATGTCATTAAGTACTTACCACCAATCGACTCGACTATCGCTTCAAAAAGCAGGTTAATACCCCAAAAGGTTAGGTTACCTAATGGTTTAGAAATTCTACTGTTACCAGATAAAAGTACTTCTACGGTAACTTTAGGTGGTTATATCAAAGCTGGTTCTGAATTCGATCCACAGAATAAGGCAGGGTTAGCAGCTTTAGTTGCAGATAATTTGATGAACGGAACTAAAGCTAAAGATGACATGAGTATCGCTAAAGATTTAGGAGACTGCGGTGCAAGTTTAGATTTTAAGACTTATCGCGAAGGCGTTTATGTTGAAGGAAATAGCTTGTCAGATGATTTATCGGTGTTAGTCCAAACTTTAGGAGATGTAATTAAAAATCCAACCTTTCCTAGCGGGCAATTGCAATTAGCGCGCAAGCAAGCTTTAGTATCCCTCAAGCAGGATTTGGACAATCCCGAAGAAGTAGCTCAACGAACTTTTTTACAGGCCGTTTTCCCCAAAACACATCCTTCTCATAGCTTTCCTTCAGAAGAAAGTTTGCAGCAAATTAATCGTAAGGATGTAGTTAACTTTCACAAAAAACATTATCGTCCCGATACTACAGTATTGGCTTTAGTTGGTGATTTTCAACCAGACCGAGTCAAAAAACTTATAGAAAAAGAATTTGCAGATTGGCAAGCTTCAGGTAAAACACCATTAGCTGAATATCCACCAGTAGATTTACCCAAATCAATTGTCCGCGTTAACCCAGTAGTTCCCGGTAAAGCCCAGGCAATTACTTTTATGGGTAACAAAGCAATTAACCGTCAAGATCCTAGATATTATGCAGCAAAAGTTTTAAATCATATTTTGGGTGGCGATACTTTATCAAGCAGGCTTGGTTCTCAAATACGCGACCGTTTAGGTTTAACCTATGGTATCTATAGTAACTTTTTAGCCGGTAAGAATTCTGGAACATTTTTGATTGAAATGCAAACCAGCCCGGAAGACACCGTGCTAGCGATCGCCAGCACGCGGCAATTACTGGAGAATTTACATAGAAAGGGTGTAACGCCTGCGGAGGTTGAAACTGCCAAAGATAATTTGACGGGCAATTATAATGTTTCTTTAGCTTCTCCGAATGAATTAACTTATAGAATTATCAAAAATAATGTATTAGGTTTAGACGCAGAGGAGTTACGTACTTATACAGAAAAAATCGAAGCAGTCACTGCCGCCCAAGTAAATCAAGCAGCACGGGAACTACTTCATCCAGATAAAATTGTAGTGGTAACCGCAGGTCCTCCGATATTAGCCAATCAGAAACAGTGAGCAGTGAACAGTTACCACAACTCCTAACTCCTAACTCGTCCAATAGGGCAATAGGCACAAAATAAGTTAACTTAAGATATAGTATTGTTCTCAATTAAGTCAGTAAATCAATTTACATTTAAGCGGCAGCACGCGATAATTTTTATCTTATGAACATCTTAAGTAACCTGCTTTCTCAACCACGCTCGGAAAGTCGTCCCAAAAGACAGCGTAGAGGAATTGAAATCAAATCAGCGCGTGAAATAGAAATTATGCGCCAATCGGCAAAAATTGTCGCTACTGTATTAAAAGAAATTTCTGAGTTGGTGAAGCCAGGAATGACTACTGCTGACTTGGACGCTTATGCTGAAAAACGCATCCGAGAAATGGGAGCAACACCGAGTTTTAAGGGATATCACGGTTTTCCTGGTTCAATTTGTTCTAGCATTAATAATGAAGTAGTACATGGTATTCCCAGTTCCAAGAAAGTTATTTGTTCTGGAGATGTTTTAAAAGTAGATACAGGTGCTTTTTATCAGGGATTTCATGGTGATTCCTGCATTACAATTGCCGTTGAAGAAGTCAAGCCTGAAGATGCCAAACTGATTCGTGTTGCTGAAGAATCTCTTTATAAAGGAATTGAGCAGGTAAAAGCTGGTAACTATTTGATGGATATTGCTGGTGCAATTGAAGACCACGTAAAAGCCAATGGTTTTAGTGTCGTTGAGGACTTTACGGGACACGGTGTTGGCAGAAACCTGCATGAAGAACCTTCCGTTTTTAATTTCCGCACTCGTGAAATGCCTAATGTCAAATTGCGTAAGGGAATGACTTTAGCAATAGAACCAATTTTAAATGCTGGTTCTAAATTCTGTAAAACTTTATCAGACCGTTGGACTGCGGTAACTGTAGATAATTCTTATTCAGCACAGTTTGAGCATACTGTGTTAGTAACGGAAACCGGATACGAGATTTTGACTGATAGAACAAAAATTTAACAATATTTATTAATTTTTGTTTAGGATAAGGATTATCCACCTTTTTTATTGCAAATCTATTGATTGATAATTGATTTATAAACTTAGAGACGTTGTATAACAACGTCTCTATTTTGTTTTAACAATGCAATTTAATTTTGTTCAATTTTGTTCAAATTCATCAAACTTTGCACGTACAGCTTGAATATCTTGCCACATTAACCATTTCGGGCCACCGATTTCACGGGAAGAATTACGCAGTAAATAAGCAGGATGGAAAATAGGCATACACAAACGCCCTTCCCACTCTATCCATTGTCCGCGAATTTTAGTGATTCCTCTTTTTTCCGAAAGCAAACCTTTGAGGGCTGTCGCACCTGTCAAAAGAATGATTTTTGGGTTAACTAAACGAATTTGCTCTAAAAGGTAGGGTTTACAAGCTTTGATTTCTTCAGTAGTCGGATTGCGATTTCCGGGAGGGCGACATTTATTAATGTTAGCTATATAGACATCTTTCTCGCTATCGAGTTTTACGGATGCCAGAATTTTCTCAAGCAGTTGCCCCGCACGTCCAACAAAAGGTAAACCAGTTTCATCTTCATTTTGTCCGGGTGCTTCCCCAATAATCATGATGGATGCTTGAATATTTCCTCTTCCCACCACGGCATTTTGGCGAGTATCTCCAAGCTGACAACGATGACAATTATTGCAGTGTTGTGCCAACTCCGTCATGGTTTGATAAGTGCCCGACGGGATGGAAACTTTGGCATCTGTTGGGATAAGTTCTTTTTGATTAAAAGTTGAGTCCTCGAAAAGACTTAACTGATTTTCGCTGCTCATTTGAAATTAAACTTGCGTTTGGGAAAATAATAATCTTTAAAAAGATAGGTTCGGCTACGCTTTTTTGCGTAATACTTGTATCTATAAACCCTTTATTATATCAGCTATTTAGATTAGGCGACAGCGAGATTCAAGTACATTTCCCGAGATAGAGTTTTAATGCAGGAGCAGGTTTAACTATTGCTAGATAACCATTTAGCCCAATTGTTTTTCAACGAAAATTGCAACCATTGTAAAGTGCTTGAGTTATCATGTTATACAACCCACTTTTTCAAAACCGCGAAGCTGCTGGTGAGGAGTTAGCGCAAGTAATCCGCAGTCAGTTGAACAAACAAGCGATTGAATCTGGATCGAAGCCGATACCAATTGTTTATGCCTTACCTAGAGGAGGATTACCAGTTGCTTTGCCAGTAGCCCGTTTGCTGAATTGCCCTTTAAACATAGAAGTTGCAAAAAAAATTAGTCATCCCCAAAACCAGGAATTAGCAATCGGTGCAGTAACTGCTTCAGGAAGTGTAATTTGGTCTGATAATAGGATATTTCGCTTCAAATTTAGTTCGCGAGAAAAACGTCAAGCAAGTTTAGCTTTAGCAATGGAATGCGCCAAATCTTTAGAGGCACAACTAAGCCCTGCTTGTTCTCAAGCACATGTTCGAGAAGCAACTATTATTTTAATTGATGATGGTATTGCAACAGGTATGACTATAGCAGCAGCAGCAACAGCTTTGAGAAAGTTGGAACCCGCGCAAATTTGGCTTTGTACTCCGGTTGCTCCTCAAACATTAATTCCTTGGTTACACAAATGGGGAGAAAAAGTGATAGTTTTAGCAACGCCAAAATCTTTTTTAAGTGTAAGTAGTTTCTATGCGGAATTTCCTCAAGTCGAGACTCAAGAAGCTTTGGAATGTTTACAGCAGCAATCCGTAAAAAAATAGGATTTCTGTAAGCTTTTCCCAGACGGCAAGTCAGATAGAGCTTGCATCAATCATAAAATAAATTAAAAGCAGTGTAGATTAACTTCGGGCATTCTTGCCGTTGCGATGACACTTAATTTGATTTTTAACCTAATAATCAAGGTTTTAGTGTCACGCACTACTAAGGGTTATTACTACGTTCAACAATAATCAAACTGTAACAGGTTCCTATTAAAAATTTTTTGTAACAAAAAATTCTAACAGGTTCCAGTCACAGCAACCTAAGATAAAATAAGCGGCGTTACAGTTATTCTTAACTTTGAAAGACTTAGAAAATCAATCGTACTTCATTGCTCTAGCGTAGTCGCCAATAGCATAGCAAGCTGTTTTCAGACTAGCACGAGCTTGGTCTTGACTGCGACGGTCTTTAGTTGCTTTAGCTATTCGCAAACGTTCTTCATAATAAGACATTGCGCTTTCATAATCTCCTAAAGCTTCAGAAGCAACTCCCAAGCTACCCAAAGATTGTTCTTGGGCGCGTGTATCTTGAGTAATATGCGCTAATTCTAAGCGCTCTTCATAATAAATAATTGTTTTTTTATAATCACCTAAAGCGTAATAAGCATTACCAAGATTTTTCAAAACTTGGATGCTAGTACGACGATTTTTAAGCAAACGAGATACAATTATACACTCTTCATAATATTTTGTAGCTTTTGGATAATTCATTAAAGCGTACCAAGCATTACCTAAATTTTTTAATATCTGCTCTTCTCCCCAGTTATCCTTAAGTTCCCGCACTAATTCTAAACTTTTTTCTTGATACTCTATTGCTTTAGAAAGGTTATTTAAGGCTTTATAAACTAATCCTAAATTGTTAAGTGCTGCTATTTGAGAGCGACTATCTTGTATTTCTTCGGCTTTTTTCAAACAATCCTGTAAATAATTAATAGCTTCAGGGTGTTGTTTTAAATGACGATAAGCATTGCCCAAATGTGAAAGGGCTTGTATTTGTAAACGTTCTTCCTGATTGTCTTCAGCTAAAGATAAACATTGCTGGGCGTAAGATATAACGCTTTTATAGTCTCCAGAACAATAAGCTACTAGCGCTAAGCAGGAGAGCGCTTGAGCCTGCTTTGAAGAGTTTCCATAGGCTTGAAACAGCGCGCTCGAATGCTGTAAAGCTTTGATTGCAGCATTGAAGTCTCCCGCTTGTTGCTGTTGAATTCCCTGCTGTAACAACTGAGATGCTTCAAATGATTCTTCTTCATCTTTATCTTTAAATGATACTTGTGATTCTAAAGCTTTATCGAGTTGTTGAACATTGCTATCTTGCATATTCTTTTTCAGGAATTCCATAGGTATATTTAATGGAAGAGTATTTTTTAAACTAGAATTCCATTTGCTTTTTTTCATCGACCGTTTGCCCCCTGTAAATAATTATTGATAAAGTTAGTATTCCCAAAATATCTGCCTAAATTACATTTTCAAAAATAAATTTAAACAAATATTGACTTGAATAACGTTAATAGCTATTCAAGGCTATCTTTATTTTCAGTTTTTCAGAATTTTTAGCTGAATATGAAGACAAGTATTTAGTTCACTTAAGTTTGATAAAAAATCTATTTCGTGAAACCGCTATCATAACTATTTTATGAATGATAGCGGTTCTGGGTTGAGTGTAATACAAATAAAATTGCTAAAAAAAAGAAATTAAAATTATATTTTTATTAGATTTTGCTTTTGAAATATTACACTTGCATTTTAAACAAAAAATAGTAAAATTTCAGTAAGCCTTCTATAAAATATATTAAAAGTAATAGCTAATATCTATTTGATGCAATGCAACATTTACTGATAGTAAAATTACAGATTTAATTAATTAAGCAGTATTTGCATCAAGTTTAATGAAAAAAATTAAGTATTTTCTAGTAAAAATAATTTTAATTCGTAACCTACTCTAAATTTTTATGTTTTAGGGTTGCTCTAATTTGCGATGTCTAAGAGAAACAAAGAATCAGTTGGACAGAACATTAGTGCTAAACGACAAGTATTATAATATTTTAAAAATCAACTTAATTCAAATTATGTTGCCTTATTAATTGCGGTTTGATTAAAGCTTATTTATACTGGATTAATTTATATTCGCAAGCAAAATATATTGTTTTGAATTAACGATATATATTTTGAGAATAATACAAATTATTTTACAAAACTGCAATTTAATTATAGGTTATGAGTGACTTTAACTTCTTTGGTAGAGTCAGTAGAATTATTATAGTGGGAATCTGCCTGGGTAGTATTAAACTGGTGCCGACTAATAGCCAAACGAAATTAACTAAAGTATGTGAAAGCACTGCCATATTACAAAAATATCTGAAAGATGGTGGCAATCCAGATGCTCGTTTCAAAAATACTGGTGGTTTTGAAAGCCGTAATTATCCAGATAATTATCCCTTACTATTTTGTGTTTCAAATGAAGGTGCAGAAATTTTACTTAAAAACGGTGCAAACCCTAATGTTCAATTTGCAGGTAAGACACTTCTGTATCGAGCATATAGGATCAGAAATACAAGTTTGATCCAATTACTTTTAAAACATGGTGCAAATCCCAATGCTCTAACATCTTATAACGATACATCGCTACTTCATCAAGCAGTTGCGAATGGAGATGTGAAAATGGTTAAACTTTTATTGAAAAGTAGTGCTGATGTAAATATTAAAAACAGTCGTAAAGCCACGCCATTAGATGTTGCAATTCGACGCGCCCAAGCCGAAACTGCTGAAATACTAATGGAAAAAGGTGGTATTACCAATCTGGAATCAGGCTCTAAAAGATTTCGTCTTTTACGAAAAAAAATTAACAAGCTGAAAATAAAGCGTTATCGTTCGAGGTTAAGACAAATAAAACAGCGAAAAAAGTCGAAATTCTAATTGAGTTTTTGCTCTTTGCTAAATATCAACTATTGCTTTATCCAAATTAGCACCTATCAAATTAGCACCTTGAAGTTTTACGGATTTAAGATTTGCACCAGCAAAGTTAACACCTTTTAAATTAGCCCATCTTAAATCGGCACCTCTTAAATCGGCTTCGCTCATATCAGCTTGCATTAAATATGCACCACCAAGGTGAGCTTTAGCTAAATTAGCTTTATTTAAATTAGCTTTATACAGATAAGCATTTGTTGCTTCTACTTCATACAAATTAGCGTTTGTCAGTTCGGCACCAATTAAATTAGCACGATCTAAAGCTGCTTTCCAAAGATTAGCGCGGTTAAGCTTGGCTCCACCTAAATCTACACCTTTAAGATTGGCATCCTTAAGATTAGTGCCGATTAGGTTTGCTTTATCCATAAAAGCATCTTGTAAATTCGCCAAACTTAAATCAACTCCAATTAAATTGGCAAGACTTAAATGAGCTTTGATTAAATTAGCTCCAGTTAGTTTAGCAAGACTAAAGTTAGCTTTGATTAAGTTAGCTTCTTGCAAATTTGTGTTGCTTAGATTCGCACTATTAAAATCAGCATTACTTAAATTTGCCTGTATTAATAAAGCATTTTCTAAATTTACGTGGCTTAGATTCACCCCTTGAAGATTTGCACCTGTAAGATTGTAACCATATAAATTGGCCGCGCTCAAATCTAATTTAGTTTGAGGATTATTCTTTCTCCACTCATCCCGCATGAAAGTACCAGTCTTGAGTAAAGTTAAATGTTCTAAATTTGCCACGATCGATATTTACTCCTGACGTTTACCTTGAGAACGTACCCTACCAGATACGTTTTCAATCGCCGCTAATGCTCCATCTGCACCTGCAAGTATATCCTGTTCTTGCCCCCCTAAATAAAGTCTGCCAAAACTACCTACAGCATTCACAGCCAAAATATTTATCGCCGCAGCCTTTTCGGCTTCGTTTGCCGCTAATGCAGCAAAAGCAGCAGGTTCAACTTCCAATACATACAAAGTTTGCCCTGCTAATAACATTTGCCCTCGTCGGGTGCGATTGATCAGTTGTGTTTGATAAGCATCAACATTACGAATAATTTGACTCGATACCACGCGGGGTTTAAGCCCTTCATCTCTTTTAACTCCCAAAGCCTCTAAAATAGCCGCTCCCGCAGTACGAGTTTCCCCTTGAGAGCTAGAATGCACTTCCAGCAAACCATACAGCCTTTCTACCATCTGTACCCCTGGACGTACCGAAGCAGATTTTAGCGCTACATCGGTAATTCGATTGATTTCGATACCCGGAGAAATCTCAATCCATAAAGAAGTGTCTCCTGGTAGTGGTAAAAAACCTTGGGCTACCGTTCCCATATATGCTGCATGTTGAGGCTGCAAATTATCGAGATATACATAACTGCGTAGTTCTACACCCAAGATTTCGCTCCAGCCATAAGGATAAGAAATATTTATTATTTAGATTTAAACTACCATAATGCGGTTAACAGTGAACAGTTAGCAGCGAGCAGTAAGTAGTTTATTTCTCCTTATATCCCCTTCTCATATATAGGAATCCTAATTGATTTTTGAACAATACGTAGGGTGTGTTGTCGCGGAGCGCAACGCACCATTACATAAAGCTTTCGGTGCGTTAGACTAGAGTCATAACGCACCCTACAAATACTTAATTTTTTCAATATTCAAACCAGATTCCTATATCAATCCTTATGCAATAAATTAAAATTATCAAAGTCTTCGGATAAAAGATGATGAGAAAACCAAGTTAAATTTTGCTTCATTAATGCTCGATACACGCCTGGTTTCTGGGGACTATGAGCGATATTTTTTAATACGACCAATTGTGTTTCTACGCCCATGTCTTGCAATCCTTGATACAGTTCGTAGGCATTGGATATGGGTACTCTTCGGTCGCGATCGCCGTGCTGAATCAGTGTAGGCGTGCAGGCTGACTTGATATAGGTTATGGGGGAAGTTTTTCGGTATATTTCTGGGTCTTTCCAAGGCGTATCTCCGAGATAATGCTGAGTAAAGTAATGAATATCAGTACTAACGTAATAAGTAATCCAATTGCTAATTCCAGCACCAACAGATATTGCTTTAAATCGATTGCTGTAAGTAGAACAAAAAGCTGAAATATAACCCCCTTGACTCCAACCCATAATGCCAATTTTTTCTGAATTGATAAATCCTTGGGATATCAACAAATCTACTCCGGATATGACATCGGCATAATCGCCAGTGCCCAAATCTCGGTAGTTAAGAGAACGAAAGGCTTCTCCATATCCCGCACTTCCTCTATAGTTGGGCTGTAGTACTACAAATCCTTTTTCGATAAATTTTTCAACTGGATATATGGGATTATCTCCGAAGGGAATTGCTAGTGATGTATTAATCGGGCCTCCATGTACAATTACTAAGAGCGGATACTCAAGCGTTGAATCGAAATCTGGAGGTATGCAAAGAATTCCTTCGATTTGACTACCATCGGAACTAAGCCATTTAATAACTTGTTTTCTTGTATATAAATAATCGTTTAACAGATGAGAATAGTTAGTGATGCGCGTATTATTTACATAAACTTCAAAACATTCTTTTAAACTGCCTTTTATATAGCTAATGTTTTTTCCGTCAAGGCTAATCGATGCAGCTTTAATATAACAATCTTCTTTGACTAAATTAGTAATATCGCCATTTTCTTTTACTATACCGATACAGCTATTGGTTTTATCCAACCATTCGATAAAAATTCCACTTTCAAGCCATTGTAAAGGATATATACTTTCGTCAATTTCGATTTGTGGATAACTAATAGTTTGTGTTTCTAGATTGAAAATTGCTAAAAGCCGATTGTTGTAAATTTTATTATCCCGGTCAAAAGTAAAGCAAATTTTTGTACCGTCGGAAGAGAACAGGATTTTACCTTTTATACCGGAATGAGGAATATCTAATTTCTGAGTTTCTTGAGACTCAATATCTAATAAATACAGTTTGCTGTATTGTCCATCTTCAATACGAGGAGATGGAGCCGCAGCAAAAACAATTTTGTCTCCTAAAGGCGAAATATCAAAAGTAGAAATATGTAGATTTTTACTTCTAGTTAACTGTGTAGCGATATTATCTTTTTCTGATTTTTCTGTATCATCTGCATTATCTTGTTTTTCGCGTAAATCTTTTGGCAGGCTGAAATAATCTGTAGTTTTATCTATGCCCTTTTGTAAGTCTATATAAAATAAGCATTGACAGCGAGATTCTTTGTCAACATATTCTATATCACCATAAATTTCCCGACGTTTTTTGATATTTTTGGGTTCGGGTTCTCTAGCTATAAAGAAGAAACCATTTTCATTTTTAGCCCATTTAAAACTTCTGACACCATCAGGTGCATGAGAAACTTGAATCGGAGCAGTATCGTTCTCTTTTTTGATATAAATTTGATTTCGGTCATTTTTTCGATTTGTTTTGCATAAATAGGCCAAAGTTTTACAATCGCTAGACCAACTCGGTGAAAAACTATCTGTTTTACCAGTTGTTAAAGTATAAGTTTTACCTTTTTTGTAGATACAAATATGATATTGGAAAATGTTGTCATCCCAATTAGTCAAACGTTGAACGTAGGCTATTTTTTCACCATCGTTACTGATAGATACACTGACAAGTTTGGGAAAAGCAATAAATTCTTCAATGCTAGGAAAGCTTTTGTCTGACATTTATTGGTAAGTAGGTGAGCAGAAAATATTTACCGTCATTGTCCCCGAAGAGTAGTATTCACCTGTTCACCGCTAGGTACGGATGGATCGCAGGCGTGAACGCTGATTGCTTCGTTTCACTCGCTTCGGACATTGTGTAATTAATTTTGTTTAATTACTTAATTTTTCATAAATAATATCGGTCTGGTAAATTAATTAAAGTCTCCGATGAGAAAATCTGTCTTACCAAACCGATGATAGTATTTTTTGAATTTTATGATGACTAGTTAAGAACGGTGTGTTACTTACGATTAGGAATAAAGAAGGCAAGAAACACAATATCATTTTCTTTACTTGAAATTAGGAATAAACAATTATCCCTTCCATCGGACTATTAATTATGCATTAATAATTCCGAGCCGCTTTGGTTATGCTGACGATTTATATCTGTAAAAACCACATCTGATTTTTCGCTTGGACGTACCATTTCTATATCAGAAGAACTTTTAATATTCTCCGCTACAGCTGTTGAAATAGCGAAAAAAATATCGAAAGTGAAGAAAATAGCTAGTAAAACAATAAAGAAAGTTCTTTTCATGAATTTAACCTCAATTTACAGCAGATGCACTTAGTAAAATACCAGTTGCAATAATTAGTATTACGCTGATAAAACTAAGTTTGTTTTATAGTTCGCCAATAAAAGAAAAACGTTCTAGCCATTGATAGGCGTAGATTGCTAAAAGTCCTAAACTTACCACTACCGAAGCCAATCCCAAACTAAAAGCACTTATCGATAGCATTCCGTAGACTGCTTGATGCAAAGCGACGGCACTAAGCAGTAAAACAAGCGCTGATGGGACATGGTGTGATTCCTCCGGCAATACCAATAGCGATTAGAGAGCGTAGAGTAATAGATTTCTCTAAAGAGCGGTGATGATTATGCTTGGACTGATTCTCAATTCGGCTTGCTAATAGCCAAAAACCTAGAACACAAATAGTAAAACCGCTGAAAAAACTGAGAACGGGATCGAGTTGTTCGGGGACTATATATCGAGTAGCGATGATAGCGCTAAAAGCCCTAATGCAAAGATACTAGCGGTATGAGCAGTAGTTGTAACTAAATCCAATAATATTGCCTGCTTCGGCGTACCTTGAGAACCCATTAAGTAGGCTGTTACTATTATTTTTCCGTGCCCAGATGCTGTCTTCGTGCGCCGCTGCAAACAAAAATACAATTCCCAATCCTGCGATTACTAAATTTGGTGTCAAGTTTTCGCGAACAATCCCCTAAACTAATGCACTTCCATATCCGGAATAGGCAAAAGCAGGTTTTATGTTCCACAAAACCATTATTGACAGTAAAACAGAAAGCGGTAAATACTTGTTTGTAGAACTTACACACTCGTAACAAAATTTCATATAAAATTGCTGTCAATCTTATCAAATCTTCTTTAATCTGTTGCAAGCAAAAACCTAGATAAATAGAAGATAAGAGATGCATTGATTTATTGATTATCTGTATTGATCTCCTTGCTACCCTAATAGTGTAGCGATTACCGTTTATCCAAACAACTTTAAGTTGTAAAAAGAACAGTTTGATTGAGGTATCGAGCGGATGCTGCTTCTCGTACAAAAGTCTTATGCTTTTTTAATTACTGTTACAGAAGATGGTTGAGATGGTATGCCATTAAGCAACGCCGGTTAGGATATTAACAAAAGCCATGACCTATAATTATTAAACCTTGAAGCTGATAAGTAGCGCTATAGTTTTCTAAAATATACTATTTTTACCTATAGTTAATGCCCTATTCCCTAGTTACTGAAATTTGACCACTATCTTCCATCGATTCCACTTTTTCTTCTCTCTTAGAAGGTAATAATTGCTCTCGTAAAGAAACAATTACCATATATAAAACAGGTACGACAAACAAACTTAAAAACGTCGCTACAAACATTCCTCCAAATACAGCAGTACCTAAAGACTGACGACTACCTGCACCGGCACCGGTTGCTATCAACAAAGGAAAAATACCTAACAAAGTTGATAATGCTGTCATTAAAATTGGTCGCAATCGTTCTTGCGCTGCTTTAACTGCTGCTTCGTTTATTGAAAGCCCTTCTTCCCTTAATTGATTGGCAAATTCTACAATTAAGATGGCATTTTTAGAAGCCAAACCAATCAACATTACCAAACCAACCTGACAAAATACGTCATTTTCTAAACCCCGTAAATACTGTGCTGATAGCGCTCCCAAAATAGCTAAGGGAACTGAAAGCATAATAATTAAAGGGTCAATATAGTTTTCGTATTGCGCCGCTAACACTAAGAATACAAAAACAAGTCCCAAACCAAAAATTAACGGAGCTTGTCCTCCCGATTCCTTTTCTTCGGCAGAAATTCCAGCCCATTCATAACCAAAACTTCTCGGTAAAACTTGTTGTGCAACTTCTTCCATTGCCTCTAAAGCTTCTCCTGAACTGTAACCGGGTGCAGTTTGTCCGTTAATTTCAATCGAACGATACAGGTTGTAATGATTAATTGTTTGCGCTCCGGTAGTTGAAGTAACTTTTACTAAGTTACTCATGGGAATCATTTGATTGTTTTGCGAGCGGACGTACAATTTACTAATATCTTCAGGATTGGAACGATATTGAGCATCTGCTTGTACGTAAACTCGATAAGTCCGCTGTTCCAAATTAAAATCGTTGACGTATCTCGAACCGATATAAGTCTGTAAAGTACTAAAAATATCGTCGATATCTACCTGCAAAGCTTTAGCTCTATTGCGATTCACTTCAATTAACAATTGCGGCATATTCGCCGAAAAAGTACTGAAAGCTCCTGCTATTTCTTCTCTTTGACTTGCTGCTCCAATTAATTCTCCCATTTCTTGCAGCATTACATCTAAGCTGCTGTTTCCTCTTCTATCCTGCAACTGGAATTGGAAGCCGCTAAAACTGCCTAAGCCTTGAATAGATGGGGGATTAACTGCTAAAACTCTGGCATCGGTAATGCTACCAAACTTTTGCATTAATCTACCAATAATTTCTACAGACGACTGCCCTTCTCCAGTTCTTTCTCCCCAAGGTTTCAAAGTGGTAAAAATTACGCCGCTATTAGCAGTGCTACCGCTAAAACCAAAACCCCCAATCGCAAATGTACCTACTACTTCCGGTAATTCTAAGATTTGCTGTTCTACCTTTTGCATCACCTGACTGGTGTAGTTAAGCGAAACTCCTTCCGGTCCTTGAATAATCGTAATAAAATAACCTTGGTCTTCTTCTGGTAAAAAAGCTTGAGGAACTATAGTGTAAAGCCAACCTGTTGTTACCAGTAATGCGGCAAATACAACTAATACTAAAAATTTTAAGCGCGTCAAACGCTTTAATATCCATTCATAGCCATCCCGCAGCGAATCCAGAAACCAGTTAACCGCATCAAAAATTTTATTGAGAAAACCACTACTACTAGTTTTTCTTCTAAACAATAATCCCGATAAAGCCGGAGTTAAAGTTAAGGCTAAAAACGTAGAAATTACTACAGCAAAAGCAATTGTTAGCGCAAATTGTCGGTAAATTTTACCAGTAGAGCCGGGAAAGAATGCTACGGGGACAAACACCGCCATCAACACCAAAGAAGTTGCAATTACCGCTCCAGTCAATTCGCGCATTGCAGTAGAAGCAGCTTTTTTCGGCGACATTTCCTTTTGATTAATCAAGCGAGAAATATCTTCTACAACAACAATCGCATCATCAACAACCATCCCCGTTGCTAAGGTTAAACCAAATAAAGTTAAAGTGTTAATCGAAAACCCAAACAGCTTAACAAAACCAAAAGTACCAATTAATGCTAAAGGAATGGTCACAACTGGAACTACCGTTGTCCGCCAATCCTGCAAAAAAATAAAGATTACTAAAACAACTAAACCAATAGCTAATAAAAGCGTTTTGATAACTTCCGAAAGCGATTCTTCCACAAAAGCAGTAGTGTCAAACGCAACTTGATACTGCATTCCGGGAGGAAAATCCTGTGCTAAATTAGCCATTTCTGCTTTTACAGCAGCGGCAACTTCCAAAGCATTACTTCCAGGAGTTGGAAATATACCAATACCTACCCCTTCATTTCCTTTAAATCTTAAAAAAGAATTGTAATTTTCTGCTCCTAACTCCGCCCTTCCCACATCCTTCAACTTGATTAATACGCCATTTTCTCCAGCGCTGATGATAATATCCTCAAATTCCTCAACCTTTTGCAGCCTACTCAAAGCGCGCAAATCAATTTGATACATCTGATTTGCTGGTGTCGGTTGCTGTCCGAGTTGTCCGGCTCCCACCTGCACGTTTTGTTCTCTCAAAGCGTTGATTACATCTTGAGCAGTTAAATTGCGACTTGCCAGACGATTCGGATCGAGCCACAAACGCATTGCATAACGACGTTCTCCGAAAATTTGCGCTCGACTGACACCATCGATTTTCTGTAAATTATCTTTTATATAAAGGTCAGCGTAATTACTTAAAAATACATTATTAAATTCTTGATTTTGACTATAAAGCCCCATTGCCAAGAGAATATTGCTCGACTCTTTACTAACAACAACCCCCGTTCTCTGTACGGCTTCCGGTAACTGAGGTTCGGCTAAAGAAACCCGATTTTGTACGTCAACCGCAGCAATATCTTTATTTCGCGAAGCATCAAAAGTAACTCTAATCTGGCTGGTACCGCTGTTACTACTGCTCGAAGACATATACTTCAAGCCTTCTACACCATTTAACTGCTGTTCTAAAACTGTAGTCACAGTTTTTTCCACAACTTCGGCGTTAGCACCAACATAGTTAGCAGTAACATTAATTTGAGTTGGACTAATCTGGGGATACCTTGCCGTAGGTAGTGTCGGAATACTGATTGCTCCTACCAACAGAATAATAATCGCGCAAACGCTAGTAAAAACAGGTCGCTTAATAAAAAAGTCAGCAAACATAAAAACTGTTAGTTGAAAGTTGTTGGTTGATAGTTGATAGTTATTAGTTGATGAGCCATACTTGACTCTAGAGAAAAACTTACGGTGAAGGAATGAAAGTTGTTGGTTGTTAAGTGTGAGGGATTAATAATTAGGATTTAGAAGTAATAAATTAGATTTTTGTAACTGCAAAGATGACAATTCTAAATTCATAATTATTTACCAACTACTAGCAAACAACAACTAACAACTAACTTTTATTTAGAATCTGGTATTATCGGCGCTCCATCTCTTAAGTTCAAAATGCCCGAGACAATAATTCTTTCTCCCTGCATTAAGCCTTCTAAAACTTGATAATTATTACCTCGAATATTACCTAATTTAACGCGCTTCTGTTTAGCGATAAAATCTGGGTTTTCTAATGACGAATCCGGCTTTTTGGCAACATATACAAACGTTTCTCCAGCTAAACGTACCACTGCGGTTGCTGGAATTAATACACCAGGGCGGCGCTGCCAAATTACTCTTGCACGAACGTATTCATCTGCTCTTAATTGATTATTTTGGTTATCAAACAATGCTTTAATCAGTATTGACTGAGTATTTTGATTTACATTAGGAGAGATGAAAAACACCTGGCTCCTGCCCAAAATTTTCCCTTGATTATCAACTAACTCTACAGGCATTCCTTTACGTAATTCTGCCGCACGCTCTTGGGGTACTGATATTTCAACTTGTAAAGGATTATTTTGAGTAATAGTAGTTAGCTGCGAAGATGTATTAACCACATCGCCAAGTTTGACTAGCAAGTCGCCAACTTTTCCAGCAATCGGAGCGGAAACTGTATAGTATTGAAGCTGGACTTGTTGCTGTCTGGTATTTGCTTGAGCTTGTTTTAATGCTTTCTCGGCTCGATCTATTGAAGCTTGTTGTGCTTGTATTTGAGCATCAATTGCATTTAACTTAGCTTTTGCTGTCGCAAGCCTGTTAACATACTGCTGCCTAGTTTGTTGCGATACCGCTCCTTGAGCCGCCAAACTCGTATATCTTTCGTATTCCTGCTGATTCAAATTTACATCGGCAACATTGGATAATCTCTGAGCCTGCAAAGATTTCAAAGTCGCGATCGCGTTTTGTAATTCAGAGCGGGCGGCTTGTGCTGCTGCATCTTGGCTGTTAACTGCTGCCTGCTGTTGCCTCGAATCAATCTGGATTATCGGATTGCCAGGTTGTACGCTATCGCCGGAATTCACGAAAATCTTAGTGATTCTTCCTTGTGTTTGAGGCTGGAGAGTAACCGAGCGTCGCGATTCTAATCTGGCAATGTATTCATCTCTATCTTCAATTATCCCAGATTGTACTGCGGCTAATTTTACCGGTACTTTTCTAGCTTGAGGATTTTGTCCGGCTGGTTTTTGCTCTGCTCCAGACATCATACGATATGCCACAAAACCACCACCTCCTAACAGAAGCAGGGCAAGCAATAACCAAAACCACCATCGTTTTTTACGAGGTGGTTCGGGAGGTTTTTCTAATTGATTTTCGTCTTCTGCAATTGCAGTTTCTGGTGGTAGAGATGTCATGATTAGCTACGGAATTATACAAAGAAAACAATCCGTAAATAAAGCTTTAAATATATTCTTTATAGTTACATTCTTGACTTAATTTTTGAAACGAAAAGAATATTTACTACTTTACAGATTTAAACTTCCCCAAGGAAGAAATTTACTCAGAATAAAAACAAATTATGTTAATGCGTAATGTCACAAGGCTAATAGCATAAATTACCTAACTAACATTTAGGCTCAATACTTATGCATATTTTGATATAGCTTAGTCCAATATACACCCTGAATCTTTAATGCTTACTCTACCCAAAGGTGAATAGTACTTATAATTTACAATACACTTTAATGTATGTCTTTTTTTATTGTTACAGAAAATATTCTTATTGTGTCTAAATTTTGAAGAGTATTTCTATAGTGAAAAATTATACAACTTACTCTCTTGAGATAGTTGTACTATTCCAAAGTTTGTGATATTTTAGTCTTCACAAGATTTACGCAATCGGTATGTTTTTCTTATAGGATGCTGTGACAGGAATCCACGAAAAATTATAAGAGCAAAAAAGTTTTAATTCTAAAGGTGGCAATCAGCTTTTCAATGTCAACCTATTTTGAGTTTTTATATTAGGTATTATTATTAGAGACAAAAAGTGCGTTAACCTGAGTTAACGCACCGTAAAAATTGAATTGAATCATTAATATTACCGCTATTTTGACCTTAGCGTAAATTAAAATTAACCCAAATCAAACAGTAAGATTTCTCCTCCTACATTCGTAGTTATGTCTAATTGTGTTTCGCCGCTCATTTGCGCTCCATCACCGGCTCTTAATTCTTCACCGTTTAGATTTACAACTCCTTTAACAATTTGCAACCAAGTATGACGATTGGGTTGAGCGTGATATTTAATATTGTCTCCAGGCTGCAAAATTGAAGTATATAAATCCACATCTTGATATACTTTTACAGCACCATCTCTGGCATCATGTGCGGCAATCAAGCGTAATTTTCCGGTTCTTTCTTCAATAGAGAAAGCTTTTTGTTCGTATCTAGGTTCTAAATTTCTCTTATTTGGAAGAATCCAAATTTGCAGAAAATGGACTGGCTGCGATTGAGAATGATTAAACTCACTGTGCATAATACCAGTTCCAGCACTCATAATTTGTGCTTCACCAGGACGAATCACCGAACCAGTTCCCAAGCTATCTTTATGTTCTAAGGCTCCATCTAAAACGTAGGTAAGGATTTCCATATCACGATGCCCATGAGTAGGAAAACCAGCCCCTCCGATAACGCTGTCGTCATTTATTACTCGTAAAGAGCGAAATCCTAAACGGTTTGGATCGTAAAAACCACCAAAAGAAAAGCTATGAAAACTATCGAGCCAGCCCATTTGAGTTCTACCACGAGCGTTTCTGTCGTGAATAAGATGGGTTTTAGTAGCTTGAGCCATTGATTTACCTTACTTTAATTTTTAATTTTATATTTTGAATTACAAATTGTAGAGACATAAAGCTGATATGTCTTTAGGGGAGTTAATCCTATATCGCTTTAAGCTTACTTATGCTTTTCTAACTGCTTTCTCTGCACTATATACGTCATAGAAGGGTTTTTTGTAGAAAATCTTATAACAGGAAACTAGTAAAAGTTACAATTATGAATTATTAACTCTGTGCTTTTCTCCTAGTTGCTTTTAGGGATTTAGAGAATTAAGTAAAAAATTAAGTTTATCTATTAAGCTGCTACTATTTAATATTAGATTATGTACTTATAAAATGAAAAGTAGGTACTTAAAAGTGGGGTACTTACCAAAAAGTTACTATATAGCATTCTTAAATCGTTTGTGAGATTTGATAAATCCGATTTTTCAGATCAACCGGGAATAGAGACACCTATCTTTCTCACGGCTCATATATATATTGAAAAACCCGGTTTAGCAAAAAACCGGGCTTACTATTTATCAAAATAATTTCAGAATGCACGCATGAATAAAAATCAGCAATTAACGAAAATTAGTTAATGCTAACTTTTTCTTTGACCATACCATCTGCTTTGACTTCAGAAACTTGAATATGAGCTTCTAAGAACCAAAGTCTCTTGTCAATGGTGCGAGAAATTTCAACGTAAAGGTCGTTGGTATCTTGGTCGTTTAATTCATCAGTTTTGTCAATAGCTTCTCTGAGGTGCTTAGCATATGCTGCAAAACGCTCGACTAAAGCAGTTACGTGTTCCATTCCGCTCAAAATGTCGGTAGGATATTCGGGCAATATGGAATCAGCAGCAGCCATGCGAACTGTACCACAAGCATATCCAGCCAAAGCGGTTACACGCTCGGCGACCATATCAATATACTCTTCTACCTCGGCCGCAATTTCGTCAAACATTTCGTGAAGCTGATAGAAATCAGTTCCTTTGACATTCCAATGTGCTTGCTTGACTTGGCTTTTGAGGTCTGCTGTTGCTGCCAAAGTTTGATTTAGAAGTGTTACAACTTGGCTTCTTACATTAGTAGGAATATCAATATGAGATGGATAAAGACGTGATGCGAGTTTTCCGTTTGTGTCGCTCATTATTATGTATCTCTCTTCGGACAGGCATATTTTTAGTTTACGGTTATACATCTAATTTGATAACTCTCTATCGACTGAGTTCTTTAACAAGCAATACTTTCTACCGATAGAGGGAATAAATGCTCATAGAAGTTAGCAGGCAAGATGTTTTGTTTGACTACGCATTCTAAAATTAGAACAGCACTTAATATTTATTTACAACGATTTATTTTATCCGATGAACTACCAAGTTATTTACGACGGCAACTGTAATCTTTGCGTCACCTTAGTACAGATTCTAGAAAATTTAGATAAAGGTAAAATATTTAACTATATCCCCATGCAAGACGAAGAGGCACTGCAAAAGTGGAATATCACGTCAACTGATTGTGAATTAGGGATGATTTTAATCGATGCAGATGAACCACAAAAACGCTGGCAAGGTAGTGCGGCAGCAGAAGAAATTGGGCGTTTATTGCCAGTTGGTAGTATTTTTGTTGATGCCTATCGCGCTCTACCAGGATTAAAATGGGCTGGAGATAGATTCTACGAACAAATCCGCGACAACCGCTACACAATTTTTGGCAAGCGCGACAGTACCTATAAGTCAGCTTATTGTAGTGATGGAAAGTGCAACCCTTGATTTGAGGGGGAGGTAGAAGGGGAAGAGGGAGTAGAGAAATTTATTTTACTTGTAACTTATTTTCCCATGCCCAATTCCCAATTGCCTAATTATCTTTAATTTCCGCATTGCTGTTAAAAACTTGCAAAATTTGCCGACAAAAGTCTTTTAACTTGTCTTGTTTTTCTTGAGAAGGTTCAAGATTACCGACAATACGCCAATTATCTACTGTAGAAAGTCGCCATTGTTCTCCGCGATGATCGAACCCAGCAACCTCTACACCAATTGCACGACGTAAACCATTAATCGGATCTTCATAAAAACGTATTTGAGTCAAGATACTGCGACTTTGCCAAGATTTACTCACACCAGGAAAGTGAAAACCAATATCAATGGAGTCTGGATCGACTAATTCCATTGTTTGTTCGTCACTTCTCCAAGGTTTAAGATCGGACTTTGCATCGGGAAACTCAAATTTGAACAAATTAACCACCGCAGCAATTTTGCTAGCAAATTCCAGATTTGTTGCCATCTCAGATGCGTTCACGAAAATACTTCCCTTTGTAATCTAGAGGCTAATGTAAAGAAGGTTACGATTATTTTGTAAACGCCAAAACGCTTACCTTATTAGTGTTTCAGCTTATCAAGCCTCTTCCGATTAAAGCAACGATAAAATCCTACTTTTTATTTTGATAATAATAAGCTAAAAGTAAAAGTCACCTCAAATTGTATGGAAATTTTATTGTATCAACGTACTCAAAGCTGTAACTAAAATCTTATTTTCCTCATCCGTACCTACAGCAATCCGCAACTTATCTTCTAATCCTTCCTGTTTAAAATATCTAATCAAAATACCTTGTTCTTTCAATTTTAAATATATATTCTCAGCATTTCCTTGAGGTGGTTGAGTTAATAAAAAATTAGTCTGAGAATCCCAAACTTTAAAACCTAATTTTTCTAAATCGGTTGATAGCTTTCTTCGCGATATACCAACTTTTTCGGCACATCTATTTTTATAATTTTGGTCGCGCATTGCAGCAGCACCGATTGCACAAGCAATAGCATCAATATTGTAGCTATCTTTGATTTTATACAAACCTGATAGTAACTTGGGATTGGCAATTCCAAACCCCAATCTGATTCCAGCAAGCGAATATCCTTTTGATAAAGTACGAATAGAAATGACATTATCAAACTCTTTAACTACAGATAATGCATCATTAGCAGCAAAATCACAGTAGGCTTCATCAATCACTAAAACACCAGACAATCTTGATGCTAATTCCCGTAAATCTTCCAATGGTACAACATGTCCCGATGGACTATTCGGAGTAGCTATAAAAGTCACAGCACCATCAACTTTGACTAATTTATCTATCGGTAATTTATAATCTTCGGGATAATCAATTTCTACCGTCTGGGCTGGCTGCATTTCAACCAAAGTGCGGTAAAGTACGTAAGTTGGCATGGGATAAACGACTTTCCTATTAGCATCCGTACAGGCTCGAATGACTAAATTCAGCACTTCATCGCTACCGTTACCAACAATTATCCAATCCCTAGGGACATCCAAGGTTTCACTAACTGCTTTCCGAAAATCAGTAGCTGAAGAATCAGGATATCTTCTTAACCATTCCCAATCAAAGTTTTGCAATACATCTTTCACCTTTGGGGAAGGAGGATAAGGATTTTCGTTACTGTTAAGCTTGATGATTTTGCTATCCGATTTTGGCTGTTCCCCAGGAATATAGCCAGTCATTTCATCAACTTCAGTACGGAAAAAGCTTGTCATTACAGTTATCAGTTATCAGTTATCAGCGAACAGTTATCATTCAAATGAAAAATGCTTTTAAGTAAATTATGCATGAATATAGTCCCAAATGGATTGCTAATTTCTTCGATGATAATTGCAGTAAAAAAGAATGGTAACGTTTGGTTAAAAAATTAACTCAGTAGGTTTAGCTGTTTGTTGATGCTGATTATTTCAAACAAGTAGATATTCCCAAACAAATTCAATAACACCATCACCTGCTTCTTTACTTGCTATCCAATCAGCTTTCGCTTTTATTTCATCTTCTGCATTTCCTACAGCGACTTTAAACCCGCAATAATCGAAAAAATCTAAATCATTAGATGCATCACCAACAGCAATAACTTGTAAAAAGTTTTAACGCAGCATCAGAAATTACCATGAAAATGATGCATTAGGCTAAAGCCATAACACACCCGACATTTTTAATATCTTAAAAATAAAAATATTTAATATATTCTATTTTTTATTTGTCATACGATTAAAAATCAATTTTGAAATCTGAGGAAATATTTGCCAATCATAGGCATAGGCTTTGTCTTCCCCAAAAATCACTAAAATATAAGCTGTTTTTCCATCCGGTGTTGTAATAATTGCTGCATCGTTTCTACTACCAGAAGTCCAACCTGCTTTTCCCATAAACCGAACTTCATTTGGTAAAGACGCGCTCAAAAAGCCTCTTACAGGATTAAACTCGTTGGGATTTTTATCATCTTTTTTGATGCTCCTTGTGTGAGAATCAATGGTTAACCACTGTGTCATTTTTTGACTAGAAGTTGCCGATACAGATTGATTATCGTAAATTTCATATAGCAGCCTAGCAACTTGTTTGGTTGAAACTTGATTCCGAATTGGGTTTTGAAGATTTTCTCGTAGTTTTAAATCAGAACCTTGCGGTTTAGAAAGCTTTAAATTTGGAATGGGAAATGTTTTCTGACTAACGTTTATCTTTTCATACCCTGCATCTTGAAAATACTCATTGACTTGCAATCGTTTTGTTCGCCAACTTTTATAATCTTCTTGTTTAATACTTTTTCTGTATTTAGTTTGAGACATCCTATCAACAATATAGCTTGCAGCTTCATTGTCAGATTTTTTAATCATAGAATCTAGATATCGAGGAAATTCTGCTTCTGACAGAATACCTGTTTCGATTTGAGCATAAAGATAAACCATCCAGAATAATTTGGCTACGCTGGCAGGATATCTCAATTTTTTTTGCTGATATCCTGCGTATTCGCTGGTTTTAACATCAATTAATGTAATAGATAGTGGCTTGGTAGGAAATTTTTTATCTTGAATAGAATCAATAGCTTCGTTAACAATTTTCTGCAATTTATCGCTTTTAGTAAAATTTGGAGAGTTGATAATGTTGTATGCTAATTCCGAACTCTGTGTTTCTTTAGATATTTGAGATAATTGAACTGGCAAAGCTGAGGCTATGGGAAATGATGGTGTTGTTGTAGAATCTGGATCTATCGTTCTAGTAACTTTTTCGGTATAACTATAATTTTGCTTCAATATAATTAAACCAATTGAAGTTGTAATTAACGCAACTCCGATTACTATACTACAAAACTGCAAGCTAAATAATTTAACCGAGCGTTTTTTATCGCTTATTCTCATTTTATATATTGATTCTAAATTTTATTGGTTTGGCTTGCAATCAAAATTAATCAACTCAAATTATATGAATTTAAATCAAATCAAATTAAACTAAATTAACAGGACTAACGGCTGCTGATGACTTTGATAGTTTCGTAATCAGATATTTTTAGTTTTCCATTTTCTAATTGCAATGAATACCTTACTAATCTAGTATCAAATGAGGTATTATCACCACTAACTATTTTTCCATTTTGATAAAATTTTCTATCTTCAGTCATCAATATCTCAATTGTTGCTCTATCATTACTCGCAGCAAAATTTTCTATGGAATCTATTTTTTGTACCCCATATCGATAATAGGAATTATTGTTTGCCAACCACTCTAACGAACTATCAGCACCAATGTTTTTTCTGTATGCTTCACCAGTAGTTAAATCTGCTCCCAGACTGCGATTAAAAGGAGGCGCAAACAATTCTCGTTTTGCTTCTTGCCATCTATTTAAAACAGAAATAGCGGCTTCTCTTGTTATTGATGATGCTGTAGGCTGCAACACAGAATTATTTTGACTTCCACCAGTTAAAACGGTTGTAGCTTGAACAGCTTCAGGTGGTTGTTTGTTAATAATTGAAATACTCGCCATAATACATACACCAATTACGCTGCCTATGATGGTAGCTTTTTGCCAGTCTTTCATTCCTGGATTATCTACAATTGTTGGTGCCTGTAGCTGAGTTTGTACTTGTGGTGTTGAAGCTATATTTGGGGGTTGCACCCTTGGCGTTTCTGTATGAATATAGGGAACTGTGGGAGGAATTGTGCCTACATCGGTTTTCAAAGCTTGTAACATTTCTGTCGCAGTTGCAAAGCGATCGCGTGGATGAGACTGAATTGCTTTATCTAAAACTGCGGCCAAGTTTGAAGTAATATTTGGAGCATATTCTTGCCAGATAATTTCACCTGTAGATGGATTAGTTGGAAGTTATTGAGGAATTTTACCCGTAAGTAAGTATATCGCAGTTAGTCCCAAACTATACAAGTCACTAGAATATACTGGTCTTCCTGCTGATTGTTCGCTGGGCATAAACCCTGGTGTCCCAATTACAATCGACTTAGTAGAATTTTCGGAAACTGCTATTACGGTTTGCATTGTTTCCTTGACTGCACCAAAATCAATTAAAACCGGCTGTCTATCGGATGAGCGGATGATAATATTATCAGGTTTAATATCTCGGTGAACGATACGTTTACTGTGAATGTATTCTAAAACGGGTAAAATATTAATTAAAATTTCTTTAACCGAGTTTTCACTTAGTATTCCCTCTTTTTTTTTCTTTTTTGCAAGAGTTTCTCCTTTGATATATTCTTGAATTAAATAAAATTGGTCGTCGTAGGTAAAATAAGCATACAGTTGAGGAATTTGATTTTTACTGTCGCCTAACTTTTCTAAAAGTGCGGCTTCTCGCTGAAATCGTTCTTGTACTAGTTTATATATTTGGTCGTTATTTTCTAGTGGTTTAAGCTGTTTAATTACGCATTTTCGTTTTGATGGCATCTGAGTATCTTCAGCTAAAAATGTTTCGCCAAATCCACCACTAGCCAAAACTTGAATTACTCTATAGCGATTGTTTAATAATGTTGATTTCATCATGGGTTCGCACCCGATATTTTTCATATTATTTGTTTAAACTATAGCTACGAAAAAATAAAATTATCCTCTATAGATTTACTTAAATATGATGAATTATATATTTATAAAAAATTTATAAAAACTTTAATTTAGCTTAGTGGAGTCATCGAATTTCCAATTTTTCTGCGTTGAATTCCATACTAATTTGAAGCGTTGAGCATCGGCTACAACTCTGCCAGATTTAAGATAATATTTCATTTGCGTTTCTACAATCGCCCTATTAGAAGTATTTGATAAAGTCTTTGCTTGCTCAACTTCTACTCTTTGAACTTTGTTCCACCAGTTTCTATATTCAGAGTAACTATTATTAGATTTTTCTCTTTGAAATTTTGGAGTCAGTTGATTCCAACTAACTGTATAGTTGCGATTATTAATAGTTTGATAGTAATCTCTTACTGCTTGAGAAGGTGATAGTTGAGAATCTGTCTTAGCAATTTTTATTTGAGAGCCGTAAAAATAATTTGGAGATACATTGGCATTTTCACTTGCTAAGGCACAATAAGCATTTTGATTGCGACGAATGTAATTTCTTAGTGACTCAATACAGTTTGCTCGACTGGTAAACTTTGCTATATAAACTTGATGGTATGGATTATTAGATAAATTCGGATAATCCGGCAACCAAAATTTTCCCGTTTGGTTGTAGCCAGCATTTGTTAATCTTCTAATTTGATTGTTAGCGTTATTGATTTGTCTAAATGCTGAATCTGCCAAAAAATAAAAAGAATCTACTTGTTTTACAGGAGGAACCGTAGCTGTTTCACTTGGTGTTACCGTTGGCTGCCGTGTTTCAGCGATTTTTTCTGGCTGCTGTCGTGGTTGCTCTCGGAAATAAGCAAAAGCTAATAACACGCATCCACCCATCAAACTACCTATTAATGCCGACTTAAACCAATTTCCGCCGGTACTGGGTTTTGCCATCTTGGGTGCTGTTGCTGGCATCATTTGTACTGTAGTCTGTGTTGGCTGGGGTTGTAGCGCCTCAAGCATTTCTCTAGCAGAAGAAAAACGTTCTCTTATATGGGAGCGAATTGCTTTATCTAAGACAACTGCAAAATTAGAACTTACACCGTTTTTCTGCCAAATAATTTCACCACTATAGCTATCTGTTTGCAATTCTTGGGGCAACTTCGCCGTTAATAAATAAATAGCTACTAACCCCAAACTATACAAGTCGCTGGCAAAAACAGCCCTACCCGCAGCTTGTTCAACTGCCATAAATCCCGGCGTACCAATTACAATCGAACTAGTAACATTTCCTCTCTCATTAACTTGTGCAGCCATTGTTTCTCGCACCGCACCAAAATCGATTAAAACCGGCTGATTATCCCAGGAGCGAATTATAATATTTTCTGGTTTGATATCGCGATGAACAATACCTTTACTATGAACGTATTCAAGTACATTTAATAAACCGACTAATATTTCCCGTACCCCCGATTCGTTCAAACGCCCACGATTGGCGATTATCTGGCTCAAAGTCTGCCCTTGAATATATTCCTGAGCTAAATAAAATTGCTGTCCCTCATTAAAATAGGCATATAATCTGGGAATCTGAGAACTACCATCACCTAATTCTTCTAAAATCGCCGCTTCTCGCGCAAATCTCTGCTGCACGATTTCATAAGTTTGAGGATTATCTTGAATTATTCTTAATTGTTTGATGACACACCGACGAGTCGAAGGTATCTGGGTATCTTCAGCTAAAAAAGTTTCTCCAAATCCACCGCTTCCTAAAGTTTGAATTATTCGATAGCGGTTGTTGAGCAGCATTTATCTAAATTAGTGGGCTAGTAGCAACAAGAAATACTGTCATATATTTTACTCGTAAATGCTAGACGTATCAGCTACATAATCAAAACCCCTTGCTACAACGGCTTAATCCCCTCCTTGACAAGGAGGGTTAGGGAGGATCTCCCATTAACCAAATTTAACCATCAACTCAGCTAACTCAGAAAAAGTTTGTTCCAATAACTCGATATATTTTTGTGTCTGCTGATACTTACTAGTCACGCTGAGTGTAATACTATCCGGCTTAATAATGTAGCCAATGCCGTAGCCGTCATCTACCACTTGACCAAAACAAAATAATTCCATACCCATTCCCGCAGCTAAGCTACTGGTACAGATGATTGAATTACCAAGAACTTTGTAAGCTTTGTCTTGATAAATTTTTGGCATCATTCCTTGAGCGCGAGCTAATCTCAATAATGATTGTAAATGACGGTCAACACCATATCCTTGCTGACAATCTTTTTGACGAGAAACATGAGCGGCAACAGCTTTCTTTAAAGCAGCATATTTTTTCTCATCCCCAAATTTTTCGGTGAAAGTACGAATAAATTCCACTGACTCAGGAGTCACCGAACGCATTGCTTCTGTACGTCCGTAGGCAAATCTTCTAGTATGTACTGATTCATACACGCAATCAATTTGATGGCGCAACTTCACATAAGCAAGTTGAATTGCCAATTGAATCACAGCATCGGGACTTAGACGGTAATTTTTGATTAAATTTCGTCCAAATTCTTGGTAGTCTAAAACCTTTGTTTCATGTTCGCAGATAAAATTCTCAACCTCTAATTCTGCTTGTTTTATCTGGGCTAAAATTTCTTGAGTGAATTTCCACTGTAATTTTTTCGGTGGCTCCAATTCAAAAGTTTTATTTAGAACATTTTGCGCCGATTCTCGGTTTTGTTGCTGTCGCTCTTTATTAACTTCATACAGGTAGCGCATAATCACAAAACCATCAACTCCTACATGCTCAACATTTACACCAGAGTAACCATTTGACGTAAAAATTAATTGTAGGGGCTTATCAAACCAACGATTTTTACCATCTCCATGCAGTACGCTTCCGGCAGCAGCTTCTAGATTTGCTGGTGCTGTTTCATCCAAACAAACTACAAACAAAGCACTATCTAACAAATCAAAACAACGAGCATTTTCCGAATTCAATGCCGTTGTACCTTGACGCACTACAGCCCAAGCAGCCCTTTTCATCGCCGTTAATGCTCCTAAAGCCGGTTCGTTTGCAGAAGTGTTTTCTAAAATCCAGTTTATTTGCTGTTCTATTTGGGCAACTGATGCAATTTTTTCATCTTTAAGCGGTTGTAGCGAGTAAAATGCACTGCGGTAAATTACTACAATATTTTCTTGTTGGGGAATATGACGCATTCGATCCCGTTTCACACCAGGAATCCGATTCCAGCCAAATAAATTGTCGTACTGAACCATACACATTGGCTGATTGCCGTTGCGCGGTGAATCTCTATCTGGTTCTAATTCCCGTCGTTTTATTTTCAGATAAAATTTTAAAGTATCGACAATCCAAGTTGCAGCAAGTTTAGCTTGAGGTAATTCTGGTTGGGTAATTGGTGCGAGTACCCCTCCAAAGTTTTTATTGATAACCAAAGCTCCCCGATATTCCGAAAAACTTTCTTCCCGGTAATCGTGAACGTAACTGGTTTTAGTTGCACGATCGATTATTTCTAATTGCTGCTGCAATTTTTTACCGCTTTTGTGCTGAAATTCTTCAACAACTACTTGTGTTTGCTCTAGTTCTTCTGGACTTAACAACGGCGCAACTATCTGAAGATATAGTTTGCAAGTCTGTTTTAATGTTGGCAAAGGTAGCTCGGGTAGGGAATTTTGAAATTCGTACATCATTGATGATTTAATTAATACTTTTATAAATTAATAATTTGGTGGTTTTAACATATAATTTGATACCACCAAACGAGTAAATATTCAGGTAACTATGCGGACAACTGTAAAAATGACTTAAGCATAACTTGATTGCCAGGTTAGCTTTAATAATCAACAGAAAGTTATCTAGATAACACTTGTTTAAGCTTGTGACATTCTGCTACCTTCATCCCTGTTTTAGCTGTGATTAGAACGTATTGTACATAATAGATTCAATTAAAATAGTAGGTATGTAATGGTTAGCAAACAACTTACAAAAGTGCCGCTAAAAATCGAACAAATTATAAATTTTCAACAATATCCAATCGCAGACCTATCTCAACAAAAATCTTTAGATATAATTGCGAATTGTCGCCAACAGCTAGAGTCGCGAGGATGCTGCGTATTCAAAAACTTTTTAACCCCACAAGCGCTTTTTCTGGCTCAACAAGAATCTTTTGCTTTGGAAAATGAAGCATATTATGCAACCAGAAACACAAATATATTTAAAACAGATGATGACCCAACATTACCACCCGAACATCCCGCAAGATTCTTCATGGAAAGAACAAACGGTTTTGTGCCACTAAATAAATTTCATCCACAATCGCTTTTTTTAACTCTTTACCGAGCCAAAACATTTCAGAATTTAATTGCAGCTTGTTTGGCATCTGAACCCATATATGAATATAGCGACCCTTTAGCCGGATTAGTATTAAATATTTTACGACAAGACGCACAACATCCTTGGCACTACGATGAGAATGACTTCAGTGTCGTTTTGATGATTCAGGCTGCGAGCGCCGGAGGAATTTTTGAATATGCTCCTCATATCAGAACACTATCAAGTGAAAACTATGAATTAGTGAATCAAGTTTTACATGGCTATTACCAAGATGTAGAACAAAATCAACTACAGCCCGGAGATTTGCAGATTTTTCAGGGTAAATTATCTTTGCACCGCGTTACAAAAGTAGCAGGAAATCAAAAACGTTATACTGCTATTTTTTCTTACACTAAAGAAAACAATGCAATGGCAACAGCAAAATATAGCGAAGCGTTATTCGGTAAAGCAATATCTCCAACTGCCAGACAAACAAAAATTTTAGTGGATAAGGAAATGTAATTTTTGTTTCATCAGAAAATAGTCTACAGTAACATTTTGCTAGTAGTAAATGTGAACTATAATCCCGGCAGACTCTAGTATCTTATTGTTCATTAGACGATTTTGCCTGACTTATATTTGAAGAAAAGATAATCGCTGAATATATAACTTTGAAATAGGATTAAATCATTCACTTTACTGTTTCAAATCTGGTTTTTATATCAGCTTTTTTCTTCAGCTAGCACAAAATAAAATTTTTCCGATATTTTTTTTGTAGCATCCTCATATTGACAAATTGGATGCTATATTAGTAAGGCTATTAGTGTGCGTACATATATAGATAGTTTTCTTAAAACCTGTGGCAAATTCAAGATCGGCTCTCAAGCGCGTTCAAGTTGCAGAACGCAACAGACTACGTAATAAATCCTATAAATCGGCATTAAGAACCTTGATGAAGAAATACTTCATCACCTTGGAGAAATATACAGCCGAGCCTTCGGAAGAACTAAAGAAAGAAGTATTAGATAGCATGTCTGCTGCTTATCAAAAGATAGATAAGGCAGTTAAGCGAGGTGTACTCCATCGTAATAATGGAGCAAGGCAAAAATCTCGATTAGCTAAAAAGCTAAACGCTGTAACTCAAGCAGCGAACTAGTTGAGTTCATAAAGTCAGCGATATTTTTTATAAATAGCTGACTTTTAATAAAGGATATTCTCAATGCAGCTGATTGACACCCACGTTCATCTTAACTTCGACCAATTTCAACCCGACTTGGAAGCGGTGCGCTCTCGATGGCAGGAAGCGGGTGTAGTGCGCCTAGTGCATTCATGCGTTGAGCCATCGGAATTTGCGGGCATCCAGACATTAGCCAATCGATTTCCTGAAATTAGCTTTGCAGTGGGATTACATCCTTTAGATGCCCAAAAATGGACATCTCAAACAGCATATGAAATTGAATCCCTGGCTAATTCCGGGGATAAAATTGTTGCGATTGGGGAAATGGGATTGGACTTTTACAAAGCTGACAATCGCGAGCAACAGCTTTTAGTGTTAGAAAAGCAGCTAGAAATAGCCGCAAAGCTAGACTTGCCGGTGATTATCCACTGTAGAGATGCTGCATTAGAAATGAAGCAGGTGTTTGAAAATTTCAAACAGCAGTATGGAGAAAAGCTGAGAGGGGTAATGCACTGCTGGGGTGGAACGCCAGAAGAAACCCAATGGTTTTTGGATTTGGGGTTTTACGTTAGCTTTAGCGGCACCGTTACTTTCAAAAAAGCCCATGCAATCAAAGAGTCAGCCACTATGGTAAGAGGCGATCGCCTTTTAATTGAAACTGATTGTCCTTTCCTAGCCCCAGTTCCAAAGCGAGGGCAAAAACGCAACGAACCGTCCTACGTTCGTTTCGTAGCCGAACAAGTAGCAAATTTGCGAGGAGAAACTTTAGACTCAATTGCTGCAATTACCACTAAAAATGCCTGCGATCTATTTGGCTTAAAGCTATAAAAACTATTTGATTGATAATGTCTTTGTGCTAGAAAAGGAAATCTTCCTTTAGGAGGAGGGAAAATATGATATAATTCTGTCCTCCGATTATGTTTGCTTGGGTCATAATAGTTGAATGACACTCGTAATATAATTATTAGTTCAATTTAGCTTAATTATCAAAAAACTATCAAATAGAAGCTGCTTTACGATTCGCCTCGTATCCCAACTTCGCGGATATCCACGGTCGATAAACTACCGCTTCGAGAACTGACACAAAAGACTCAGACATGAGTTATAACTAGCTTACTCAATCAGCTAAATTATTTCATTTATAGAAAACTGTTTAAAGTTCTGAGCTTGGGACAATAAAATTCGACGAAGGGATGCGAAGTAATTCGAGAAAAATTAATTATTAATGCACAAATTAATTCTTTTAGTAACAGGATACCATCACTACGAAATTAGAAAAGCTGTTGAAATAGCCACGAGCATCCATTAAGAGACAACATTGCTTGTTAATTAAAGCGCACCTTGGAGGGGGAATAAGCAAAGTGAAACAGTTTCTTCTAGATCGTAAATCAAGCTTATCTTTTAGCAAATTCAAGCAAATAATTCCGATGCAGGCAAAATTACTTTCTTTCCAAGGGAGGATTAATTATTTGATGCAGATGCTATTCAGAGGCTGTTATCCTCCGTTTAATCCATGCACAGGTTTCACTACGACAGCGGCATGATGAGAATTTTCTAAACGAAAGACAACTTTAATCCCTTTAACCCCTTTATAGATTTTAATATGGGCATGAATTACGACTCAATGACAGAACCGGGCTTCATGTTGCCCGATTTGATTGAAATTCAACGTTCTAGCTTTCGCTGGTTTTTAGAAGAAGGGTTAATAGAAGAGCTTAATTCCTTTAGTCCTATTACTGATTACACCGGCAAATTAGAACTACATTTCTTAGGACAAAACTACAAGCTCAAAGAGCCTAAATATGGTGTAGATGAATCAAAGCGTCGGGACAGCACCTATGCGGTGCAAATGTACGTACCCACACGCTTGATAAATAAAGAAACTGGTGAAATTAAAGAGCAAGAAGTATTTATCGGTGACTTGCCTTTGATGACCGAACGAGGCACTTTTATTATTAACGGTGCAGAGCGGGTAATTGTCAACCAAATAGTTAGATCCCCAGGAGTTTACTACAAATCCGAAATCGATAAAAATGGCCGCCGTACTTATTCTGCTAGTTTAATTCCTAACCGGGGAGCATGGCTGAAGTTTGAAACAGACCGTAACGATCTAGTTTGGGTAAGAATTGATAAGACTCGTAAGCTATCGGCTCAAGTGCTGCTAAAAGCCTTGGGGCTTACCAATAACGAAATTTTCGACGCTATGCGTCACCCAGAATACTTTCAGAAAACCATTGAAAAAGAAGGGGAGTTTTCTGAAGAAGAAGCCTTAATGGAATTGTATCGTAAGCTGCGTCCCGGCGAACCGCCGACAGTATTAGGCGGACAACAGCTTTTAGATTCGCGTTTTTTCGATGCTAAACGTTACGATTTAGGTCGTGTAGGACGCTACAAGCTCAATAAGAAATTACGCTTACAAATTCCAGATACAGTCAGAGTTTTGACGGCTCCAGATATATTAGCAGCAGTTGACTACCTGATTAACTTAGAATTTGATATTGGTAATATTGATGACATCGACCACCTTGGTAATCGCCGGGTAAGAAGTGTAGGTGAATTACTACAAAACCAGGTAAGGGTAGGTTTGAACCGTTTGGAGCGGATTATCCGCGAACGTATGACCGTATCCGACTCCGAATCCTTGACTCCTGCTTCTTTGGTAAACCCCAAACCTTTGGTAGCAGCAATCAAAGAGTTCTTTGGTTCCTCACAGCTATCTCAGTTCATGGATCAAACTAATCCTTTGGCAGAACTGACCCACAAACGGAGATTGTCAGCCCTTGGTCCTGGCGGTTTAACTCGGGAACGTGCAGGTTTTGCAGTCCGAGATATTCACCCTTCGCACTACGGACGTATATGCCCGATTGAAACACCTGAAGGTCCCAACGCAGGATTAATTGGTTCTTTAGCTACCCACGCCAAAGTAAATCTATACGGTTTCTTAGAAACACCTTTCCGTCCCGTAGAAAACGGAAAAGTCATGTTTGATAAGCAAGCACTCTACATGACGGCTGATGAAGAAGATGACTTGCGGGTTGCTCCTGGTGACACTCCCCTCGATGAAAATGGCTATATTCTTGGCTCCCAAGTACCAGTCCGCTACCGTCAGGATTGGGCAACTACTACACCCGAACAGGTGGATTATGTAGCAGTTTCTCCCGTACAAATTGTTTCGGTAGCAACCAGCTTGATTCCATTTTTGGAGCATGACGACGCTAACCGGGCACTGATGGGGTCGAACATGCAGCGGCAAGCAGTACCATTGCTTAAGCCGGAACGTCCTTTGGTAGGAACTGGTTTAGAAGCCCAAGCAGCCAGAGACTCCGGGATGGTAATCGTATCTCGTACTGACGGCGACGTTACTTTTGTAGACGCTACAGAAATTCGCGTTCGTCCTGCACCAGATCAAACCGAAGAAGTCTACATAATTTCTAAGTACCAGCGCTCAAACCAAGATACCTGTTTGAACCAAAGACCTTTGGTAAGGATAGGAGAAAGAGTTGTTGCCGGACAGGTACTTGCTGATGGTTCTTCCACAGAAGGTGGAGAATTAGCATTAGGACAAAACATTGTAGTAGCCTATATGCCTTGGGAAGGTTACAACTACGAAGATGCGATTTTAATCAGCGAGCGCTTGGTACAGGATGATGTTTACACCTCAATTCACATCGAGAAGTATGAAATTGAGGCAAGACAAACCAAGCTTGGGCCAGAAGAAATCACCAGAGAAATTCCCAACGTTGGTGAAGACGCGCTGCGGAACTTAGACGAGCAAGGAATTATTCGCGTTGGTGCTTGGGTAGAAGCTGGAGATATCTTGGTAGGTAAAGTTACACCTAAAGGTGAATCCGACCAGCCACCGGAAGAGAAATTATTACGAGCAATATTTGGTGAAAAAGCCAGAGACGTTAGGGATAACTCATTGCGAGTACCCAACGGCGAGAAAGGAAGAGTTGTAGATGTGCGGATATTTACCCGCGAGCAAGGTGACGAACTACCACCAGGAGCCAATATGGTGGTGCGAGTTTATGTAGCTCAAAAGCGGAAAATCCAAGTCGGCGACAAAATGGCAGGAAGACACGGTAATAAAGGGATTATTTCCAAAATATTACCTGTAGAAGACATGCCTTACTTGCCAGATGGTTCCCCAGTGGATATCGTACTTAATCCCTTGGGCGTACCTAGTCGCATGAACGTAGGACAGGTATTCGAGTGCTTGCTCGGTTGGGCTGGTCATACCTTGGGAGTCAGATTTAAGATTACGCCTTTTGATGAAATGTACGGTGAAGAATCATCCCGACAAATCGTTCACGGCAAGCTGCAAGAAGGCAGAGACGAAACCGGTAAAAACTGGGTATATAATCCCGATAATCCTGGAAAAATCCAAGTTTATGACGGTCGAACCGGCGAACCTTTTGATCGAGCAGTGACTATTGGTGTAGCTTACATGCTCAAATTAGTACACCTAGTAGACGATAAAATCCACGCTCGTTCTACAGGCCCCTACTCCTTGGTTACACAACAGCCATTGGGTGGAAAAGCACAGCAAGGCGGTCAGCGTTTCGGAGAAATGGAAGTATGGGCACTCGAAGCATTCGGTGCAGCTTATACCTTGCAGGAATTACTCACCGTTAAATCCGACGATATGCAAGGACGTAACGAAGCTCTTAATGCCATTGTGAAAGGAAAAGCAATTCCTCGTCCGGGAACGCCAGAATCATTCAAAGTATTGATGCGAGAATTACAATCTTTGGGATTAGATATCGCCGTTCACAAAGTAGAAACTCAAAACGACGGTAGTTCCTTGGATGTAGAAGTTGACCTGATGGCAGACCAAAACTCTCGTCGTACACCACCCCGTCCGACTTACGAATCATTGACACGCGAGTCGATAGAAGAAGAACAGTAAAGGTCAAAGGTTGAAGGTCGAAGGTCAAAGGTAATAAGAGGTAGTAAATAGCAAGTAATAGGTAATAGCGATCGCAAAAATTGTGATTCCTCAACTAATACCTTTGACCTCTAACCTTTAACCTTTGACCTATAACCTTTGACCTATAACCTATAACCTTTGACTTTTTACCTCTAAAAATGAGAAATTCTCAAAATAATCAGTTTGATTACGTAAAAATTGGCTTGGCTTCACCCGAACGGATTCGTCAGTGGGGAGAAAGGACTTTACCTAATTCTCAGGTAGTTGGAGAAGTAACCAAGCCCGAAACAATTAACTACCGGACTTTGAAGCCAGAAATGGATGGGCTGTTTTGCGAAAGAATTTTTGGCCCGGCTAAAGATTGGGAGTGTCATTGCGGTAAATATAAAAGAGTACGTCATAGAGGTATTGTTTGCGAGCGCTGCGGTGTAGAAGTCACCGAATCAAGGGTGCGCCGTCACCGTATGGGCTATATCAAACTGGCTGCTCCGGTAGCTCATGTTTGGTATCTCAAAGGTATTCCCAGTTATATTTCCATTTTGCTGGATATGCCTTTACGGGATGTAGAACAAATAGTTTACTTTAATTCTTATGTAGTTTTAGCTCCAGGGAATGCAGAATCCTTAAGCTATAAGCAATTACTCACAGAAGACCAATGGCTGGAAATTGAAGATCAAATTTACAGCGAAGATTCCACTTTAGAAGGTGTAGAAGTTGGTATTGGTGCCGAAGCATTGCTGCGATTGTTAGCGGATATAGTTTTAGAGCCAGAGGCTGAAAAATTACGTGAGGAAATTACTAACGCCAAAGGTCAAAAAAGAGCCAAGCTGATTAAGCGTTTGCGGGTGATAGATAACTTTATCGCAACTGGCTCAAAGCCGGAATGGATGGTGATGACGGTGATTCCGGTGATTCCTCCAGACTTACGTCCGATGGTACAGCTTGACGGTGGTCGTTTTGCAACTAGCGATTTAAACGATTTGTATCGACGGGTAATCAACCGGAACAACCGTTTGGCAAGATTGCAGGAAATTCTTGCACCAGAAATTATTGTTCGTAATGAAAAACGAATGCTGCAAGAAGCAGTAGACGCTCTTATTGATAATGGTCGTCGGGGGCGTACTGTAGTTGGTGCAAACAATCGTCCGCTGAAATCTTTGTCCGACATTATTGAAGGTAAACAAGGACGTTTCCGTCAGAACTTGTTGGGTAAACGGGTAGACTATTCCGGAAGAAGCGTAATTGTAGTTGGTCCGAAACTAAATATTCACCAGTGCGGTTTGCCTCGGGAAATGGCAATCGAATTATTCCAGCCTTTCGTAATCAATCGCTTAATTAGAGGCGGCATGGTGAATAACATCAAAGCGGCGAAGAAATTAATCGCTCGTTCCGATCCCCAAGTTTGGGATGTTCTTGAAGAAGTGATTGAAGGACACCCAGTTATGCTCAACCGTGCCCCAACTTTACACCGTTTGGGTATTCAAGCATTTGAGCCAATTTTGGTAGAAGGACGAGCAATTCAACTGCATCCTTTGGTATGTCCGGCATTTAACGCCGACTTTGACGGCGACCAAATGGCGGTTCACGTACCTTTATCTTTGGAATCGCAATCGGAAGCAAGATTGTTGATGCTCGCTTCTAACAATATACTTTCACCTGCTACTGGGAAGCCGATTATTACACCCAGCCAAGACATGGTACTGGGAGCGTATTATTTAACAGCAGAAAATCCCGGAGCAAGTAAGGGTGCTGGGGGATATTATGCATCTTTGAATGATGTAGTAATGGCTTACGAACAAGAACAAGTTGATTTACACGCTTACATTTACGTCCGCTACGATGGCGAAGTAGAACAAGATGCAGATGATAAAAAGCCTGTAGAAGTGACAGATAACGAAGATGGTACCCGCACCTTACGCTACAAATTCCGTCGCGTTAGAGAAGACGAAGCGGGTAATTTACTATCTCAATATATATATACAACGCCGGGTCGCGTAATTTACAACATGGCAATTCAAGAAGCTTTAGCAAGTTAGGTAATAGGTAATAGGTAATCGGTAATGGGTAATGGGTAATGCTCAAAAATATTATTTACCAATCACCCTTCGGGTTCAGCAGTCGCTCATGGGGGAGACCCCCAAGACCGCACTGCTTCACCAACTACTAACTTCTAATAACTAACAATTACCAATTACTAACAACTAACAACTAACAACTAACAACTAACAACTAACAACTAATGAACGAAAAAATGATTTTCCGCAACCGCGTGGTTGATAAGAAACAACTCAGAAAGTTGATTGCGTGGGGTTTCACTCATTACGGTACGGCTCGAACTGCTGTTATGGCAGATAAGTTAAAAGATTTGGGTTTCCGTTATGCTACCAAGGCTGGTGTTTCCATTAGCGTTGATGACTTAATGGTTCCACCGTCGAAACGTTCTTTGCTAGATGCTGCTGAGGAAGAAATTCAGGCGACTGAGAAAAGGTATCAGCGTGGGGAAATTACAGAGGTAGAACGTTTTCAGAAGGTAATTGATACTTGGAACGGTACTTCTGAAGCTCTTAAAGATGAGGTGGTAAGTCACTTTAAAAGCAATAATCCCCTTAATTCGGTATATATGATGGCATTTTCCGGTGCTAGGGGTAATATTTCCCAGGTGCGTCAGCTCGTGGGAATGCGGGGATTAATGGCAGATCCCCAAGGGGAAATTATTGACTTACCAATTAAAACCAATTTCCGCGAAGGCTTGACGGTAACTGAATACATCATCTCTTCTTACGGTGCCCGTAAAGGATTGGTGGATACAGCACTGCGAACTGCCGATAGTGGTTATCTTACCAGACGTTTGGTAGATGTATCCCAAGATGTGATTATCCGCGAAACAGACTGCGGTACTTCTCGCGGTATCCCCGTTGTGGCGATGATGGAAGGAAATAAAACTTTAATTCCTCTTTCCAGTCGTCTTTTAGGAAGAGCAGTTAATGAAGATGTAGTGCATCCTAAAACTGGTGAAGTACTAGCAGTTCGCAATACCCCGATTACTGAAGAACTTGCAGACGAAATTGAAGCTTCCGGTATTACAAAAGTAAACGTCCGCTCTCCTCTAACTTGTGAAGCCGCACGCAGTGTCTGCCAGCATTGCTATGGCTGGAGTTTGGCACATGCGAAAATGGTAGATTTAGGAGAAGCTGTAGGTATTATTGCCGCTCAAAGTATTGGGGAACCGGGTACTCAATTAACCATGCGTACCTTCCACACCGGGGGTGTATTTACCGGCGAAGTAGCGCAACAGGTAAGAGCTAAAGCCGATGGCACGGTTCGCTTTAAAGGTAAATTCCGTACCAGACCTTACCGTACTCGTCACGGTGAAGATGCTTTATTTGTTGAAACGAATGGTACCTTAACTTTAGAGCCGAGCGGCAGTCCTAAGTCATCTGGGATGGAAATCGGCGTAACTAAAGGTTCAACTTTATATGTAAATAATGGCTCTAAGATTAGGCAGGGTCAATTATTAGCGGAAGTTGCCTTGGGCGCTAGAACTACAAGAATTAATACTGAAAAGGCTGTAAAAGACGTAGCTTCTGACATTGCCGGACAAGTCCGGTTTGCCGATGTCGTTGCAGAACAGAAAACTGACCGTCAAGGTAATACTACTACAACAGCAGTAAGAGGCGGTTTGATTTGGATTTTGTCGGGAGAAGTATATAATTTACCTCCTGGAGCCGAATTAGTAGTTGAAAACGGCGACAAAATTCAAAGTAACGGCGTAATTGCCGAAACCAAGTTGACTTCTCAACATGGCGGTGGCGTGCGTTTGCCAGAAGCAACTCCCGGTAAAAGTACTCGGGAAATCGAAATAATGACAGCTTCGATTGTTTTAGATAGAGCTGCTGTTACCGTCCAAAGTTCTCAAGGTCGGAATAACTATTTAATTACTACTGCAAACAATCAAGTTTTTAATTTGAGAGCAACTCCCGGCACAAAAGTACAAAACTCTCAAGTTGTAGCAGAATTGATCGACGATCGCTATCGTACTAATACTGGGGGATTGCTGAAATTCTCCGGGGTTGAAGTGCAGAAGAAAGGCAAAGCCAAACAAGGTTATGAAGTCGTGCAGGGAGGTACCTTACTATGGATACCCGAAGAAACCCACGAAGTTAATAAAGATATTTCCTTGTTAATCGTCGAAGATGGTCAATTTGTCAATGCTGGTGATGAAGTTGTTAAAGACATTTTCTGTCAAAATAGCGGTGTTGTCGAGGTAACTCAGAAAAACGATATTTTACGAGAAGTCGTAGTTAAACCGGGCGAACTGCTGATGGTTGACGATCCAGAAGCAGTAATGAGTAAAGACGGTACTTTTGTGCAAGCCGGTGAAGAATTTTTGGGTACAACCTTTACAGAGCTACGCTATATCGAATATGTGGAGACACCAGAAGGCCCAGCAGTATTAAGTCGCCCCGTAGTTGAATTCCCCATACCAACCGACCCAGAAGTACCATCTACGACTTCCGGTACTGATGAAAATGGGCGTTCCATCCAATTAAAAGCAGTACAAAAAATATCTTATAAAGATTCAGAGCGCATCAAATCTGTAGAAGGTGTAGAACTGCTGCGAACCCAGTTAGTGTTAGAAATTGAGCAAGAAGGTGATGAACATACAACTTCTCCCCTTGCGGCAGATATCGAATTAGTCACCGATGAAAACGACCCAGAAATTCAACGCTTGCAGTTGGTGATTTTGGAATCTTTGGTGATTCGTCGCGATATTGCTGCCGATGCGACTCAGGGAAGTACCAGTACCAATCTGGAAGTAGTTGACGGACAAACCATAGAACCTGGCGCTGTAGTAGCCCGTACCCAAATCTTGTGTAAAGAAGGAGGTACAATTCAAGGGGTGAAAGTGGGAACCGATGCACCTCGTCGTTGCTTGATATTAAGAACCGGCGATACCTTTACTATTAATGTTAATCAAGCTCCCACCTGTAAAGTTGGCGACTTGTTAGTAGAAGGTGCAGAAATTGCTCCTGGAGTATTAGCAGAACTTTCCGGACAAGTAGTTGATGTCGGTTCCGGTAGTGGCACGAGTGACGCAGGAAATACACAAGAGCAGGGAAGTATAGTACCGGCTGTCCAATCTTCTCACTATGTTACCCTGCGGATGGGTCGCCCCTACCGAGTCAGTCCTGGTGCCATACTGCAAGTAGATGATACTGACTTGGTACAGCGGGGTGACAATTTAGTACTGTTGGTATTTGAACGCGCCAAAACCGGGGACATTATTCAAGGTTTACCTCGAATTGAAGAACTACTTGAAGCTCGTAAACCCAAAGAAGGCTGTATCTTAGCTCGTAGAAGCGGTGAAGTTAAACCGGTTTATGGTGATGGTGACGAGGCGATCGCCATCAAGATTCTGGAAGCGGGAGGTGTAGTCACCGATTATTCTCTCGGTCCGGGACAAAATATGGTAGTTTCTGAAGGGCAAACCGTAGAAACCGGACAACCGCTTACAGATGGGCCATCCAACCCTCATGAAATATTGGAAGTATTCTTTAACCAAGGTTCTGATGAAGGGGTTTATGCTTGTGCCAGCCACGCTTTGCAAAAAGTACAGAGCTTCTTGGTAAATGAAGTACAGTCAGTATACCAATCCCAAGGGATTGACATTGCCGACAAGCATATTGAAGTAATTGTACGTCAGATGACCTCGAAAGTCCGAGTCGATGACGGCGGCGATACAACAATGCTACCTGGGGAACTAGTGGAACTGCGTCAAATCGAACAGGTAAATGAAGCGATGTCCATTACTGGCGGTGCAAAGGCTCAGTATACACCAGTATTATTAGGGATAACTAAAGCATCATTGAATACAGATAGCTTTATCTCCGCTGCATCCTTCCAAGAAACAACTCGCGTTCTTACCGAAGCTGCAATCGAAGGAAAGTCCGACTGGTTGCGTGGTTTGAAAGAAAACGTGATTATTGGACGATTAATTCCTGCGGGAACTGGATTCAATGCTTATGAAGAGATGGGTATAGTTGATGACTATGCTGGCGACATGAGCAACAGCGTCTTGGATGAAGTTGATGACCCCTTAGATATGGTTTTAGATGATCGTACAGCCCGTAGTTATAACTTGGATTCTCCAACAATGAATCCGGATTTTGGAAACAGAAATACTTCACCGTCAATATTAGATGATACTAATGAACTGATGGGCGGCAGCTTACCAGTAACTGCCGACAGCGAAGCTATCAAAGATTTAAATCCAGTCCAAGATGATAACGATTTAAATCAAGCCAGCAACGATAGTGTCTTGGAAGACTTAAAAGAATTTGGACTTGATACCAGTTTCTCACCGGATACCGACTTCTCATCAGACGATCAATAAAACTTGATTCATCTAGATCGGTATTTTGATTGAAATAAGATTAACTAAAAATCCCAGACAACCTGGGATTTTTTTTGTTTAATTTGTTGCCAAAACTTGTAATTTAACTTGTTGAGGGGAATAATCAGAGCCGAGTTTCCGGGCACAAAAACCGACATCTCGTACTTTTTGGGGCTGTATAGTTTTCCCCCAATCCAAAGGAGTTACGGTATATGTTCCTTTGACTTCTTTGAAATTAGCATTCCAGGAATTTTTGATCTTAGCTTGATTCATATTGAATTTAAGCTGCCAGTTTTGAACTGATTGATTGGTATTATTGATTATTTTCAAACTGGTACAAAAACCCGTTTGCCAATCGGAATAAATTTTTGTGGTAAGCTGTAATCCTGTTGCGGTTGCCATGACAGGATTAGTATTTTGAATTTGCGTCTGGGGTTTTTGTGCTTGCGTAGCTCTTGCCGCAGGCATCTGAGGTAATTTAACCCGAAATAGTTGAGAAATTAATTGTTGTTTGGGTATATCAACGCTTTTCCAGTCATCTAAGAGAATACCTCCTGTATCTTCACTATTGGGATTCCAACTCCAAACGGCGAAACTTAATTTTTTCTTCTTGATATATTTAATCAACTTACTAAACCAAATAGCTTCTTTTTCGTTATCGACTAAACGCCCACCAAATTCTCCGATAAGAATAGGAGCGCGATTTTGACTGGAAATATAGTGAAAGCCTATTTGCCAGCGATGAAGGAGATTTTGAGGAAATTTCTCGTCAGAGAAATAGGGCATGTCATATACCCCAGGTCCGTATTCGTGAGGTGAATAAACCAGTTTATTTCGCTGCGATAAACGTACCGGATAGCGTAATACACCTTCTAAATTGCCTCCTTGCCAGTGGTGAGCTAATTTTTGTCCCGGAACATTGCTTTCTACTCCTTCAACAACAATTAACCAATTAGGATTTATCTTGCTAATAGCATTGCCTGCACGTTCTGCGGCTAACCTCCAATCTGTAGCCAAATCATTGGTACCCCAACTTGCTTTACCATGAGGCTCATTTTTTAAATCTGCACCGATTACGTTAGTTTGGTTTTTATATCTTTGAGCTAGCTGCAACCAGGTATTTATCCAATCGGCTTCAGAATAACCATCGCCGTACCATAATTCGGGAATTCGCTTGTTGTTGAGACGATGGGAGTCCAACAAAATCAATAATCCCTGACGTTGTGCTTCCTCAACAACTGCGTCCATTATTTCTATAGGAGTTTTACCTTCAAGTTCTCGATTGCTACCAATAGTGAAATCAACGCCACTAATTTCAGATAAGCGTAATGTTTCAACGGAATACGGCAGACGAATCATGTTGTAGCCTAACGTCTTGATTTGTGCGAGCATTTCTTTATAATCTCGCTTCCATAAACCGTGGGGAGCATGGGTTTCTGTTTCCATACCAAACCAGTTGACACCTTGGAGCAATACCCTATTTCCTTTCGCATCAACAATTTTTGCTCCACGAGTTGAAAGTGGTAACTTCATAGTCGTTACTGCTTTAGCCAGACTGGCTTGCCCAGAAAGTATGTTAGTAAAATTGCTATTTAAGCAAAATAACAAGCTGATGATAAATATCAGTATTTTCTTGTAAGGTTTTATTTTTTGAAACTTATTTTTTTTTAAGTTTTTTTCCTTTTGATGAAAATATTGAGAATAAAACACTTTGAGAAAGGTGGTTCGCAATTTTTGAAAGATACGTTCTAAAAATAAAAAAATATAATTACGCATAATTACTGATACCTGTTTTAATTTAAATGCTGTATTGCTTTGAGAACCAATGATATTACGTAGATATTGTTTAACATAATGATGGCATAAACAACAACAAAAGTTCCTATTTTATCAAAGCAAAAATTTTAGAAAAATCAATCCAAAAAAGTGATTAATAAAACAAATAAGCTAACACTTTAGATAGATATTTGCCAAATAAAAATTATACTTAAGTATAAGAAAAAATAAATAGTATTGGCTTGACAATGGACTCGAATATAAGCTTGATAAGACTAAATTTTCTTTTGGATCGCAAACCCTAAATGTATGGTTTATAAAAAATTTATTAAAAGTATCAATTTCTTTATCTTTAAAGCCTTGTGACCTAGGTATTTAACGAATAAATTAGAAATTAAGAAAGTCAGAAATCCATTGCTGCTTTAGTCGCTTTCTGGCAAAACAAATAAATGCAGCAAGTTAATCCATCTACCGTTTTTGATTCAATAACTGAAATTTTAAATATGTCTCTATCAGCTTTAACCAAATTTATTTTACCTCCAGTTTTAGCTTCTGCGGCTGTTTTTTCGGCTATGACAGTACCGCTGGCTTTAATCGGCGATAAACAAATTAATATCAACTTTCAGGAAGAAACACTGTTTTTCGGTAAACTTAGAGATGTTGCTTTGCCTTACGTAGTAGTCGCTACTGGACTCAGTTTAGGGGCTGGAATTTCAACTATTGCTATTAGTGGATGGCGTAAATCTTCTCGAAAATCAACAGAGATTGAAGGACAAATATTCCAACTCGAACAGCAATTACAGCAGAAAGAAGAATTACTTAAAGAATTTAAACTTTCAGAAACTCGACTGCAAGTGTCTGGATTAAATAATTTCTTAGAAGAACAAGTATCCTCGACAGCAAGCAAAGGTTATCCTACTTTAAAGCCTAGAAACTTGTCTCAACAATTGACAGATAAAACTGTATCTCAAACATATGAACAACCAGTAGAACAAGTTTCACAACAGCAGCCTCAAGTCAAAATTCAAGATACAACTTCAGCAAATGCAGCATCTGCCTTCGCTTCTGCTCAAAACTTTCTTGGATATGCTCAATCAAATCATAATATCAAAAAGGAAATTGCTAGCATATCTCAAAAAAATCAAACCAGCATAAAGCCCGCTGAATTTGAACAATTACAAGCACAACTTAGAGATATGATGCTACAAATGCAAGCGATGCAGAACAATATAGCATCAACTCATGAGCCTATCAATACTGTTAGTAGTCAAGAGGAAAGAATTAGTATTAATTACGATACTTACAAACCTCAACAAGTTAAATTGGGTTAAAAAGTTAACGAATTCAATTGCTAAATATAGTGCTTTGATAAGTTAAGTGCAGTTTAATTTGACAAAGTCTCCCTGTGATGAAGGCAACTGGATGGGGAAATATTATTGCCATCAAAAGAAGCTGCACGCTCTGCATGATTTAAACATGCTGTAATTTAGATACTTTTTTGTAGCAATTAATTGATTAAAAGTATCTTAAGCTCAAAATCAAACAATATGTTTTCGTAGCAGTAATTCATGAATTACTGCTTTTTTCAATTTTTTTGATAAGTATAGGAATGACCGCAACTGTCATATCTTACTTGTAGAGTGTTTGTAAACTGACTAATTATTCAGAGACGGGATAAGGCGATCGCTGTACGGCACCAACCACAGTTTTGTGACGATTGCGTAAGTTCGGAAGTTTTGCCCCTCATCGAGGCTCTTAACTAACACATTTTGAAACCCTTATACAGTAAAGTTTTCAGCCAAAGCCAAAAAAATGGGTTAGTTTTATTTGTTGTGAAGGATTTTAACACCTTTAACCTATAAAAAATAGCCCGCGCAAAGCGGGCTTTCTAAGTTTGTGCTAGGCTAACTACCTTAAAAACTCCGAACTTGAAATAGGAGTGTTAGTTTGATGAGATTTGGCTAGTGGAGGTAAAGTTACCGTCGAATCTTCTGATTGTGCTTTGAGTTGATATCTAGTTCCCCAGCCATCGTTAAAATCTTCAGGTTCTGGGCGAGGTGCTGCTGTTTTACCTATGGGTAAGCCTATAGAGCGATACTGACTTGCTTGTACGTATTTTTCACCTTCATTGGTAAATCGAAGGGATTTTCCTTCCAGCTTTTGTGAAAAACTTTGGTTGCCTGAAGATGGTAATTGAGCTACAGGATTAAAAGTCGCAATAAAAGTGACTTCATTTTCAGGCAGCAAATTTTTATAATCTTTATTTAACTGCCATACTTCTCGAAAATTACCGTTAGAAGCTACTTGCCAAAGATTTAAGTCTGCTTCCCATTTTCCCTGTTTGACTTCTACAATTTGGCGAGCCAAAATTGAACGGTTTACATTTCCATTATCATCATCAATTATCTGTTCTGCGTTTGTATTCGTAGTTGGGCGCAAATAGCGAACTGCTGTAATCGCAATACGGCTAGATTCAGGTAGATTTGTACTGCCGACGACCTTGTATAATCCTTTGCCATCTTCTCTCTGTATGCCCTGTATTTCTAGCTGTACATTATTCTGCGATTTATTTGAACAGCCAGAACCGGTTAATAAAACAATGCTAGAGGCGATTACAGCCTGTATTGCTAAAGGTTTTTTAGTGAAGAGGCGAGTTAAAAATCTTAAATGTTGCTGTTTCATAAAATTGGTGTTAATAAAAGCAGATTAAATCTGTAATTTCCGCATTTTTATTCATTTTGCCCAAAATTATGCCCGAATTGAGTAACTTTACCAACTCTTATTGTAATTTTACTAGCTTTACAAAGTACGTATTATCCCGTCGATGATATGAATTTTTTTTGTTAAAGTGGCGACATTATACGACGCAAATATTTACTTATACATTAATTGGGGTAATGAAATCTAAAATACTAAAGGGTGAAAAACATATTTTGATAAAAGAATTCCACAAATATAAACCTTGTAAGCTGTTGTGCGCTGCTTCGATATCAATCTTAGGTACTTTTGGTGTAAGCAATAGTTCCCAAGCTCAAACAACGCATCTCCAGCCACAAATTAACAAGACTTCTCATTCGCAAAAATTGTTGAGAGTACCGGAATCTTCCATACCTAAAGGAAGAACAAAACTTCGATTGCAAGCAGTTCCACCACCACCCAACGTTTCTAATGTTGGTGCTACTTTGCCTAGCCAAAAAGTAGAGCAGTATTTACCCCTAGATAATATAAAGCAGTTAGAGAATAATTTTATTCAGGAACAGATAAGTGGTAAAACTAAAAGTTACATTGAGCAATCTGTAGCAATAAATAGGGAAGAAAAAGCTATAGGTGGTCCCCAAACAGGGATTTACGAAGGTAGGTTAAGAAGCGCTCAAGCTGTTCCATTACCAGCACCACCGGGCAGTAGTTTAGAATTTACTTCCCCTAACTTTAATTCCCAAACCGCTGTGGCTCCTTTACCACCACTTCCGGGAACAAGTCCACAGCAGAAATTCAATGCGAATAATGCACCGACATTTAATCAATTACTAAATTCTAGAACTAGAAACTCTAGAATATACCCTGAATCTGTTGCTACTAATAATGCACCAACATTTGAACAAATGCTTGATGCTTACCGCATGAAGCAACCGTCAGTTTCTGCAACCTCAACACCTACTTTTAATACGCTGCTTAACTCTCAAGGAGGAATGCGTCCGTCTACTCCTCTGACTCCACAACAGTATTCAGCGCCAGCACCTGCAAAAAGATCCCAGGCACCGTTAGTTCCGCAAAATGATAATGAATTAAACCCTTTAACAACTAGTGCGGCTTTAAGAGAGCCATCTTTAAGGGTGGAAGGTGTTTATGTAACTCAAGGAGACGATACTTCTGCAAGAGGTAGACTTACCGGAGTTTATCCGCTTACTCCTCAAGTGTTGTTTGGTGGAACTTTAGATTTGACTAGTGAGGGTAGCTCGTTTGATGATTCCCGACGAGAAGGTTTGAATATCAACGAATTGTATTTAGCAACATCTTTAACGGGATTGCCTAATTTACGCTTTGCAGTTGGTCAGTTAGATTTAACTTCTTATTTTGACCGCAACAGTTTTGCTAAAGATGGGGCCAGCCAATTTTTTAATCCAGTATTTCAAACCAATCCAGCCTTAGCATCGACAGGAATAGGTTCAAAGCCTGGACTATTAGTTAATTGGAGCGTTACTGATAATATAGACGCTAAAGCTGCCGTGTTTTCATCCTCTGATGCTTTAAGCGAATTTAGTCTGGATGCATTTGCTGGTGAAATTGGAGTTCGTTACGGCAATGCGATTATTCGCGGTACTTACAGTACTGCCAGAGATGCTGGAAACCGCGATTCTTTTCCTCAAATTTTTCAAATCGATCGCGGCAATGGTGAGTTTGGAGTTTTAGAAGACGATCGCGAAGAAGCATACGGTATAAACGCTGAAGTATTTATTCCTGAAATGAAGTTAGGTTTATTTGGACGTTACGGGCGTTATGAAAATAGAGATTTAGGAGAAGGCGCGGATACCTATGTTTTTGGTGCTAGTTTCTTAGATTTATTTACCCCTGACGACAGATTGGGATTAGCTTACGGACGCGCTTTATCAAACGAAGATGAGCGTGAAGGAAAGCAATTAGATGTATTAGAGCTTTATTACGATTTTCAGTTTCTTCCCAATTTAAGATTGGGTTTTTCCGTTCAGGGAAGAGACGATTTTAACGAAACAGTTCTTGGTGTGAGAGTTAAATCAGACTTTGATGTAACTCCAAGGGGGAGATTTGGTAGATGAATCAAAAATTGAATCGCAAATCAAAATTTAACTGGTATTTAAGTTTGTTCTATAAAGCGAATTTGTGGCAGAGGCAGCGAAAAACGGCAAGTAAAACAATAATTGGTCTTACTTTATTGCCTTTCCACTTATTCGTTTTTACTTGTCCGATTGTGCTGGCAACTTTAAATAACATAAAACCAGTACAAGCACAGTCATATGGAGCAACCAAACGGGGTTACAGTCTGCTTAAAAAAGGATGGGTTGATGATGCTATTAAAGCCTTTAAACAGGCTTTAATAAGTAATCCACAATCTTTACAAGCCAAGCTGGGTTTAGCTATTGCTTATAATCGCGCCGGAAACATTGAACAGGCATTTCAAGCTTATCAAGAAGTATTAACTCAAGATCCTAGGAATCAAGCAGCCTTGAGAATTGTGGGGATGATGGGTACTTACCGTCCCGAATGGAATCAACCCGGTATAAAGGCTCTTAACACTTTGCTTGAATTAAATCCCGATGATTTACAAAGTCGTTATTATCGCGCTTTACTTTATTCCTACCAAGGTCAATTTAGTAAATCTATCGCCGACTTTCAAATAGTTTTAGCGAACAATCCCACCCCAGAAGCAATAATTGGAGCGGCTCAAACCTATAGTTATAGCGGCGATTATCGAAAAGCCAAAGAACTATTCAATCGTTATCAAGCAACTGGAAAACAAATAACAGATTATGCAGCTGTTGCTTACGCTCTTACATTACGTAAAACTGGGAATCCTCAAGAAGCCATCGCAATTCTACAAAGACAGCTACAGCGCTCTGATAATTTAGACCAATTATCTATTAATGCTCGTGCAGAACTTTCACAAGCATATATTGCCAACAAACAAGAAACCGAAGCTTTAAGCGTATTAGAACCTTTAGAAAATAGAAAAGACGCGATTTTACCTTTAGCTAGAGCGCTGAATGAAATTCGCAAAAATACAGACAATGCTTCCTTGACGCAAAAAGTAGCCAACCTCTACCGTCAAGCTCTTGCGAACAATCCTAATCCTTCTAGCAGTTTGCTGCGAGAAATTGCCAACGTCTTTACTGGTTTACCCCAGGGAGAGGAAACAGCATTACAAATATATAGACGTTTGGCTGCCACTTTACCAAACGATAAAAGTTTGATCGCACGGCAAATCGCTTTAGAATACAAACTCGGAATGATTTCCAAAAGCGATTTGAGTCAGCGGTTGGCGACAACCTTACAAAACTTACCTACTGACTCAGCACAATTACAAGAGTTAGCTTTAGCATTAGCTGATATAGATGCTCCCTCTCCTCAACTTCTAAGTGCATATCAAAATATTTTGCAAACAGGAGTTAACGCGCCGTTTTTGAATTTTCGGGTAGCTCAAATGTTTTTGCAGCTCGAAAATACAATCCAAGCCAGACAAGCTTTAGCCAATTATACGGCAACATCTCAAGGTGCCAGTGATATGGCTACACAGTTGCTGGCAGCAGAAATCGAAAGACGGGAAGGAAACTTAGAAGCCAGTGCCGAACGCTACTTTGCCGTCCTTAATAACAATCCCAAAAACGATATAATTGATGGTGCTTTGCGGGGATTGGTAGGGGTAAGAGTTCAGCAAAAACGTTTTGACGAAGCCTTAGTAGTTTACGAGCAAGTTCTCAAACGCAATCCTCAAGATATTACCGCTCAGTTAGGACGTACCAGCGTCGCCTATCAAGCCAAACGCATTTCTAAAAACGAAGCAGAATCTGTTTTAGATAATTGGTTAGCAACTCAAAAAGCTACCAATACACCACCCGAATTATATAGCTTGGTAACACAGTTACCCACCGATCCCAATCGGGAGTCTCTGTATAATTACTTAGTAGAAGTTGACCCTACTAGTATTAGATTGCAGCAGCGCTTACTGGAGTCAATAGCACAACGGAATCCCCGTGAAGCCCGTTTGCGAATGAAACAATTGATTGCTAGCGCTCCAGATAATGCTAACTCACAACAGAGAGTAGCTTTGTTAGCTAAAGCAGTTGGGGATTTAGAGATGGCTAGTAAAGCTTATGAAAATATTCTCAAACAGGAACCAGACGATATAGACGCTTTGGCTGCTTTAGGAGGAATTCGCTTCGAGCAAAGACGATTTGAATCCGCAGAACAAATTTATTCCACAGTGTTGGAACAAAATCCCCAAGATAAAGAAGCACGTCGCGCTCTAGCAGGTTTGAATGCGATTCTCGATAAACCATTAGCAGCTATGAAAGCTTTAGAGCAACTGCAAATCGAGCAAATTGCTAGCGGCGAAAATAATCCTCAAATATCCAACCAGATGCAGCAGATACAGGAAGACTTTCTACAAAGACGGGGTTTTCAACCAGCTTGGGAAAGTTACGAGCGTCGGGGGAAAAGGTAAGAGTTTAAAGGTTAAAGGTAATTTGCAATTAAACCGCTCGTGCTTTTAGTATGAGTGGTTTTTTTATGGAGATTGGTAATTGGTAATGGGGTAACACCAATTTTAATTTTAATAAGATCAATCCTTCTTACCCTCTTCCTCTGCGCTCTGTGCGTCCTCTGCGGTTTTTTACAAACGCTCTCTACACGTCATATTTAATGTGGTTGAGTACTAGTATTTTACTGTAGGGTGCGACGCTATGAAAAAAATTGAACGTGGCGATAAGATTTATCTGCCTCACGCACCAACGAGTAATTGTGACAATAAAAACTCTTGCTATTTATAATAAAATCATTTTAGGGATAAAGTAATAAAAAAATGAAATTATCACCTCAATTATCCTCAAACCTTAGTTTAGAAGAGTTTTTAAAACTACCTGAAACTAAGCCTCATAACGAATATATTGACGGGAAAATCTATCAAAAACCAATGCCACAAGGAGAACACAGCACACTACAAAGTTTTTTGGTGACTAACATTAATGAAATTGGTCAACCACAAAAATTAGCTTATGCATTTCCAGAATTACGCTGCACATTTTCTGGAAAATCATTAGTCCCAGACATTGCTGTTTTTGAATGGTCGCGTATTCCTTTGCTTCCCAATGGGAGAATTGCCAACCAATTTGAAATTTCTCCCGATTGGAAAATTGAAATTCTTTCCCCAAAGCAATCTCCCAACCGAGTTATTCGTAATATTATGTTTTCGATTCAAAATGGTACTAAATTAGGTTGGTTTCTTGACTCCGAAGATGAATCTATAATGGTTTTTCAACCCGATCGAGTACCGGAAATAAAACAGGGAGATGATATTTTACCCGTGTTAGATGTATTGGAAGGTTGGGATTTGTCAGTGGCGGATATTTTTGAATGTTTAAATTTTGGCTGAAATTTAGTATTGTTGGTTTTTAGATTGGTTGGATAGTTTAGTTTATTTATTCTATATTCATGTACCAACTATTTTTGTGTTTATTGGGTATCGAATAGAGATATTTATTCTGGTTTAATTGCTTGTAAAATAAGCAATTAAACAATATCATCTGTTGATTCGTCAACTTCCAGCCATTGCGTAATTAACTTCCTGGAAAAACGATTTCCAAGTTCTACTGTTGAAGGGTTTCCTTCAGTAATTTCTTTCAGCCACTCTTTACGAAATGCTTCAAAATCAACAGATTGAGTCATATAGGAATCCGGTTTGAATATTGAAAACAATTAAGTACTTGTAGGGTGTGTTATGGCTTCAGCCGTGAGCGCACCGAAATGTATATATGATGGTGCGTTGCGCGCAGCAAGCAACACAACGGCAGTATTGGGGGAGGAAAATCCACACCCGGACACTTGCTCGTACTGCGGGAACCTCCGCAACGCAGTGTCCTCCCAATCTGCCTCCCCTACGTGTTTTATGCCCTCTGGGCACGCTGCGCTAACAAAAATCTGCGGAGTAATCCTATATATTCCTTTTGCTTACTTTTAGAAATTTTATTATTTGATACATCTATTCCAGTTTTTAATATACTTAGATATAGATAAATTATGTGTGTTTTTCAATACTAATAATATCTTTTAATAACAGTAGTACTAAGACTGCTATAACTATGAACACTTTGAACTTCAATCTCTCCTACGAAATGCCATCGCATTACAACGGCTTTCTTAACCCAACATCCAAACCTCTACATTTATCAGCATTACCTCTTCTCCCACTCCCTGTGATTAAAGAATACATAGCTAAATCCTCATCCAAACAAATTTTCGATAAAGAATAAGTTATTTAGTTAAATACACGGACTACAACGGGAATAGTAATTAGAAGAAGTTTCTCAAACTTATACCTTGTACTAGGTCAGAAACCGGATTTCTCGGGTATAAACTCAAGCAAAGAGAATTTCTCGTAATTGGCAACAATTAATGCAAAATATTTTTAAAGATGAACTATTTCCCAAAAGTAGCTGCAATATGTACAATTTTGGCTCTAAATGGCTGTAGTTGGGATGATTCGGCGAATAGCGTTGAAAAACCCGAGAAAAAATCTTGGCAATCATCAACCTCAATATCGGTTATTAATAACGACAACGTTCAATTCGTCTCCTCTCTGCCGGAATCCACTCCCAACCGAGAGTTACTGGTGGAAAGTTGGGATAGCTATCGTCGTCGGTTTATCCAGAGAGATGGAAGAGTAATCGATTACGAAGCTAGCGATCGCTCTACTAGTGAAGGGCAGGCTTATGCAATGCTCAGAGCAGTACTTATCGATGACTCTGCAACTTTTGCTTTAACTTTAAACTGGGGAGAAAATAATTTACGAAGGCTAGAAGACGGTAAGCCTGTAGATAGTTTATGGGCTTGGAAGTGGGGGCGTAAATCTGATGGTAGCTGGGGTTCTATAGATGATAATTTTGCTAGCGACGGCGATATAGATGCGATTACTGCTTTGATATTGGCTTCAAGACGGTGGAATCGTCCGGAATACCTAGAATTAGCAAAAACTAAGTTAAAAGATTTGTGGAAGTATTCAACTGTTGTCGCACAAGACAAACGCTATCTGCTACCAGGTCCTAAAGCTGCATTTGTCAAAGATTCATCGTCCATTATTCTTAATCCTTCATACTTTGCTCCTTATGCTTTTCGCTTGTTTGCTCAAGTTGACTCCGAACGGGATTGGTTGAGCTTGGTAGATAGTAGCTATGAAGTATTAGAAGATTCCAGACGAATTAGTGCTGTAAATTTACCTAGTGATTGGGTTGTTCTAGATGCCAAAACGGGAGAATATAAATCCTTACCTAACGATAGTCTGTTAAGCAGCGCATACAGCTTTGATGCTTTTCGAGTTTGGTGGAGAATCGCCCTCGATGCAAGCTGGTTCAATTCATCTCGGGCACGAAATTATCTGGAATCGTCTATCGGGCATCCACTCAAATTATGGCAGGAAAAATCAACTATTCCAGCACGGATAAACCTCGAAGGTAAAGCTTTGGTGAACTACGAAGCTACTTCTCAATACGCCATGCTTTATGCAGCAAGTAGGCTGATACAACCATCATTGGCTGAAGAATTATTAGAGAAAAAGCTGCTACCCCAATACCAGCAAGAGGTTTGGGACGATAACGAAGCTTATTACACTCAGAATCTAGCTTGGTTAGGGCTGCTATCTCCATCAGCAATTCCTCCAAAACTTTTGCAAAGTAATTAAAAAGTTGTGGCGTTATTGTCTAATTAGCGAATAAAATAAATCAGCATTACTTAAGTAGCGAACAAATACTTAAATCCACTTTTTTCAACACCAAATAAACTTTTTTAAAACAATTTCATACTCAAATTACCTAATAATTTAAAAACTCTGTTATGAAGCATCTATTTAATTTCAAAACCCTTAATAAAGCATTTATTATCTCTTTTTGTTTGCTATCGGCTTTACCAACTGCACAAGCAACTAGTCAAAATAAATTATCTAATTCTGAAGGAATTTTATTAGCACGAGCTAATCGAAGCTCTAAAAATTCTCCAACCAAATACAATGATAAATACATTTTAGAATTCAATCGCAGTCCGATAGTAGGCAATCGGATGCGTTTACGAGGAGTATACTCGGAAGGTCGTTTGGGTTTCACTCGTCCTCGTAGCTGGGATATAGGTACTGTAAAAGCTGAGATTCGCTTTCAACATTCACCAGCGCTGTTTGCCAATCGTTCTAATTTAACGGTGCTAGTCAACGATACTGCTGTAGGTAGTATTCCTTTAAATCGCAAACAATCACAAGTCGGTCGAGTACTAATAAACATCCCTCCGAAGCTACTACAAGAATATAACGAACTCAAAATTGTAGCTCAACAGAATAATACTTCTGGATGTAGCGACCCCAACGACCCGACTTTATGGACAGAAATTTTACCAGACTCAAAAATAACTTTTAATTACAACCGCAAACCAATTCCGCTTAACTTTAGCAATTACCCCTATCCGTTCTTCGATAACCTCGATTTAGACACTAACCGCATCGTTTACTTGAAACCCCGAACCACTAATGAATCTTGGCTGGAGGGAGCAGCCCGCTTGCAAGCTTCATTAGGGAGACAAGCTGAGTTTCGTCCGATAGAAACAGATTTGATTTCTGACATCTCTGATGTGTCAGATAATGAAAAATTAGTCATTATCGGTACTCCCGGCGAGCAACCTGCTTTAAAAGATTTGGATTTGCCCCGTAAAATTGCAGGTTCTCAAATCTTAGATTCCAATCAGAATGTAATACCAGAAGACACAGGAGTATTAATCCTCACCACTACTAAAAAAGGTAAAGTCCCTGTTTTAGTTGCCACTGGAAATGGGTCAAAAGGAGTAGCTAAAGCTGCACAGTTTTTAGCACAGCCTTCTTCGCGGAAAATGGGCGCGGATCGAATTGTTTTTGTCAAGAAATTAGAAGAAGGGACTACGCCAGGGAAAAGAGAATGGCCTGGTTATTTACCGGAGTCTAGTAGCTTTGAACTAAGTGAAATTAAAACTCAATTTAACGGCGATGCCTTTAAAGATGTCAGCGTTCGCGGCTCTGCGGCTCCACCAATTGAAATAGACTTCCGTGCTTTACCGGATGACAGATTTGTACGCGGTAGTTCGATGAATCTGGTTTACAGTTACGGACCGCAAATGAATCCTAGAACCTCAGCTGTAGAAGTATTGTTGGATGGGGTTTTCATCGGTGGAGCGCGTCTAGATTCAGACCAAGGAGCAATGCGTAAAAACCTGAAAGTAGATTTACCGGCGAAATTGGTCAAGCCTGACTCTAAACTCCAAGTCTTTTTCCGGATGAATCCTAAAGAGCCGTTTGATAAAGCCAACTGTATCAGCCCACCAGATCAACAGCTTACAGGTACGGTTCACTCCGACACTAGTTTCGATTTAAAACGGGAAAACTCAGTAGAGCTACCAAATCTTAAATTAATGCAGTATGGCTTCCCCTTTGCTGCACCTCAAGATTTATCTGAAACAGCAATTGTACTTCCGCAACAGCCTAGCAGTACGGATATAAAAACAATGCTGGCTTTCAGCGAACGTTTGGGAAGGTTAAGTCGTGCTGATGCAGTTAAGTTAGATGTGTATACTCCGAATACCTTAACTCCGGAAGTACTTAAAAACGAACACTTAGTTGGAATTGGAACGCGAGACGAGTTTCCTTTACCAAGTGTATTTAAATCCCCAGGCTTTAACTTAACAAAATCCTTCGGACGGGGTTCGGCTCAAGCAAGCGTTACAGTACCCCAAGATAGTCAAGGAATGATTAAACAAGTACTCAATGAGAATGGCGATCGCGTCGTATTGGCATTGACCGCTCAGACAGATTCGGGGTTAGAAAAAGTACAGCAGGTTTTAAAGAAAGACCCTTGGTTCTTCCAACTTAAGAAAGATACGGTATTAATCAGCAGCGACAAGAAAAACCCCGCAGCTTACGATCCAGATGCCTATCAGCTAGCGTTTTTTGATAATGCTCCTGAAACTCGTCGCATCGAAGATACTAACCTTTTGAGCAAAATGACGCGGATGCTGCAAGAAAACTGGTTGTTAGTACCTGCGGGTATTGTTGGTTTATCCCTAATACTTTATGGAATTGTTCAACTGTATCTAAAGCGGGTTTCTACTGCTGACAGAAAGTAAGAATTATGGGTATTGGGCATAGGGCATTGAGCATTGGTCATTTCTTCCCCCATTCCCTATTCCCTATTCCCTATTCCCTACTCTCTACTCGCTACTTCTTAAAAATTACATCACCTTTAATAAACGAAATTTAAAAACTGCTATGTCTACCTCAGCAAGAAAATCTTCTAAAAAGCGCCAGCGCTTTAACTTAAGTAGATGGTTAATTGATTTAACACCCAGCTTTTTTGATAGCACTTTAGAAAAAGTAGGAATCAAACATTTTAAGTGGCTAATTTTATTGCTACTAGTAGTTTCAATACCGCTGATTGTTACGCCATTAGAAGTTTGGCAGCAAGGAGCCATAGCAGTTTTTCTCATATTATTAGGTCAGCTAGTATTAGGTGCAGAGGAACAAGAATCTTCTACAGAAGTCAGCCAATATTATCACTTGTTTATGGTATGGCTGAGTCTAGTAACAACAATGCGGTATTTATATTACCGTCTCAGCTATACGCTTAACTTTGATGGATGGGTAAATAGCATTGCTTGTTTAACTCTTTTAGGAGCAGAATTGTACGCGATTTTCACCTTAGTCTTAGCGTACTTTCAAACCTTAAAAATCAAAGAAAGAAAACCCATTGATATTTCAACCATTCCCCAAGAAGAATGGTTTGATGTTGATATTTACATTCCTACCTATAACGAAGATGTTGAGATTGTTCGTAAGACAGCACTAGCGGCTTTAGCTTGCGATTATGCTCCCGGAAAGAAGAAAGTTTACGTTTTAGATGATGGTCGTCCTGAAAAGTATCAAAAAGATGACCCACGTTATGAGACTTTCCGGGTTAGAAGAGAACAGTTACAGCAAATGTGTGATGAACTTGGCTGTATTCACATGGGAAGAGACAATAACGACCATGCCAAAGCTGGTAACATCAATACTGCTTTCCACAAAACCGGAGGGGATTTAGTTTTAATTCTAGACTGCGACCACGTTCCTTCCCGACAATTTCTCTTACATACAGTAGGTTTCTTCTACGATCCCAAAGTATCCTTTGTTCAAACTCCTCACTGGTTTTATAACCCCGATCCGTTTGAGCGTAACTTGCTTACCGACGGAAAAATCCCTGTAGGTAACGAACTATTTTATAAAGTACTGCAAAAAGGTAATGATTTTTGGAACGCATCTTTTTTCTGCGGTTCTGCTGCGGTAATTCGTAAAACTCATGCTTTAGAAGTTGGAGGAATTGCGGTTGAAACGGTAACAGAAGATTGTCATACAGCATTACGCTTGCATTCCAAAGGTTACAAATCCGTCTACTACGACAAAATCATGGTAGCGGGGTTAGCACCAGACACCTTCTCAGCTTATGTAGGCCAGCAAGTACGTTGGGCTAGGGGAATGGCTCAAATTCTCAGATTAGAAAACCCATTATTTAATCCCAAGCTTAATTTAAATTTTGCTCAACGAATTTGTTACTTAAGCGCGACTTCCCACTTTTTATACGGTTATCCCCGACTGGTATACGCAATCATTCCGACCTTATTCTTATTGTTTGGAGTTAATCCCATCCAGGGTTTAGGTTTAGAAACTTTGGCATATGCTTTACCTCACATTCTTCTCTCCCTAGCTACCAACCACATTATTTACAAACACGTCCGCTTTTCCTTCTGGAACGAGATTTTTGAATTCGTAATGTCATTCCAAGCAGGTTGGGTAACATTATTAGCATTGATTAATCCTAAAATGGGTTCTTTCAACGTTACCGATAAAGGCATAAACGTTACCAAACGTACCTTTGACTGGGTATCGATGCGGGGTTTGATAATAGTAACGTTATTAGTAGTCAGTTCCTTGTTAGCGGTTCCTTACTGGTTATTATTAAGACCGGAAGATACAGAAGCTGTGTTAGTTAACACCCTATGGTCTGGCTTTAACTTGATTTTGCTATCAGCAGCTTTACTTGTAGGATTTGAACAACCACAAATTCGTACCGCTCACCGCTTGCAAAGACAACTTCCGGTGGTAATTTCTAGCGAAGACCAAACCATCATGGGAGAAACTATAAACATATCAGAAACTGGTGCTTTGATATCTTTAGAATCATGGTCAAATTTACCAGATGAAGTACAGATTGAAGTAATGGGAGATTTTGAAGCTCGTGTTTTGTTAACTGCCAGAGTTGTACGAGTTACTCCTGTAAATGAAACGGAAACTCATTTAGGAGTAGATTTTGTCAATCTGACTCGTACTCAGATGGATGATTTATCCTTAGTAATGTATTCCGATGTGAAAGAATGGTACTCTCAAAACCGAGAAAATGCTGACAAACCATTTGCTTCTCTGGGTTTCTTAGCCACTAGCATCACTCGTTCTCTACGGGAATTAAAACCAACTACCACCAAAAAGATACGCAAACAGGTACATACGGGCGCTCAACTTTATTGGGATGGTCATTTCTTCAGTGGAGTTGCTACCGAATTAGGAATAACAGGTTTGCGATTAGAATTAGATAGTAAAAAATCTTTATCAAGCGATGATAGACTGCTTGGAAAAAAAGATTTAGAAACAATGCAGCATGTAAAACCGCTGGTTGGTTTACTATTAAGTCAAGAAGAAAATACTTCACCTACTCGATTTGTAGCTGAAATCAATCTAGTTGAAGAAGAGCGCGGTAAAGTTGCAATAGAGCTTACTTTCCCTGAAAAATTCCGCAACAGACAATCTCCAAAAATCAAACAGTTTTTAAGAAATAATTCAGGCGATAATTTTAACAAAAATAGCGTAGCAGCTTAAGCTTTTGACTCCAATCTTCAATAAACTGTAGAAATTTAAATAACGATAAACTCGGTTTTTGCAAAAAACCGGGTTTTTAATTTTTCTATTAACTTTTTCTCTTGTTCCCTAATTCAAACTAATTATTTGAAACAACATAGACATGGCAATTCAATGCTAAATTTAAAACCTTAAATTTAAAACCTTAAATTTAAAATTAACGAAATTGGCAATTTACTAAACTTTGGAATGCTGTATTTTCCAAAAATAGCTAGAAACTATATTAGTTACAATATGAGCTACTATAGGCACCAATAAATTACCGCTTAAAAAAGCGCTATAGCCCAAAATAATTCCAACAATAGTTGCCCAAACGACATAAGCCCATTGTCCGGAACCGCTCAAATGTAAAACGCCGAAGCAAATACTTGATATGATGACAGCTAAGTGATCTAATCCAAAAGCTGGCAGCATAACTCCTCGAAATAGTAATTCTTCACTCAAGCCTGGTAACAGCCCCAGCCAAATCAAATCAGGCAATGCTAAAGGTTTTAATACTATTTCCAAATAATAGTTGGCGCTTTGACGATATAAAGGTAAAAATTGATAAGCTAAACTACTTACAATAGTAATAGTTAAACCTAAAGCGACTCCAATCAATAATTCTTGTTGATGCCAACGCCAAGACATCAAAGAAAAATTACCTAATTGTAACCATAGTTTGGCAATTATCCACAAAATAATAGCTGTCACACCCATTGCCATCAGCACTTGGGTACGTGTCAGGTATGGGATTTCTGGCTCGTGCTTTTGCTGTTGCGTCATTCAATTTTAGATTTTGAATTGTATATTTTAGATTGACTTTATGTCTAAGCGCTGCTTCACAAATTACATTTAACATCTAAATTAGCGACTGTAAAGAAAATATTGTAGAACTTAAAGCAGATGGATTGATACCTGCTTTACGAGCTGCTAATATTCCTATTGCTTCCAAGTAAGAAGTCGCTGATACTGTTTTCATCCCCAAGGCTTGAGGAAAAACCTGCATCTGAGTTTGATTTTCCTCTACAGTAATTATTTGAGTGTTTGTTTGACTCAAACTTAGTAAAGCACTGCTACCACAAGTATTTGCAGGTACCACCACAGCATCAACTTGATTTACCCATATGTCGCGATTCCTATAAAATTGATCGCATTCTCTATTAACAAATTGGGGAGCGCGACTTAAACCCACAAGTACGCTTGGTAAAAAAGTATAGCCTATTTCTTCCGCAGCAGAGCGTGGTGATAAATTTGCATCTAAAGGTGGTGGAGAAAATATCGGAGAATGAGCGCAAGGAATCTGAAATTCTCGCACTATCAAATGACTAATTATCGCTTCCGCACCGGCGATTGGATCTACCCCTTTCCCTTCACGATAATTTTGCTCCGCTTCTTCATCAATGTAATCAGGAAAACGAGCAACAACTGCGATCGCGTTAGCTCCTGCTTTATTTATCAACGCTTCCGCCGCTCTTAATAAGCTATCTGGGTTAGCTATAGTGCCCCAACTTGCACCGGATTGTGCCGAGCGTAATTCTACATTTAAGGGAGCATCGGTAACTACATAATCAGTTAAATTTAATCCCAGCGTTGCTCTTGCTGCATCTGCGGCTTGAATATTTCTTAAACGTAAATCCGGCTCAATTCCTTTATCAAAAACCAAACCAATTTTATTTTGATGTACCGGCTGTAAACCCCAATTTCCTTGACAAAATTGCTCAATACCGTAACCTTCGACGTATAAAGCATTAGGTAGATTCCAGTACAACATTGCACCATTAAGAACATTAGGATGAGTAATCAAAACATCGCAAACCTCAGCCATAGCTCTAGCAACGGGTAAAGCATCACCAGCATAACCTCCGATGGCTGCTCCCACACCTGTGGGAATAATTAAAATAGCAGTATATGGACGCATTCAGTTATCAGTGAACAGTAAACAGTGAACAGTTTTCACCCGGAGGGTGTGGATAATTTATTATCTAATAAATTGACTTATTAACAATAATAGAATGTCAACTACAGCAGAGTTTTCACAAATTAGCACATCCCTATTAGAAGTATTAATAAATTATCCAGATTTCACTGAATTTTATTTGGGATGGGAATCGTGGAATGACTTGAGCTATGCACAACTAAAGAAACTTAGAAATTTACCAAAAAATATTTATTCTATTCTTGAAAAAGGAATGGAAGAATCATTAGACATAAATAAAGCTTGGTATTTTTTTCATTACCTATTTACTGGTTATGAAGACTCATATATGAAAATTGATAACCTGATAAGCATAAATAAAAAAGATAAATTACCTTTAATTAACACTGTATTAGGAGGTAAACAATTAAAAGCTAATGCTGGCTATGACGATATTCGTTATTTAACTGCTACTGAAGTGAATCAAATTGCTAATGCTTTATCAAAACTAAAGCTCGGTGATGTAGTTCAAAGGTTACAAGATAAAGATTGTTATCATGATTATATTTTCGATTCTTTATCAGAATATTGTTATTATGATGAGTTAGTAAATTATTATAAGGATGCAGCAGTTAAAGGTAACGCTATGCTGTTGTGGTTAAATTGAATTATGCAACTAAACAGCCTGAAATAAAATTCCTAATATATTCGCAAGTTCTTTAATATAATAATTCTTCAAATCAATAAATAAATTATTCAGTTCTAATTTAAGAAACTTCCAAATATCACCAGTTGTAACTGCTCCATAAATAGTTGGTATATCATTATTTTCTCGTTGATTAAAAATTTGTGCTGCTAACATTGCACCAGCACATTGTCCCAATCCATTTTTGATATTCTCGTTTTTAGCTTCAATAATAATGATTACGGGTGCATTAATTAATAGCTGTTCCTTAGAGCGGCTAATGATAAAATCGCAGTAGCCATTTAAACCTTTGTCTATATCAACATCGAAATTAATTCCCGAAAATAAACTTATCTGATAATTAGCTCTACGCCTAATTTCTAATAAAATAGGTAAAATAATCATTTCCGAGCGTGCTTTTTCTGTATTGATAAGTAGGTAGACACAAATAAACCGAACTATGTAACGAAAAGTAAAAACGCTGAATACCTTGCGATTGCTTCACTTCACTTCGTTCCGTTCGCAATGACGTGGTTATAAATTATTTCACCCACTTACTTAGCTAGAGCCAATTCAGCAGTCTCTTTCAAATCGCTTTTTAACTTATCGCTAGCTTCTAAAGGTTCAATATTTGCAAACAAATTGGTATCTTCCTCTATATAAATATCAAAGCTATTGGTTCTTCAGCACTTGGTATGCTATTTAAGTAGTCGTTTTTAGGCAGTCGGCAGTCGGCAGTCGGCAGTAGGGGAAAAAGAGTAAAGTTATCAAAAATTAAGCATATAAAATGTCAAATCCCTACGCAGTAAATATTTCGGTAATTTTTATTCAGAATTTAGCATACTAACAACTGATGAGCCAAGCTATTTTGAAATTTACTTAGAGTTAAATCGCTATAAGCCATTTTTTGTTACATTTTACTAAAATAGTTTCTCTACAACAATGCTAAATCATTTAAGAACAATTCAAAAACCCGGTTCTTTCAAAAAACCGGGTTTATAACATCTTAAATATTTACAAATTATACAGTAATTAATTTCCTTCCTTCGTCACAACCGCTTCCAAAATAACTTTATCTTTCTCATAATCAACAGTAGTGATAGCCCAACGTAAAGGCTTACCATATTTATTCAATTCTAATTCAACAGAATTATGTAGCTGGGTAATATCATCTTCCAAATCAATTTCTAAACAAACAAAATCAGTAATCAAAATTCCTTGCCTATTCACTCTTAACTGTTAACTAATAATTGTTAACTACTCACTGTTCGCTGTTCACTGATAACTGTTCACTGATAACGATTAACCGTAATTAAATCACGGCTAATCGTTAACTAAAATTAACAATTAACCTTTACCGAACTGCTTGTCATAAACAATATCTTCTTGTTCGGTTTCAATTTTCAAATCGGAGCGTGGATAAGCGACACAAAGCAGTGCAAAACCTTGATTTTGTAAATCTGGATTAACTCCCATACCGTCGCTTTGGTCTACACTACCACCATTAATGATTTTACCGGCACAAGTAGTACAAACACCAGCATTACATGAAGAAGGTAATTCTAAACCCGCCTCCTCAGCAGCAGATAGAATAGTTTTGTCCTCGGGTACTTGTAAAATATGCGTTTTACCTTGATGAATGAATTCAACGGTATAAGTTGTAGTCATATACAATATATGGTGTGCGTCCGTATAATACTGAATATTTTATATTATTAATAAGCTCACGATTCAACTGGTAAACCATATATAATAATTATTTTCAATTAGATAAAAATAGCCCAATTAGCTGTAGAGTGATAATAAATAAGAATTGTAAAACTGCTTTGTAAGTCTATTTGTAACGTTAATTGTCACGATATCGTAAACTTTATTTTATTCAAAAAAATAAAAGTGACTATCTACACATTAATAGGACTTAGACAGCTGGCATATTTTGCTTGTAAAGTGCTGTGACGGGAACCCTTTATTTTTTTAGAAGAACAAATTTTTTATGGTAACTCTGGGACGCTTTGACTATTTATGAACGTAGCAATAACCTTTATAGAGTCGCGCACCAACCAGTTCACCAGACAATTACGTAAGTCCTAATTAAAAATCTAGTTGAGATTTATCAATCAAGTAATGCTTTTGATTCATCATCGTAAATGTTCAGCAAAAAATATTTTCGGAAGTTATTTGGAGAAAAAATTGTGTCGGATAAAGCTGTGTAAGTACTATAAATACTGACAATTATATCTACAGGTGAATCGAATAATTGTTAATAAAAGTTACTCTAAAAAGTAGGGTAAAGAATAAACATCCAATTATAAGTTTCAAATTGTATCTATGGAGATGAAAATGCTTGAATCATATCGTAAACACGCAGAGGAAAGAGAGGCTTTAGGGATTCCTCCTTTACCACTAGATGCAAAACAAACTTCAGAACTGTGCGAATTACTCAAAAATCCACCATCAGGTGAAGAGGAATTTTTATTGCATCTGTTGCGAGAAAGAGTTTCTCCTGGAGTAGATCCAGCAGCTTACGTCAAAGCTGGATTCTTGACGGGAATTGCTAAAGAAGAAATCGAATGTCCTTTGATTTCTCCCATCGAAGCAGTAGAATTGCTGGGTACTATGGTGGGTGGTTACAATGTCCAATCTTTAATTGAACTTTTACAAACCCCAACCGTATCGGTATCCGATTCTTCCGAAACTCCTTTGGTAATGGGTGGGGAAGGTAAAGAACCTATAGCAAGATATGCTGCTGAAGCTTTGAGTAAAACATTACTGGTTTACGATGCTTTCAACGATATTCTAGAACTAGCCGAAACCAATCCCTACGCTAAAAGAGTAGTTGATTCCTGGGCTGAAGCAGAATGGTTTACTACTCGTCCGGAAGTACCCGAAACAATCACCGTTACCGTTTTCAAAGTTCCCGGAGAAACCAACACTGACGATTTATCTCCCGCAACTCATGCTACCACGCGGCCGGACATTCCTCTCCACGCTTTGTCAATGTTGGAAAATGCCATGCCCGAAGGGTTGCAAACTATTGCTAAATTAAAGGATAAAGGACATCCCATAGCATATGTCGGGGATGTTGTCGGAACCGGTTCCTCACGTAAATCGGCGATTAATTCCGTATTGTGGCATTTAGGAGCGGATATTCCTTTTGTACCTAACAAACGTGCGGGAGGATATATTTTAGGTGGTAGTATAGCGCCAATTTTCTTTAATACAGCAGAAGACGCTGGTGCTTTACCTATCGAATGTGATGTCACCAAGATGGAAACCGGTATGGTAATTACCATTCATCCGTACAAAGGTGAAATTACCAACGAAAACGGTGAGGTTATTTCTACATTTAAGCTCAAACCAGATACAATTCTTGATGAAGTCCGCGCTGGTGGCAGGATTCCGTTACTTATCGGACGTGCGCTGACAGACAAAATCCGCGAAGCATTAGATTTAGAAGCGAGTACTTTATTTGTTCGTCCCCAACTACCAGAAGACAGTGGAAAAGGATTTACCCTAGCTCAAAAAATGGTCGGGAAAGCCTGCGGATTACCGGGAGTACGCCCAGGTATGTCTTGCGAACCCATTATGACCACCGTCGGTTCTCAGGATACCACCGGACCGATGACACGTGACGAATTAAAAGAATTGGCTTGTTTGGGTTTCTCCGCTGACTTGGTAATGCAAAGCTTCTGTCATACAGCAGCATATCCCAAGCCCGTTGACGTAGAAACCCACAAAGAACTACCCGATTTCTTCGCTCAACGTGGTGGTGTAGCTTTACGTCCCGGTGATGGTATTATCCACTCATGGTTAAATCGAATGCTGTTACCAGATACTGTGGGAACTGGTGGCGACTCTCATACTCGTTTCCCCTTGGGAATTTCATTTCCAGCAGGTTCCGGTTTAGTGGCGTTTGCAGCTGCTTTGGGAGTAATGCCTTTAGATATGCCAGAATCGGTATTAGTAAAATTCAAAGGTGAATTACAGCCAGGTGTTACCTTGCGAGACGTGGTAAACGCAATTCCCTACGTCGCAATTCAAAAAGGTTTATTGACAGTAGAGAAGAAAAATAAGAAAAACGTCTTCGCTGGAAGAATCATGGAAATCGAAGGCTTACCAGATTTGAAAGTCGAGCAAGCCTTTGAATTAACCGACGCTAGCGCCGAACGCTCTTGTGCTGGATGTACCATTAAACTAAGCGAATCAACAGTAGCCGAATATCTGCGCTCTAACGTTGCTTTGTTGAAAAACATGGCAGCCCGTGGTTATCAAGATGCTCGAACAATATTGCGTCGAGTAGCCAAAATGGAGCAATGGTTGGAAAATCCCGAATTAATGTCAGGTGATGAAAACGCAGAATATGCAGAAGTAATTGAAATTGACTTAAACGAAATCAAAGAACCAATAGTAGCCGCACCAAACGACCCCGACAACGTAAAATTACTTTCAGAGGTAGTCGGTGATAAAGTTGACGAAGTATTTATTGGTTCCTGCATGACCAATATCGGACACTACAGAGCAGCTTCCAAAGTATTAGAAAACGCCGGAAAAGTCACAACTCAATTGTGGATTTGTCCTCCTACAAGAATGGATGAAAAGCAATTGAAATCAGAAGGTATTTACGAAGTATTTGAGTCAGCAAACGCTCGTACAGAGATGCCCGGTTGTAGTTTGTGTATGGGCAACCAAGCAAGAGTAGAAGATAACGCCACCGTATTTTCAACCTCTACAAGAAACTTCAACAATCGTATGGGTAAAGGCGCACAAGTTTACCTTGGTTCGGCAGAGTTAGCAGCAGTTTGTGGATTATTAGGAAAACTGCCATCGGTAGAAGAATATATGGAGATTGTAGGGAATAAAATTCATCCCTTTGCTGATGATTTGTATAAGTATTTGAACTTTGATCAAATTGCTGGTTTTGAGGATGAAGGAAGGGTGATTCCGTTGGAAGAAATGCCCAAGATTGAGGATATTTTGGGGATGACGACAGGGGCTAAGTAAATTGATTTTAGGGTGGGTTTTTGCCCACCTTAGAATTTATTTTAAACGCAGAAGTAAGCAGAGTATACATTAAATGATTTAAGTCTAAAGAGAAAAGATATAAATTGATTAAAATCATTTTATATCTTATGGAAAAAATACATCTTATATCTTATGGAAAAAATATATCAAATTGGTGAATTCAACTTTCATATAGTATTGAAAATTTATGATTATGGTGAAATAGAGTATTTACCCAAAAATATATTTAATATTATCCCATCTTAATTAGTGAATTGTTGGCACGCTATTTGAATTCTTTTAAAGAGGTGTAATTGTAGTGTAAATTGGTATTTTATAGCACATCCTGGTAATCCAATAATTCCATATTTTTTAAATAAAACATTAAAAGGCACTTGTGTGGTTTGATGATTCAATGTCCACCAAGTTTGACAAGGTAAATGCCCTAATGGGGCAGATAAATCAAAGGTCAACTCTTCATAACTTTTATCTTTACCGTATGCACCTAAAGAGTCCATAGGATGCCCTTCTATCCATCCTATCTCAACACCATAAAAATATGGCACCATCAGGACTTCTTTACTATTCATCGAATCATTACTCCCACGCATAACATTAGATATCATGCGTTGCAGGCTTTCTCGTGGATTTAATCGAATTTGCTTTCTAATACTGTTATGGATTTTTTCTTGAGTCCTAAATCCAAAACGACCTTTGCTATGTGTTGTCCAAAGATTTTCTAAATGAGCAAGAATATTAAGAGGAATAAGATCAATGTCCTCTAATTTTAGGTATTCCTGTCCTGTATAATTGCAAAAAGAAAATATTAATTTTTCTGTTTCAAAATCTGCTTTCTTCCATTCTTGTCGAACAAGAAAATGTTTTACACTTTCAATACAGACACTCATTTCTATTATTTAAATCTACATGAAATATATTATTAAGTATTAGTTAAAAAAATAAAACCGCAAATATACATATAGTGAGACTAAACTATATCAGTGGTATCACTAGTGAGTAGGTTGGGTGGAGCTAAGCGAAACCCAACACAAAGCAATTGAATTAACAACAGTATTCTATGTTGGGTTACGACGCAAAATAAAGTATTCCCTTGATATCTGATGTTATCGTGCGTCTAACCCAACCTACGATGAAATAAAATTACCGTTGCTGAGGGATTTGAGAATGGCGATCGCACTTCTAACCCTCCCAAAACCCGCTTCGCTAGATTTTCAATCAAACCCTGTAATATCAACCCCATGAAAATTATTTAAATAAGCTTTTTAATCTATTTAAGATACTCAACAATTTGTATATACAATAAGTAGAGTTTGTAACGGTTCCAATAATCTATTAAGCATCGCATTCCTAATCTCTTTCACAATTATCACGCTACATTGTTAATAAAAGCTGCAAAATGAATCTAATGAAGTCCTTGAAAGACTACACAATCGTTATTCGTCTCGATGACAACAATACCTTTGTCGCTCACATCCCATTAATTCCCAGTTGTCACGCTTGGGGAAAAACTTTAGACGAAGCTTGTGCAGAACTTGTTAATGTATTTGAGATGATACAAGAGGAATATTCTGAAATGGTAATTTCCAATGCCAACACGCTAAATTAATATTACCACTCAAAAATTTCCAAAACTCTATGCAAGCTGATAAATATCCATTTGCAAAAGAATTTATTACCGACGCTGAAGGTAATATTCGTAAAGTAGTGATAGATTTTACCGATTATAAACGTATGGTAGAAGCTATTGAAGATAAAGCGTTAATTATGGCTATGAAAGAAGTTGAAGGACAGACACCCCTTAGTTTAAACGAAGCATTAGCAGAATTAGAAAAAGAGTGAATACTGAGTATCTACCTGGTTTTTTAAAAGATATTAAAACTCTCAAAAGTACTCCATACTTTGAATCAATCAAATCACTTGTTTTTGAAGAAATACCATTACTTGAAAGTTTTGAAGAAGTCAGTAATCTAAAGAAACTAACAGGATATGATAATACTTATCGAATTCGGGTAGGTAATTATCGAATTGGTTTAACTTTCGATGGTGATATGATTACTTTTTATCGAGTTTTACATCGTAAAGATTTTTATCGCTATTTTCCCTCAAATTAGAAGGTTGTTTGGAACGAAAGCACCATAAAATCTACTACTACCCCTTGCCTCACAACTAAAAATAAACTATTCTAATAGTTCAAAAGTATTATAATCAGGTGTGGCAGTGACAGATAATTATCAACTTCCTTTAAACGAAATTTACCTGGGAGATTGTATAAAACTGCTGAAAAAATTACCGGATGAATCTGTTGATTTAGTTGTTTCTTCTCCACCTTATAATTTAGGTAAGGAATATGAAGCGAAACAGGCTTTAGAAATTTATTTACAAGAGCAAACGGTTATATTGCGAGAATGTAGCCGAGTTCTAAAAAGTACGGGTTCTTTATTCTGGCAGATTGGTGCTTTTTCTAATAAAGGAATGTTAATTCCTCTTGATATTCGATTTTTTCCTATTTTAGAATCTTGTGAGTTAATTCCAAAAAATCGTATAGTTTGGGCGAGACAGCATGGACTTCATGCTCGAAAAAAGTTTTCTTGTCGTCATGAAACGCTACTTTGGTTTACTAAATCTGATAATTATATTTTTAATTTAGATGGTATTAGAGTTCCACAAAAATATCAAAATAAGAAACACTATCGGGGAAATCGTAAAGGTGAATTATCTTGTAATCCTAATGGTAAAAATCCTGGTGATATCTGGTTGTTTCGGAATGTAAAACATAATCATGAGGAACAGACGATACATCCTTGTCAGTTTCCAGAGGATATGATTGCTCGTATTATTTTATCTACTACTAATAAGAATGATATTGTGCTTGACCCTTATATGGGTTCGGGTACGGTAGCTGTTGTTGCTCAAGACTACGAAAGATACTTTATAGGAGCAGAATTAGAGCCGAAATATCATCAAGTAGCGTTACGTCGCTTGAGTAAAGAACCCGATCAAAATGAATGTTTTCCCAATTTAAAAACGCTGCGAGATTATGTGGAAGAAACTGGCGAAACTATTGAAAAATTTCGTTTTGATATGCAGGTAGCTAAAAAGGCATCAGAACGCAGTAAGGCAAAGATATATTCTGAAGAATACCATTTGCAAGAAATGGAAGATAGATTGCTTTATGAGGAAGCTGCTTTTGCTGCTAATTTACGTGGAGAAGAACCACCCATAGATAGAAAACCGAATGGAAATGGTAAAAAGACACCTATAAGAAAACAAGATAAGGTAGAACAGATTCAACTTAATTTATGGGATTAATTATTAATTATAAAAGGCGAATTATGCAACGACTACGTGTGGATCTACCTGGCATAATTTGACATTGACGAGTTTCCCTTACTTAAACTTTTCTAGAATATCTTGTTGATGAATAAACAGTCCAAGTAATGGGTACGGTAGTATTTTTAGATTCAAATAATCCTACAAGTCTAATTGGGACATCAAATACATGATATTCAGCTAAAGCTGTCAATTGCTTAACTGCTTGTTCGTAGTAAAGTGTACTGTTAGAAGCTGGAAACATTCCGGCTTTCGTAATTAAAACTACCAGTTGAGTCGGTTGTGACGCAAATACAGTACCGGCTTTAAAAAACAATTCGGAACGTAAAGTATTATTAAGTAGAAAAGGATAATTAGAAAACTGACTTTCAACGATTATACCTGCTTTACCAAAGTCAATATCCTTACCTAAAAACTTATATTCTGATGGAATTGGAATATTTGCTTTCCATTCAAGCTGTACCATTGCAGCTTTGATATATTCATTAGTTCCGACTGGATCGAATATTGGATTCCCTTGAATTCCAGCTTGATCTGAAGCTTTAATATGTAGTGGAATTTCAGTTAAGACGTTGGATATTTCATTCCATTCAGTATTGTAGCGAGAAGTGATAAACGTATCTGCTCCGTTGAAATCAGTAAACTGAATAAGAATACTTAATCCTCCTATTTTTTCAGCGAATTTTCAATGCCCATAATAGCCCGTATTTAGTTGTTTTGTATACCGAGCTACTTAATATTAGGAAAATATTTTACATTGAAATAGGCGATAACAAAATAATTAGCCCATGCAAGTGGGCTTTGTAATTGTAGCCCCACCCTTTGAGGATGAGGACATTTTTTAAGGTATTATCAACCATTCCCCAATAAAGAATTAAATTCCGATTTTAATGCTTTTATATCCGCTACCCTTGCAACTAATAAATTATCCTTACCTGCATCGGTTAAACGAGATTTCCAGTAACCAATACTCTCAGAATTGTTCATCCAAAACTGAATCACAGTATCCACAACTTCATCCATATTCCAGCCCCACTTTGAAGGCACTGGCTCTACTGTTTCGAGAAATGCATCTAGAGTACATATATGTGTTCCTAAGTACTCTACACCTTGACTTTGAGTCTTTTCCTGACTCTGTTGTTGATGGTTAAAAAAGTGCAAAATTGGAGATACACCTACAATATCGAAAGTATATTTCATCGGATTCCTCCAGGTTGTAAAAAATTTTTATTTTTTAATATAGGCTTTAGCGCTTGTTTGCTAACAAATAATTAAGTACAATCAAATTTGCTATTAATATTATTTAAATAAAACTAGCAATATACACGATATAGTGCTAAGATTTATCCGGTACAAAGTTAGCAGTTAACGATTGAGAGTGCTAATATTTGTCTCGCAAAAATTAGCAGAAAGCTTCATAGAGTGCTAATATTTATAACGCTATTTATATTAAAATATTAAAGATTTTCACTGTTTGAAAAGAGCAAGTTACTCTTCTTAATATTTCTTAATAATTGTAATGACAGATTTTTCTGGGGAAGTAGCGGCTTTATCTGCTGCCTGCTTGTGGTCTATTGCATCTGTAGTCTATAGTAAGCTGGGTGCGCGGATTCCACCTTTGCAATTAAATCTAATTAAAGGAATCATCGCGATCGCGCTTTTTTTGTTCACAATTTTGGCAAAGGGGGAGTTATTTCCTTCAATCGCGACTTTACCAATGTGTTTGTTACTGTCGAGCGGAGTAATTGGTATAAGTCTGGGCGATACTTTGTTTTTTAATACTATAAATAGTTTGGGAGCTAGGAGAGCATTACTAATGCAAACTCTGACTTCACCAATGTCAGCAATCTTCGGACTGATTTTTCTGCAAGAAAAGTTAAATGCATTAGCTTGGTGCGGTATTTTAGTAACAATATTAGGAGTAGCTTGGGTTGTAAGCGAGCGAACTACAGATATAAAAAATATATCAACTATAGAATTTAAAAAAGGTATCGTTTTTGGCTTATTGACAGCTTTATCTGGTGCAATTGGCGCGGTACTTTCGCGTAGTGCAATAGCAGATACTGTAATTAGTCCTTTGTGGGCTGCTCTATTAAGATTGAGTGCTGGTACATTAATTCTGCTGATATGGAAATTATCTAAGTCGCAAACAAGCTTTCGTCTTAATGATTTGCTGGATTCACGAGTAATTTTTGGAACTTTTTTCGCTGCTTTCTGCGGAACTTATTTAGGAATTTGGCTGCAACAAACCGCGATTAAACTCACATCTGTAGGAATTGCATCTACTCTCTTACAAACCAGCCCTATCTTTGTCATACCTTTTGCAATCAGCATGGGAGAAAAAGTTAGTATCCGCGCAATTCTCGGTGTATTTATTTCTATAACTGGAATTGCATTATTGTTCTACCTTTAAAAGTAATAGAAGCCCCTGAAAAAAATGTTGGAAAGATTTCAATATCTAGAAAACTCAATTGAGAATTTTATTTGGATAAGCTTAATATCAAATGGTAGATATTATCTTATGACTACCAACTAAAAGGTTGCCAAAAATGTTCTTTCCAGAAAAGACATTCTCTTTGTTGCGGTGTCAGATTCTTTGCTAACAGTTCTATATGTTCTTTGCAAAGAAAAGATGCACCGTAATGATTATGCACTATTGGATTTCTAGAAGTGTAATCGAAAAAGAGTGTATATCTGTCTGAATAAATTGGTATTTTACCTCTATGAAATATACTACCTGTAGAAGCAAAAATAACAGTTCCAGCAACTCCCAAACAAGACTTAAAATTTAAAGGAGATATCACCTTTTCCATTGTTTTATCTTGTACGTAACCATGATTGTATCTCAATGAAGAAACTATTTTATCGGTAAGTGATTGAGGAATATATTCAAAAGGACCGTTTTCTTTGTCTACATCATTAAGATAGATAATTACCTTCAAAACTTTTCTGTCTTCAGGATCGATATGCCACAGTCGTGACTTTAGTTGAACTGGATTAACAGTATCTCTACGATAATACGCACCATGATAAGCAACTGGCAAACCAATATAGTTCTCGATAATATTGATTAAACGTTGCTCTAAACCCCAAAGAAAAATTTCTTTATGTTCTAAAATTTGTTCGGGGCTTGCATGGACTACATATTCTTTTTTATTTTGAGACAGGCTTGAAGGAATTTTCGGCATCAATGTTTTAGCTGCTTGAAACATCAGCTTAGTAGAAGGAATGGAAAGAGCTTCTAATGAAGTCATTGCAACCCCTTCACTTTTGATTTTGTTTATCAAACTCTGTTCATAATCCGAAATAGAGGGTAAATTCTCAAAGTGCTTCTTCCGTGCTGCTTGATAATTAAGTTTATCTTGAGTACACAAAAACGGAAGCTGACGAGTATTAAGCGATACCTCGTTCCGAATTTTGTAGACAATTTTTTTATACATAATTTACTCAGAATTACGGCACAGAAATAACGCAAACGAAAACAATTATGCAAAGCTATATGTGTATAATTTTTTTTCAACAAATCAAATATACAATTACATATTTTTCCTCCCATAAGCTGAGTCAGGCTTGTAATTTGCAAAAAATTTACTTTTAGCAGAAATTACTTAATACTGGCTTTATATTATTTAGATAAAAAAAGATTATTAGCTTTTAACTCGACATTTCCTTCATTTAATACATAAATGTAGTCTGTATTATTACATAGTACATAAGTTTTTATCCTAACACAAAAAGCTTCAGAAGCTCATTAGGCTCTGAAGCTTTACGTAAATCATATAACGGCAAAATATTAAATTTACAGAAATACTGTTTTACAGTGCTTAACCGAATATTTGGTTTCGATGCTACTTTATACAGGTAAGTAAATACTAGCTATAGAAATAAAAAATTTTAAAATTTACTTTAGTAGTCACTTAGTTTTTACAGGTTATATAGCAGTCAACTCATGATTTATAAACGAATATCATAATAAAATCTAAGACTTTGTCATATCTATAGATATTTATGCTATCAAACATTGATCGGTTAGTAATAGTTCTTCAAATTCTGCCACTGGTAAAGGATGACTTAACAAATAACCTTGTGTTTTATCGCATTTAAGAGCTTTTATAATATTTAACTCTGCTTTAGTCTCTACACCTTCAGCAACTACCTGTAAATCAAGGTTATGAGCCATTTCAATAATCCCTTTTGTAATTGCTGATTTTTGTCTATCTTTATTAATGTTATGGACAAAATAATGGTCAATCTTTAAAGTATTAATTGGTAACTGTTTCAAATAAATTAAAGATGAGCGCCCAGTACCGAAATCATCAATAGCAAGTTTTAAGCCATGAGATTGTAGCTCTTGCATTCTATTAATTGCTGTATTCACGTCATGTTCAACCATCCCCTCTGTGATTTCTAACTCCAAAGAAGATGGATGCAAATTATTTTCTGCTAATGACATAAGCAATTTTGAAACAAAATCTGGCTCAATTAATTGATTGATTGAGATATTTATTGTAGCGTAAAAATCTTTATAACCGGCATCTTGCCATATTTTTGTTTGGTTACAAACATTTTTAATTAACCATTCTCCAATTGGAATAATTAAACCTGTAGATTCGGCTAAAGGAATTAATTCGGCAGGGGAAATTAACCCTAATTCCGAGCTTTGCCAACGAACCAAACTTTCAGCACCTACTATTGAACCAGAACTAGTATCAACAATTGGTTGGTAATAAACTTGAAATTCTCTTAGTTTTCTCTTTGCTAAAGTTCTAAGTAAACTACTTTTTAGAATCTGAAGTTCGGGTAAAAAACGAGCCGAGTTTTGATTACTTTTAGAAAGATATTTTATATCGTTGCTTTGCTTTTCTAATCGACTCATAATTGCGTTTAGCAATTCGGAACGAGTAAATGGCTTGGTAAGATAGTCATCGGCACCTAAATCCATACCCTGACGAACATCCGCCTTCGCATTTCTAGCTGTAAGAAATATAAATGGAATAGCTGCTGTAGATGCTTGCAAGTTTAACTTTTTTAGAACTTCATAACCATCAATATTTGGCATCATCAAGTCGCATAATATTAAATCGGGAGTCTCAGAAACTGCTAAGTCTAACCCTATTTTGCCATTAGCAGCAGCTAATGTTTCAAAATTTTCAGCTTCCAATAAATCCAAAATATTCTCGCGTACTGACTCTTCATCTTCGATTACTAATATTTTAGTCATAGCCTTGAGATGTAATTTTTATTATTTATGATTGTCTTATAACTGAGATTTATTGAGAAATCGCTTATATATTCTTTTTAACTCAAAGTATATAAATATTTAATACATTATGGCACAATATTTTTTTTGGCAATAATAATGTAGATATTTTTATATATTTGTATTTATATTGCAGATTTTTTTGCAATTGCCATCGTATTTATACTGAAAAAAGAAAATAATAATATATTTTATTTTTGCCAATAAAATTGAAAAGTTTCTGCAATTTACTTATAAAGCGATATGTTTTTCTAATTCCAGATCCTTATTTACTAATGGTAATTTGATCGTAAATTTTGTACCTACGCCTACTTCACTGGAAACTTCGATATCGCCCTGAAGTACATCTATACATTTTTTGACGATTGATAGTCCTAATCCGGTGCCTGGAATATTACCTACATTCTTACATCTATGAAAAGAATCAAATAAGGATGGTAAATCTTCTGGAGGTATGCCAATTCCTTCGTCTTGAATTTCAAATAAGATTTGAGAATTGCGAACATCCAAAGTTAATGTAATAGTGCTTCCACTTCTAGAATATTTAATTGCATTAGAAATTAAATTATTGAATATGTGGGCTAGTAGTTTTTCATCAAAGTAACCAATCAAACTCTCATAATTTGTAACCAAATTTAATTTAATATCTGCTTTATCTAATAAATTTGTTTTCTGATTAATTTGCACATCTTCTATTAACTGATTGCTAAACTCTACTAAATCTAATTCTTGGGGCTTAGAATCAACTTTGTCTGCTTCTATTTTACCGATAAACAATACATCATTCAATAAACTGTTCATGTGCTGAACTGCCTTATTAATTCTATTAAAATGCTTCAGTTTTTTTTGGTCATCCCATTTATGATGATAATTTTCAAGCAATTCTGATGAAGAAAGAATAGTGCTTAGAGGTGTACGAAATTCATGAGAAGCCATTGAAATAAAACGAGATTTTAGTTCGTTAAGTTCTTTTTCTTTTTCTAAGGTTTGTTGTAAATCCTGTTCGAGATTCTTACGTTCGGTAATTTCAATGCGATAGCCGATGATTTCTAAAGCGTTTCCGGAATTATCTTTGATTAATTTTGATTGCTCGTATATCCAAATATAATTACCGTTTTCATGTAAGAAACGGTATTCTATACTTACTTTTTGCTGTGTAAATACTTTTTGCAGTTCTACGAGATATAGCTCTACATCGTCTGGATGAATGTGACTTAGCCAAAAATTAGAATCGCATAAAATATCTTCTGCTTGATAACCGGTTATATCTACAATATTGTCACTGATAAAAGTAACTGCATAGTCTTCGTGAATTTCTGAGCTATAAATTACTCCAGTGCTTGAAAATAGCATGTGTTGCAATTTCTCTTGTGTTATCAAGAGTGACATTTCTGTCTGCTTATGCTTAGTAATATCAGTTTGAATACAGATATAATGAGTTATCTTTCTATCGCTGTTGAAGATTGGTGACACGCTAAACTGATACCACATCTCTCTACCGTCTTCACAGTAATTGCGTAAGATAATATTACTGTATTTTAAGTAAGAATAATGACATGATTTTAAAAGTGTATTTATTTCAAAAATAATATTTTCAACAAAACTGTTTTTGAATCCTAGCCCTTGCGATATGCTCTCATCGCAAGTGCGTTGGAATTCAGGATTAGCAAAGATTATTGGCTTAGAAGCTAATCTAACATCGAAAATTATGATGCCATTATGACTAGCCTCAAAACCTGTATTCTTTAACTGTAAAGCCTGTTGCATTTTTAAGCTTTCAGTGATATTTGTATAAATGCTTATCATGCCAATAATTTCATTAGTGACATCTTTTATTGCATCTGTTCGTACATCAAAATGCAAGATATCACCTTTATGATTTGTCATTTCTACTTTATGTCGCCAAGATTTTCCCTGTTCTATGTTTGCTAATAATTCTTCGTATTGGTACTGATTTTCCCATAAAAATGGTATTCCCCCCAATACATTTAATTCTTCAGCAACATAGCCAAATATTTGAATAAAGCTTGAATTATGGTAAATTGCTTGACCTGTTATATCTGTAATTACAATGGCTTCGCTACTATTTTCTAAAGCTTGTCGAAAGTAATTTACAGTATCTATATTATTTGTTTCTTCAGTTGGTTTTACTTCTTGTTCTGTATAATTTATTATACTTGATCTTGTTATCTGCGACTGATAATTTTGAAGTAAAAAACCGTTAACTGCTTCACGATTAATACTGCCGACTAATTGACCTTTTTCGTCTTCAACTAATACTGTTTCTTGTGTATCAGCAATAATATTCAAAATCGATGCTGTATCTTGAATCTGAGAATATTTAATCTTGATTACTGAATTGTTCATAAATTCAGTAATCTTACTTTCTTTTAAATTGAGTTGGGATTTTACTACCCTTAAAGCATCTTGCCATGAAAATACACCTACAACTCGCCAGTTTTCCACTACCAACAGATTTTCTATAGGTGGTTGTCCATCCATCAACCCTATAGCATCCCAGACTGTTGTTTCCTTTCCTACAGTGGCTGGAGCATAGTCAATTAAATTTTCTAAAAGTAGTGAAGAAAAAGCACGAAAAGCAGTTTGCATAAATTTATAAGAGAATAGTTTTCCTAATATCTCGATCTAACACTAACTTTGATAAAATCCCTTCTCATATTTTTGTCTCTTAAAGGTAAGAATAACTCGGGTATAAATACTGAAATATATGTGTGAATCAATAAAAATTTACGATCTAAATAGTAATTCCATCTTTTTATAAATCGCCAGCCGTCTATATAAGCAGATAATCCATAAATAACCGCAACCATTGCTAGAATTGGGGTTTGCATAATGGTTGCGGTCAAAAGTTATGAAGTCAAAACACCGTAACGAAACCTCGCTATCGCTGATTATCTATGCATTTTGGGGTTCAACTAAGTTTTCTATTCCTTGAATAACCTTAGCGGATTCGATTTTGTCCCCTTCCTTAATTTTTTCCAAAATTTCTTTACCTTCTGTAACGTAGCCGAACACGGAATAGCGTCCGTCCAACAAGTTACGTCCGGCTGGAGTTAGTTCTGGTTCAAATAGAAAGAAGAAAAATTGAGAAGATCCTCCGTTAACTTCAGTTTCTGGACGAGCCATTGCTACTGCACCGTAAGAGGAGAAAGGTAAAACAGGCATTTCTGTATAAAGTCCAGCCTGCTCGAGAGTTATGCCGTAAATCGGTTCTTTATCTCCTTCGACAAGTACTTCTAAAGGAATAGCACGATACTCTCCTGTTTTCGGATCGATAAATCCTGCATCTTCACCCGGTGGATCTCCAGCTTGCAGCACATAAAAATCTTCAGCACGCAAGAATTCCAAACCATCGTAAAAGCCCCGTTGAACCAAATCAACAAAGTTTCCGGCAGTTACAGGAGCGCTGTAGCCATCCAAAACAACTTCAAGGTTTCCTTGAGTGGTTTTAACTTCTACAGTGGCACGTCCTTTCAGCTGAGGTAAATTACTGTATTCTGCGGGAACCTCATAAGGAAAACCCGTCACCATAGATTCTTCTAGTTTGCTTACCTTATCCAAAAGTTTGGCTCTTTCTATCCAAGTTTCTTCTTTATCTTTAGACTTGGCTACTTCTTGGAGCTTTTCTACACCAGTTCGTAATTCGTCAATCCAAGCAGAGGCTTGCTGTTGATTTTCTTCGGGAACGCTTGCTAATATTTTCTCCGGCTTGCTCAAAATCCGTGCGGCAGTTTTTAAATCATTAGAAATAGCCCCCCAGCGTCGATTTGCTCTTAATTGGGTTGCAATATCTTCCAAACTTTTTTGCAATTTCCGCACTGGCTCATTATCTATTGGAAGCGCATACCTTAATAAAGCTTTACCATCGGTAATCGCATTTCCTGCTGGTAAAGCAGCAATACTCGAAGAAGTCCATCCAGTTGTACTAATTCCTATAAATAGCGCAACCAGAAGCAATGTAATTAGACAATTCTTCAAAGAAGATTTTAATAAATTGAACATGGAATCTAACAGTGCAACATCAAATTATTTGAGATTTCGTCGTAACCTACTAATAATCTTCCCACAGTAGAGTAAGCTTCGGTAGGCGAAGAAAGTCCAGGTAGAGAAAATGCAATGGGAATGCCTATTTTATAAAATTAAATATATATTCCGCGCATTTTCCGATAGCGATGATTAAGTACCCCTTAAAATTGATCGTATTTGCCCGCTAAATATTTGCCCAAAAATTAACAGGAGTCTGGAAAAATCATCAATGAGCAAAGATAAGAAAAGTCAAGGTTACAAAGTAATGGCTGACAACCGTCAAGCCCGTTATCTGTATGAAATTTTAGAAACTTACGAAGCAGGTATTCAGTTAACTGGAACCGAAGTCAAGTCCATCCGGGCAGGTAGAACTAACCTTCAAGACGGCTATGCACTAATTCGCGATAACGAAGCATGGCTGCTCAACGTACATATTTCACCTTACAACGCCAGCGGACAATACTTTAACCACGAACCCCGTCGTAGCCGCAAGCTTCTTCTTCATCGCGATGAAATTCGTAAGTTGATTGGTAAGACAGAACAGCAAGGTTTGACTTTGGTTCCTTTAAAAATGTATTTAAAAGGTGGTTGGGTGAAAGTTAGTATTGCTTTGGGTAGAGGGAAAAAGCTCCATGACAAACGCGAAACTATCAAAAAACGTCAAGATCAGCGTGAAATGAGGCGTGCAATCAAAAATTATTGAGTTAATAACTAATAGGAAGTAAAGGAAAATGCCCGAAATTTCCCCTTCAGGATAGGTTGTGTATCTAAAATCTAAAAACCAAAATAGGTTGGCTAATCAACCTATTCCACAAGATAACTATGCCAACTTGAAGAATCCTCATTGTTTCCCGGAGGAAGTAACAATCTCCAAGTTTTACCTTCTCTTTGAAGCTGTAGGTAAATGTCAAATATTTTTTGGGGTTGTTCTATGTTTCTTTGTGGTAACTTCAAGTTTAGATTGTAAGTTCCTTGGATTCGGAAAGCTGGTAAATGTTCAACTGTCATCAGCTTTCGTTGCTTGATTGATAAATGATTAATTTCAAGTTCGCGAAAATCCAAATTTAACTTTTGGCTCAGCTGCTGTTGTGTTTCCTGCATTGAAAGAGCTATTGCTTTTTTTACCAAACCTTTATTTGGTGATGGCGTACCGAAAGTACAAGCTGTCAATAGCACCAGCAAAATTACCGTAAAAACTAGTCTTATCATTTGGAGTTAATTGTTCGCACTTAACTGCTTGCTGTTCACTGTTTAAATTTTATGTTAGTAAAAGAAATTGGCGAACAAGGACTTTTAAAGATATTGCAGCGTTTTTGTCCTTCGGATATTATCGGCGACGATGGAGCCGTATTACCAATTGCTGCCAAAAAATCTTTAGTTGTCACTACCGATGTACTCGTAGATAATATTCACTTCAGTGAAAATACTACTTCTGCATCAGATGTTGGTTGGCGTTCGGCGGCCGCAAATCTTTCCGACCTAGCTGCAATGGGAGCTTCACCTTTAGGAATTACCGTAGGCTTAGCACTTCCTGGAGATACTACCGTTGATTGGGTAGAAAACTTATACCAAGGAATGACCCAATGCTTACGAAAATATAATACTCCGATTGTTGGCGGCGACATAGTGCGATCGCCAATTATCAATGTAGCAATTACGGCTTTCGGAGAAGTTTCTCCAGAGCGTACTATTCGTCGCAATCAAGCCAGAGTCGGAGACGCAATCGTTGTTACGGGTTGTCATGGCGCTTCTCGTGGCGGTTTGGAATTATTGCTAAATCCCAATCTCAAAACAAATCTAAGTACATACGAGAAGGTTGCCTTAATAAAAACACATCAAAGACCGAAACCACGTTTAGATGTTTTACCAGTTCTCTGGGAAATTGTAGATTCCCATTCCATTCTAGATATCTGCGGAATGGATACTAGCGACGGTTTAGCAGATGCAATTTTACAAATTTGTCATTCAAGTCAAGTTGGCGCGGCGATTGAAGCAACTAAAATTCCCCTACATAAAGCTTTTCAAAGTTGGCTAACACCCGAACAAGCTTTAAATTACGCTCTCTATGGTGGTGAAGATTTTGAGCTGATGCTTTGTTTACCAAAAGAAGCTTCCACTGAATTAGTAAGTAAACTTGGTAATAGTGCAGCCATAATTGGAACTATCATTGATAGCGATAAAGTTTTATTGCAAGATCAATACAAAAAAAATCCCGACCAAGTATTAAACTTAAATCGGGGGTTTCAACATTTTTCAAATTAGACCAAGAGCTAAGATAAGAGATGATATTTACCTTCGTTAGAAACTTATAATTCTTAACTCTTAACTCCTAACTCCTAACTTTTAATTATTCCACTTTTGAGCAACTAATTCAGCTAAATCGACAACGCGCTGGCTATAACCCCACTCATTGTCATACCAAGCCATAACTTTGACCATATCGCCTCCCATAACCATTGTGAGGCTGGCATCTACAACCGAAGAGGTATCGCTACCTTTATAATCGGATGAAACCAAAGGTAAATCGCTATAGCCCAAAACACCTTTTAATTCATTTTCGGCAGCATTTTTAAAAGCTTGGTTCACTTCTTCGGCAATGGTAGGCTTCTCAATTTGAACTACAAAATCTACCATCGAAACATTAGGAGTAGGTACGCGCAGTGCTACACCATTCAGCTTGCCTTTAAGCGCTGGTAATACTAATGCGACTGCTTTTGCAGCACCAGTAGAAGTCGGCACAATATTCATTGCCGCCGCTCTGGCGCGTCGTACATCTCGGTGAGAAGCATCAAGCAAGCGTTGATCGCCCGTGTAGCTATGAGTAGTGGTCATGGTACCTTTGATGATACCAAATTTCTCATCTAATACTTTAGCTATGGGAGCCAAGCAGTTAGTGGTACAGCTTGCATTACTAACCACATCGTGCTTGCTTGGATCGTAATCATTATGGTTTACGCCTATTACGTAAGTACCGACATTGCCACCCTTCCCAGGAGCCGTAATCAGAACTTTTTTAGCACCAGCTTTAATGTGCTTTTTTGCTCCCTCTTCAGTAACAAACACCCCTGTTGATTCGATAATTAAATCAATATCCCATTCTTTCCAGGGCAAGTTTTCCGGATTACGGTCAGATACACATTTTATTGTTTTGCCATTTACTGTAATGGAATTATCATCAGCAGAAATGTCAGCATTTTTTAAATTGCCAAGCATAGTGTCATACGTTAGCAAGTGAGCATTGGTTCTGGGGTCTGAGGTATCGTTAATAGCAACTACTTCAAGATTACTATTTTCTCTAGTCATCCAACAACGCATAAAGTTACGTCCGATGCGACCGAAACCATTAATTGCAACTCTAACCACAGGTCTTGCCCTCTGTATTTATGTCTAAACAGTGCTTATTTATGACCTCGATCATATCGCAAAGGGGGGAGTATTAATAACTATAGAGCGTTAGATTCACAAAAAAGTTGATAATTTGTCCCGATTAGCTCCTGCAAACACCGAGATAAGCGATATGAGTTCCCAAAAATTTTGCCACAATTTCTCTGTAAAAAAATGGGAACTCATATCGCTTGCCGTTGTAGTTCTTCGTCCCATACCGGACGAGTTGCTAGTTTTGAAAACGAAGGCTTTTCAGAAAGCCTGCCTGGGGTTTTCTAAATTTTTATAAAAAAATTTTTTGGCATGCCCCGCCCATTTTTTTTAAGGAGTAAGTCGGTAACTCAAATACGTTTAAGGTAGGTAATTAAACATAAGTTACGAATATTACTTGACGAAACTCTTTCTAAAGAGGTATGTATTAATTGCCAGCACATGGTATCGAGATGATTGCTCGGTTGTTGCTTAAGCTGCTTGCAGATCGAGTCGGATTGAGTTATATTCACACCACTTGAGAATCTATATGCCCGGTCGGTAAATTACACAACTGTGTTAATTACCAGCGCCTAAATATAGCGAAGGCAGAGTTAGAAAAAATTCTAACTAATAGCTTAACGGTAATAGTATTTGGGTACAAGTAATGGTAGTGGCAGTAAATTTTTGCAATTAATTGTTTGCTATCAGTTTTGGATACAAGAAAGGCAATATGATTTTTAGGTTTATAAAAGTAAAATCTGTATCCTAATTTTCGCTCAACCATAGCGCGGGTTATAGGTTATTCAAAACGGGAAACCTAAATATCATCTATATGTAAACTAAACCTGCTGTCCTTCCAGTTACTTTTGAGGTCATATTCTATTAATGTTATTCGAGATACACAATCTGAAAAAGCCAATTTCCAAAATTTATACTTTGAATTTTTGGTAGGTTCAAATCTTCTTTCGCTAAAGCGGGTAGTATTGTAAACAATCACCTTAGTTTATTGATAATGATGTATTGTGAATTACAATTACTTATTTCCAGATTGTACTTCTATTCTCAGAAGAAACATAATAATAGTTTAGAAAGAGAAAAAAATGCCATCCGGGGTTAAAATCTTTCTGAACAACAAAAATAAATGCAACAAATTCAATTTTTAATATGAAATAAAATATACAGGGAATGTATCAGTACAATTAAATTTATCGGTATGATACGTGCGTGTTAATAGTCTAAATGGTGTGGTGTGGTGTCAGAGGAAAACAAGATGGTAAGTGCAGTAGATTTTAACGGTAGACCATTTCATTTCATTGGTGTAGGCGGTATAGGTATGTCAGCTTTGGCATATATACTTGCTCAAAAGGGGTTTCGGGTTAGTGGTTCAGATGTTCGCCCAAATCATATTACTCACAAGCTAGAATCAATTGGAGTGAATTTTTTCGGAAAACAAGAAGCAGCTAATCTGAAATTTTTTGGTAGAGATTTAGAGGGCGAACAATTAAAAGATGCTAGCGAAGCATCTACACCTCAAGTAGTTTGCTCTACAGCAATCAATGCCTCGAACGCAGAATATAAAGCAGCATTGGAAAGTGGCTGCCCAATTTTCCATCGTTCTGATATATTGGCGGCATTAATATCTCAGTACAATAGTATTGCTGTTGCTGGAACTCATGGCAAGACTACTACAAGTAGTATGATTGGCTATATGCTGCTACAAGCTGGTGTAGACCCAACAATTATTGTTGGCGGCGAAGTCAAAGCTTGGGAAGGTAATGCTCGTTTAGGGCAAAGTCCTTATTTAGTTGCCGAAGCTGATGAATCGGACGGTTCTTTAGTAAAGCATTCTCCGGAAATTGGCATTATTACCAATATAGAATTGGATCATCCAGACCATTACGATACATTGGATGAAGTAGTAGATATATTTCAAAAATTTACCAGTCAATGTAAAACTCTCGTTGCTTGCATTGATTGCGAAACGGTACGCGAGCGCTTCCAACCTCATATCAGCTATAGTCTTAATTCCGAAAGCGGTGCAGACTATTATGCGACCAATATCGACTATCGTGCCGATGGTACCACATCTTTAGTTTGGGAAAAAGGTATCGCCCTAGGAGTATTAAACTTAAGTGTATTAGGTCATCATAACTTAAGTAATGCCTTAGCAGCAGTAGCGATTGGTAGAGCATTAGGATTAGAATTTGGCGAAATTGCCAGAGGTTTAGCGACTTTTGAAGGTGCTAGAAGACGCTTCGAGTTTCGCGGAGAAGTTGACGGTATTACATTTATAGATGACTACGCACATCACCCAAGTGAGTTAAGTGCAACTCTGGCTGCTGCAAGATTGCAAGCAAGACCGGGGCAGCGAGTTGTTGCAATATTTCAACCACACCGTTATAGCCGTACTCAAGCATTCTTAGCTGAATTTGCGACATCTTTCAGTCATGCGGATTTAGTAGTTCTAACTGATATCTATAGCGCGGGAGAACCAGATACTGGTTTGATTAGTGGTGAAAAACTAGCAGCAGAAGTTGCCAGAAACCATTCCAATGTTGAATATCAGGCAACTTTAGCCGACATTCGCGAATTCTTGCAACAAAACCTGCGTCCGGGAGATTTAGCATTATTCCTAGGTGCTGGAAACTTGAACCAAACAATTCCTCAAATTATCGAATCTATAAACCAACCAGCACAAGCCACATCTTAAGTCGGAAATACTTTCCTAACTTCTGCGGGGTGAACCAATACCTATGTATTCTCGTTTCTCCCCTTAATTATTGTCTATATTGGACAATTTGTTAATTGCTAAACTATAAAGCCGTATGATTACGGTAGTCTCGCGTTAAAATCTATTGAATTCTGGAAAATATGACCATTTCCCAGGCGGTTGATAATGTATGTAAAGTTTCTAACGTTACCACCAATCATAAAGAAATGAAAGCGGACGGAAATAAAGAAGGTATTCCTCTGAACGGTAGTGACTGCATTATAAAGCCCCAAGTTTCTTTATCTTCCTACACATCTTACAGAGTTGGCGGTCCAGCCCAATGGTATGTTGCTCCGCGCTCTAGTAAATCTTTGCAAGCCAGCGTAGAATATGCCAAAGAAAACGAGCTACCAATAACAGTACTTGGTGCTGGTTCTAACTTATTAGTAAGCGACGACGGTATACCGGGTTTGGTTATCGCGACTCGTCATATGCGTTACAGCGATTATCATCCCGAAAATGGTAGAGCTACATTTGCTGCCGGGGAATCAATTCCTGCATTAGCATGGGCTATTGCAGAACGCGGTTGGGAAGGTTTTGAATGGGCTGTTGGCATTCCTGGAACCATTGGCGGTGCTGTAGTTATGAATGCGGGGGCACACAATAGCTGTATTGCAGATATCTTGGTCAGCGTCGAGGTACTAACTCCTGATGGCACTCTGCAAACGATGACTCGCGAAGAATTAAACTATAGCTACCGTACTTCCGTACTGCAAGGAAGTAATTTAATAGTTACTCAAGCAACTTTACAGCTTCAACCCGGAGCAGAACCAGCCGAAGTCACAGCAAAAACGAAGCAACATAAGAAACATCGACTAGCCACTCAACCTTATCATTTGCCTAGTTGCGGCAGCGTATTCCGCAATCCTAAGCCTCATTCTGCGGGCAGGTTAATCGAAGAGGCTGGTCTTAAGGGCTTTAAAATTGGACAAGCACAAGTAGCACCACTCCATGCTAATTTTATTGTTAACTGTGGAGGAGCTACTGCCAACGATGTTTTTAATCTCATTCGTCATGTCCAGTATCAAGTACAAGAACGCTGGTCAATTGCATTACACCCCGAAGTCAAAATGTTAGGAGAATTCCAAGCTGCCTAATTGAACCTGCGCGCAGAACGCAAGAATCGGAAGAGCATAGATTCTTGATTTAAAATATAATCAAAAATCTTTAACATTTTCCGCCATCCGATATTCAATTGGGTGCATCACCCCAAGATAAAAAACTATCAAATTACACGACGCATCTATAATTGAATTTGATTTGTTATTGAAAGCACACGCTGACTATTTATTATGACGGGAAAAGGACAAGGATTTGGCTTTGGTTTAGGAAAAATGAAGGAATTAGCTGAAGCCTTCAAAAAAGCTCAGCAGGTTCAAGAAGGAGCCAAGCAACTCCAAGAAGAATTGGAGCAGATGGAAATTCAGGGAGAATCTGGTGGTGGAATGGTAAAGGTAATTCTTAGTGGTAACCAAGAACCTAAGCGAGTAGAAATTTCTCCCGATGCAATGAACGAAGGAGCAGAAGTTCTTTCTGACTTAGTTACCGCAGCAATGACAGATGCTTACAATAAGTCCACTGCTACCATGCGCGATCGGATGGAAGATTTGACTAGTGGATTAGAACTTCCCGGATTTTAATCAAAGCTTGCACCGGCATTCTTATATGCTATAAACTGCAAAACTTTGGACGGGAATAGTGATTGGATTATGGCTTATAAGCTGCTATTTGTCTGCTTGGGTAACATTTGTCGTTCGCCAACCGCAGAAAATGTAATGAATCACTTGGTAGAAAAAGCTGGTTTAAGTAATTCTATCAACTGCGATTCTGCCGGAACATCAAGTTATCACATCGGTAGTCCACCTGATTCTCGCATGAGCGCTGCTGCGAATCATCTTCTGGGAATAAAACTTCGCGGGAATGCACGAGCCTTTAAATCATCTGATTTTGAAAATTTCGATTTGATTTTGGCTATGGATAAGCAGAACTATCGCGATATTCTTTCAATGGATTCAAGTGGAGAATATCGAGATAAAGTGCGCTTGATGTGTGGCTATTGTCGCAGTCACTCTCTTAAAGAAGTTCCAGATCCCTATTATGGGGGAACGGAAGGCTTTAACCAAGTTGTAAATTTACTTGTTGATGCTTGTGGTGGTCTTTTAGAAGACATCCGCACAACTCAAGTAAATTTATAAATATTCAACATCAATTCTCAATTTCAAGTTAAGAGTTATAGCTTATAACTCTTAACTTTTTAATTTTAGGCTCTAACTTATTTAAATAATAAGCCATTAACCTCTTTTGCGCGTTCCACTAGTGCTATCAAAGTCTGCTTTTGTTGAACGCACTGCTGTATTTCTCTGAATTCCGACCATATTTTTGATGATTCTTTACGAAGAAAAATTCGCCATTCTAATTTCGCATTTTTTGTCCGAATAACTCGATCTACAAACTCCTCAAGCATAAAATAAGCATCAGTAGAAGGCTCGGAAACTATTTGATTTAAGGCTTTTTCGGAGATATCTGTTGCTTGTTGATAAAGTTGTTGTAATAAATGTAAAATTTGTTTTTCAATATGGAATTCACTTTTTGCTTGTTTTTCTGATAGATTGATTGGTTCCGATAAAGATAGTTTACTATTATCTGGTTTAAGTGTATCTATATTTATTCTTACTAAGCGTATTATTCTTCCTGCATTAGAAACATCGAAGTCATACAGCTTCTGAAAAGCCAGTTTGAGATTGCTCGCATTATCGGGAAGAATATTGTATATGTATCTAAGAAAGTCGATTTCTTGCGAACTTGCAAATTCTCCCAAATGAGATTTAATAATTTTTACAGCTAAATTTTTGCGGTTATCTAAGGAATGCTGCATTTCTTCATCTAAAGATAGGAAATTGCTTAAAAAATTAGAGCGGATTTCGTGTAAAAATTCGTTATAAGCAGTATTGTAAGACCCAAACAAATGACGACGTTCGGCAATTTCTTCACAGCTTGCGGGAATTATCTTGTCCGTTCGGCATTTTTGAATTGCATTTTTAACTTTTTCTGCAAACTCTTGGTCTAAACTATATTGATTTTCTTTTAATTGTGCGAGTAAATTTTCCAAATCATTTGTTAGTTTGTGCCAAAATTGTTCAAAAAGTTGTTCAAACAATAAATCTTCATCGCCATATCTTGTTAAAGCCAAGCTCGCTTTGTCTAACTCAATGCTAATATTTCGATGAAGTTGATTTAATTGCTGTTCGCATTCCTGTCTATACTGCTTTTCAATTGACTCTACATTATCAACTAAATCATTGAGAATTGGCTCTAACACTTCATTAAAAACTTCTTGAGAATTAGAACAATCAGCAATAATACACTTTGCAACTCGGATTGGTGTTTGTTTTAATTCTGCCTGTAATTTCTGGCAACGATAACTGTTATCACCACCTTCCACACCATTTCTGGTGCGGTTAAGAATCATAAATGAAGATTTGGAGAGAGGAAAATTGTTTAAAGCATCGCGAGCAATTTGATAAAGTTTCAGATGTGCTTCTCCCCAAACCGCATTCGGTTCTGGTCTGCGAACAAACAAGATAATATCGGCTTCTTCTGAGAGAATTTTTATTAACCGTTTAGCTTCGATTAAATTTGTATCCCCTAAACCCGGTAAATCTAATAGAGAAATCTGACCTATTTCTTTGTAGGGAAAAGAACAGAATATTTCAACTTCTTTAACTGCTAAATAATCAACAATTTTATCGCCTTTTTCATCGCTAGCGTCTTGGGTAATGTATCGTGCAATTTCTGATTCAGCAATTTCTATAGGCGGAGATTCAAGTAAATGGCGATATTTATTTATATTGGAATAATAATCTTTACGCAGGTGACCGTATCTTGCTTTGTCAAATTCGCTATCCTTTTTATTCAAAGGTAGAGAAGGAGGAGGAGTACGAGCAAATTCTTCAACAGTTACAGGCTTTTCATCTAAATCCAAGGTTTCGTAATAAGGAGCAAGCACTTGAGCCTGAAATTCTTTTGGTGAATAGAAACTTACCTTAGCTTTGGCTTCTTGTAATCCAGGTTGATGAACAATTTTGCTTATAGTACCGGTACAGTAACCCTCACTACCATCGGGAATGACTTGATTACTAAGTCCGGTTAAACTTTGCAGCAAGATGCTTTTACCTTGTCGAGCATAACCAACAACCGCAATATTTATTGTATTTCGAGTGCAACGGTAGTGCAGTTTTTCAAGTACATTTAATAAATTACTAATCCGATTGATTACTTCAAAATCAATTTCTTTGAGACGTTCAACAGAAACAGCATTAACGCTACTAGCAGCAAATTCAGATTGGTAATTTTTTAAATTAATAAGTGCTAGTTTACAAGCTTCTAAATTTGCTCGATCGCGTTCGATTCTGACACCAAATCTTTGTCGTTGTTGTATAAACGTATTTATACATTTATTCCTACGTGTATTAGTTTGGATAGTTTCCATATTTAAAAAGGGGAACAGTGAATGATAACTAGCTCTAAGAAAAATTTCACTTCAAGTTAAAACTTGTTTGAATCTATGTAGTGGGAACATTTTTCTTTTAGCTGTTCCCCATTCTTCATAAAACAGTGATGCATCTCTAATTTTGAATTAACTAAAATCCTAAACATCAACTTGATAACAATACCGATGTAATTGAAGAAAAGCAGTAAAACAACTGACCTAATGCGAGAAAATTATCTATAAAGATGTCAATCGTAAGTTAGAAGCGCTTATTGTCAAAGTTCGGTAATGTATTGAGAAACAGTTTAAAAGTCGGGAAAACTGCCGTGGTTCCAATTAGAGACAATAATCCGATTTCCATCACACCTTATGTTACTTATGGACTAATTGCCGTCAATGTCTTAGCTTTTCTATACGAATCGAGTTTACCCCCCCAGTTTTTGGATGGGTTTCTTCATTTATTTGCCGTGGTGCCCCGAGAATTAAGCTACAGTTTCGCCGGGATTTCGGTAAATCAACCCGTTCCCGAATGGTTAACTTTGTTTACTTCCCAGTTTTTACATGGTGGTTTACTGCACTTGGGCGGCAATATGCTATTTTTGTGGATTTTTGGTAATAATGTTGAAGAAAAATTAGGCTACATCAAATATTTGATTTTTTACTTGGGTTGCGGTGTTTTGGCATCTTTAGCTCAATGGTACTTTTCCCAAGGTTCCACTATTCCTTCTTTGGGTGCTAGTGGCGCGATCGCTGGTGTAATGGGGGCTTATATTATCCGTTTTCCGAAAGCAGAAGTGATTGGTGTTGTACCCTTGGGTATCTTTTTCCCTACCTTCCGAGTACCTGCATACTTCTTTTTAGGATTTTGGTTTATTCAGCAAGCTTTTTATGGTGTTTCTAGTTTAGGGATGCCTACTAATATCGGTATGGAAAGTGGTGGAATTGCTTATTGGGCACACGCTGGTGGTTTTGTAGTGGGAGCCATCCTCGGCCCAATATTAGGTTTGTTTAGCGATAAATCGACCGATAAATCTTGGTAGTTAAAAGTCAGGCATTAGAAGCCTTAAGTTAGGAGTTTATATTTTTCCTTGTCTACCCGTCCCCAATTTCCTATATTTAATTAAATATTGACAGGTTGAAATACTCTATACTTAGCAACTGTAAGCCTTACAGGTTATAGTGCAGTTGTTAACTACAACAGAAAACATCAGTGTTTCCTCTATACGACGAAAACCCAACGCGAATCACTCCCTTTGTAACCTACGGTTTGATTGGCATTAATGTTTTAGTATTTCTTCATGAATTTAGGCTCTCAGATGTACAGTTAGAGCAATTTTTTCAACTGTATGCAGTAATACCTCAGCAGTTAAGTGCTAGCTTTTCCGGTGGAGTAATTAATCAACCGGTACCAGAATGGGCAACTTTGTTTACATCACAGTTCTTGCATGGTGGATGGTGGCACCTTATTTCTAATATGGTGTTTCTTTGGGTTTTTGGTAACAACATTGAAGATCGTCTAGGTCATTTCAAATATATAATTTTTTACTTAGCTTGCGGAGCTTTAGCTGCTTTATGCCAGTGGTTTATTGGCATGAATTCTGCTATCCCTTCCTTAGGGGCTTCTGGCGCAATTTCTGGAGTTTTGGGTGCTTATCTTATCCGCTTTCCTCAAGCTTTGGTCAACACATTCATTTTCCTTGGTATTTTTATAACTACTCTTAGAGTTCCAGCATGGGTGTTGATAGGAGTTTACATTGTCCAGAATGTCGTATCTGGTCTTGCTGATTTACAAAGAGCCGCTAATATGACAATGGAAACAGGTGGAGTAGCTTATTGGGCGCATATTGGGGGGTTTGTATTTGGATTACTTTTAGGTCCGTTGCTCGGTTTGTTTAATGATGATTATTAAATAGTTAGTTGTTAGTGATTATAAATCAGGAGTTAAGAGTTTTTGAATTCAAAATCTCTTTCTATCTCCCTATCTGCGTCAATTCCGATGTACTCCGGAATACTCCTCTGGATGTATAATTTCAGAGTCTTCTTCATAACGTGAAATTGGTTCTTCAATGCTTAGATTTATATCAGCACCATTGATAACTGCCCCTAATAAACCCATTTCAGATTCAACTAATTCGTCAATAGCTTCACTTAATATATTTTCTTGGGTGTAATTTGGTCGAGTTACCATAATCATACCGTCGCTATAAGGATGAATTAGCAAAGCATCATTTGATAGACCTAAAGGAGTTGTATCTAAAATTACTAGATCGAAGCGTTCTTTAGCATCTTCCATCAGTCTCCTAAGTTCGCTAGATTCTAAAACTGCTGCTGATTGCCGCAAAGGTCCGGGACTTGGTACGATATACAAATTTTCGACATCCGGAACAAGACGAATGCATTCGCTGCTGCCATAGTACCGTAAGGGTTCGACGTTGGCATCTGGGTCAAGATTGACATTTAGCGATTCACAACGAGATGGCGATCGCAAATCTGTTTCGATAATTAATGTTCGTTTACCCGCACGAGCAGAGGCTATTCCTAAGTTATAAGCACTTGTAGTTTTACCTTCTAAACTACCAGTACTTGTAATTAGTACCACTTTGACTTTTCTACCGCCAACCCGACGCAAGTTAGAACGAAATTTTTCTAAAATTTCCATATAAGGAGATTCGGACCAAAGCACGACCGGAACAAGCTCTTCGTCTGGTTCTTCAACTGACATTATAGGCAATTCAGCAAGTAGCAAAACTTCTCGCTGTTTGAGTGCATTGCGAATATCTTCTTTTGTTTTGAAGGTACCTTCCAAAGAACCAAGTAAAAAAATGACACCTCCGCCAATCAGTAAACCTAAGAAACCACCTATGCCTAAAGTTACAGGTATACTCTGTGAAGAAGTCGGTTGCGGTATAACTACCGGTGGTTGAGTAATCGCTAAAGTACTTACAGTTTCTGCTTCTGCGGTTTGAGCATCTGCTAATTTTGCTTGCATCTGGTCGTAAACTGCTTTTTTTAAACCTACTTGCTGTACTAAACGAGAACGCTCTAGTTGTTTATTAGGTATGAGTGCATAATCTCGCTGTAGCCTAGCTTGTTCTTGCACCAAGTCAATCAATTGCCTTTGTAAAGTTTCCCGTTGAGTTTGTAGAGCTACCAACTGATTTGCTAACTGTTGTCGTGCGGGATCTAAATTGCTTTGAGCGCGGACTCCGGAAACATTAGGAAGGGGAGCAGCATTACCGCCACCACCAACTACTTCAGCAGCTCGTTCTTGCAGCAGTCGTTCGTAAGCTTCTTTTTGACGGCGAAGCTGAACCATATTGGGGTGAGTCGGACGTAAGTCTTTTCTCAAAATCTCCATCTGAGATTCAACTTGATAAATCTGGCTGCGTAAATTGGCAATAATTGGATCTGCGCTTAAAGCCGAAGAAGTATATGCTTGTTGAGCGCTCAATCCTAATCTTTGCTGCAAACTACGAATCTGGGCATCAATACCAGAAACAGCTAATTTAATTTGCCTTTGTTGATTTTGGCTACTAGTGATACTGCTTAGCAAACTACCATTCTCAGCAGCCAGAATTGCCGGACGCTCTATCTTATCGTATTGTTCGAGTTTCTTTTCAGCCTCTTGCAATTCTTGACTAACTTTTGGTAGCCTTTCCTCAATTTTGTCAATAATCTTTTGTAATCTGCCGCTATTAATATCTCCACTCAATTGCACCATTGCTTGCATTAAAGCAAACACTATTTGTTGCGCTCTTTTAGGTTCAGTATCCAGATATTTAATAGTAATAGCGCCAGCACTTAACTGACCGTCCATTCCAACTTCAGGAACGCTTACCGAAAGATTTTTACCAATTTTTTTTGGTTTGACATTAACTTTTTCTGCTACAGCTTCAATTATTTTGTCTTGTGTTAAAACCTCTTTTGATAATGCCAAACCTTTTTGCTGAATTTCACTACCGGTGGCTGAAAAGCTAACCGGCGGACTAGTGTAAGCTAAGGTACCATTAGCAACAAATTTGCGTGCTGGTTCTGGTTGTACGGCTAATAATGTTGACCCCGCAACAACTAAACCAAAACTAGCTAATCCTATCCATTTGTATTTTTCAAAAGCAATTAGATAGCGTTTAACAATTGGTGGAGTCATGGCAAAGGTAGATACAAACAGAATTTACAGGATACAGGAGATATAAAAGTTTTAAGCAAGCGTAATTTATTAAGCAAGCGTAATTTATATTGATATTTAAAAAGTGAAGGCTTCAAAAAAGCGAACAAAAGACTGAACATCAATGAAAGGTCTGGTAACATTTGAAAGAACGTTGGTAATTTTACCAATTAAATTTCGACCGACAACTATTACATCGTTGTCTTGCAGTGCTACGTTTTGAGAAGAGTCTCCTTTAAATGCCTTTTTAGCGTTTAACTTCTGGGTTACAGCTCTGCCTTGTTCGGGATCGAAACGTACTAAAGCAATATCTTTTAAATCTGAGCGAGCAATACTTACACTTCCTAAAGCATCAATAAAATTACTGCCATTCGGTAAATTCTGGGTAATTATTCCTCCGGCTGCATAATTTAAGACACGAACTCTAATTACTGGCTGTGCCAAAGTTGAACGTGAAACGACATTACGGTCATAACCATCATCCATAGCCACTTCACGGCGCGGAATGATGATTGAGTCTCCATCTTGTAAGCGTAGAGACGGGAAACTTCCCCCCGAAAGCAAAGGAGTATAGAAATCTACATTTTGGGAAACTACTGAACCATCTATAAGCTTGCGACGTACCTGAATTTGCCGTAAATCTGCTGTTTGAGTTGACCCTCCAGCAGTCCGCAAAACATCAAGAATGCGCGGTAATGCTGGATTCACAGCATAAACTCCAGGTCTAGTTATTTCTCCGGCTACATTTACTTGAATCGGTCGCGGTGATAATAGAGAAACGGTAACAACAGGGTCTACCTGAATACGCTCTAAACCCAAACGAATTTTTTCTTGCGCTTCTTCTAAAGTTAAACCTTTTACCGAAATCTTTCCCAATCTAGGTATTACGATGTTACCTTCTATATCTACTGGCGCTTGGAAATTTAAAGGAGGACGTTGTGCTACTAATGCTAAAGTAACGCTTGGCTCAACGACAAATCGATTCAAAACAGTACGAATTTTGGCTTGAGCTTGTTCTAAGGTTAAGCCTTGGAGAGATACTGTTCCAGCTAAAGGTACTATAACGTTTCCCTGCCGATTTATCGATGCTTGAAAGCTCAAATCGGGGAAACGCTGTACTATCACAGTAATTGCATCTCCGGTTCCTAAACGGTAGCGACCTTCAGGTGATTCTACAAATATGCCGATTACGTCCCCCGTTCCTAGAAAATATCTAGTGAATTGAGGCAAAATCTCTCCATCGTCGTTCAAGGGAGAAGGAGATAGAAACTCCTGTTCGGGTGGAGGTGCTAAAAGTGGTCCGACTGGATCTAATTGTTGGAGTCGTTGTTTTTGCGGTATCTGAGCAAAAATAGGTTGGGAAGCTGTTGCTAAAAAAACACTTATTTGAAGACTAGCAACACAAAAGGCATTAAATGCACGCATATAAAGTAATCGAGCTATAAACATCTGTGCTTCACAATTGCCGATAAAGGCGTAAAAATAGAAAAATGCCCCTTTATAAAATACTTAAATTATCTATTATTTATATATTATTTTATACTTATATTTAGCCTCTATTGTCGAAAATACTGTTAGAACAAAAAAATATCTACATTTTATTCAAGAATTAAAATTAAACAATCTAATTTGTACCGTTTTACCAATAGATTTTACTTGTTCCCAGGTTGTTTCTACTTCTCCTAAAGGTTCCATTGGAACTAATAAGCTAACAGCGACCCAAGGAACGCGCTGCTTATGCCACTGTGCAAACTGGTCTGCCCAGAACCAATTTAAAGGGGAAAAATGCCCGCCGTTTGGCATGGCGTACCATTGCAAAACAGCAAAAGTTTGTTGTTTACTATGGGCACGGAAAAATCTTGCTTTTACTTTAGCTTTTTCTTCTATCTGTGGCTGTTGAACTGCAAACTCAGCTTGCCTATACTGAGCAACCTGCCATTCCCCCCACTGCATTCTTCCCCAACTGTTAATTTCTGTCCATTCAACCTGGGGTTGGTCTTTGGGACCATTTTGAGGTAACAAAAGCAATATCGCCGCTTGCTTTCCACCGTCTTTTTCCATAATTTGTAAAGACCATTTACCAGAACCGAGCATCTGTTCTTGCTGTTGAGTAATTTTCCACTCAGGTATTGCTAAACCTGTTTTACGCAACTTCTTTATTTCTCCAAGGTTAATAATGGGTGGTGGCTGTTTCCATTGCCATTTACCTCCGAGGTATCCTGGTAATGCCCCTATCGCCAGTAACAGCGCTAATAATATTAGTGCTGCTATTTGTAAAAACTGACGCTGTTTAAAAAAACGGGGAAGAGAAATCATTGAATGAAATATTAATTACAAAAGACAAAATTGTACTTTTTATACCGACTTTGTGAGTTCAGTAATTTCAACAGTCCTGCACATATTGCTCTGATATTGAGGGCTGATAATTTACCCTTTTTCAGCTTCTGATTCCCGAACCGGGCTTTCAGAAAAATAGCTATCAATCCAGTTAATTATTGGTATTAATACTAGCAACATACAAGCAGAATAAAGGTCTCCACCCCAACTGTCGTGCAGCCAATGAAAAGCGCCATCTTGTTCGGTAGCGTGAAAAAAGGTTAATAAAGTATTCCGAATAATATTGGCGGTAACGCTGATAATTACTGCTATTAATAGAAACCAAGTACTTTTACGTTTAGATGATAAAGTATCAGTCCAAAAAAGCAAAATTAAGCCAACATAAATAGTAGTAAACAGCATTTTTAAACCAGCACAATACGGTGCAACTTCTACTATGCGTCCTCTTGAGTAGATATTAATTCCATCCACAACTACAGGCAGACCAAATTGATTGAGAATAAAGCCAGCAGTTCCGGCAATGAAACTTTGTAAAGGTAAAGTAAAGGGTGCAATTAAGTAAGGGACAGAATTAGGAGTTGCCAGCAAAATTAACAGTAAAGGAAAACTCTGTAATTTAAAACCTTCAATTCCTTTTAACCACAAACATAATCCAGTTAGTATCACGGGTAAAGAAAGGTTGACCCATTCACCAATTCCGCTAACATAAAAAACTGCTCCTAATGCTAATAATATGGCACCAAGCACATGAGTTTTATCTGGCAGTCTTACCCATTGTTTACGATTCATCCAAACTAGATAAGCGGCAAATGGGAAACCAATAATACCGTGACTAAAATATTCATGTTCCGTGCTGATATTTTTGCTTATCCACCCGTCGTACCAATAGTGCACTAAAGGAGCATACAGCAAAACCAGTATACCTAATATTGCTAAATTAAATATTTGCGGTGATATTGAACGTCTTATTTGATGTTGACTTAACATAATTTCAATTAATTCATATTCTAAAGTTAGATAAAAAAACGGCAGAATTAATTTTCTTTAGGGTTTTTATATCGGATTTTGTATAGCTCTAAATTCTTGACAAATTTAGACTTCGGTTAAGTTCAATCAATTTATGAATACATTTGCTTTGATTCAATTTTCCAGGTATAAGATTCTATAAAAGTTTTATTGAAAAACTGATTTTAATTGAAGCCTAATTTTTCTATGTAAACTGTCATTATGAAATTTTTGATGCCAACTTAAATCCGATATAATTTAAACAATTAAATCAGCTTCTAAATATGCATAAGCTTGTCTTGCTTTTCGCTAATTAACGATGCAATAACAGCTACTACTTCTTTTACTTGACTGCTGGTTAAACCAGGATACATAGGTAAAGATAGTATTTGTTTTGCTAGTTTTTCAGAATTGGGGAAGTCTCCTATTTTATAGCACAAATTGCTGAAAGCAGGCTGAAGATGGCAGGGAATCGGATAGTGAATTCCTGTCTGAATTCCTAAGCTAGCAAGCTTTTCCTGAATTTCTTCTCTTTGTAAAGGACAGGATTCATCTACTTTGATTACGTAAAGATGATAAACATGTCCGTCACCACTTTGATTTTCTATAGGAGTAATCCCCATCGATTTCAAAGGTGCTAGTTCGCTATCGTACTGCATAGCTATTTCTAAACGGCTAGCATTCCACCCTGCTAAATGTGGTAATTTCTGATGCAGTACTGCTGCTTGTAAAGTATCTAAACGGCTATTTGTTCCTGCCTCAACGTGGAAGTATTTTTTCGATGCACCGTAATTCCGTAAGCGCACCATTTTTTGTGCGACTTCCTCATCTTTTGTAACTAGTATTCCACCATCACCGAATGCACCCAAATTTTTGCTGGGATAAAAACTATAAGCTGCTGCTATTCCCAAAGAGCCTGCTTTGTATCCGTCTCTATGAGCTAAATGTGCTTGTGCAGCATCTTCAAAAATCATCAAATCATGCCTTTGGGCAAAATTGATTAATTCTTCAGGAGATACTACCTGACCGTACAAATGCACTGGAACAATAGCTTTAGTTTTTGGTGTAATTACATTTTCTGCTGCTGCTAAATCTATTAAAGCAGTATTTGGGTCACAATCAACAAAAACTGGTGTCGCACCAGCACGTAAAACTCCAATTAATGTAGCAACAAAAGTATTTGCTGGTAGTATAACCTCCGAGCCAGCACCAATATTACAAGCTTGTAAGCCAAGGGCGATCGCATCGGTTCCACAAGCAACTCCAATACCATATTTCGCACCGCAGGCTGAAGCAAATTCTGCTTCAAAATCACTTAGTGCTTTACCTAAAATAAAATCTCCCCGCTCCAATACATCTTCAATCGCTTGCCGCATTTGTTTTTGAATTGATTGATGCTGCAAACTCAAGTCAACAAAAGGAATTTTTACATTTACATCATTCATATAATTCGCAGCCTCTTTATTTTTTTATACCTGCCTTATCTATTTATGACTAACTACTTAGAAATCAGCAAACGATAATTATGAAGGTTGTGTAAATTATTTGTCAATTTCATTTTATATTCAGCAACCTTTAATATTTCATTGATGTTTTGCTATTTTTTATCTTCTTTTGTCTTATCTTTACGAACATTATCTAAGCTGTCTTTCTAGTGGTTAATCACTTAATAAAGTTAAGGAAGAGAATGTACGATAGCTAATTGCCTAAAAGCTCATAAGTAAAAGCTTTATTTAGAACAGCTAAATAATTAGTTATAAATGCAATACATTATACATTTTAATGAATACAACGTTTTTTCACCGTTCTATATTTAATTTCCATATTTAATCATTAAAAAAACGATAAAAACTAGATGAAAATACTCAAAACATTTTGATTATCTATGAATAAAATTGACTTTATTCCATCACTTATCTAATTACCATTCATAGGTTTTCTAATGAATACAGGCAACAGTGTATCCACTATAAAAAAATGCGTTCGATATAAAATTCAGTAGACCTACGGGCATAATTTTATATGCCAATAAATAATAGTTTTAGTTTTTTTTTAGAAGCTAATTATTTTATTTATGAACCATCAGAGGCATAAAGGCACAACAGATACAACCGCAACGATGCTAGATGCAGAGCTATAGCAGTTAAACTGTTCTGCCAAGATGCCTGCCATAGGTAAAAATTTCCCACGCGATAAAAAAAATCTAGCAAACTGTTTGTCTGAGGTAAATTTGGGGAATGCTTATGAATAGTAAAGACTTACAAAAAAAAGTTACATGAAATACAGTTTCCAAGAAAAATTAAGGTAGCAGTGGTAATGGTAGAGCCTGAAAACAAAATGTTTGCCCAAAAAGATGGTTGGGCAACGCCTGAAAATTTAGAACAGCAACGCCTTCAAGCTTTATTGAAGTTAGGTTTGCGGCAGCCAGAAACAATCCCGGTTTTTGAGGAAGCTACTCAAACTGCCGCACACTTCCTCGAAGCACCTATTTCTATTTTGGGTTTTATAGATAACGAGCGACACTGGTTTAAGTCTGCTGTTGGTTTGTCCCGCTTGGGACTAATGAATCAACTAGCGCAAACCCGCCAACTCTCACGCCAAGAATCTTTCTGTACCCAGGTAGTAGAAAGCTTGCAAATAGTAGCGATTAACGATACCCATAAACTAGAAAAACCAGAGCTAGTTAACGGAAAACTAGTACAGGAGTATGGAATTCGCGCCTATGTAGGAGTACCACTTATTGATGCTCAAGGGCATTGTTTGGGGGCATTAGCAGTAATGGATTTGATGCCGCGCAATTTTACAACTCGAGATATCGAATTTTTACAAATTATTGCTCGTTGGAGCATGAGTGAATTCGAGCGTAATCGCTTGCTGCAAGCCCCTCCAGTAAAAACGGTTTCTTCTAAAAATACTAATAAGCTTGAAGAAGTTAACACTTCGGAAATCAAAATTAGCGCTCCAGCTTTCCAAGACTCAGTTTTTACTAGTCAATTGAAATTACAGCTTTTAGGACAATTGACTCAAGAACTACGTACTCCTTTAACATCAGTCTTGGGTATGGCCAGTGTTTTAGGGCGGGAAATTTACGGTCCTTTGACAACCAAGCAAAGAGAATATCTAGAAATTATTCAGCACAGCGGTAGATATTTGCTTTCTTTAGTCAATGAAATTTCTGAACTTGGAGCAATGGATGACACGAATACCGAACTTAACCTGGCTCCGGTTGATATTGAAATGCTTTGCCAGCAAGCTATCAATACTTTGGAAGAAGCAGCAGCCCGTCGCGAGCAAGATATTCGTCTATCCATAGAACCAGGACGCAATCGTATTTTACCTTTAGACAAAGATAAAGTGCGGCAGATTTTGTATCATCTGATTTTCAGCGTAATTCAACTTTCTGCAACGGGTAGTATTGTTAGAATTCATGTTTCTTACAAAGAAGATGCTTTAAACCTGACTATTTGGGTTTCTCATCCTTGGTTAGGAGAAGGAATCACAGAAGTAGATCCTTATTTCCGTCTTTCTCAAATATCTTCTATGGAACTTGCATCTAATATAAATTCAGTCTTTAATCGCAACTCTCAAAGCAAAGAAACAGTAAATAGTATGCCTGCGAGAGAGGATAATTTACAAACAACGGAGAATTTTTCTTCTAGCCCGATTGCTGTAGATGATTCATCTAATAATGAGGAAAAAGCACAGTCTGGTGGAGTTTCTCGCGAAACATTAGGTTTATTGCTTAGTTGTCAGCTAGCAGAGTTACACGGAGGAGACATCACAATTCAGGGTTCGCCAGAATCAGGATATCGCTACGTGCTTTCTTTACCTATAGATCAAGCTAATACTGAGACAGCCCCAGATGCATAATGTTACATTTTGCATAATCCATGTGGTTTATTCATCGCTTTCCCAACAATATGCAGATTAGCATCGAAGGAAAATTTTCGGATTATAGGTAATTTGTAATGATTCATAGGTAAGTGGTAATAGTTAAAGACAAAACTATTACCACCACACCAAAACCGGAAATTAAATTTATGTTTAATTAATAATTAAATTAATAATTTCCGAAATGCAGTCTACATTATTACTTTTTTTGGGCTAAGCAGATTATTATTAGTCCAAGATTTTCGCTCGATGCTAATTGACTAAGGCTGGACTTGTATGGATTTCTTTTGGCAGCAGTTAACTTTATCTTCCCTTCCTTTGAAGCAGTATATTACTTCAAGCTATATACACCGTGTTTTAGTCGGGTTTGTAAGCTCCTGGCGGCAGACTAGTATTTTACTTCGCTGGGGCGACGCGATCGCAGTTGCACTATTAAGTATCGTATTTATTCTCGCTCCTTTCGTTTCTAATGGCTTAATAGGCTTACTACTTATAGCCTGCGTCGGATTTTGGCTGTTGCTGACAGCTTCAGATGAACCGGCTAATACTAATGCTACGGGAATTACACCAATACATATACTTGTCTTTTTCTATTGGGGAATTGCTACTGTAGCAACATCACTATCACCAGTAAAGAAAGCAGCATTTGCAGGTTGGACAAAACTAACTTTATATTTGCTGCTGTTTGCCCTTTGTGCCAGGTTACTAAAATCTTCTCGCGTTCGTTCTTGGCTTATTACCGTATTCCTACATGTATCTTTAATTGTTAGCGTTAACGGATTGCGGCAATGGTTTTTCGGCGCAAAAGCATTAGCTACTTGGGTAGATCCAGAATCATCTTTATCAAAAACTACAAGAATATATAGTTATCTAGGCAATCCTAACTTACTTGCTGGCTATATTCTTCCTGCTGTCATTCTTAGTTTTATTGCTATTTTCGCATGGCGCAGCAAGTTAACTAAAGCTCTTGCACTGACAATGTTTATTGTTAATAGTGCTTGTTTAGTGCTTACTTTTAGCCGTGGTGGTTGGATTGGTTTAGTAGTGTCGTTTTTAGTACTTTTAGTATTATTAGTATATTGGTGGAGCATTGATATGCCTCCTTTCTGGCGTACTTGGTCGCTGCCAATTTTGTTAGGAAGTTTGGGAATAGTATCAGCTTTAGCAATATTATTTGTCCCGCCCGTTCGAGACAGGGTTTTAAGTATTTTTGCTGGTAGAGGCGATAGCAGTAATAACTTCCGAATCAACGTTTGGATGGCTGCTATAGAAATGATTAAAGACCGTCCCGTAATTGGCATTGGACCGGGTAATAGTGCATTTAATAAAATTTACCCTCTTTATCAACGTCCAAATTTCACTGCTTTGAGCGCTTATTCCCTTTTTCTGGAAGTAGCTGTGGAAACTGGTTTAATTGGCTTTTTCTGTTTCATTTGGCTGCTAGTTGTCACTTTCAATTCTGGTTTAGTACAGTTACGACGTTTAAGAGTACAACGTAATCTGGAAGGGCTATGGTTAATTGCAGGAATTGCCGTTTTGGCGGGAATGCTCGGTCACGGTTTGGTTGACACTGTATGGTACCGTCCCCAAGTAAATACAATATGGTGGTTAATGGTTGGCTTGGTTGCCAGTTACTGGAAACCTTTATCTAAAGCTCAACTAAATCAAATCAATTCCCCGTCTCCTCAACCAACTGCACATTAACAAGGAAAGTTCTAATAACACAAAATGATGTAGAGACGTTAAAAGGAACGAACTTATACGCCTCTACATCATTTTTCATGGCTAACAAATGGTTTACTCGACTAAATTATGTTCCATCGCAAAACGTACTAATTCGGCTCGATTACTAGTATCTGTTTTTCTCAACAAGCTACTTACATATTTTTCTACAGTTCGAGGGCTTAAATGAAGGCGATCGCCGATTTCAGCATTGGAAAATCCATGAGTTAAAATCTCTAAAACTTCTCGTTCTCTATTAGTAAGAGATTCATGCAATTGAGTTTTTTGGTCGTCAGAAAGTTCGGTCCCATTAATATAATCATCTTTTTCAAGATTTTCTTGTAGTGATAATTTATATTCAGATTGAATAATTTGACTTCGCTCTAAAAGATTATTAATAGCCGCTGCTAACTCTTCAAGTTCAAAAGGTTTAGGTAAATATAAATCGCATCCGGATTGATAACCCAAAATTCTTTCTTGTGTTTGGGTTCTCGCTGTTAACAAAATAACGGGCAGCAAACGAAAATGAGCTTGTTGACGCACCTGACGCACAAGTTCGTACCCATTCATTTGCGGCATAATGATATCGGTCACAATCAAGTCTGGATGGTGTTTATTCACCAGAATCAAACCTTCTTGACCATCGTTAGCTGTAATTACTTTGTAGCCAGATAGTTCTAGATAGTCGCTAATAGATAGACGAGTACCTAAATCATCATCCACTACAAGGATTTTGAAGGGCATAGACCTTACACCCCTAAAACTTTTTAACTTCAGTTCTTGACTTAGATGAGTACTATCGATATAAATTACCTCCAGTACAGTATTCCTATGTTTCATACTATGACAGCATTACCTCGGAATCACTTCCTCAAGACTGAGTTTATAAAAAAAATATTAAATCATCAGTATGAAATTTATATTAATAAATATTAACTATCATATCGCATAGCTGAATTTATCTACTCTAAAAAATAAATATAGCGGGGATTATATTCAATTTCTTTAACATAGGTCTCTACTACAGCAATAAGTTGAATTTGTCAGGGATTTAACATATTAGCCTTTCACATTACTGATTTAACCATAATTACTCTGGGAATAAAAATTTTTAAATTTATGCTTACGATAATTTTATTTCTGTGAGTATTTATGCTCAGTTATATATCGCACATAATCATTATAAATCTCAATTAATATCTAAAAAATAATCAAGCGTTTCATATAATTTCGTCTTTTATATAAGATTATACAGTCGAGCATATTTAGATTAATGATTGTTTTCGGCATTAGTTTCTACTACTTAAATGAGCTTGATTGCTCAATATTAATAAATTTTGATTAGAATAAATCCTTGGGGTTTAATCTTTCTCGGGATGCAGATAATCCTGAAAAATAAATTGAGGAATTAGCCAAAATTTAAGCCAAGCAAAAACTGTTAGACTCAATAATCCACTCAACATTAAAGGTAAGCCAAACTTAATTCTGAATGTATCGGAGAGAGTGGCAATTATGGAAATTACGATGGCAAAATATGCAACCAAAAATACTTGTAAGCGCTGAGAATTCTTCAGTGCTTTTCTACAGCTACTACAATTTTGAGTGTGTTGTTTGTAACGGTCGAGTAATTCTTGGCGATTTTCATTTATTGTCAATGTAGAATTCTGTGGAACTTGGATTCCAACTTTATCCCAAGGAACCTTGCCTTGAGAATATTTATCGAACCAGTTACGAAATTCAATTATTAAGCGATCTGCACTTGTAGGTAGTTGATAAGCAGTTTTCCAACTTTCCTGTAATTGTCTTTCTTGGAGAAAACGCTCTTGCTGATGCAGCAAAATCATATCACCATCAAGGACTTGATTTCTAATTTTTATATGACTCCACCAACGCGGTATTATGCGATTGAGATTGGTAGCGAAGTTACGGGTAAATTGAGCAATAATTCTTGATTTACCTGGGTAAGTTGGTATGCAGTAGGTGACAAGTCCGAGTTGCTTTCCTTCTTTACCTACGCGGATTGTATATTCTAAGCGGCAAGGTGGTTCAAAAGTAATAGTAGTGTTAAATGTTCCTGAATAATTTGCTTCAATTAAATTAACTGCTGATTTAATAATTTCTAATGATAAGGCTGAAGCTTGTTCTCTATTCCCCTGTACTCCATGATGTGTAAAAGGAACATGGCTTGGATCTGCAACATTTTCTACCAAAGTTTGCCAATCATATTCTAAATCGCGGACGTAAGAAGACCAAACAAAACCTTTGCTCGCATCAACTTGAGGTGAAAGAGGCAGAGGCGTATCTTTCGCTAGTTGGGGTGAATTTGCATCGAGCCAAACCCATAATAAATCATTTTCTTCCCTTACAGGTAAACTAACAGCGCAAAGATGCTTTTGATTTTTCGTAACTAGTTGTGGATTCTCTGCCTGGGGAATGCGGGTACAAATTCCTTGGGCATCGAATTCCCAACCATGATAGCTACACATTAAATTACCCGTTTTTTCGTCAACCCTTCCCTCGCTTAAAGGTGCGAGACGATGGGGACATTTATCTAAAAATACCCGGTAATCGGATAATTTCGGTTTCCAGATAACTAAACGAAGTCCTAAAACTGTTACTGCGGTTGGTTTTTGGGGGTCGATATCTTCTACAGGAGAAACTGGATACCAATGCCCAAAAAAGTTGAATTCGGGTTGCATTTAAAAAAAGCCAACAAGTAAAAACGGAAAAATCAGATATCTACACAAAAAAACACATTATCCCAAATTGAATCGGGGCAACGTTAAAGTTAGTATTTCTTCACCTAGCGAGCATCTATTAGCAGTTGTTCACGAGCTTTTTATCGTAACCTAATATTTATATCGCCCCTTTAAAATGAAGTTTATAAAGGTTACGATTTATGGCTTATTCCTGGTTTAAAGCATTTCACATCGTTGGTATTGTAGTTTGGTTTGCTGGTTTGTTCTACTTGGTACGTTTGTTTATCTACCACGTAGAAGCCGAGCAAGAAACGGAACCGGCACGCACGATATTGAAAAATCAATATCAAATCATGGAGAAACGTCTCTACAGCATTATTACCACGCCAGGAATGATTGTAACGGTCTTGATGGCAATTGGTTTGCTATCGACTGAGCCGGAAGTTTTAAAACAGCCTTGGTTACACGTCAAATTGGCTTTCGTGGTGTTATTGATTGGTTATCATCATTACTGCAAGCGCTTAATGAAGCAGTTAGCAGCTGGTGAATGCAAATGGGGTAGTCAGCAGTTGCGCGCTCTGAATGAAGCACCTACTGTAATGCTGGTTGTAATTGTGTTGCTAGCAGTGTTCAAGAATAATCTTCCTACCGATATTACAGCTTGGGGAATTTTCGGGTTAATTATTGCGATGGCTGCTACTATTCAGCTTTACGCTAAAAAGCGTCGGCAGGATAAAGAGAAGTTGGAAGCGCAGGTTTCTCAAGGTTAAAGGAGTTAGGAGTTAGGAGTTAGGAGTGAAGAGTGAAGAGTTAAGAGTTTTCCTCCTTACCATGCTCTGGGTGGTAATTCTAAGGCATCCACTAACGCTTACACTCAAATACGGACGATAGTTTATACCTTCGTCTAATAGCTAAAGCCTCGGCTATAGAACTAATATGTTGAAGCTAAGGAACGTGGATTAAATCAAAAACAAAAGTAGGGTACTTTTAGCGCAGCGTAAAGCACCATTCCAAGGCAAACAATCGCTGCGCTTTTTTACTTGAATCCTTCTCCGAAAAGCCTTTAAATATAGAGTTAGATGTCTTAAAAGAAGCCACCATTGGCAATATTAACCAAAAGCTAGATAAAAAGCCCTACAACGTTTTTCATTTTATAGGTCATGGTGTATTTGAAGACAACATTAATTACTTCGCTTTGAATTCAAAAATGGCGGTATTGGGCAATCCAATGTCATGGCGATCGCTCTGAGTAAATCTCTTTCTTGGACACTAACTTTATTATCTACTAGTACTGTATGGGCACAAGCATCAACAACTGCTTGTTTGAGTTTTGGTGTGGCTTGACGAAGATTTGCAATACTTTTTTGTACGTCTGAAAAATTACATTTGAGTGGTACTTTCGGCTTCTCTTGCTGTGTCGCACCCCGAAGTCGAAAAATACCACTGCTAAATGCATAAGCTGCTGAATCTGGATTGTTTTCGCCGACTTGCGCTATTGCTGATAATACTAGTAAACAATCCGACCAAATTTCTGCGATAGAGTTGAATTTTACTGTAATGTCGCAATCTGGTTTAAATACGCTTTGCAAGCGATGCCACAAAATTAAACGCACCACGAAGTCTTGTACTGATGCTTGTTTTTTGGCTGCGATTAAACCTTGAGTACATTTACAAACTCTTTGGCATTCTTTGAGTGGCAGTTGGCGTAATGCGGGTATTGTTAAATCTAAAAGCGGTAAGCGAATATTAGAATTTAGCTGAGCAATTTCTTGGTTGAATTTTACAGATAAATTTATTATTTCTTCTGTTTGAACTTGACGCAGCCAGGTAAGCTGTTTTTCTTGTATTGAGGAATTTTGATTTTCTAAGGTTAAAGCAAATAAAATTGCTGGTGCTGTTTGTGTTTCTTTAACTCCTAAACGTAAAGATTCGGGTAATTCGGCTAATAATTCTTGAGTAAAGTCAAAATGTTTGGGTGTAACGGTACCAATTCGAGCAACTACTTTTTCTGGAGTTACAGCTTGGGAATTACCGCCAGCAAAGCCCATTACTAAGGAGTTATTTGATGAAGAATTTACTATGTTACGAGATGAATTTGAAATATTTTTGACTTTGACTCCATTAACGCGACGAATACGAACTGCAAGCGGTGGATGAGTCGCAAATCTTTCTTCCCAAAAATGGATTTTGACAGCGTTACCGAAGAACATATGGCTGGCGGCTTCGGCTTTGGGTGTGAGCAAGCGCGAATCCATTTCTTGCAGTTTTTGTAATGCCCCAGAAATGCTGTCAGGGTTGCGAGTGAATTGCACCGCAGAAGCATCGGCAAGGAATTCTCGTTGGCGAGAAACGGCAGCTTTGATTAAACGCCCGCAGAGTAATCCGATACCGCCAATTGCCATCAAAGCCAAAGCTAATGGCCACAAACGAAAACCAATATCATCTTCATCAGGAATGCCTAACAACATTTCTCTTCCGAGAAGATAAATGAACAAAATTCCGTAGAGCAAGCCCATTAATCGTAAATTCAGTACCATATCACCATTCAGAATATGACTGAATTCGTGTGCAACAACGCCCTGTAATTGATCGCGGTTAAGTTTTTCTATGCAACCACGAGTCACACCAATTACAGCATCGTTAAGTGAAAACCCTGCTGCAAAGGCATTTAAACTAGGTTCGCGATCGAGTAAGTAAACTTTGGGGATGGGAATACCAGAGGCGATCGCCATTTCCTCAACAATATTTAACAACTGCTGTTCTTGTTCGCTGGCAGTTTCTGTAAGTAATAATCTTCCACCTAATTCTTGGGCAATTACACAACCACCTTGACGTAAACTAAGGATTTTGTACAAGCTTGCTAAGGCTATGAGGGATATTGTCGTAGCTGATACCCAAAAGAATAAAGTAGGTTGCCACCAAATTATTATTGTCTCAATTGAGAACGTTAATATATAAAGTAACAGCAACACAACAATATAAATTGCCACAATCATTATGGATATAGCTATTGCAAACAACCCAAGCAATTGTTGCGTTTTTTGGCGTGCTTTATCCTGATGTTCAAAAAAATTCATAAACACACTTTTTATTAAATATTTTTTATAAATGATTTTAAAAACTTTATCTGTAGAAAAATAAATATAATTGTTTTCTTATTAATGCAACACAGACTAACCTCAACCCCTTCTTCTCTCTTAAATAAAGCTAGTGATGGCGAAGGCGGCATGAGGTTAAATTGTGTAAGCAAATTAATTCATTTTTAAAAAGAAACGCGAGGGGTGTTTCTGACTTCCGGCGCAACTTCTTCTAACAAATCGGCAGAAGTAAAGTTAAAGCTATCAGCAACTAAATTGCTAGGAAAAACTTCGCCTTTAGTGTTGTAAAGCGTTACTGCATCATTGAAAGCTTGACGTGCAAAAGCAATCCGATTTTCTGTTGAAGATAATTCTTCCATTAGTTTACTCATGGATTGGTCTGCTTTCAAATCAGGGTATGATTCGGAAATTAGCATCAATTTACTCAATGCACTATTTAAAACTGCTTCTGCATTGCCTAATTGTCCCATTGCTTGAGAGTCGCCAGGATTTTTTGCGGCACGACTGCTAGCAGCAATCGCAGAATTTCTTGCCGCAATTACTGCTTCTAAAGTTTCTTTTTCGTGCTTCATATACCCTTTAGCAGTTTCTACCAAATTAGGAATCAAATCATAACGTCGCTGTAGTTGCACATCAATTTGAGCATAAGCATTTTTGTAGCGGTTGCGATACTTAACTAAATCGTTATAGCTATTAATGATAATTAAAAGAACAGTGGCAATAACAGCACCTACGAAAATAAAAAATCCCATAAATTTAAATTCCTATAGTTTAAATCGTCAGTTTTTACTTTCTCTGACATTATTCTTTTGCAAAAGTTTTTTATCTAATCTGAGTCTAATTTCACAAGGTCATTTTTGTCTTCTGTGAAAATGATTAAGGGATTTTACTGAATAAACCTAAATATTTACTGTATAGATTTTATGAATGCCTTTAGTAAGCTAAGGGATAGAATTACTCAATAAAATCATTGAAATATCAAAATCTTTAGCTCAAATATTCGCAAATTATGAGACATTAAGTAATGTTAACAAGCTAAATTTGATATCCAATTTATCAATATGTCTAAGGAAAATTTAGGAAAACCCCGTCCTTTGTGGAGAGTAATTGTTTTATCTGTAGCTACGGGAATGCTGTATTACGGTTGGTACAAGTATATTATTCATGAAGAATTAAAACGCTACAATGGTTATGGGTGGTCTGGAATTAAATGTTTAGCTCCTTTTTTATTAGGTGTAGCTGTTTCTCAAATTTTACGGATTTTCGATCCTGATGTTCCGGGATGGTTCGGTTGGTTCTCACTTTTAGGTATTATCTGGATTTATATTTCTCAGTATCGTTTGTATAAAACTGTAAACCAACTTTATCGTGATGCAGGTATGAAAGAACCTTTGATAGTTTGGTGGATATTTATTCCGGGGTTGAATTTAATTGTTGGTTTAAGACAAATTCATTTTTTGAGCGAATATTGGGCAAATAAACAAAATATTGCGGTAAGTGATTTTTTAGCCAAAAGCATTCCCTTTCTCTCAGCAAATGCATAATTAAACTAAGGTGCGTCGTCATTTATAAACGCACCATTTTGATTTGCTACTAACTTAAGAAACTATGTTTACGGATAGTCAGACAATCTTTAAAAATCGAGTTGCCGTACTCGCTACCATGCATAAAAAAGAGAGAGTGATTGCTCCGCTCTTAGATAAAGAATTAGGTGTAAAGGTAACAGTACCGCAAAATTTTAATACCGATAAATTTGGCTCATTTACAAGAGAAATAGAGCGTTCGGGAAGTCAAATAGAAGCTGCAAGATTGAAAGCGCAACAAGCAATTTTACTAACTAATGAAAGTTTGGCGATCGCCAGTGAAGGAAGTTTTGCTCCTCACCCTTCTTTTCCATTAATTCCATGCAATCGAGAAGTTGTAATTTTGATAGATAGAAAAAATGATTTGGAAATCATTGGCGAAGAATTATCTACAGATACAAATCACAATCATTTACAAGTTAAGAATATCCAACAAGCTTTTGATTTTGCCGAAAAAGTTGGCTTTCCCCAACATGGTTTGGTTGTCATGTTGAACGAGTATCCTAAAAATAGCGAAGAGATAATTAAAGGCATTAATACAGAAGCAGCGTTAACTGAAGCAATAAATAGTGGGTTGAATAAATCATCGAATGGTGTATTACATCTCGAAACTGATATGCGAGCAATGTACAATCCCACGAGAATGAAGAATATAGAAAAAGCTACCTTAAACCTGATTGAAAAAATTAATAGCCTTTGTCCAAATTGTTCGGCACCTGGTTTTGATATTGTTCAACAAATTCCGGGATTGCCTTGTGAATGGTGTAGCGCTCCCACGACTTTAACAAAGTCTGTAATTTATAAGTGCCAAAAATGTGGTTTCAGGAAAGAAAAATCTTTTCCCCAAGGTAAACAGTTTGCAGAGCCTGCCCAATGTATATACTGCAATCCTTAATTTTTATAGGTTTTAGCTGCTGACTTGAGTGTTTGTTACAAATCCTGTAAATACGCAATAAATACGAAAAGAATAAGTAAAATTTATTGCCAGCAAAAATAAAAGCTCTCAACCCATTTAAGGGAAGAGAGCTTCAAATGTGGTGTGAGGAATGTTGTTTTATGCTGTCTATAACCAATTATACTTATCAAGTGTGAAGTATATATTACCAAAATATGAAAATTGTATATTGATTAACTCTCACCAGAGAAAAACAAATTTAAAGCATTTTTTCTAAAAATTGTTTAGCGCGATCGCACTTTGGATTATTGAAAAAATCTTTTGGTGCAGCGTCTTCAGCTAGATATCCGGTGTCGAGAAACATGATTCGACTCGCAACTTCTCTTGCGAAGCCCATTTCATGAGTCACTATAGCCATCGTGATTCCGGTATTTGCCAAATTTTTCATTACCTCTAATACATCTTTAACCATTTCTGGATCTAAAGCAGAGGTAGGTTCATCAAACAAAATCATTTCCGGTTCCATAGCTAAAGCACGGGCTATAGCTACGCGCTGCTTTTGCCCTCCTGAAAGTCTTGCTGGGTAGGCATCAGCTTTTTGTGCTAAACCGACTTTTTCCAGTAATTCAATCGCTTTGATTCCGGCTTGTTTCTTCTCCAAGCTTTTTACCTTAATAGGTGCATAAGTAATATTTTGTAGCACCGTCATATGGGGAAACAAATTAAAATGCTGAAATACCATTACCAAACGCTGTCGAATTTTAGCAATGTTAGTTTTAGGATGAGTTATTTCTTCGTCATGAAAATAAACCTTTCCTAAAGTCGGCATTTCTAATAAATTAATGCATCGTAAAAAAGTAGATTTTCCCGAACCAGAAGGACCTAAAATAGCAACCACTTCACCTTGAGAAATCTCTGTAGAAATATTTTTAAGTACCTCCAGACTTCCAAATGATTTACACAACGATTCTGTACGGATGATTGGTTTATTCATATTAGTAGTTAGTTATTAGTTGATAGTGGTTAGTTATTAGTTGATATATACAGAATTATTATTCGTAGGGTGTGTTGTCACCAAGTGCAACGCACCATTTTGTGTTGATTTCGGTG